>NZ_JBFALP010000008.1:0-313921 GCF_040660235.1 Streptomyces sp. NPDC049970 | reverse complement strand
CAGGCACCCGTCAAACCCGGAGTCAAGTTCCACGACCTCCTCGTCGTCTCCCTCGGCGGCCAAGGACAGTACGAACACGTCATCAACAACACCGGAGCACCGACCTCCGGTACGTCGACCATCCCGTCCCAGGTGGTGTCCTTCCCCTGAGGCGAGACGAGGTGAGGTGAGCGGCGCTCAGCTCACCCACTACGCGGGGGTCCGGCAGCCGGTCGCTGCCGGATCCCCGCTTCACGTACCGAGGAGCACGGCCAGATGGGCCGACAGCTCCGGCCCGTCCGCAGGTGCGGTACGCAGCCCGAGGTGGCCGTCCGGCCGCACGAGGAACGCCTCACCACCCCGCGCGCCGTAGACGCGGCGGAACTCGCCGGCTCCGTCGTGGACCGCGGGGATACGCAGCGCCGGGGCACGTACCCCGGAGCCGAGTACCGCGCAGCTGTTCAGCATGCCGTGCCCGGCGTGACGGGCACGGGACGCGATCTCGTCGAACGCCGCCGCCCGGTCCTCGTCGTCCGCGTAGAGCAGCAGAGTGTGGTCCCGTTCCCTGAGCAGGGTGAACAGCCGTACGGGGAAGGCGCCCAGCGCGTACAGGAGGCCGCCGCAGTCGGGCGCCCGGTCGCCGGGGGCCGGCCCGTCCCGGGCCCCGCCGCCCGGCCCCACGACAGGGCTGTCCCGGTAGCCGAGCAGGAGCTGGGCCTCGCGGAGCAACAGCGTCGCGGGCGCCTCCGCCTCGCCCCCGACTCCGGTCCGGGCGTGGCGGAGCGTCCGCGCCACGACTTCCTCCCCGACGGGCCGTCGTTCGGCGTCGTAGCTCTCCAGCAGTCGGGGGCCGGCGTGGCCCCGGACGGCCGCGGCGAGTTTCCACGCCAGGTTGAAGGCGTCCTGGATGCCGGTGTTCATCCCCTGGGCGCCGGTGGGCGGATGGATGTGCGCGGCGTCACCGGCGAGGAACACCCGCCCCGCGCCGTAGCGGTCGACGATCCGGTGGCTGATGCGGAAGACCGAGGACCAGCGCAGCGAGGAGGCGGTCGTGGGCCGCGGTGAGAGCCGGTCAAGCACCGCCTGGATGTGCTCGATCCCGGGCAGCGGGCCCTTCTCACCGCTCAGGCCGTGCGCCACCCCGTCGGCGCCGGCGCCTCCCGCCCCGGAGAGTTCGGGCGGGGTGCGCATCGACATCCGGTAGCGGTGATCGCCGGGCAGCGGGATGCACACGAGGAGGTCGTCCGTCCGGCCGTCGACGACGTGCGTGGAGCGGACGCCGTACCCGGCCGGCAGGTCCCAGTCGACCTCGACGTCGCCCAGCATGTACTCCTCGGGGAGGGCTCCACCCTCGAAGGACAGTCCGAGCCCCTTGCGTACGGCGCTGTGGGCGCCGTCGCAGCCCAGGAGGTAGCGGGCCGTCACCTCCTCCCGGCCGCCGGACGGGGCACGGAGGACGGCCCTGACCTCGCCCAGGTCCTGCTCGAAGGAGACGAGTTCGGTGCCTCTCCCGACGTGCCCTCCCCAGCGCCGCAGGAGGTCCTCGAGGAGGCGCTCGGTCTCGTACTGCGGGAGGGCGGCGAAGCGGTACGGGATCTCCGGGGGGAGGTCCAGGTCGATCCGCGCCCGTTCCTCGCCGTTGACGTAGGTCAGCTGTCCCCGCATCGGGACGGCGGCCTCCATGGCCTCGCGGATCATTCCCATCCGGTCCCAGATCTCCAACGTTCGGGGCTGGACGCCCACGGCCCTGGCGTACGGCAGCCGTCCGGGGAGCCGGTCCACGACCCGGCACGAGATCTCACGCCGGCACAGTTCGGCCGCCGCGGTCAGCCCGACCGGACCAGCGCCCGCGATCAGCACGTCGACGTCCACCACCGGTGCCTCCCAGGGTGAGATCAGGTCACTCAAATGCAGCACACCATGGGCGATATGTCCATTTCACCCCGTGTGGGCCGGCGCGGCCCCCTGGTCCGCGCCGACCCCCGGGATCAGGCGACGGCGCAGGCCTCACCGTCCACCGTGAAGGCGCCCGGCTCCGCGTTCGTGGCCGTCCAGGTGCCCGTGAAGCCGAAGCCCGCGGACGATCCGGGCGCCACCTCGCCGTTCCAGGCGACGTTCCTCGCGGTGGCCTTCGCGCCGTCCTGCTGGTGCGTGGCGTTCCACATCTGGGTGACCTTCTGGCCTCCGGGGAAGGTCCAGCCGAGCTGCCAGCCGTCGTAGGAGGTGCTGCCGGTGTTCGTGACCGTCACGTCGGCCTGGAAGCCACCGGCCCACTGGTTGGTGACCTCGTACGTCACCGAACAGTCGCCATCGGCCGGGGGACCGCCCGGACCCGGGTCCGGATCCGTGCCTCCGCCGCCGGTGCCCGAGGACTCCCCCACTTGGATGCCGCGGCCGTTCGTCGAGACGTAGACCCGGCCGTACACCCGCGGGTCCCCGGTGATCGCGGCACCGGTCCAGCCCCACTGGTGCGCGTCGTCGTTGATCCGCGTCCAGGTGGCCCCGGCGTCCGTGGAACGGAAGATGCCGCGTACGTTGCCGATCTTCGCGCTGACGAAGACGCTCTGGTACGAAGCCCCTGGGGCTGCCTTGCCGAAGCCGACGCTGTCCGCCTGGTCCACACCGGAGGACTTCGTGAAGCTGGCGCCGGAGTCGGTCGAGCGCCAGAGCCCGTACGCCCCGGTCGACGCGCCGCCCGCGAGCCAGATGTCGCCCTCGGTACCGGGCAGCGCCTTGAAACGGACGTTGCCTTCGGCCGGGAGCCCGGTCGCCTTCGCCGTGAAGCTCGCGCCGGAGTCGGTCGACACGTAGAACGTGCCGGCCTTGAATCCGTAGAACTTCCTGGGGTTCTTCCGGTCCGACTCGACGGTCGCGCCTGCCGGGATCCCGGTGGAGGGGGTCCAGGAGTGGCCGTAGCCGGTGGTCCGGTGCACGGCCGCGCCTTCGGGGCTCCAGACGAATCCGCTGCCGTCCGCGGCGGCGGCGACGGTGCCTCCTCCGGTGACCCCCGAAGGCTCGGATCCCTGGAACCAGTTGGCGCCGTTGTCGGTGGAGAAGCCGATGTGCGGGGCAGCGTCGGCGTTGCCCACCCGGACGACCGTACCGGGGGCCGTCTCCGCGAAGTCCAGGCTGGTGGTCGAGTCCAGGTTCGGCGAGGTGAACATCATGGCGGGCACCGCGTCGAGGTCGGTGTGCCGGAAGCCGCCGATGTCGCCGAGGGCGCTCAGCAGCGGCGCGCCCGAGGGCGGGCTCGCCAGATCGTTGACGGCCGTCTCCTCCAGCCCCTTCACCATGGGTGTGATGGTGAACCGGCCGCCTGAGTCCCAGGACGTGAGGTTCTCGGTGCCGTAGACCGTCGCGCCCGTGCCGTACATCATCCGGTCAGAGTCGAACGGGTCGATCTCCAGGGCCTCCGTCATCCAGCCCAGCTTGGGTGAGGTCTCGGGCGGGGAGGGGGTGGCGCCCCAGCTGAGCCAGGGTACCGAGGAGACGTCCTGCGTGTAGCGGTTCGATCGGTTCGGATAGCTGGTGTAGTCCCAGGCCTTCGTCCAGGTCGCACCGCTGTCGGTGGAGCGGAAGATCTGGGTGTCGGGCCACCACGAGCTGTAGGCGGTGGCCATCAGGGTACCGGGTTCCTGCCGGTCGACGGAGAGCCCGCTGAAGCCGTGGTAGGTGTCCGCCTCCGCAACCGGGCTGACGTCCTTCCACGCGCCGGACCCGGTGTCGTACCGCCATATCCGCCCCTTGGCACCGTCGTACGGCCCGCCCGTGTCGCTCAGCGTGAGGTAGAGGTGGCCGGTCGCCGAGTCGAGTACGCCCTTGTGCGCGAGGTAGCCGGTCGGCTGGCCGGGGATCCGGGACCAGGTGCCGCCGCCGTCCGTGGAGCGGTAGACGGTGTTCGCCTTGTCGGCGACACCCACGTAGATGTCCTGGGTGGCGCTGCCCGCGCTGCCGGAACGCTCGTCGAACGTCACCCAGACGATGCCCTGGTTGTCGCTGCCGTATCCGCTGGTGTCGGACGGGTCAGCCGCGTAGTTGCCGGGGTTGGGGAAGGCGGTCACCTCGGACCAGGTGACCCCTGAGTCCGTGGACCTCCAGAGCCCCTTGCCGCTGGGGGCTCCCAGATAGAGCACGGAGTTCTTGTTCGGGTCGACCGCGAGCCGCTCGCCCATCCCGCGTCCCGGCATGTTCCCGCCGAGCTTGAAGGGGAGCGTGGCGGCCTTCCAGGAGGCGCCGCGGTCCGAGGAGCGCAGCACGGCCCCGTTCGTCGGGTCCCAGCTGTTGGTGTACGTGCCCACGGCGGCATAGACCTTGTCGGGGTCGGCGGTGTCGGAGGCGAGGCCCACCACACCGGACCAGCCCCACCGGTCCCAGTCCACCCAGTCCAGCAGTGGCGTCCACCGCTTGCCGGCCTGGTCCCACCGGTACGCGCCGCCGATGTCGGTGCGCGCGTAGGCGAGGTTCTTCTCGGACCGGTTGAAGACGATGCCCGGCACGAAGCCACCGCCGTCGATCCGTGCGTTCTTCCAGGTGTAGGTGTCCGCCGCGATCGACACATCCGATGCCTGGGCCGTGTCACGCCCTTCGTCGGAACGCGCGAAGGCCGGGGGTCCGGTGACCGACAACCCGGCGGTCAGGGCTAGTGCCGCCAACAGGACGGCGACGGGTCTGGCGCTCAAGTGCACGGAAACGTCCTCTCCGAGCTGGTACGCCGCTCAGCGGCGATACAGGGCCGACAAAGGGTGGGAGCGCTCCCATCGAGCACCACGATGCTAGCGCCGCGCACCGCCGGGGTGAAGGGTGGTGCACACGTTTCATCGGATGAATCGACTTCGGAGGCTCACACAGCGCCCGCACCTCCGGACGGACTCGCCCCACCCTTCGCGTCCACACCGGAACGCGACAGCGCGACACAGGTCCTCCACCTCTCCGGAGACAGGAACGCATCACGGGCACACCTGCCGGAAAACACTTCATAAATGGGTCGCCGACCACCATTCGAAGGGCACAGAAAATAGAGACCGACTCACCTTTTACGCTCTCGTGAATAGCGATAGCTTCCGAACCCGTTCTCCATGAATCACGCCCTCGACCGGAATTGAGCCGGCCTCCCGATCCCGGGAAATCTGCACACGGCATGCGCACACCGATCACGCGTGCGGACACGAAATGCCTGGTCCAGACCGATGCGCGGGGAGTTTGCGACAGGAGTGCCCACTTGGGAGGCGCTCGGTCGCACCGGCAGGAATCCATCCGGTGAAGCTCGTGAAGGAACTGCCGCCACGAAATGAACACTTCTGCACGAAAGAAGATTCAAGCGCGCCGACGACTACGGATCCGCCGCAGTTCGATTGGCTGCGCGAGGTGCGGGCGTGCTTTGATCCTGGCCCATACGGAGGCCGCACCACCGGGTTTCCGTACAGAAGCAATTTCCATACGAAGGGCGCTCATCATGAACTACACCCCCCAGGTCGAGACCGCCGAGATCTCCGACAACGACCTCGACAACGTCTCGGGCGGCCTCATCGGCGGCCTCGCGGGCAACGTCACGGGCACCGTCGAGGGCATCGTCCCCGTCTCCGGCGTCGTCGGCTCGGTCACGGGTCTCGTCGAGTCGGCCACCGGTGTGAACACGGGCGCGGTCACCGGCCTGGCCACCGGCCTCACCGCCGGTCTCTGAGAGACGGCAGCACCCCGCCGAGCCCCGGAACCCGTCGGTTCCGGGGCTCGGTGCCGACCGTCGACAGGTGAGGGAAGAGTTTCATGCAGTTCCGCCAACAGGCGCTTTCCAAGCTGCAGTCGCCCGAACAGCTCGATCTGCCGGTGCGCTTCGCCCGACCCCAAGGCCTGCTCGTCCTCTGCGTCACCGTCGCCGTGATGGGCGCGGCCTGCTTCTGGGCCATGACGGGCTCGGTCGCGAGCACACTCGACGCCCCCGGCATCCTCACGCACTCCCGCGGCAGTTACGTCCTGCAGAGCCCGGTCGCCGGCCAGGTCACGGAGGTGCTCGCCGACGAGGGCGAGACCCTCCCCGCCGACGCCCCACTGCTCACGGTCCGTACGGAGAAGGGTGACAAGGTCGTCCGGACGATCGACCCCGGCCGCCTCACCTCGGTGACGGCCACCATCGGCGCGGTCGTGGGCACCGGCGCCGACGTGGCGAGCGTCGAGCGGATCGACGGCCCCGACGATCCGCTGGTCGTCCTGCTGTACGTGTCCGGCGGCTCCGCCGCTTCGGTCCCCGTGGGCGCCCGGGTCGACCTGAAGGTGCAGTCGGTACCCGCCCAGCAGTACGGGGTGCTGCGCGGCAAGGTGGCCGCCGTCGGCAGGACCGCGCAGACACAGCAGCAGATCACCCGCTTCCTCGGCGACGCACAGCTGGGCGCCCAGTTCTCCAGGCACGGGCGGCCGTCGGCGGTCCTGGTGCGGATCGAACGCTCGGACGCCACGGAGTCCGGCTACCGGTGGTCCTCTGCCGACGGTCCTCCGTACGCGATCGGTTCCATGACCCTGGCCGACGGCTCAGTCCGGCTGGCCGACCAGCGCCCGATCGATTGGCTCCTCCCGTGACCGCGCCTCACCCCTCCCCCGCCGCACAGCAGTTGCCGCCTTCCGGCCGCGGCAGACACCGGCCCGAGAACGGGCCTGGCGGCAGACGCCGGTCCCGTCCGGCCCCGAGGCCCGGACGCACGAAGACCGTGCGCACCCCGACGGTGCTCCAGATGGAGGCCGTGGAGTGCGGGGCCGCCTCGCTGGCGATGGTGCTCGGCCACTACGGCCGGCACGTGCCGCTGGAGGAGCTGCGCATCGCCTGCGGTGTCTCACGCGACGGTTCGCGCGCGAGCAACGTGCTGAAGGCGGCGCGCAGTTACGGTCTGCGGGCCAAGGGAATGCAGATGGAGCCCGCCGCGCTGGCGGAGGTGCGCGCCCCAGCGATCCTGTTCTGGGAGTTCAACCACTACGTCGTCTACGACGGCACGGGGCGCCGCCTCGGGCGGCGGGGCGTGCACATCAACGACCCCGACAAGGGCAGGCGGTTCGTACCGACCGAGGACTTCGACACCAGCTTCACCGGGGTCGCCCTCGTGCTGGAACCCGGTGAGGACTTCCGGCGCGGCGGCCGCAAGCCCGGTGTGCTGGCCGCGTTGCCGGCCCGGCTGCGCGGCACCACGGGCACGATGCTGGTCGCCCTGCTGGCCAGCCTGCTCCTGGTCGCCGTCGGAGCGACGCTGCCGGCCCTGAGCCGTACGTACATCGACATGTTCCTGATCGGCCGGCAGACCTCACTGCTCGGCGTGCTGTTCGGCGCGATGGGCACCATGGTGGCGCTCACCGTCGTACTGACATGGCTTCAGCAGGCGAACCTGCTGAGGGGGCGCATCATCTCGTCCACGCTCGGCAGCGCGCGCTTCTTCCGGCATCTGCTCAGGCTGCCGGTCACCTTCTTCGCCCAGCGCAGCCCCGCCGACCTCGTCCAGCGCCTGCAGTCGAACGACGCGGTGGCAGAGACGCTCGCCAGGGATCTCACGGCGGCGGGTGTGGACGGCATCGTCGTACTCCTCTACGCGTTCCTGCTGTGGACGTACGATCCGCAGCTGACCGTCGTCGGAGTGGGGATCGCCCTGCTCAACGTGGTCGCGATGCGCATCGTCGTACGGCTGCGGGCCACCGGCACCCAGAAGCTGCGGGCCGACAGCGCCAGGCTGACGAACACCTCGTACACCGGTCTCCAGCTGATCGAGACGATGAAGGCCACCGGCGGCGAGAACGGGTACTTCCGCCGGTGGGCCGGGCAGCACGCGACCACCCTGGAGGAGCAGCAGCGTCTCGGGGTCCCGAGCGCCTGGCTGGGTGTCGTCGCGCCACTCCTCGCCACGCTCAACAGTGCGCTGATCCTGTGGATCGGCGGGCTCAGGGCTGTCGAGGGGCACATCTCGATCGGTCTGCTCGTCGCCTTCCAGGCGCTGGTGACGCGGTTCACCGCGCCGGTCACCCGGCTCAACGGGGTCGCGGGGCGGATCCAGGACTTCGCGGCCGACGTGGCCCGGCTGAAGGACGTCGAGAACTTCCCGGTCGACGCGCTGTACTCACGCCGCGAGCCCGCGGCGAGCACCCGTCGGCTCAAGGGCCATGTGACGCTGGAGAACATCACCTTCGGCTACAGCCCGCTCGACAAGCCCCTGCTCACCGGCTTCTCGCTGGCGGTGGGTCCGGGGCAGCAGGTCGCCCTGGTCGGCGGTTCCGGCAGCGGCAAGTCGACCGTCTCGCGGCTCATCTCGGGTCTCTACAGTCCCTGGGAGGGCGTCATCCGCATCGACGGGCAGCGTCTGGAGGACATCCCGAGGGGTGCGTTGGCCGCTTCGGTGTCCTTCGTCGACCAGGACGTCTTCCTCTTCGAGGGGACGGTCCGCGACAACGTGGCGCTGTGGGATCCCTCGGTCCCGGACGACGCGGTGACCGAGGCACTGCGGGACGCCGCGCTGTACGACGTGGTGGCCCGCCGCCCCCGGGGCATCCACAGCCGGGTGGAGCAGGACGGCCGCAACTTCTCCGGCGGTCAGCGCCAGCGCCTGGAGATCGCCCGGGCCCTCGTACGCCGTCCCAGCATCCTGGTCCTGGACGAGGTCACCAGCGCGCTGGACGCCGAGACGGAGCGGATCATCATCGACAACCTGCGGCGGCGCGGCTGCGCCTGTGTGGTGATCGCGCACCGGTTGAGCACGGTGCGCGACAGCGACGAGATCGTGGTCCTGGACCACGGGACGGTGGTGGAGCGCGGCCGGCACGAGCAGCTGGCAGCCGCCGGAGGCCCGTACGCCGAGCTGGTCAGGGAGCACTGAAATGGCATCCGTACACCCCCTCGCGGCCGGGGCCGGCGCTCCCGGGCGGGACCCGGTGATCGACGCGCTGGGAGCACTGGGCTCGCCGGTGGACTGCACCGGGCTGCGGAGTCTCTCGCTCGAGGGGCCGCAGGTGCTGTGGCTGGTCGTGGACGGCGCCCTCGACCTGTTCGCGGTGGACGCGGCGGAGCAGGGGCACTGGCACTTCCTGGGCCGGCTGGAGGCCGGAGCCCTCGTACTGGGTCCGGTCGAGGGCCCGCAGCACACTCTGGTGGGGCGACCGCTCCAGCAGTGCGCGCTGCGCCGGGTCCCGCTGCGCGAGCTGTACCGGCCCGAGTACGCCGACCAGGGGCCCTGGGACGGTCAGTACCGCAGCCACTACGACACCGGTGACGCGACGCTGAGCCTGCTGGAGCACGCCTTCTCCCTGGGCATGGGCCGCAGCCGGCGTGTTCTCTTCGAAGCCCCGCTGGACGGACGGACCGCCGTCGACGAACCGGTCGGTGACGACGACGTCCTGTGGCTGCCGGTGTCGCCCGGGGACGTCCAGTACGGCGCCGCCTTCAGCGCGGAGGCGGCGGGCGACCTGCTGGTCGACGCCGCGATGTGGCAGGGGATGGTCAACCAGCAGTACCGCCTGCTGTCGGCCCTGGACCGCTGGATCGAGCAGTTGGAGCGGGCGCACGAGGACCGGACCGCGGCCGGGATGAAGGCGGGTGAGGCCGTCCGCAAGGAGGCCGACCAGGCGCTCCTGACCTCGATCGGCCGCTCCGGGAAGGGCTCCGCGCCATCGGCCGGCGCCTCGGACGACGCGGTGTACGCGGCCTGCCGTCTGGTTGCCGGGGACTCGGGGATCGTCCTGTCCGAGCCCGGCGCGGGCGGTGCGGTGAGCGACCGGATCGATCCGGTCGAGCGGGTCGCCGTCGCCTCCCGCGTACGGACCCGAGCGGTGCGGCTCGACGGGCGCTGGTGGCGGGTGGACTCCGGTCCGCTGGTGGGCCGTCGGGCCGCGTCCGGCGCGCCGGTGGCACTGCTGTGGCGCCGGGGCCGCTACGAGGCGGTGAACCCGTTGACCGGGCGGCGCAGCCGTGTGGACGGTGGGTGCGCGGAGGAGTTCGAGGATCGCGCGGTGATGTTCTACCGGGCCTTGCCCGAGCGGCCGTTGGGCAAGTGGCAGCTGCTTCGCTTCGGTCTGTTCGGCACCAGGGCCGATCTGCGCAGGCTGGTGCTCACCGGACTGGTGACGGTCGCGCTGGGCTCTCTGGTGCCGATCGCGACGGGCCGGGTGCTCGGCGTGTACGTGCCCAACGCGGAGACCGGGCTCATCGTGCGGGTCTCACTGGCGGTGATCATCACGGGGGTGGTCTCGGCCGCGTTCATGCTGCTGCAGAACCTCACGATCCTGCGGATGGAGGGGCGTGTCGAGAGCACGCTCCAGCCCGCGGTGTGGGACCGGCTGCTGCGGCTGCCGACGCGGTTCTTCACCGAGCGGTCCACCGGGGAGCTGGCGAGCGCCGCGATGGGTGTCAGCGCCATTCGGCGCGTGCTGTCCGGCACCGGCCCCGTGGTGGTACAGGCGGGCACGCTCGGGGCCGTGAACCTGGGTCTGCTGCTCTGGTTCAGCGTCCCGCTGGCGCTCACCGCCGTCGCGATGCTGGTGGTCGTCGCCGGGGTGTTCCTGACGATGGGCATGTGGGAACTGCGCTGGCAGCGCAAGCTGGTCGTGCTGGGGAACAAGCTCAACAACCAGGCCTTCCAGACACTGCGGGGGCTTCCGAAGCTGCGGGTCGCCGCGGCGGAGAGTTTCGCTTACGGGGCATGGGCCGCGGAGTTCGCCCGCAGCCGTGAACTGCAGAAGCGGGCCGGCCGGATCAAGAACATGACGACGGTGCTCAACGCCGTCTATCTGCCGCTGTGTTCGCTGGCCGTCTTCATGCTGCTGGCGGGTCCGGCCCGCGGCTCCCTCTCCGCGAGCGAGTTCCTGACCTTCAACACGTCCGTGACGATGCTGCTGACGGCTGTCACCCAGCTCACCGGCGCGTTCGTGTCCGCCGCCGCCGTCCTGCCGATGTTCGAGCAGATCAAGCCGGTGCTCGACGAGGCACCCGAGGTACGCGGCGTCAGCACGCAGCCGGGCCCGCTGTCCGGGGAGATCGAGGCCAGGGGCGTCTCCTTCCGCTACACCGACGACGGTCCGGTGGTCCTCGACGAGGTGTCGCTGACCGTGCGGCCGGGTGAGTTCGTCGCGATCGTCGGACCCAGCGGGTGCGGCAAGTCGACGCTGCTGAGGCTGCTCATCGGCTTCGACCGCCCCGTCTCGGGCAGTGTGCTGTACGACGGCCAGGATCTGACCTCGCTGGACCAGGCGGCTGTGCGCCGGCAGTGCGGGGTCGTCCTGCAGAACGCCCAGCCGCTGTCGGGCTCGATCCTGGACTGCATCTGCGGCGCCGAGGTCTTCACCCAGGAGGAGGCGTGGGAGGCCGCTGCCATGGCGGGTCTCGCCGAGGACATCAAGCGCATGCCGATGGGCCTGCACACGATGATCTCCGGCGGCGGCGCGATCTCCGGCGGGCAGCGCCAGCGGCTGATGATCGCCCAGGCCCTGGTCAGGCGGCCCCGCATCCTGTTCTTCGACGAGGCGACCAGCGCGCTGGACAACGAGACCCAGCGCACGGTCATCGAGAGCACGAGGTCCCTGCGTGCCACCCGGGTGGTGATCGCGCACCGGCTGTCCACGGTGCTGGACGCCGACCGCGTGATCGTCATGGCGGACGGCCGTGTCGTCCAGCAGGGGCCGCCCGCCGAGCTCCTCGCGGACACGGGCGGGCAGCTCCATGAGCTGGTGCGGCGCCAGATGGCCTGAGCCCTCCCGCTCGGCGGGAAGGGCACCGTCTCCGGGCGCCAGGACCGTCGTAGGACGGTCCTGGCGGACACGCACGGAAGGCTCAGTCCCCGCGGCCGCCGGGCCGGGGAGCCTCCGCGGCGTCCCGGATGCTGTCGTGTGCCGCGGCGGCCACGGCTTCGGCGGTGATGCCGAACTCCTCGTACAGCCGCTGGTAGTCCGCGGAGGCACCGTAGTGCTCGAGGCTCACGATGCGGCCGGCGTCGCCGACCACCTCGCGCCAGCCCTGGCCCACCGCCGCCTCGACACTGACGCGGGCGCGCACCGCGGGAGGCAGCACCTCGTCCTGGTAGGACAGCGGCTGTTCGGCGAACCATTCGCGGCAGGGCATCGAGACCACGCGCACGGCCAGGCCCTCCTGGGCCAGCCGCGTACGCGCGTCGAGGGCGATCTGCACCTCGGAACCCGTCGCCACCAGGATGACGTCGGGGGCTGCCCCGGACGCGTCGGCGAGGACGTAGGCGCCGCGTGCCGCCCCCTCCGCCGAGGCGTGGGTGCCGTCGGCGCGGTCGAGGACGGGCAGGTTCTGCCGGGTCAGGACGAGACCGGCGGGGCGGTCGGTGTGCTCCAGGACGGTCCGCCAGCAGACGGTGGTCTCGTTGGCGTCGCCGGGTCGTACGACGTCGAGGCCGGGGATCGCGCGCAGGGCCGCGAGGTGTTCGACGGGCTGGTGGGTGGGGCCGTCCTCGCCGAGACCGATCGAGTCGTGGGTCCACACGTAGGTGACGGGGAGCTTCATCAGGGCACCCAGCCGGACCGCCGGACGCATGTAGTCGCTGAACGTGAGGAACGTGCCGCCGTACGGGCGGGTCAGGCTCTGCAGTCCGATGCCGTTGAGTACGGCGCCCATCGCGTGCTCGCGGATGCCGAAGTGCAGGGTGCGTCCGTAGGGTCCGCCCTCGAACTCGGCGGTCTGCCGGTCGGACGGGACGAAGGAGGGCTCCCCGTCCATGGTGGTGTTGTTGCTGCCCGCGAGGTCCGCCGAGCCGCCCCACAGCTCGGGCAGCACCGGGGCGAGGGCGGTCAGGACCTCGCCGGAGGCCTTGCGGGTGGCCATGCCCTTCGCGTCCGCCGGGAACACCGGCAGGGCGTCGGTCCAGCCGTCCGGAAGTTCCTGCTCCCTCAGCCGGTCCAGCAGTGCCGCCCGCTCGGGGGCGGCACCGCGCCACGCCTCGTAGGCCTTCTGCCACTCCTCCTTGGCCGCCCTGCCGCGCTCCCCGACCGCCCGGGTGTGGGCGATGACCTCGTCCTCCACGGGGAAGAACTCCTCGGGGTCGAAGCCGAGGAGCCTCTTGGTGCCGGCGACCTCCTCGTCCCCCAGAGCCGCTCCGTGTGCCTTGCCCGTGTTCCGCTTCGTCGGGGCGGGCCATCCGATGATCGTGCGCAGCATGATCAGGGAGGGGCGGGAGCGTTCCGCCTTGGCCGCCTCGATCGCGGCGAGCAGCGCGTCGACGTCCTCGACGTAGTCGCCCGTACGGGTCCAGTCCACCGTCTGCACGTGCCAGCCGTACGCGGCGTAGCGGGCGGGGACGTCCTCGCTGAACGAGATGTCGGTGTCGTCCTCGATGGAGATGTGGTTGGAGTCGTAGAACACCACGAGGTTGCCGAGCTGCTGGTGTCCCGCGAGCGAGGAGGCCTCCGAAGCGACGCCCTCCATCATGTCGCCGTCGGACGCGAGCACGTACACGTGGTGGTCGAAGGGGCTGGTGCCGGGGGCGGCCTCGGGGTCGAGCAGCCCCCTCTCCCTGCGTGCCGCCATGGCCATGCCCACGCTCGCACCGATGCCCTGGCCGAGTGGACCGGTGGTGATCTCGACGCCCCTGGTGTGCCGGTACTCCGGGTGGCCGGGTGTCGCCGACTCCCAGGTCCGCAGGGCCTTCAGGTCGTCCATCTCCAGGCCGTAGCCGGCCAGGTAGAGCTGGATGTACAGCGTCAGGCTGGTGTGGCCGCAGGAGAGGACGAACCGGTCCCTGCCCAGCCACTGGTCGTCGGCGGGGTCGTGCCGCATGACCTGCTGGAAGAGCAGGTAGGCGAGGGGCGCGAGGCTCATCGCCGTACCGGGGTGGCCGTTGCCCGTCTTCTGGACGGCGTCGGCGGCCAGGACCCGGACGGTGTCCACCGCCCGCACGTCCACGTCGCTCCAGCCCGCCCGTTCGGCCACGGGAAGGGCGAGCCCGGGGTCGCGGGGTCCGGTGCTTCCGGAAGAGGATCGTTCGGGCGCCATGGTGTTGTCTCCCTCGGATGTCGCTCGTCGCTACGACGGGGCCGGTCGGCGCGGTTCGCCACCCTTCGCATCCTCCGTTCCCGCGCCACCGCCCGCACCCGGAGCGGCCCGGCGGCGCGGGCGGGAGGTCCGGGCCACCGGACGGATCACCTGACAGGTGCCGCGCTCGCCCCTGCCACCCGGTCGCGTACCCCGATGCGGGGCCGCCATCCCGGGTTCCGCCGCTCGGGACGGCCCTCCCGAGCGGCGGAACGGGCGGGGCGGATGAATGATGGGCACACGTCGCGGTGCCACGGGTGCCCGCCGGTCTCCGAGCCGATGGGGCGGCCGGGCCTCGCTCCGGCCGTCGAATCGGAAGGCAGCGCATGACCTCCCAGACCGCTGTCCCGGCGGGGGACCGGGTGCCGCCCCTGCGGTTGCCGCCGGGCGATCCGGACGCGGTGGTGTCCCCGGAACCGGCCGGGTACGGCCGCCACGGGACGGCGGGGTCCGTGCGATGAGGGACGAGGACGGGCCGCTGGAGCTCGGGCTCATGCGCAAGGTGTTCGAAAGCCTGGGCGCGGGTGTGCTGGTCATCGACACCACCGGCCGGCTCACGGCGTCCAATCCCCGGGCGCAGCAGTTGCTCGGCCGTGCGCGGGAGCAGTTCCTCGGTCACGACATGCACGATCTGCTGCACCGCGGGAAGGACGGGAGCACGCTCCCGCGTGACGGGTGCGCCCTGCTCGCGGTCCTGGAGAGCGGCCGGCCGGACGAGGGCGGCGAGGAACTCCTCCTGCGTGGGGACGGCAGCCTACTCCCGGTGATCTGGGCCGCCACCCCGTTGCGGCACGAAGGCGAGCTGAACGGCGTGGTGGTCGTCTTCCACGACTTCAGCCTGCACCGTGACGCCGCCGAGAGGACCGCCGCCCATCTGGCGGCGCTGGAGGAGCTCACCGCCCGGCTGACGATGGTGGCGGAGGTGTCGACGGTCCTCATCTCCACGGCTGACACGCCGCGGATGCTGAACCGGCTGGCCGCGCTGCTGGTGCCGGAGATGGGCGACTGGGTCGCCGTCGACGTGCACACGCACGGCGAGGAGAGCGGGATGCGGCGCGTCGCCGTCCGCAGCAGGGACGACCGCGGTGCCGCCCGGGAGCTGACCGGGCCGCTGCCGCCGCTGGCCGAGTCATCGGGCTCGGCCGTCGCGCAGGCCCTTCGGGGTACCCGTCCGGTCGTGCTGGACGCGTACGCCCTCGCGGAGCCGCCGGACACCCCGCTCGCCGTCGCGCATCGCGAGCTCTTCGACCGGCTGGGCGGAACCTGTGCGGTCGTGGTGCCCCTGCACACCCGGCGGCAGGTCTTCGGCGCGCTGACCGTGGCACGGACCGCCTCGGGTTCCTCCTACACGGGGGCCGAGCTCGCGCTGCTGGCCGACATCGCGCGACGCGCCGGACTCGTGATGGAGGCGGCGGACCTGTTCGAGCAGCAGCGCCATGTCGCGGAGACGATGCAGCGCCAGCTCCTCACCCCGCTGCCCCAGGTCGACCACCTGCGGACGGCGGCCCGCTACCGGCCGGCCCAGAGAGCCGCGCAGATCGGCGGGGACTGGTACGACTCGTTCCTGCTGGGTGACGGCGCCCTGACGATGGTCATCGGGGACGTCGTCGGGCACGATCTCAAGGCCGCCGCCCACATGGCCGAGGTCCGCAACATGCTCCGGGCCCTGGCCTGGGACCGGACGGAACCGCCCAGCCTGATCATGCGCCGCCTGGACGAGGCGATGACGCACACCAGCGACGCCCCCATGGCGACGTGTGTCTTCGCCCGCGTCGAGGGGCCGTCGGGCGGCCCCTGGCAACTGAACTGGGTCAACGCCGGACACCCCCCGCCCCTGCTGGTCACGGCCGAGGGGCGCACGCGCTTCCTGGAGGAGGGGCACGGACCGCTCCTGGGGCTCAGCTCCGCCCTGCACATGGGGCTGGGGTGGCCGGACGCGCGGACGGACCTGCCGCCGCGTTCCACCCTGCTGTTCTACACCGACGGTCTCGTCGAGAGCCGCACCCGCGACATCGAGGCCGGGCTCGCGACACTGCGCCGGCACGCCTCGGCCCTGGCCGGTCTCGACATCGAGGACTTCCTGGACGCACTGCTCGAACGCATCGACCCCAGTGGTGACGACGTCGCGCTGCTGGCCCTGCGCGTCCCGTCGGCAGGGGCCGGGGCAGGAGGCTCCGAGGAGGCACCACCGCTTCACACGCACAGCCCCGCCGCCGCCGACCGCGGCGCCCCGGGGGCGAGTGTCGAGGGCTCCCCCGTCCAGGACACCTCCGATCCGGCCTGACACACACCCCCGTCGCCCCTTGCCCTTGCCCCCTTGCTGACGACTTCGCGCCTCAGGGAGGCCGTGTACGTACGCCCCCGGTTGCGCGGCGGGCTCGTCACCGCGGTAACGGTCACGGCAGGCGGGCACGGCCCCCTTCCGCGGCGGCGGCGCCGAGAGGCGGAGAAGTATCCGGAGCGGCGCCCCGATGCGCCCCGCGAAGGCGCGCACCGCGCGGAAGACGGCCCGCTCCCCGTGGGCGAGCCACAGACCGCACAGGACTGCTGCCAGCAGGTGCGCCACGAGCATGCCGGTGGACGACGGCATACCGCTCATGGTCTGGCCACCGTGGACGGCGGAGCCGAGTCCGGCCGACGCGTCCGTGGCCATGTGGTGTGCCGCGTGCGGACCTTGACCGGGAGGGGGCTGGGAGATCAGGTTGCCCAGGCCGGCGTTCCGCACGACCTGCACCGCCTCCCGCTCCGAGAGACGGCGGCCGGCGGTTCCTGAACGGCTACCTCGACATCCCCTACGACATCCCACGCGGCTGCGCGGCGGGCTACATGCCCGAGATGAACGTCCTTGTGCGCGCTCGTCGACCACAGCGCGCAGAGCGATCAGCCGGTCATGAAACACGCCGAGGTGACGATCGTCCCCGCCGGCTGAGTGCCTACGCGTGTCCGGTCCGACTCCCCTCCCCCTTCCCCCTCCCCGAACACGGCTGCCCCGGCCGGCACGCTCGACGGCGTGTCGGCCGGGGCCGGTTCGTGCCCGGTCCGGGTACCTGGTCTACCTCCGGGCGGCCGCCTTCCCGGCGCTGCCGTTGATGACGAACTGCGACCCGGGTTCGACCACGACGTCGCCGTCGGCGGAGCCGGTGACGGTCACGTCGGTCAGGGTCGCGCTGCCCCGTGCGCCTCCGTGGGCCAGGATTCCGGACCCGTTCACGGAGTTCTCGATGCGGACCCGCGAGATCTGCGCTCCGGGCACGGATCCGCCGCCCGACTTGAACTGGATCCCGTCGTAGGTCGAGTCGTGGATGTCGGTGTCCCGGATCGTGACGCCGGGGATGTCCTGGCCGGCGGCGAACAGCGTGATGGCGCCGAATTCCTGGGCCTCGCCCCAGAAGGCCCCGCCCGTTCGGTGGAGGGCGTTGTTGGCGATCAGTGTCTGCCCGGAGAAGGGCAGCGGGTCGTGGTCGGTCGCCAGCATGATTCCGGGGTAGTTCATCGTGTCCGAGATGATGTTGTTCTCGATCGTGTTTCCGTAACCCCCGTAGATCGCGATGCCGTTGGCGCGCCAGGGCAGCTGGATCGTGTTGTTGCGGAAGTGGTTGTCGTGGCCGATGTCCACCGACGGGTTCTTCACGTACTTGCTCGACCACACGGCCAGCGAGTCGTCACCGGTGTTCCGGAAGGAGGAGTTGAACACCGTCGAGTTCCTGGTGCCGTTGGCGAAGTTGATGCCGTCCGCGTAGGTGTTGCGGATACGCATGCCGGTGAACTCGACGCCGTCGCCGGGTCCCCACAGCTCCGGGATGTTGTCGTAGTCGCGGCCGACCCACACCCCGACGTTCGCGTGCTCCAGCCACACGTTGGTGATCTTGGTGTCCTCACCGAACCGGCCGTTCAGGCCCACTCCGCCCTCGGCGTTGCCGTCCCCGCCCCGGATGGTGCCGGAGCCGAAGATCGCCAGGTCCGAGATCTTCGTGTTGTCGTCGATGTCGAAGCCGAAGTTGCCCTCGTGCGGGTGGTTGATGCCGCCCGCGTTCTGGGGCTGGGTGAGCGTGTACAGCTGTGAGTGCCACATGCCCGCGCCTCGGATGGTGACGTCCCTGATCCCGACCTGGTTGAACTGCCCCCGGTTCAGCGGGTCGTCGGTCAGGATCTTCTGCTCCTGCCGCCACTGCCCCGGCGGGACCCACACGCAGCCGATGTCACCGTTCTGGTCGGCCGTCACGGCCCGCTGGATGGCGTCGGTGTCGTCGATCCCGTCGTTCGGGACGGCGCCGTAGGCGGTGATGGAGGTGCATCCGGCCGGCTGGGCCGCCGCCGGCGCCACCTGCTCCAGATCGACGAGGTCGATCACGTAGAAGGACGCCGTGTCACCGGCGTCGCGCTGGAGGCGGAACTTCGTCCCGGCGGGATACGTCCGGCCGAGCAGGGCGTTGGACTCGTCGAAGAGCCTCCGGGCGTCCGTCTGCGGCTGGTTGGTGAGGCCCTCCGGGCTGTCCGTGTCGCCGTAGAGCCAGCTGTGCTTGGAGGAGAGGGTCAGTTTCCGGGCGAAGGTGTTGTCGACGTACAGGCTGATCGTGGCCTCGGCTCCGCCGCCGCCGGGGGCGTCGGGGATCGAGTTGCGGACCACGATCGAGTTCGACGGCACGGTGGAGGTGACCTCGACGTACTGTCCGGTGGAGTTCAGCCGCACGGAACGGCGGCCCGAGGACTCGGTGGCGAAGTTGGTGTGCCCGAAAGTCCGCTTCCGGTCGGACTCGAGCAACGTGCCCTGGTAGGTGCCCTGTTCGGCCTCGTACTCGGTATAGGGCACCGCCGCCCCGCGCCCGACCACGATGGCGCGCGAGAAGACGTTGTTGTTCTCGTCGGTCTCGGCGACGACACCGGTCGCGTCCGCGGTGGCGGTGAGGTTGGCCCCACCGCTCTTCGCGGTCCAGCTGCCGCTGACGGGCACGTCGACCGTGCCTCCGGCGGGGACGGCCCCGGTCGGGCCGTTCAGCGTCGTGCCCTCCACGAGGAGGCGGGTGACCGTCGAGGTGCTCACGGCGGCGGTGCCTCGGTTGTGCACGGAGACGGTGAAGGTGACTGCGGCGCCCACGGCCGGGTTGGACGGAGTCGACGTGATGCCCAGGACCTCGAGGTCGGGTCCGGGGCTCCGGCCGATGACGAGCTCGGACGAAGCGGTGCGGCTGTTGTTGCTGTTGTCCTGCTCGGCGATCGTGTCGCTCGGGTCGACCACCGCCGAGACGCTGTACGAGCCCGCCGGCCGCTTGCCGACCGCGACCGGCACGGTGACCGACGCTCCGGCGGCGAGGGCCCCCACGGGCGCGCTTCCGGCGGCCACGCCCGCCAGGCTGACGTCGACGGCGGTCGCGGCGGCGGCCGCCGTGCCCGTGTTGCGTACGGTCGCGTTCACTGTGACGTCGTCCTTCTCGGACGGCGCCGTGGGCGACCACGTCAGGCCGGAGACGGTCAGGTCGGGGTTGGGCGCCGCGGTTCCGACGACCTGGACCTCGGCGACCTGCGCACCCGCCGCACCCGTGTTGGCGAAGAACTTCAGCTGTACGTCGGCGTACCGCCCGCTGACCGGGATCGTCACCGTGTTCTGGTTTCCGGAGGGGTCGAAGGCGTGGTCGGCGCGGTCCTTCAGCGAGGTGAAGCCGGTGGCCGACCCGGCACGGCCGAGCACTTGGAGACTCTGCGTGCGGGCAGCCCAGGCCTGTTCGGGGGAGAGCTTGACGACGACCGCCTCGACGTCGGCGTCGGCGCCGAGCCGGACCGTCAGCGTCGCGGGCTGACCGTTCGACTCCCAGTAGGTGCCGACCTTGTCGTCGTTGGCGTTGGCGGCCGCATAGGTCTGTGTGTACGACGAGGCTTCGATCGGCTTGCCGAGCGCCAGGTTGGAGCCGTTCGCGGGCGGCGGGCCGGAGCCCTCGTCGCCGTAGACCTCCACCTGGGAGAGCTGGGCGGCGTTCCAGCCGGTGTTGGCGGTGACCTGCACCCGGATGTAGCGCACCTGCTTCGCGGTGAGGCCGACGGTGACGGTGTTGGCCGTCGAAGGGCTGAACGCCCGGGCCGCCGAGGCGGAGAGTGCGCTGAAGCTGCTCCCGTCCGCGCTCCCCTGGATGCTCAGTGTCTGGGTCCTCGCCTCCCAGGTGTTCGGCAGCCTCAGCACCACCTGGTCGACGTCGAACCGGTTGCCGAGGTCGATCCGCACCCATTGCGGGAGGGCGCCGGAACTCTCCCAGTACGTCTGCTGGCTGCCGTCGGTGACGTTCGACGCCGGGTAGGCACCGTGCGACCCGCTGGTCGTCGCCTGCTTACCGAGCGCCAGGTCGGTCCGCTGGACGGCCGCCGAGGCGGCCGTCGGCAGAAGTCCGACGGTCATCAGCGCGGCTGCCACCGCACCGACGACGAGGCGCCGTCGGAGTTGCTTCCATCTCATGCTGTCCTCTGTTCCGGGGGTGCCGAGGGACCGGGAGGGCACCACGGCGCGGTGCCGGACGCACGGCGTGTCCTGCGGCGCCGGACGTTCGGCGACGGCCGGGTACGGGCTGCCGGTACACCGAAGGGGACGATCGGGGACGCCGACAGGAGGGAGAGCAGGCCATCTGCCGGAAAACTCGCGCTAATCGCCTAGATTTTTGAGTGATCTGGTCGATATTTTGCGGTGCTGAGGTGACAGGTTTCTAGCAGGTGACAGTTTTGTCAACGGTCCTCACACCCGCACGACGCCCGCCGCAGCTCAACGCCGCCGCGCGGACGGGGGGAGCGTGGCAACGCCGTACGAAGCGGCGGACGGCGGGGCCGCACTCGCGGCGGGGCGGTAGCGGCCCGCACACGTCACGGCGCCCGCCGGCCGGCTCGGGGCAGGCCGGCCGGGGCACGCTCGGGCGGACGCGACGGCCTCGACCGCCGTCACGGCATCGCGGACGGCCGTCTCACCTGCTGACATTCCTGTCCGGACGAACTTGAGCCGGGCGGGCCGGGTCCCCCACAATGCCTGGCATGACCGATGCCGCCGACTTCCTCGTCGGACGCCTGCACGTCGACCTGTGCCGCCAGTCCAGCGCGACCTGTCGCCGCTGACGCCTGCCGGACCTCCGGAGTCGTAGGGCTGAGAGCCCGGGCGCCCGCACCCCGGCTTCCCGCACGTCCGCAGTGCCCCACGACGCGACGCACCGCGCCGCCGTCGTCCCTCCCCCGCACCTCCCGCCGTTCCGTGTGCCCCGACGCGTATCCGAACGTACGCGGCCGGGCCGCCGCCGCACGCCCGGCCGCGGTCCGCCCGGCACGCGGCCCCTCCGCATCCCCTCGGGAGCCCTCATGTCTGCCCTCACCTTCCACTGGTTCCTGCCGACGACCGGTGACAGCCGGCACGTCGTCGGCGGCGGCCACGGATCCACGCCCGGCTCGGCCGGCGGGGACCGGCCCGCCTCCGTCGAGTACCTCGGCCAGATAGCCCGCACCGCCGAGCAGCTCGGCTTCGTCGGGGCTCTCACCCCCACGGGCGCGTGGTGCGAGGACGCCTGGCTGACCACGGCCATGCTCACCCAGGTCACCGAACGGCTGAAGTTCCTGGTGGCCTTCCGCCCCGGCCAGATCAGCCCGACGCTCTCGGCGCAGATGGCCGCGACCTACCAACGACAGTCGCACGGGCGGCTGCTGCTCAACGTGGTGACGGGCGGCGAGTCCGCCGAGCAGCGCGCGTACGGCGACTTCCTCGACAAGGACCAGCGCTACGCCCGCACCGGGGAGTTCCTGGACATCGTGGGGCGCCTCTGGGCGGGCGAGACGGTCGACCACCACGGCGAGCATCTGCGGGTCGAGGGGGCGAAGTTGAGCAGGCTGCCGGAGCCCGTGCCGGAGATCTACTTCGGCGGGTCGTCGCCCGCCGCCATCGATGTGGCGGCACGCCACACGGACGTGTACCTGACCTGGGGCGAGCCGCCGGCCCAGGTGAAGGAGAAGACCGACCGGGTGCGTTCGCGGGCCGCTGCCCAAGGCCGGGACGTGCGGTTCGGGATCCGGCTGCACACCATCACCCGGGACACCTCCGCGCAGGCGTGGGCCGAGGCGGAGAGGCTGCTGGAAGCCATGGACCCGGAGCGGATCAAGGCGGTGCAGCAGGGGCTGGCGACCAGCGAGTCCGAGGGGCAGCTGCGGATGCGCCTGCTGCACAACAGCGGGGAGACCGGCAGCCTGGAGATCTACCCCAACCTGTGGGCCGGTGTGGGCCTGGTGCGCGGAGGTGCCGGCACGGCGCTCGTCGGCAGCCACACAGAGGTCGCGAACCTGATCGAGGAGTACCACCGGCTCGGCATCGACGAGTTCGTCCTCTCCGGGGTTCCCCACCTGGAGGAGGCGTACCGGTTCGGGGAGGGCGTCCTGCCACTGCTCGAGAAGCGCGGTCTGTGGCGGCACCCGGCAGGTCCGCACGCGGCGGAGGCGGGCATCGTCCCGTTCGCCGGCCGATGAGTGCGGCGCCCCGGCCCACGCGGGCACCGCACGCCGGGCCGGAGCCCGAGCAGCCTCCGACGCCCCGCCGACTGAGGACCGCGGTGCCGGCCAGCCTGCTCGGCACCACCGTGGAGTGGTACGACTTCTTCCTCTGGAGTACGGCCGCCGGGCTGGTGTTCGGCAAGCTGTTCTTCCCCGCGGTCGACGGCACGGTCGGGACGATGCCGGCGTTCGCCACGTTCGCCGTGGGCTTCGTCGCCCGCCCGGTGGGCGGCCTGGGGGCGCGCAGGGTCTACCTCGTGGGCATGAGCGCCTTCACCGTCTCCGTCCTCCCGGCGTTCTGGCTCTTCGGCACCGGCGGCACGTGGGCCTTCGCGGCGGCGCTCGTCGTGACCCTGGGGGTGGTGCACGCCTCGTTCTACGGAGCCCAGGGGACCCTCTTCGCCACTCCGGTCCGGTACACGGGCACGTCGTTCGTCTACCAGGTGTCAGGAGTCTTCGCGTCGGGGATCACTCCCCTGATCATGACCGCGCTCCTGGCTCTCGGCTCGGGCGACCCGTGGTGGGCCTGCGGCTACCTGGTGCTGACCGGTCTGGTCAGCGTGTGGGCGACCAGCCGGCTACGGGAGGAGGACCAGGCACCTGCCGACCGGACGCGGATCCTTCGCCCAGCTCCCGCCGCTCAGCGGATCCGGCCTTCCCGGGGGCGGCAGCGACAGCCCGCAGCGGCCGGATCACCTCGTCCGAACGCCGGTTCGTGGCGGTGGGACCAGGGTGAACCCATGACTGGCGCACGATCACGTCCCGTTCCCGGGCCGTGCGGGACCGGCGCTCCAGGTTTGTGCGGACCGGCGGTCCTGGTCAGGCCATAGGCTGACCCTTCGTGCCCGAATGTCCCATGGGGGGATCACATGTCATTTCCACCGCCGCCGGAGCAGGGGCCCGGACAGCCTCCGCAGTGGAACCCTCCGCCGGTGCAGCAGCCGTACGGACCACGACCCGACCCGGTGTGGGGCGCGCCGCCGCGCCGCAAGTCCGGCACCGGACTGATCGTCACACTGTCCGTCGTGGGCGGACTGGCCGGGCTCCTGGCGATCGCGGGCGTGCTGACCGTGGCCCTGGGGGGCGGTTCCGACTCGTCGGCCCGGGAGAGGGGACCAGCGGCGACGGCATCGGCGAGCAGTGATCCGACCGATCCGGCACCCGCCGTGGAACCCACCGACGACCCCGCGGCGGAGGCGAGGAGCGCCGAGGCGGACGTGACCTTGTCCCGGTGCACGATCGACTCCCTCACGGAGTGGCCGTCCGTCGACGTGAAGATCACGAACGGGACCGCCGCAGCGGCCACCTACATCATCTCGGTCGAGTTCGTGGACGACTCCGGCACCCGGGTCGCCGAGGGAATCGCGTCGGCGAGCGCGCTCGCGCCGGGACAGACGTCGAAGCAGAAGGCGCAGGGCCTGGGCAAGGCGCCCGCCGACACGAAGTGCAAGGTGTCGCACGTGTCGAGGTTCCCGGCGGACGAGTGACGCCCGCATGCCCGAGGGCGGCGGGTCGGCGGTGCCCGTGCGGGCGCCGCCGACCCGCCGCCCTCGCAGTACAGCTGACGCCCCGCCATCCCTTCGGATGGCGGGGCGTCGGCCGTGACCACCCGGGAGCCCGGACCGGAACAGCCGGAGCAGGCGGCGCGCGGGGCGGGCCACGGCCGGGAGCTTCGGTTGCGCACGACACGGCACTCGACTCGTGATTTAGGTTAGGCTTACCTAAGTCAACATCACGGAGTCTTCCCGCTCGCTCCTCTGGAGAACTTGGATGCGTCCTTTCAACTCCCGCGCCACGCAGCCGACCCCCGCCGAACGCGTACTGGCGATCCTGACCGCGGCCCACTCGATGACGGTGGTGAGCGACGGGCTCGACCCCGTCGAGGTGCACCGCCTCGACGGCACCGGCGCGATGGGCCACGTCCACCTGCACGAGCCGTCCGAGGCCGACCACGCAGGCCCCGGTGAGCGGATCCCCGTCCGGCTGGAGTTCACCGACATCGCGCCCGCATCCGTACGGGACCGCATGCGCGCCCGCGTCACCGTGACCGGCCTGCTGTCGGCTCCGTACAGCACGAAGAACGCGGACAGCACCTGCGTGGAGTTCGGCCAGGCGGTCCTGGAGGACCACGGCGGCCGGTCCTTCGTCACCCTGGACGCGCTGCAGGAGGCGGAACCGGATCCGATCGCCGGCAGCGAGGCCGCGATGCTGACCCATCTCGTGGACGAGCACGGCGAACTCGTTCCCCTGCTGCTGCGTCTCGTCCAGCCCCGGCCCGTCAAGGGCGCGGTGCGCGTACTCCCCCTGGCGATGGACCGGTACGGGGTGACACTGCGTCTGGAGTACCCGGAGACCCATCGCGATGTGCGTCTGCCGTTCGCGAGGCCCGTGACCCGGATCGACCAGGCGGGCCCGCAGATCCACGCACTGCTGGCGGCCGCGCGCCGCGCGCCGCACCGAGGGCGGCTGGTCGCCTGACCCCGGGGCCCGGCGCTCGCGCTGCCGTGCGAGCGCTTCGGGCCGAGGGTGCGGCCGTACGCCGATGCCAACGGCCGCCCCCGCGGTGCCCCGTCCGGCGGGGACACAGCGTCGGCGTACGGTGACCGGCGTGTTCAGCAGACGCCGTCCCCCGGCTTGGGGTTGCCCAGACCGAAGAGCGGACGCAGCCTGAGTCCGAGCCAGGTCCCTGCCAGCGCGAACGCCCCCCACATCCAGCCGCTCAGGCTGCCCGAGGCGATACCGGCCAGATAGGCGCCGATGTTGCAGCCTCCGGCGAGCCGCGCACCGATGCCCATCAGCACGCCGCCGAGCACCGAGGCGACGGCCGTGCGCCAGGGTATGCCGCGGTGCAGGGCCCAGGTCCCGCCGAGCGCCGCGGCCACCGCCGCACCGATCATGATGCCGATGTCGGTGAGGCTGTTCTTGTCGGCCAGCACCGGGCCCGCCAGCGACTCCGCGTTGCCGGGCTGCTTCCACCACGTCCAGTTCTCCGGGTGACCGCCGAGGGCGCCTACGAGCTCTGAGCCCCACAGGCTGAAGGCGCTCGTGATGCCCCAGGCCCCACCGGACACCAGCAGCACGCCCGCACCGAGCACGGCCAGCAGCAGAGCGCCGACGGCCGCCGGCCAGGAGCCCCGGAGCGCCCGGACGGCGGGGGTGTGCGCCGAGGGAACCGCGGCCACGGGAGGGGGGTTGCGCCGGGCCTGTACGAGGCGTGTGACCAGGACGACCAGCAGCAGCACGGCGATCGTCACGGCCCAGGAACCGAACCAGCCGATGTGCTCGGAGAGGACCACCGGTTCCCAGGCCGGCAGGTCCTTCCACAGGTCGAACTGCCAGGCTGCCAGGGTGGCGCCGCCGATGAACCCGCCGAGCGTCAGCAGTACCGAGGACTGCCCGGAGCCGACGGCGAACAGCGTGCCCGAGGCGCAGGCACCGCCGAGTTGCATCCCTACGGCGAACAGGAGAGAGCCGACGGCCAGACCGGTCCCGATGGATCCGGCGGAAGGTGCCGGCTGCGATCCGAACAGTCCGGTGCTCGTTCCGATGATCAGGGCGAACAGGGTGGCCGTGGTGCCGAGCAGCAGCGCGTGCGCCCGCAGCCCCGCGCCGTTGCCCACCGCGATGAGCTGCCGCCACGCGGAGGTGAACCCGAACCTGGAGTGGAACAGGGTGACGCCGAGACCGAGCCCCAGCAGCAGCAGTACGCCCGGCTCGGCACCGTGCGCGGACCATACGTACGCGGTGAGGGCAGCGGCGAGCAGCCCCGACACGACGAGCGGCACCCGGCGCACAGGCGGCAGGGGCGGCGCCTGCGGCCGCGGCGAGGAGGTGGCGGCGGGAGCGAGGAGGGCGGGCAGCGCGCGTGGCGGCGCGGCCGGCCCGGCTGGTGGCGCGGTGGTCACGGGAGGTCTCCGGGGGTGCACGACGGGCGGTGGCGGCGAGGTCCGGCCGCGCGCTGAAGGCGGTGCCGGCACGGCTGGGCCGCGTCAGAGTCCGTCGTCGACGCACCACGCCGAATGCGCGAAGAGCGCGAGGCACAGTGACGGGACCGGTACGGACATGCGTACGAATATACGGACGGGATCGCTCCGGATGCCGTGCCGTCTCGCCATGCGGAAAGCGCCGCCCGGAGGCCCGTCGGCACGCACATCACTCACATCACGCACGACCACGCCCGTTCCCGGTGCGTGGCCGTGCGTGCCGACGACGCTCAGTAGGCGGAGTCGACGTTGTCGATGGAGCCGTACTTGTCGGCGGCGTAGTTGGCCGCTGCGGTGATGTTCGCGACCGGGTCGGTCAGGTCCCGCCGGGTGCCGTCGACGTGGTAGGCGTCGAACGTCGGCTGGATGACCTGCAGCAGCCCCTTGGAGGGCGTGCCGTTCTGCGCGTTGACGTCCCAGCCGTTGGACGCGTCGGGATCGCCGCCGGACTCGCGCATGATGTTGCGGTGCAGACCCTCGTAACTGCCCGGGATCCCCTCGGCCTTCATGATCTTGAGGGACTTGCGGATCCAGTGGTCCAGCTCGGCCGGCTTGGTGGACGCCTTGTCCGTCTTCTCGGCGACGGCGTGGGCCTGCGCGGCGACTCCTGCGGCCGGGGCTCCCACGGACGCGGTCACGGCGTGCGAGGCCGGCTCCGAGGCGTGCGCCGGGGACGGGACGAGGGTCAGAGCCGCTCCCGCGGCTCCGGCGGCGCACAATCCGGCAACCGAGAACCTGCGGAGACGGACGGTGGGGGCCGGGGACTGAGCGGACGTACGGATAGAACACTCTCCTTGCGGTGACGTCAGGGAAGCCGCGGGACCTGCGGAGCGGCGGTGCGCGGCGCGGCCCCTGACCACGGGGCCTGCGGCGCTCGACCGGTCCGGAGCATCGGCGCCCGGGACTCGATCCATGGTCGACGGCACGCCGGGACGACCGCAACGGGCGGTGTTACTACTCGCCTACGTACTGCGGGGTGAGACTGCCCGCCCATGGGCTCAGGCAAGGCGGGGCCGGTCGACAGGCCCTACTACCGCGGCTCGTATGTGATCCGGGACCTATGGGCAGGCTCACAGCCGAGGCCGGTGCGGAGCGTCAGGACGACGGCAGGAACAGCTCCGCGTAGTGGCCGGTGCGCGGGTTCCCGGCGGCACAGCGGTGGAGCGCGAGCGCGCTCTCGCGTCACGGCAACGAGCGTGTGAGCCAGACCACTTCGCCGTTGTCCTCCGTGGAGACGTGATCGCGCTCGAACCCGAGCTTCTCGAGGACGCGGAGCGACGGCGTGTTCCACGCACCGACGGTCGACCAGAGCCGTTTCCGCCCGGTCGCGACCGCGGCGTGGAGCACCGCGCCGGCCGCCTCGGTGGCGTATCCGTTCCCGTGCACGCGCTGGAACAGCTCGTACGCGATTTCGGGTTCCTCCGGAGTGGAACGGCCGATGATCAGCCCGCAGTAGCCGATGAAGTCGCCCTCCTCCCGCCGCTGGATCGGCAGCAGGGCGATCCCCGTGTCCGCCGTCGCGGCGAGCAGCTCGGCGATGGACGTCCGGATGCGCTCGACCGTGGGGGTCCCGTTACCGCGCTCGGACAGGAGGGCGCAGAACTCGGCGGCGTCCGACTCTGCCCACGGCCGCAGTACCAGTCGCTCGGTCTCGAGATGGAACGGCATCGCCTCATACGTGGTCATGCGCCCACTCTGCCAAGGGCTGCGTGGTACGGGAGGCTTTTCCGCCAGGAGTCCGGAGCACGGAACCCGGGGCGATCCACGCGAGCACCCCCGCCCGCCGGCCCCGGGTTCGGTGACGCGACGGGCATGGCCACCCGCGGCCTCCCCCGTCGTATCCCCTTGTGCGGGGGCTGCCTCAGCCGGCCATCGAGTCCTCGATCCTGCGCAGTTCCTGGACGACCTCCATGAGATCGTCCGCGCAGGCCGAGAGGATCTCGGCGACGGCACTCCTGCCGTGCATCGGGACGGCAGGGGCGAGGCGCTTCCAGTCCTCCGTGCTGCACAACTGCGTACGCAAGGTGTACAGGACGAAACGGCCGTTCTCGCTGAGCCGGAGCGAAGGGTCCTTGCGGAGTCTGTCGAACAGGTTCATCCGTTGCGCGTGATCGGGGACGGAGGCTGCGTTGCGGCAATCCGCCACGGCCGGGAGGCTCGCGCGGTCGTCGGTACACCCTTTCCGCTGTTTGACCGGGACCGGTTCCTGACCGCTGGCCAGGCGTCGCCGGACATCGCGGACGGTTCCCACGGAAATGCCGGTCTGCCGGGCGATCTCCCGCAGGGAGGCCGTCGGATTCTGCCTGATCACCTCTGCCGCGGCGGCGCGCCCCGCAGCGGTGCTCGACGGCCGGGCCCGGCCGTCACAGCCGATCCGGGCTTCCGGCCACGCGCATTCCTCGCCGGACTGCTGCCGTATCGCGCCCACACTCTTGGCACCCAGGCCGCTCATCCTGGCGATGCTGCGGTCGGACCAGTCCGGGTGATAGCGAAGGATGCGCAGCGCGGCCTGTTTCCTCTCCTCGCGTGTCAGCGGGAGGCCGTGCTGCACATTGGACTCGACCGCGCGCAGGAAGGCGGCCTGTCCGTCGCCTTCGAACCACTGTGCGGCCAGGGTGTGTTGGCCACGCAGCTTCATGGCGTGCACCCGATGCATTCCGTCCACCACCCGCATCGTCTCCCGGTGCACCAGGATCGGCTGGAACTCGGCATCGCTCTCCGCGAGTGTTCGCACGTGCTCCAGGTCGATTCCGAAACGCGGCGAGTCGGCGTTCCGCAAGGAACTTGTCGCTATCTGGAAGCTTTCTTCCTGCTTGCGGTCTGACGTTTCCGACATTGCATCTTCTCCTGGAGCGGGCATTCAACTGTGGCGTCCGGAGCCATGGGCTGTCGCCCAATCCCCCGTTGGATCGGCGCTGGACGTCGGATGCGGTGCATCGCAAGACCGAAAATCTCTCAGGCGTTCACAGGACTGCGTCGCATCGCGCGCAGGCTCACCGCCGACACGAGCAGCGCGACCGCTGAGGCGCAGACGATGGCGGTAGGCACCGGGAGGCGGGACGTGGCGAGGGCGATGTAGCCGCCCGCCAGGGGAAGGCCGAGGAGCGAGAGAATCATCGTGATGGAGATGGTCAGCGCGTAGTTCTCGGCCGGCATGGCCGCGTTCCGGACCACTCGGGCATGCACCGAGAAGGCCACCAGGGGCCCCGCCACCAGGCAGAAGGCCAACGCGAGCACGGGTACGCCGGTGGAGAAGGCGAGCAGGAGCGGACTGGCCGGAATCACCAGGGCGGCGATGACTCCCAGCGGCTCGACCAGCTTCTTCTCAGCGATCTTGGAGCTCGACAGGAAGTAGGCGAACGACGCGACCGCCGCCAGGCCGTACACACTCCCGAGATACACCTCCGACCGCCCCTCGATGTGCAGGACGAGGTCGGGAAGGGCCGTGTACATGAGGCCGAACGCGAAGTTCGTCGACATCATCAGAATTCCGAGCCAGCGCAGGGTCACGCTGCCGGCGACGAATCGGAACGCGTCCCTGATGGCGGCGAACGTGTTCCCGAACGACACCTGACTCCGGTGTTCGTCGCTCGGCATACTCCTGGCAAGCAGCAGGAGCAGGAGGTAGCCCAACGCCGATATGAGGAAGAGCAGGTGCGGTGCGAGGTGCACGACTATCCAGGCGCCACATATGGGCACGATCACCTGCATCGCCTGCTGGTTGAACTGGAAGAAGGAGAAGGCTTTCGCCACTTCGTCCTCGCTGCCGAGCACGGTGATGTGCTTCTCGAATGCGACGTAGGCGAACAGGTTGAAGAGGGAGAGAATGCCACCGACGACGATGTAGGCAGCAGCGCTCTCCGATCCGAGCAGAATGCCGAAGAAAAGGAAGCAGACTGCGAGTCGGATCGCGTTCGACCCTACGAAGACGTTCCGTACACCGTATCGGTCGACGATGATTCCGGTGAGCGGAAGCACCATGATGGTCGGCAACCACTCGACCAGGAAGGAGACACCCGAGGACTGGACACTCCCGGTGGCACGGAAAACCATGAGAGGGATCGCGAAAAGGAGGAAGCGCTCGATGAATGTCTGGAATAGCAGATAGATTTTGAGCGACACAAGTCCTCCCCCGTAGCGCCAGGACGGTGCATCCGTCGACGCCAACACACAGTAATCAACAGCTGCCAATCCGAAGCCCGATCTTGGCCGAGCCACGGAGAGCTGTCAACCAGTTTCACTCCGAATCAAACCGGGGGCGGGAGGCGGGGAGTGCCGAACCATCAACATCACTATATGCGGCACGAAGTGTGACCAAACCGGACCCTTCGAGTCGGAAATGTGACCCACATCGCGGCATTTTGGACCCTCGCGGGGGATGAGGCCCTGGGCCGGCTAATACATTCGCACCGTACGCGGCTCTACGTGGCGGCCAAGAATAGACATTCTTTCAGTAAAAGACGTCCGCGCGTTTTCCGTGAGCCGGCGACCGCTTCCACGTGGCGATCCCCGTCAGGAGGTGTGCGCGCCCCGTGCCAACAGGATCGGGAAGGCCTCGTCGACCGTCTTGACGACCTCGTCAGGAAGGACTCCTCCGGTCGGGAGGTCCCTCCCGCCGGAAACCCAGATCGTCGACATGCCCAGAGCAGCGGCCCCCTCGATGTCGTCCTCCAGGGAGTCGCCCACCATCCACCCGCCCCTCAGCGCCGTGCCGGCCCGGCGCTCGACGATCCGGAAGGCCTCCGGATGGGGCTTGCTCGCCACCTCGTCATGGGTGAAGCACAGCACGTCGAAGTAGTCACCCAGTCCGTCGCGCATCTTGGGCCGCTGCTGGTCCTCCCGGCCGTTGGTCAACAGCGCCGTCCGCCAGCCGTGTTCGCGCAGCCTGCCCAGGTTCTCCGGCACGCCGTCGACCGTCTGGACTAGGTGCGGCCACCGATGCCAGAAGAGCCTCCGGAGTTCGGAGGGCGACTCGGAGAACCCGAACCGGTCGACGATGGCGCGGAACGTCTCCTCGGGAGACACCGGCCGCTGCTGCTCCGCTCGCAGGAAGGACAGCCCCTCCGCCCCCAGGGCCCGCTGCTCGCTCAGTTCGACGAACCAGCGGTCGATCCCGCCGACGCTGTCCACCAGCGTGTCGTCCAGATCGAATACGACGAACTTCTTCACGCGTGACCTCTCAGTCCTCGGGGCGGGCACAGCGACACGGAACGGCCGACCGACCAGGGGCGGACGGTCGGCCGTGCCGGCGAAGCGGAGCCGGGGTGAGCCGGGCCCGGTCGGGCCGGCCGGGTCCGGTCCAGCGGTCAGGTCAGACCACGTGCTTCGCGATGGCTTCGGCACACTTCACGGACTCGGTCCGGCCGGTGTCCACCTCGACGTCGTAGACGACGCCCTTGTGCACCATCTCGGCCTGCGTGGCCGCCATACCGGGCACCCGGTCACCGCGGGCGATCTCCCGGCCGGTGGCGATCTCCGGGTCGCACCGCACACCGACCCAGAGCACGTCGAGCCCTTCGAGGCCCGCGCGCAGGCGGTCCTGCGAGTCCCTGCCGCCCAGGAAGACGTCGTCGATGATGATCCTTCCCCCGGCCCGCGCCATGGCCGCGATGCCGGCCGTCCAGGCGGCCTCGGCCTCGCGGAAGTCGGCGCCGACCTCGACCTCCCCGTCCTCGCCGAGCTCGACGCCCGCGTCCGACTGCATCAGCTTCGCCGGCAGGGCCTTGATGAGGTCGTCCACTCCGAGGCTGATCCACGGGCGGGGGAGAACGGCCTGCAGGCAGCGGGTGATCCCGGTCTTGCCGGAGCTGGACCCGCCGTTGACAACGATGATCTGAGTCACTTGATCGGCACACCTTCCAGGGTGATTCGTTCCATCTTGCGGACGTGCGGTGCGTAGTCGGAGACCGCGTAGTGCTGGGTGGCGAGATTGTCCCAGATCGCGACGTCGCCCTCCTCCCAGCGGAACCGGCACTGGAACTCCGGTCGCCAGGCCAGGCGGTGGACCATGTCGAGGATGCGGCGGCTCTCCTCGTCGCCCACGCCCTCGATGCGGACGCCGGAGACCTTGTTGGAGAACAGCAGCTTCTCCCCCGTCATCGGGTGGACGAGCACCAGGGGATGCGACTGCGCGGGGAACTTCTCCCGCATCGTGTGGAGGGCGTCCTCGTTGTCCTTGAACGCGGCGCGGTAGATCTGCACCCAGTCGTGGACGATCCGCAGCTCGTCGAGCTCCGACTTGAGCGAGTCGCTCAGCGAGTCGTAGGCCTTGCCCATGTTCGCCCAGCACGTGTCGCCGCCCCTGGGCGGTATCTGCACCGCCCGCAGGACCGACGCGAAGGGCGGGACCTCACGCCAGTTGAGGTCGCTGTGCCAGGCGTTGAGGTTCCCGGTGTGCTTCTCGTCGTGGTGGATGCCGGTGATCTCCGGGTACTCGTCGTACGGCTGGAACGGTGAGATCCCGGTGATCACCGTCTCGTCCTCTCCCTGCGTACGGAAGGGGTGCACCTCCATCCTGCCGAGCTGCTCCACAGCCTGTCGGAAGGTCCCCGGGCTGAAGTGCTGGCTCTTGAAGAACACCACCTTGTGCTGCAGCAGCAGCTCCATCACGAAGTCGCGGAATCCGGGACTGGCCGGATCCATCCGGTAGTCGTCGACGACCACCCCGATGTGTGTGCCGAGCCTGGTGCGTGTCATCGCTGGTCTGCCGCCTTCGTTGTGAGTGTGTAGGTGTCGACGATCCGGCCCATGCTGTGCTCCACCGAGGCCGAGGAGTCCCCGCTGACCAGGAACCTGCCGGCGGTGCGCCAGACGTCGCCCTTCCCGTTCAGTACCGCGCCGGTCTCGGGAATGCCCGCGCCCACGACCGAGTCGGGCAGTTCGTCGAGCCCGGTGACGTCGAGGACCTGCCGGGGGCCCTGCTCGGCCAGCGGCATGTAGAGCCATCCGGAGGCACCGGGGGCCCGCTGGTCCAGCATGGTCCTGGGTGACGAGAGTTCCGACGGTCGGCCGGTGCAGGCCAGTACCGCCTCCTTGACAAGGTCGACGCCCAGGACCGTGCGCTGGTGCCACGAGATGCCGGCGCCGCCGAAACGGTTGCCGATCTCCAGGAAGACCAGCCGGTCGTCGGGCGTGTGGAACAGCTCCAGGTGGAAGGTGCTGTCCGTCAGTCCCAGGGCGCCCAGGACGGTCGCGGTGAACTCACGCATCCGCGCCACCAGGGCCGGATCGTCCGAGGTCACGGCTGCGAGTGGCTGGTTGCCGTGCTGGAAGTTGAAGCAGGTGTCCAGATAGCGGGAGGCGCAGAACCAGAGCATCTCGAAGTCGCGTACGACGCCGTCGATGTGGTAGATCGAGCCCTCCACGAACTCCTCGGCCTCGTACCCCGCCTCGATGCCGCCCTCCGCGGCGACGGCGAGCAGCTCTTCGGCGCCGTCGAGGATGCGCACCCCGATGCTGGCCCCCTGGCTGCGCGGCTTGAGCACGATCGGCCCGGGCGGCAACAGGTCTGCGAACGAAGCCAGTTCGTCGATCCCGGTCTCCGGTCCGACCGCGAGGTAGCGGGGTACGGGAACCCCCGCCGCCGCGACCGCCTCCTTCATCGGCACCTTGTCCCGGCACAGCAGCGCGGTCCGTACGCCCGTGCCGGGCACGCCGAAGTGCTCGCGCAGCCGTGCGGCGGGCAGCGTCGTGTGCTCGTACAGCGCCACGATCGCGTCCGGGGGCCCGAACTCGGCGGCGAGCTCTGCGACGAGCTCGCGCATCCGGTCGAAGGCGCGGTCGTAGGTGTCCAGGTCCGTCGAGTCCGGCAGGTCGAGCAGGGCGATCCGGGCGAACCGCGACGCCGTCGCGTCGGGCAGCCGCGCCCTGCTCCCGCGTGCCATCACGGCCGTCACGTGGTCGGCCTCGAAGTCGACCGCGGAGGCCTCCGAGGCGTGGAACCCGATGTGGACGACGTGCCGCTTCCCGGCCTTCACCGGCGTACCTCGATCCTCTCGTGCAGGAACAGGCGCTTGGACGTGCCGCCGCGCTCCTCGACGTACGCGACGAGCTTGTCGCTGTCGACCATCGCCGGGTGCTTCTCGTCGTACTCGACGCACATCACCGCGCCGAGCCAGGGCTCCTGTCCCATGGCGTACACGTAGACCGAGTCGGCCTCCAGCGTGTCGACGATGGCCGCGGCCTGCTCGAAGTTGCTGCCCTTGAGGCGGCGCCCCGCGTCGGTCGCGCGCTCCAGCTTCTCGGGGAACAGCGGCCCGTACAGCCAGCTGACCGGGGCCCCCACGCTCTCCATGCCGATGAACACCGTGTCCACCTGTCCCACACTCGCCGCGACCTGCGCGTACAACCGTGGTGAGATGTTGGTGGAGTCGGCGGCGAACAGCACCCGGGTGCCGTCCAGGTCCAGCAGCCAGCCGCACTTGGTGCGGATCCGGATGTCGCCGTGCTCTCCGAGGAACGGAAGCGCGGTGATGCTGCCGCCGGGGGTGTCGATCGAGTCGAGGTCGTCGAGCTCCACCACGTCGTGGAAGCCGAGACTGCCCAGGATCCGCTTCAGATCCGGGTCCACGAGGCTGGAGTTGGCGGACTTCGCGATCACGACCCGCCCCACCCGGTGGCGGATCTTCAGCAGGGTCTCCAGGAGCATGTGGTCCTGGTGGTTGTGGGTGATCATCACGTAGTCGATGCGCTCGGGCAGGTCGTCGAAGGTGAACCTGCCGTCGCTCCCGTGCGGGTAGCCGCTGTAGCTGATCACCGGATCGACCAGGAACGTCGTGCCCCGGTGCCGCACGAACACGCAGGCGTGGCCGACGTACTCGATGACGTCCTCGCCGTCCCCTTCCGTCGCGGGCGCCCCGCCGGCCTCCTCGAAGAGGTCCTTGAAGGTCTGGGCGCGCTCGCCCTCCAGGCCGAGTTCCGCGGTGACCCGGTCGAGCTCCCGCGGGTCGAGTCCGCCCCGGAAGACCGTGTCGAGCAGCCCCGAGTCCAGGGGGACGGTGACCAGCACCTGGTCGGAGGTGTACTCCAGGACCGGTGTGGTCAGGGCGAACCTCCGCGCGTCGGCGGTGATCCGCGAGAACCTGACCTGCTGGAGTCCCGGATCGAAGTACGGGGACGAGTAGAGCAGCGGCTCGATGAACCGGTAGTCGGGTGTCCGGTTGTCCCGGCCGTAGAACAGCTCGATCCGCCCCGCCAGCGGCTCGGGCAGCCTGCGGTAGACCGGCTCCATGGACGCGCCGGTCAGTTCGGGCAGGATCTTCTGCTCCAGCTCGTCGATGGCGTCGGCGAGTTCGACGAGCGGTGCGAGGCGCTCGCGGGAGGACTCGTACCAGCTCCTGATCCTGTCGTACGAGCCCTCCTGCTCGTACACGAAGGGTCCGCCCTGGAAGCGGGCCTGCTTCAGCGCCGTGCGGTGCGTCCCGGGCTTGTCGAGGTAGGACTCGACGATGTTGCGGTAGTGGTTCCTCAGGTACTTCGCCAGCGTGTGCGGAGGCAGCAGGTACGACCAGGCGTACCACCCGGCGACGGCCGGCTCCGCGATGACGTTCTTCCTCAGCGACAGGGCCACATCAACCTCCGAGTTCGCAGACGTAGTACTGGAATACGTGGTCGTCACGCCGCGCGGTGGTCCGCAGCACCCGCAGCCCGGCTCCCGCGAGGTCGACGGCGTCGAGCAGGACGGGGCTGTGGCCGAGCAGCACCATCGTGCCGCCGGGACGCAGGGTGGCGACGAGGCCCGGGAGGATCTCCCGCGCCTGCGACGTCGAGACCACCTCGGAGTTGAGGAACCGGCTGAAGACGATCCCGGCGCTGCCCGGCTCGGGCTGGGGGTGCATGGCGTCCCCGTGGTGCACCTGCTCCAGGCGCCCCCTCGCGTACTCGGTCATCGCCAGGCTCAGGTCCTGGCCGACCGTCCTGATCCTCGCCGGGTTCAGCGTCGCGAAGTCGGAGAGGAACCGGCCGGTCGAGCAGGCCGGGTCGTAGGCGACGACGTCCTCGGTGAGTGCGCCGAACCGCGGCCCGAACAGGTCCTTGGTGTACTCGCGCACGTGCTCCTCCCCCATGCTCAGGAAGGCGTCGCGTTCGTCGCTGACCAGCCACCCGTCGGGCGGGCTCGTCTTCTCCCTGCCCGGCTCCCGCAGCTTGGTGAAGGGGTGGACGATCTCGGTGAGGGGGGTGATCGCGTCGAACACGGCGCGCCGCGCCACCTCGTCCAGGGGACGGAAGGTGACGCGCGCGTCGGCCGTCGAGGTGCGGAAGGACTCCAGCCGGCCGACGATGTTGTGCCAGTACACCCGGCTGCAGAAGATGCCTGGCATGTCCCGGTCCAGGACGTACTCGGAGATCGTCTTGTACCCGGCGTACCAGTGCTCGCCGAGCCGGAACACGAAGAGCCGCTCCGGCCTGCCGGTCAGCTCCTCCCGCAGGCAGTGGCCGCCCGGCTGCTCCCACCGTGAGAAGTCCCCCGCCCGGAGCTCCGTACCGGCCTTGATCTCGTCCTCGAGGACCGCCGGGTCGAGGGGCTGCCCCCGGTTCCAACCCTTCTCGGTTTCCATGTCGCTACGCTCCCAGGTAGGTCTGGCGGAGTTCCCGCATGATCTGCCGGTCCGTGCCGCGGGCCGGTTCGGTCCAGCCCGCCGCCGCGCCCAGCTGCCGTCGCAGCGCCGCCAGGATGCGGACGTCGGCGGTGTCGGCCTCCGTCACCGTGCTGAGCCACTCCTGCGGGCTCAGCAGCGGGGCCGAGCCGAGACCGAATTCGTCCAGCAGGTCGTCCCGGTCGTAGGTGCGGTGTACGAGCACGGTCCGGGCGCCCGGACCGTCCGAGTCGGCCGCGGCGAGCAGGGCGTCCACCACGTCGGAGACGTGGCAGACCGGGACGAGGCCTTCGAGCCGGGGGGCCACACCGTGCCGCAGCGAGAGCCGTAGCAGCTGGGCGAACACGTCCCGGTCCAGGAAGTCGCTCTCGCGTCCGGTGTGTCCGTACACGAGCCCGGCGCGCAGCAGGTCGGCACCGCGGTGTCCGCTCTCCAGCGCGCCGACGTACCCCTCGGCGACGAACTTCGACTGCGAGTACGGGTCGGTGACGGCCGCCAGCGCGTCCTCGGTCAGCGGCACGAAGTGCGGGCCGACCGAGGCGGCGGACAGGAACACGAAGCGCGGCGCGTCGAGCGCGGCCGCCGCGCGCACCAACGTGCCGGTGGTGGCCACGCTGCCGCTGAGCTGGCGGTCCAGCGGCAGCAGATGGTTGACCTGGTAGCCGCAGTGGACGACGGCGCCCCAGGGGGCGGTCCCACCGGGCGCCGTGCCCTTGGCGATGCTCTCGATGTCGTCGTAGCCGACGAACTCCACCTCGGCGAGTTCCGCCGGGTCCCGCTCGAAGCGTGCGCGGTGCCGCTCCACGAGCCGCTGCGGATCGCTCGTGGTGACGACGGTGATACGCCGGCCGCCGCCGAGCAGCCGGTCGAGGACGTGGCCGCCGATGAAGCCGCCGGCTCCGGTGACGGTGATCGCGTCGGGGCGGCGCACCGCGCCCGCGCCCGCCGGTCGCAGTGCGGCGAGCTCGGCCGGCAGCGCGGCGAGATCCGCGGTGACGGCGCCGAGCACCTGCTGCTCGGGGGTGGCGCGCGCCCCTGGCAGGCCTCGCAGGCCGGCCACGAAGCCGTCGACGGTGAAGTCGTAGTTGAGCAGGTCGAAGACGGACTGGACCGGGTCCTCGCCGTAGATCTCGCTCAGCTCCACCTGGATCCGCACCAGCGCGAGCGAGTCCCCGCCCGCGTCGAAGATGGAGAGGGCCGGTTCGATCCCGGTGCCGAGGATCCGTTCCACGACGGTGCGGACGGTCTCCGCGTCGTCGCCGCGCGGCTCGTGGGTGCCCGCCGGGCCGTCGGCCGCCTGCTCCTGGGCACGTGCGGCAAGGGCCCGCAGAGCGGCCTTGTCCGTCTTTCCGCTGTCGGTGACCGGGAGTTCGGGCAGTGCGAGCAGGACGTCCGGCATCTCCCACGGTGGCAGCAGTTCACGCAGCCACGACCTGATGTCTCCCTCCGGCCGGTCCACCGCTCCGTGCGCCATGATCAGTGAGGTGCCTTCGGCCACCAGGACGACCGAGGTGTCCATCAGCTGGGTCAGCCAGCCGGAGAGTTCGGTCAGTCCGATCCGGTGCCCGAGCCGTTTGATCTGCTCGTCCATCCGGCCCAGGTAGTACAACTCGCCTTCCCGGAGATCGACTTCGTCTCCCGTGTGGTAGGCGGGGGTGCCGTCGACCGTCGTGAACGGCCCGGCCGCGTCCGCGGGGCCCGCCTCGTAGCCGAGCGCGACCCCGGCGCCGACCAGGACGAGCTCGCCGCGGCCGGACTCGGCGTAGGCGTTCCGCGCCGGATCGTGGATCCGGGCCGTGTAGCCGTCGATGGGCCGGCCGATCGAGACCGTGAAGCGGGACGGCTCGGCGACGCTGAAGCAGACGGTTCCCTCGGTGGGGCCGTAGGCGTTCAGCACCCGGCTGTGACGCGCGGCGGCACGGAACTCGACCTCGGACAGGGCCTCGCCGGCGAAGACGACGGTGCCGATGGCCTTGCGCGCCCCGTCGTCGAAGCGCGCGTACACCGAGGGGGGCACCGTGATGATGTCGCAGCCGTTGTCCCTCAGGTGCCTGCCGACCGAGCTGAGCCACGAGCCGCCGCGCCAGGCCGGCACCACCAGCTGGGCGCCCGCGTACACCGCGACCATGATCTCGGCGAACGAGGCGTCGAACGACAGGGAGGAGAACTGCAGCATCCGGTGTCCGGGCTTCACGCCGAACAGGCGGGTCTGGGCGCGGCAGAGGTTCTCGATCCCGGCGTGGCCGACGTTCACCAGCTTGGGCCGCCCGGTCGAGCCGGACGTGAAGATGGAGTAGGCCGTCTCCTGGGCGGGCCACACCGCGGGGGCACCGTCCGGCCGCGCCGCCTCGCTCCGTACGGGCTCGTCCGCCGCGGCCCGGGCGATGTCGTCGGCGCCGAGCACGCGGCCGGTCGCGCCCTCCCCACCTGCCGCGGCATCCTCGCGCAGGGCCGCGAGCGAGGACGGCGTGCAGCAGACGACGAGTCCGGGAGCGGCCACCCGTACCGCCTCCCGCATGCGCTCCGCGGGCAGTGCAGGGTTGAGCGGGGTGTAGACGAGCCCCGATCGCATCACGGCGAGCGCCCAGATCAGCGCGTCGGCGGTGTGTTCGCCCACCACGACGACCCGCCCGCCGTCCGGACAGAGTCCGCGCAGCTGGGCCGCGCGGTCCCGCGTGACCTCGTCGAGGTCGGCGTACGACCAGGTCCGCGCGCCGGAGTCCAGGGCCGTCAGGACGCCGTGCCGCCCGAGGTGGAAGGCGACGAGCGCAGGCAGGTTCACGAAGAACACCCTCTTTCGACTTGCTGAACCGGTTGAACCAGCCGCAGGACAACGACAGATGACACGGGCGCGGGAGCGGACGAGGTACGAGCGGTCATCGCGAGGACCCGGCCGGCTCGCCACCGGCCCCGATCCGTTCCTCCAGTTCACCCAGGATGTCCTCGACGACATCGGGCGGCAGGAACCTGGTCTTGTACTGGAGCCGCAGCAGCGGAGGGCCGGGCATGGACCGGTCGGCAAGGAACTTCAGGTCCTCGAAGATCCGGTGGCTGCGCACCGGGATCCAGCGCCAGAGCCCCGGTTCGGGGCGCATGAGCGTCGTGTCGGACACCACGATGCGCGGCATCCGGGCGCGGGCGAGCCCGGCACAGAAGGACGTGAGGTCGGAGAGGCCGTAACGGCCGAGCGAGTCGTAGTGGCTCCGGGTGCGCCCGAAGTACTCCGGTGTGTAGTCCGCCGCCGATTCGCCGTGCACCACCGTGGGTTTGATCTCGACGAAGTAGCCGCCCTTGCGCGCGAACTCCCAGCGGGAGACCGGGTACTGAAGCACCAGGCCACCGCCGATGGTCCTGAGCACGGTGGCGGTGACGGCACTGAGGAGGTCGTCGAAGGAGATGCCTCCGCGGAGCGGGAGCCACCGCTCGCTCGATTCGGAGATCACCGGGATTCCCTTGCGCCCCGGTTCCGGGATCGTGCCGAGCGCCTTCTCCACCACTTCCGGATCCGCGGGCGGCATCGCCGCGTACCTGGCGACGAGCGCCGAGTGGTCGCGGTATCGGGCGCCGACGCGGCGGGGCGTCGTACCGCGCAGATGGGCCCGTAGCGCCGTCAGTACGGCAACCGCGTCGCCCAGGTCGACGACCAGGTGGTTCAGCTTGACGAAGACCACGTGCTCGCCGTCGGCGCGTGGCCAGCACGCGACGTGCACCGCCTCGTCGAGCCGCAGCGGACGGGTGTTGTGGTAGTCCGACATCGGACCCGCGAGCCGGTCGCTGTCGCCGTCCATGGGCGTCCGGTGCACGACACAGGTGGCCGTCACCTCGGCCTCGTCGACTCCGAGAAGGTTGGCGAGCGCCTGTGTGAGGCCGAACTCGCGGACGAACTCCACGACCCCGGATGGGTCTTCGGCCCTGACGGGGTCGAGCGCGCCGATCCACGCCGCGCAGGGGTTGATGTCGCAGTCCAGGTCCAGGTCGCGGAGGAAACTGAAGAGGCCTCGCACACCGAGTGCGTCGGGACGCAGGGAAAGTCCGGGCATCAGCGCTCAGTTCTCTCGAATGGGGTGCGTACGGAAGATCGCGGTGCACTCATGGAATCGGCCGCCGAACTGGAGTTTGTCTATCGGGGCCGTGTTTCTCAAGGGCGTACAAACGCAGGCGCGTGCAACTGCGGAACGCCGCACTTGCACGGGCGCACGGCTCGCCGCTCATGCCTCTGCCTGGTTTCCGGAGGCGTTCTCCCCGGGCAGGAACGAGCGCTCCCGCGAGCGCAGTTCCTCCTCCGCGGTGTGTTCGACGCGGCGCATCGCGAAGCGCAGGATCGGCGGCGCCATCAGGGACGTGGAGATGGCCACCAGCACGATCAGCGTGTACGTCGTGGTGGTGAGGACGCCGATGCGCAGGCCGACCGTGGCGATGACGAGCTGGATGACGCCGCGGGCGTTCAGGGCACCTCCGAGCGCGAGGGACTCCCAGGCCCCGATGCCGGCGACACGCGCACCGGCGTAGGCGCCCGCGACCTTGCCGGTGACGGCGATCAGCAGGAGCACGAAGGCTGCCAGGAGGACCTCGGGGTCGGCGAGCGCGCGCAGGTCGACCCGGAGCCCGGCGGTGGCGAAGAAGAGCGGGGCGAACACCGCGAGGACGACGGTCCGCAGAGGAGCCAGCCGGGTACGTACGGCCCGGGGCCCCGCCCCCAGGAGCATGCCCGCGAGGAAGGCCCCGAACATGGCCTCCAGACCGAGCGCGTGGGTCGCGGCCGCGGCGAGGAGGATGAACGCGGTGGCACCGGCCACGGTGGCGCGGCTGTCGTCGGAGCGTTCGGCCGCCCGCGTGGCGCGCCGGACCAGCGGACGGACGATCAGGAACGTGAACGCCAGGGCGAGAGCCGTGGCTGCGAGCGGTTCGGCGACGTCGGCGAGACCGGCAGCGCCGGCTGCCGCCGCGGAGACCACGGACAGCAGTATCCAGCCGATGATGTCGTCCACCATGCCTGCGGCAAGGGTGAGTTGGCCGACGTTGCGATGGACCAGGTTCATGTCGGTGAGGATCTTCGCGATGACCGGCAGGGCACTGACGCACAGGGCGACGGCCAGGAACAGCGAGAAGACGAGGCGGTCGGTGCTCTCGGGGATCAGGTTGTCAGGAGCCGCCCATCCGGCCGCGAAGCCGAGCCCCAGGGGCAGCAGCAGCCCGCCCATGCCCACGCTCAGGGCGGTGGCGCCCCGGCGGCGCACCAGCCCCGTGTCCATCTCCATCCCCGTGACGCCGACGAGCAGGACCACGCCGAGCTGTGCGAGTGCGTCGAGGAGGTGGAACTGCTCGGTCGAGCGCGGCAGCAGCCACTCGGCGACGGCGGGGGCGGCGCTGCCCAGGACGGTGGGGCCCAGCACGATGCCGACGCAGAGCTCTCCCGCCACGGCGGGCATCCGTAGCCGGGTCGCGAGCCGTCCGCACGCCAGGGCGAGCAGCACGAGGGTGCCCGCCTGGAGGAGGAACACGAACAGCTGGTGGTGGGCGAGCGGGGGTATCGAGGCGGCGGCGGAGTGCATGGGCTACTGGCTCCTGGTGTGCGGCGGCGGTGGGGTCACGACGGGCTGCGACGCAGGTACGCCGCACCGGAGCGCACGCCCCAGTGGTAGGTGAGCACCCCGCAGAGCGCCACGACGACGGTGTCCCACGGCGCGGGAATCGATCCCGTGCCACCGAAGGTGCCGAGACCCGAGAGCGCCAGCTCCCACGCCATGTACACGAGCAGCCAGGCGCCCGTCCGCAGCTCGGCCTTGAGGTCGAACTCTCGGCGGCGGAGCACGGCGAACAGGACCACGGTGGCCATCAGCACCGGCAGCGCGGTGCGCAGGGAGTGCCAGGAGGCCCAGTAGACGAGTTCCGAGCCGACGACGAAGCCGGCCGGCGCGATCCAGCGCAGGCCGCGGACCCAGCCCGCGAGGCGTTCGGGAGCGGCGACCCGGAAGGTGCCCGCCGCCACGGTGCACAGCGAGTAGGTGAGCAGGGCGAGCACCCCGACCACGCCGATGATCTCCTGCCAGCTGTTGGCGGGGAGCAGGCACACCATGCTGAGCACGAAGTTCAGCGCCATCGCCTTCCTCGGGACGCCGGCCCGGTCGTCCACCTCGGCGAACCGGCTCGGCAGCGCCCTGTTCTTGGCCACCCCGTAGGTCTCCCGGCTGCCGGTGGCGACGATCACGTACGTCGAGCCCGAAGGTGAGAGCACGGCGTCCACGTAGACGACTGTGGCGAGCCACCCCAGGTTGAGCAGGATGGCCAGCTCGCCGAAGGGCGAGGAGAAGTCGAGTCCGGCCCATCCCCCCGAGCCGAGGCTGCCCTCGGGGACGGCGAGCACGAAGGCGATCTGGAGTACGACGTTCAGCGCGACCGAGAGCACGATGGCGGTCAGCACCGCACGGGGTATGTCCCGGCGCGGGTTCCGCGCCTCGCCCGACAACTCGATGGGAGTGGCGAAGCCGTTGAGTGCGTAGATGATGCCCGCACCGGCGATAGCGGTCAGCGAGGCGGACCAGCCGTACGGCGCGAGACCGCCGCCGGCGGAGATGTTGCCGGGGTGGAAGCTCGCCAGGAGCAGTGCGACCACGGTGAGGACCGGCACGAGCACCTTGATCACGGTGACGGCGAGGTTCAGGCGTGCGAACAGCTTGACCCCGAACCAGTTCAGCGTCACCAGGGCCAGCAGCAGCGCGGCACCGGCGGCCTTGCCCGACACCGACAGTGCGTCGTCGACGTACAGACTCGGCAGGTACCGGTCGGCGTACTGCACGACCGCGGAGGCCTGGGCCGCCATGGAGTTGGCCACCGCGAGGAGCACGGCCCAGCCGATGAGGGTTCCGGCGAGCGGTCCGTTGGCGAGGAGGGGCCAGCGCACCATGCCGCCCGACTCCGGTGTGCCCGCTCCGAGTTCGACGAGGACGAGTGCGATCAGGGTGAGCGCCGCGCCCGCGATGACCCACGAGAGGACGGCCGCCGGGCCCGCGGCGGCGGCGCCGTAGAAGGCTCCGAACAGCCAGCCGGATCCGATGATCCCGCCGAACGCGATCCCGGTGAGGCTCCAGAAGCCGAGCTCGCGGCGGAGCTTGTGGTCCTGGCCGGGCTTCGGCGGGGTGGAGGGTTCGGTCGTGATCGTCATGCGATCGCCCCGGGCCGGGTGGTCCGGGCGGCCGGCCCGGCTGGTGGCGGAGTGGTCGGTTCCATCTCTTGTCCCCCTTGTGATCAGGTGCGGTGAGGTCCGCGGCTCGTACGCCGCGGGAGCGTGCCCGGGCCGTGCGGCCACGGCCGCCGCCCGAGCGGTGTCTCAGGTGCGGTCGGCGACGAGTGCGGCGAGGCGCTCGATCCCGACCTGGATCTGTGAGGGCGTCAGAACACTGAAGGAGAGTCGGATCTGGTGGAATCCGCCGGTGCCCGCGTAGAAGTGGTGCATGGGTGTCCACAGCACGCCGAAGCGCCGCGCGGAGTACTCGAGCATGGCGTCGTCGGCACGGAAGGGCAGCGTGACGACGGCGAACATGCCCCCTTTCGGGGTGTTCCAGGACACTCCGGCGCCACCCGCCGGGGTCCCGGGGCCGAACCTCTCCTCCAGAGCGGTGAGCACGGCCCGCAGGTTCCTGCGGTAGACGTCCGCCTCCCGGTGCGTGGCCTTCTCGACGCTGCAGCCGTTCTCCAGCAGGAACCCGCCGATGACCGCCTGGGCGACCGTGGAGGTGTTGAGGGTGAGCATGCTCTTGAGCTTGGCGAGTTCGTCGGCGAACAGGCCGCCGTCGACGACGGGCTGGTCCGCCACCACGTATCCCACCCGTGCCCCGGCGAAGGCGGTCTTCGCGAACGACCCGAAGTAGACGACGCGCTGACCGGTGTCGAGCGACTTCAGGGTCGGTGGCCGCTCCTCCCCGCCCGAGTGGAACATCGAGTACGGGTTGTCCTCGAGAAGGAGGATGTTCTCGCGTTCGGCCAGGTCGAGCAGCCTGCGCCGGGCCTCCTGCGGCATCGTGGCGCCGCTGGGGTTGGCGAAGTCGGGCACCACGTAGCAGGCGCGGGGCCGCAGCCCCTCCTTCCGGGCCTGCCGGATCCTCTCCTCCAGGTCGGCCACGTCGATGCCGTCCGGGCCCTCGCGTACGGACCTGACGGGCATGTCGACGAGACGGGTCGCGCCGAGGAATCCGACGTACGCCGGGTACGCCGCGAAGATAACGTCGCGGGTGTCGGTGCGCAGAGCCCTGAGCACCAGGACCATGGCCTCCTGGACCCCGGTGGTCACCACCACCGACTCGGGCTCGACGGTGAGCCGCTCGTCGATCTCCAGGTGCCGGGCTATCAGCTGGTGGATGAACCCCTTGGTACGCCCGTACTGGAAGAACGTGCGGCGTACGGCGTCGGGGCGCAGGCCCAGGTCCTCCTCCAGGTGGCGCTCGAAGGCGCTCAGGTAACGGCCCAGCCTGGCCACCTCGTAGAAGCCCTCGTACGGGCGCCCGGCCGCGAAGGAGACCGCGTCGGGGAACCGCCCGGCGATCTCGTTGAGCAGGGTCATGGAGGTGAGCGCGGGATCGCTCACCGACGCGTGCAGCGCGCCGGTGCGCAGCCCTCCTCCCGCGGGCACTTCGGCCAGGCCGACCGGAGCACTGCCCAGGCCCTCGGGCGTACTGGTCATGTGGTGTGGGTCCTGTTCTCGTCGTGGGATCGGGCCCGGATCAGTCGGACAGGGCGCGGGCACGCAGCTCGACCAGCCGCTCCGGCCCTTCCAGGTCGGCCGTGAGCTGTGCCATGTCATCGCCCACGGCCACGACATGGGCGTAGCGGGTGAGGAACGCCTCCGGCGGCACGGCGAGCCGGCCACCGGGCCGGGCTGTGACGCCCACCTCGTGGATCGTCGGCCCGAAGCGTTCCTCGTGGACGACGACCTCGACGACCTCGCACCGCGTCTCGGGCGGCAGGAAGCGGACCGCCGCGCACCTGCGGAACTCGGGTGCGGTGTCGGGCTTCCGGCCGGCCGCGACATGAGCGGCGGCGACCGTGGGGTCGACGCCGGAGGCCAGCAGACCGACGTACGGGATCAGGTCCCCGCCGAGGCGGGCGTTGACCTCCACGAGCCGGGGGCCCTTGGGGGTGAGTTTGAACTCGCTGTGGGTGGCGCCGTGGACGTAGCCGAGCGCGCGGTGGATGTCCCTCAGCTGGCCCATGAGTTCGTCGTCGCGCAGCAGTGGGTCGTTCGCGTCCACGTCGTGCCCGGTCTCCACGAAGTACGGTGCGCCGCCGAGGTGTTTGCGGGCGAGGACGGTCGGTGTGACCTCTCCGTCGTGGATGACGGCGTCGATGCTGATCTCCGGTCCGGTGAGCAGCTCCTCCACGAGCACGTTCTCCTGGTGGCGGGCGAGTCCGAGTGCGTCGGCACCGTCCGCGGCGGCGAACGCCCCGGCCAGGTCCTCGCGGCGGTCGACACGCACGACGCCTGCGCTGCCCGCCATGGCCCGGGCCTTGACGATCACCGGGAAGCCGATCTCGTCGGCGGCGGCGAGGGCCTCCTCGGCGCTGCTGACCGTGCGCGAGTCCGGCTGGGGCACCCCGGCGGCTGCGAGCACGGAGCGCGTGGTGGCCTTGTCGCGGCAGGCGCTGATGGTCTCGGGAGGGCTGCCGGGCAACCCGAGGTCCTGGGCGAGCCGGGCGCAGAAGACGACCTGCGACTCGTCGTAGGTGAACACGCCCACGACCGGCAGGGACTCCACGACGGAAGCGGCCGCCTCACGCATCTTCTCCGGGTCCCGGGTGTCCAGCCGGGTGGCACCCACGCAGTACGCCGACTGCCAGGTGGCCTCCGAGGCGTCCAGGAGCCAGAGCCGGTAGTGCTTCGAGACGGCTGCCAGGATGTACTCGCGGTAGGGGCGGAATCCGCTTCCGACGAGCAGCAGGACCGGGGCGTCCTGGAACGTGGCGCCGGAGCCGTGGACGGCCTGTTCAGTCATGACGACCCCTTTTTCGTGTACCGAGAAGAGCCGCATTCACGTGCAGCGTGGAGAACGCGGGAGGAACTGCGCACAGGCGACCGTTCCGCTTTTGTGGACTCCAGGGAAATGGCTGGCCGGCACCGCTTGGAATAATCGGTGAGGACACCGGGATGCGAAGAGGACGTGATTGTTACCGGCCCGCCGAGAACCTGTCAACGGAGTCCGGAACGCCTGTCACACGGCCCCGCACCCCTGGCCCGTCGGCGCGGCCCGAGCAGGCACGAAGGCCGTGATCACCGCCCTGCACCGGATGCGGCACGGCCCCGTGCAACTGTGTGAATGGAGCAGTTGCACAGCTGTCCGCGCACTCTGAACGACCCTTGCGTGGGGCGGAGGCGTATGCGATAAATATCCGGCGTCGGCTCCGATGCATCTGGATGGGACCCAACAGAGGGAGGCCGGCTTTGACTGACCGAATCCTGCAGATCATCATCGACGCCATCGATGACATCAATTCGATGCGCGTGGAGAAGATCTCCACGGACAACGTGCTCGACCTGAGCCTCTACGGCAATGAAGGGGTATTCGAGTCGATGTATCTCGTGGCCTTCCTCGCACAGGTCGAGGAAGGAATAGAGGACGAGTTCGAGGTGGAGGTCACCCTGGCCTCCGAGAAGGCCGTTTCGCTCCGGGTGAGTCCGTTCAGCAGCGTCCGCAGGCTGATCGACTTCATCGAGGGAGAGCTGCGGTTGGTCGGCGCCGGCGCGGCGTGACCGCATGATAGTCATGATCACCGGCACCCGGACCGGGATCGGCAGGTCGCTTGCCGAGCACCTCCTCGAGTCCGGCCACCTGGTCGTCGGGTGCAGCAGGAAGCCTTCCACCATCGACCACCCGGACTACCGGCACCACCAGGTGGACCTCACCGAGATCTCCCAGATCAAGAGGATGTTCCGGGAGGTCAGGAAAGAGCACGGTCACCTGGACGCGTTGATCAACAACGCGGGCACATCCACGATGAACCACTTCATGACGACCCCGGACGAGGTCGTGAGGGACGTCTTCGACATCAACTTCTTCGCGGTGCTGAACTGCTGCCGCGAAGCGGTGAAGCTGCTGCGGAAGTCGGGCGGGACGAGCGCCGCGATCCTGAACGTCTCCACGGTCGCCGTGCCGTGGGCCCTGGAGGGACACCTGGCCTACTCGGCCAGCAAGAGCGCGATCGAACAGCTCGTCCAGGTCATGAGCAAGGAGCTGGCGGCCTTCGGGATCCGGGTGAACGCCATCGGCCTGCCACCGGTCCGCACCGTCCTCACCAGATCCGTCCCACAGCCGAAGATCGACGCGCTGATCGCCCGTCAGGCGATCCGGCGCATGTGCACGGTGGCGGACATCGCGGGACCGGTCGACTTCCTCATCGGCGAGCAGTCGGCGTTCATCACGGGCGAGACCATTTTCCTCGGGGGGGTGCACTGAATGCGTGACGAACTGGTGGGGCGGTTCGCGGACTTCGGTACGAAGACCGCGATATTCGACCAGGACACCGCCTTCACCTATCAGGAACTCCTGGACCGCATCCGGTACACGCGGGATGTCCTGCGCAGGCACGGTGTGGCACCGCACGACGTCGTGGTCGTGCACGGCAACTACTCGCTGGATTCCATAGCGACCGTGCTGGCCCTGTTCCTCGGCAGGAACGTCGTCGTGCCCCTGGTCACGCTCGGCGAGAGGGATCTCGACACCGTCGTCGAGCACTGCCGGCCCAGGTTCCTGGTGAGGACGGGGGCCGGACTCGTCGTCGAGGAACTCGATACGCCGGCTCCCGCTCCCGCCGCCGCATCCACCACCTCCGCCTCAGCGGGCATGATCGACCGCCTCAGCGGCGCGGACGCCGCAGGGCTGGTCCTTCTGAGCAGCGGCAGCACCGGCGCCCCGAAGGTCATCCTGCACAACCTCGACACCCTCGTCGGCGAGAAGCTGGAGAAGCGTCCGCGTCGCCGGGCGAGCTCGCTGAGCATCCTGATGGTCCTGATGTTCGACCACATAGGCGGCATCAACTCCCTGCTCAGCACACTTGTGGCCGGCGGCACAGCGGTCCTCCCCCACCAGCGCGTGCCGGAGGAGATCTGCGGACTGATCGAACGCCACAGGATCCGGGTGCTGCCCACGAGTCCGACGTTCCTCAACCTGATCATCATGGGCGGCTTCCACCAGAGGTTCGACCTCAGCAGTCTCCGGCTGATCACCTACGGCACCGAGCCGATGTCCGACGAACTGCTCAAGCGTGTCAACCGGAACTTTCCGGGGGTGCGGCTGCTCCAGACGTTCGGGACGAGCGAGACCGGGATCGCCACGACCACGAGCGAGTCGTCGGACAGCACCTACTTCAAGATCTCGGACACCGGCGTCGAACACCGGATCGTCGACGGTGAGCTCCAGCTCAGGAGCAGGGTCCAGTTCCTCGGGTACATGAACTACGCCGACGACTCGCTGACCGAGGACCGCTGGTTCAGGACCGGCGACCTCGTCGAGGAGACCGACGACGGATACCTCAGGATCAGGGGCCGGGCCAAGGAGGTCATCAATGTCGGCGGTGAGAAGCTCCTGCCCCTCGAACTGGAATCCGTTCTGCTGGCCAGCCCCCTCATCGAGGACTGCGTCGTCTACGGCAAACCCAACGCCATCACCGGACAGACCGTGTGCGTGAGCGTGAAACCGAGGGGCGAACTGACCCGGGCGGCAGCCCGGAAGCACGTCCTCGAATTCCTCGCGGACAAGGTCGAGCCGTTCAAGATTCCCTCGAAGATCAGCGTGGTCGACTCCGTCGAGATGTCGGACCGCCTCAAGAAGGTGCGGTCACAGCCGCGCGACGTCGGGGCCTGACCGGGCCTCGAGCACACCCCATTGTCACCGGAATGCGCGGCCGCTCCGGCGCGCGGTTCCATCAGTCCGTCCCAGGGAGATCATGATGGCACGATCGAAGGTGTCGATCATCGGCGGTGGTCCGGCCGGATGCGTTGCGGCCCTCACCTTGAACAAGCTCGGCCATGACGTCGCCATATACGAGCGCGCCAGGTTCCCGCGGTACCGCATCGGCGAATCCCTGCTTCCGGGCACGATGTCGATCCTGAACCGGCTCGGGCTCCAGGAGCGGATCGACGCCGAGAACTACGTGAAGAAGCCGTCGGCGACCTTCCTCTGGGGCCAGGACCAGGCTCCCTGGACCTTCTCGTTCGCCGCGCCGAAGGTCGCACCGTGGGTCTTCGACCACGCCGTCCAGGTCAAGCGTGAGGAGTTCGACCAGCTCCTGCTCGACGAGGCCAGGAGTCGCGGCGTCACGGTGGTCGAGGAGGCGAATGTCACCGACGTGGACCTGTCCCGGCCGGAGGGCGTCACCCTGACGGTGCGCCAGGGTGACGCGTCGACGACGGTCGACAGCGACTTCGTCATCGACGCGGGCGGCTCGGGCAGCCCGCTGGTCCGCAAGCTCGGCCTGCGCAGGTACGACGAGTTCTACAAGAACTTCGCGGTGTGGTCCTACTTCAGGATGGAGGACCCCTTCGAGGGCGACCTGAAGGGCACGACGTACTCGATCACCTTCGAGGACGGCTGGGTCTGGATGATCCCGGTCAAGGACGATCTCTACAGCGTCGGCCTGGTGGTGGACCGCTCCAAGTCCACCGAGGTCCGGGACATGGGGGCCGACGAGTTCTACCGGTCCACGCTCGCGAAGTGCACGCAGGCCACCGGCCTCCTGGCCGGCGCGGAGCAGGTCGACGAGGTCCGGATCGTGCACGACTGGTCGTACGACACCGAGGTGTTCTCCGCAGACCGCTTCTTCCTGTGCGGTGACGCCGCGTGCTTCACCGATCCGCTGTTCTCCCAGGGAGTCCACCTGGCCTCGCAGTCGGCGGTGTCCGCGGCGGCGGCGATCGACCGGATCACCCGCGACGAGGAGGAGCTCGACGCCGTACACGCCTGGTACAACCGTACGTACCGTGAGGCCTACGAGCAGTACCACGAGTTCCTGGCGTCGTTCTACACGTTCGCGTCCTTCACCGAGCCCGACTCGGAGTTCTGGCGGAAGCGGAGGATCACCGAGTCCGACGACGACCGGTTGAGCCGCAAGACGTGGTTCGAGAAGCTGGTGGCCAACGGTCAGGACCACTCGGGTCCCTCGGTCTCGGAGTTCCGCGACCGGGCGTCCACGATGATCTCCATCGGCCGGCACCAACGTCCGGAACTCAGCGACGAGTTCTCCGAGGACGAGCTGAACGGCGCCCGGGTGCGCTGGATCAGCGACCTGACCAAGCGCCTCAACAGCATCGCCAGGTTCCGCTGGACGGGCGGCAAGGTCCTGCTCAAGCCGCACTACCGCGTCGAGCCGCTGAGCTTCCGCCTCGAACAGCGCGAGATCCTGGCCAACCAGGAGGGCTTGGACATGGCGCAGTACCCCATGGACGAGCAGACCCGGCAGGTCTTCCACGACCTCGCGGAGGAGGAGTTCGGCTACAAGGCACTCGTCAAGCGGCTCGGCGGTGTGGGCAGGCAGGAGCTCAGTACGCAGATCGTCCTTCGGCTCATGGAGGCCGGCCTGCTCACCGGATACGACAAGAACGGCGACAAGGTCGTCGTGCAGGGCCGGCTGCACTTCGGCGGCGTGGGCGTCGAGTACGAGGTGTGACCCCGGGCCGGTGCCGCCCTGAGGCGGGGCCGCACCGCCGGGTCGTCGTCGGCCGCCGTGTCGACGGTGATCGGGCGGCGGTCGGGCCGTGGCGCCCGGTCCGGCCACGGGGCAGGTGCGATTGGCACCGACGAGACGTACGTTCCGACTCGCGGGGAGACGCGTGAAGCACATCGAGCTGGGTGGTCTGGCGGTGTCCCGGATCGGTCTGGGGACCATGGGGATGTCCTTCGGCTACACCGGGGCGGGCACGAGCGACGCGGAGTCGGTCCGCACCGTCCACCGGGCGTTCGAGCTGGGTGTCACCTTCCTCGACACGGCCGAGGCATACGGCCCGTTCACCAACGAGGAGCTCGTCGGCCGGGCGATCAGGGGCCGCCGCGACGAGGTCGTGGTGGCGACGAAGTTCGGCCTCGTCTCCCACGCGGGCGGCGGCCCGGGTGTGCCGGACAGCAGCCCGGCCAACGTCCGCGCCGCCGTGGAGGGCTCGCTGCGGCGCCTGGGCACCGACCGCATCGACCTCTGCTACCAGCACCGCGTCGACCCGGACACACCCGTCGAGGAAACCGTCGGCGCCCTCGCCGAGCTGGTCACCGAGGGCAAGGTCCGCCACATCGGGCTCTCCGAGGCAGGCGTGGGAACAATCCGGCGCGCCCATGCCGTCCACCCGGTCACCGCAGTGCAGTCGGAGTACTCCCTGTGGACCCGCGACCCCGAGGCGGACGTCCTGCCGGTCCTGCGGGAGCTGGGCATCGGGTTCGTGGCCTACTCCCCACTGGGCCACGGGTTCCTCACGGGCAAGGTCCGCTCGACGGACGGCTTCGACGCCACCGATCTGCGGGCGACGAACCCGCGTTTCACCGGGGAGAACTTCCAGCGCAACCAGCGCATCGCCGACGCGGTCGAGGCGGTCGCCGCCGAGGCCGAGGCGACTGGGGCGCAGGTCGCTCTGGCCTGGCTGCTCTCCAAGGGTGACGACGTGGTCCCCATCCCAGGCACCAGGCGCGTGGCGCGCGTAGAGGAGAACACCGCCGCCGAGTCCGTTCGACTGACTGATAGTCAGATGGCTCTGCTGGACAGCCTGCCGCCGGCCGCGGGCGACCACCACACGGCCGAGCAGATGCAACTGATGGGGCTGTGACCAGGCTCTTCGGAAAAGAGACGTGGTTCGGTGCCGTCCGCCGGCGGGCCGACATGCCGTCAAACGTGTTCTCGACGACGGGAGATCGGTTCATCGCCTCGGACGACCCGATCTTGACACCGGCGACGACGAGTGGTGGTTTAGACCACATCACCTGAACGTGACGGTCCACTTCCGTGGAGGTGCGTAATCCGTATGTCTGAAAGCCACTCGCACTGTCTTCTCCGTGTCCCCAGGCTCTCCCTTCTCGGCACCGCCGTGGTGCTGGCCCTCGGCACCCTCTCCTCCCCCGCCCAGGCGAGGGAGGAGCCGGTCACCACCGTGGCGCACGCGCCCGGCGCCGCTCGGCCGCCGGCCCCGCCCGTCGTCACCCCCACCCCGCAGCGCATGACGCCGGCGGGGCGGGACCTGCGTGTCCCGGACCGTGTGCGCCTCGTCCTCGGTGACGACGTCGACGCCCCGAGCGTGGACGTCATCGAGCGGGCGCTGGCCTCGGCCGGGGCCCGCCACATCGACACCGGTCCGGCCGGGGACGCCCCATCGGCGTCGCGCGCCCATCGGGCGAAGCTGACCGTCGTGGCCGGTTCCATCAGGGACCGGGCCGTGGCCGACGCCCTTCGGGCCGCGGGCGGCACCGTACCCGGCACTCTCGTCGCGGAGGGCTACTCCCTCGCCTCCCGCGGCGACTCCGTCGTGCTCGCCGGCAACGACGGGGACGGCACCTACTACGCCGCCCAGACGCTCCGGCAGTTGGTGACCGGCAGACACACCGTGGCGGCCGTCTCGATCACGGACCATCCGGCCATGCCCCTCCGCGGAAGCATCGAGGGCTTCTACGGCGCACCCTGGTCGCACGGCGACCGGCTCGACCAACTCGCCTTCTACGGCGACATCAAGGCCAACACCTACATCTACACGCCGAAGGACGACGCGTACCTGAGGGAGGAGTGGCGCGAGCCGTACCCCGCCGACAAGCTGTCCGACCTGCGTGACCTGATCGAGCAGGCCACCGCACACCACGTCGACTTCACCTACGCCCTCTCCCCCGGCCTGTCGGTCTGCTACAGCGACCAGGACGACGTGGACGCCCTGAAGGAGAAGCTGGGCACCCTCTACGACCAGGGCGCGCGCAGTTTCTACGTGGCACTGGACGACATCAGCTACACCAGGTGGAACTGCGCCGCCGACCAGGAGAAGTACGGCGCTCCGGGCAGGGGCAGCGCGGGGCAGGCGCAGGCCGACCTGCTCAACGCCGTGCAGCGCGACTTCGTCGACACCCACTCGGATGCCGGGCCACTGCAGTTCGTGCCCACCGAGTACTCCGACACGGCCGACTCCGCCTACAAGTCCGTGCTGCGCGAGCAGTTGGACCCGAAGGTGATCGTGCAGTGGACGGGCACGGACGTCGTTCCGCCCTCGATCAGCGTGGCGGACGCCGAGGCCGCGTCCGCCGTGTGGGGACGCAAGGTGTTCCTCTGGGACAACTACCCGGTCAACGACTACGGGCAGACGACGGGCCGCCTGCTGATGGCCCCGTACGACAAGCGGGAAGCCGGGCTGCACAAGGCGCTGAGCGGCATCGTGCTCAACCCGATGAACCAGGCGGCGGCCAGCAAGGTCGCCCTCTTCGGCGGGGCGTCGTTCGCCTGGAACGACGAGGACTACGACCCGGGCCGCACCTGGCGCGCGGCGGCCGGCTACCTGGCAGGCGGGGACCCCGCCACCACCCGGGCCCTGCTGGCGTTCTTCGACACCGAGCATCTCGCACCGACCTTCGGCGACACGGACTGGCAGCCGCAGGCACCCGAACTGAGCGCCCGGCTGGCGGACTTCACCACGGCCTGGAGCAGCGGATCCGTCGCCCGCAGGCGGGCCGCGCTGCGGGATCTCACCGCCTACGCCGATGTACTGGCCGGGGCTCCCGGACAGATCCGCGCCGGCGTCCGGGACCCGGCCTTCCTGGCGCAGACGAAGCCGTGGCTGGACGCGCTCGACGTGTGGGGCGGTGCGCTGGACGCCACCCTGGACGGGCTGCGGGCCCGGCTGCACGCGGGAACTGGGCAGGCGGACTTCGCCCGGGCGGCCGAACTCGCCGAGCAGGCGGGCGCGTTCACCACCATCCCGGGCACCACCCGGCCGCAGGGGCCGATCAAGGTGGCCGACGGGGTGCTGGACACGTTCATCGAGCAGGCGCCGAAGATGTGACAGGTGTCCCGGGCGCCGGGAGAACGGCGTCCGGGACCGTCGTCGCAGGTGGACCCCGTCCTTCGGGCCCGCCCGGCCGTCCGGCGACCGCGCGCGGAACCGGCCTGGTGCGGCAGCGCTGCCCCGCGGCCCCGACGAGGCGGCTCGCCCGGCCCGCACGGCGGCGGCTCCGCCGTCGGAAGGAGCCCGGCGAGACGCCGAACCCGCTCACATCGGAATGCGCTGGGCCCGTGCGTACTGGTGGATCAGTTCGCCGCCGATCTCGGCGGCCAGCGCGGCGGTGATCCCGGACCGGTCCTGGGGCGGGGACACCCCCAACACCTCGAAGCCGACCGGGCACAGGTCCCCGACGCAGCGCAGCAGCCCGAGGACCTCCCGTGAGGTGAGCCCGCCCGGCACCCGGGTGCCGGTACCGGGTGCGAAGGCAGGGTCGGCGACGTCGACGGCCACCGACACGTAGACGGGCCGGCGGCCGATCCGGTGCCGGACGACGCCGACGGCACCCCGGACGCCAAGTCCGCCGAACCGGCCGACGTCCAGCACCACCCCTCCCGGGGCACGGCCTGGGCCGCCGGCACCGCGCAGGCCGATCCGGACCACCGCGGACGGGTCGACGAGGCGCTCCTCGACCGCCTGGTGCAGGACGTCCCCCGCGGGGTGCGGGCCCACGGGGTCGGCAGCCAGGTGGAGGAGGGCGACAGGGCCGTGCCTCTCGGCCACCGAGCGCAGCGCCGCCACGGTCAGCGACCGGCCACCGCCCAGCAGCAGCACCGCGGCGTTGCCGTCGAGCAGGTGGGCCAGGCGCTTGTACAGGACCCCGGGCAGGGAGCCGGAGTCCCAGGGCGTCAGGTCGATGTCCCCGGCGTCCACGCAGTCGACGAGGTCGAAGGTGCCCGGGCCCCGGTCAGCGCCGGGAACGTGTGCGAGGGCGGACACGTCCCGAACGGCGCCCGGCCCCAGGCGAGTTCCGGGACATCGGCCCGACTCGTCGTACGGCACGCCGAGAACCACCAGGTCGCGGGCGGACGGCTCCCGGTCGAGCGGCAGCCGCATGAACGTGAGGGGCCGCGGGCGGGAGCGCGTGGGCTGGGCGATGCGCTCCACGGTCGGAGGATTCCTCCAGGGCTCGGCGAGCTGTCCGCGGCGGGCGGACGGACCGCCCACGGACGGCAGGTCGGCTTCCGGCCACTGTGCCCGGGACGGCTCTCCCCACTCTCTCCCCCTCGTATCGGCGACGTCCCCGGCCGGTGCGTGCCGCCGGGCGGGAGCGCCTCGGCGCCTTCCGCCCGGCGGCACGCACCGGCAGCCGTACTCATCCGGCGGAGGTGTCGTACAGGTCCAGGTAGGAGGGGAAGAGACCGCCGGGAGTGTCGGTGGTGCCGGCGGTCAGCGCCGCGTGCACCACGGCCCGGGAGAGCACGTCGGCGCCCGCTGCGAGGATCTCGTTGACCGCCGCCACCTCGGTGTGGGACCGCCAGCCGGTACGGTCCGGCGTGCCGTCCTCGTCGCCACCGGTGAGAGGCAGCCGGCCGGTGGACAGCGCGAACACGGTGTCGCCGTCGGTCAGCAGGTGGACGGGCCGGATCGCGCGGGCCAGGCCGTCGTGCGCGGTGCCCGCCAGCTTCTGGGCCTGTGCGCGGGTGAGGACGGCGTCGGTCGCCACGACGGCCAGGGTGGTGTTCAGCTGCCGTACCTCGTCGGCCTGCCGTCGTCGGCTCTCCTCGCGCGCGGCGGCAAGACGTTCCCCCGCCCGGGCGTGCACCGCGGCGTCCGGGACGGGGGCGCGCAGCCCGCGGGCCCGGAACTCGTCACCCACCGCCGTCCAAGCCCCGTACAACGCACCGGTGGCCGGGTCCAGGAGCGAGCCTGAGGCGTTGACCGCGACCAGGGCCGCGACGGTCGCACCGGACGGCAGGACGACGCTCGCCGTGCCGATGCCGCCCTTCATGCCGCCGGCCACCGCCCCCGTGCCGGCCCCCGCGCAGCCCTGGTCGACGGGCCCGCCCTCCGCGCCGCGGGCCGCCTCCTCGACGGCCTCCCGCCCCAGCTCCGCCCCCGGCCGGGCCTTCCAGAGGCCGCCGCGCCCCAGGTCGAACAGGGCGGCGGCGGGCACGACCGGAACCACCTGGGCCGGGCCGGCACCCACCCGGAAGCCGCGGCCCCGCTCCTCCAGCCAGGCCGCCGCACCGGCCGCCGCTTCGAGGCCGAAGGCGCTGCCACCTGTCAGCACCACCGCGTCGATCCGCGCCACCAGGTTGCGCGGGTCCAGGGCGTCGGTCTCCCGGGTGCCCGGCCCGCCGCCCCGTACGTCGACCGCGGCGACCATCCCGTCCTCCGGGGCGAGTACCGCGGTGACTCCGGTGAGCCAGCCGTCACCGGCGCGCCCCGCGTGCCCGACCCTGATCCCGGCCACGTCCGTCAGCGCGTTCCGCCGTCCGGTGCGCGGTGCCGGTCCGGGTGTCCGCATCCCACTCATCCGCTGTCCTCAGCTCTCTCGCCTGCCTCGACGGCGCCGGTCCGCACCGCCGTCCCCGCCCGTATGATCCTCCAGGCCCGCGTGGGGGAGCGCCGATTCCCACGGGTACTTCCCGCGGGCCCTTCCCGGCCGGGCCCGGTGTCCCTACGCTTGTCGCCCGTGACGGACGACCGGACGGGCGGAGCGGGCGCCGCGGTGCCGCCCTGGCTGACCGGCCTGGGCCGCGAGGCGCCGGGGGACCTCGCGCCGGAGCTGGCGCGGTACGCGGGCCCGGCGCCGGCCCACGCGCGCGGTTCCGCCGTCCTGGTGCTCTTCGGCACCGGCGACCAGGGCCCCGACCTGCTCTTCCTCCGGCGTTCCGGAGCCCTGCGGGATCACCCGGGCCAGGTGTGCTTCCCCGGTGGCTCGTGTGCCGCCGGGGACGACGGCCCCGTGGGCACCGCGCTGCGCGAGACGTACGAGGAGACCGGGCTGGAGCCGTCGGCGGTCCGGGTCGTCGGCGCGCTGGCCCCGCTGAACCTCGCCCACAGCGGTTTCTCGGTCGTCCCGGTGCTCGGCTGGTGGGGGGCGGGCGACCGGGTCGCCGGGGACGGCGAGGAGATCGTGTCCGTCCACCGCGTGCCCCTGGCGGAACTCGCCGACCCCGGGGCACGGCTGCTCGTCCGGTTCCCCGACGGCCATCTGAGCCCCGGCTTCCTGGTCCGGAACCTGTTCGTGTACGGGTTCACCGCCGCCCTCGCCGGCTGGCTGCTGCGGCTGGCCGGCTGGGAACGGCCCTGGGACACCGACCGGATCGAGGACCTGCCCGAAGCCCGGCGCCGCTACGGAGGCGGACCGACGCCCTGAGCCGGACGCGTGACGCCGGTCTCCGTACCGGAGGCGGGGCCGGCCCGCCGCAGTGCCCGCTCCCGCTGCCCCGCGCGGAAGCCGTCGACCGGTCCCGAGGACGAGCGCAGCAGCGCCAGGTACTCGGACGTCTCGACGGCGACGGCCTCCTCGACGGTCCGGCCGAGGCCGCCCATCACCGCCGCCTTCAGATGCCGCAGGCAGTCGCCGGGGATGTCGGCCAGGGTGCGGGCGAACAGGGTGGTCTCCTCCCGGAGCCGCTCACGCGGCACCGCGCGCAGCGCAAGACCCTTGTCGACGGCCTCGGCAGCCGACAGCCACCGGCCGGTCATCAGCAGCTCCATCGCGGGCTGCAGGCCGATCTTCCGGACGGTGCGGTGGGTGGCACCCGCACCCGGCATGTGGCCGTACGGTGTGTGCACGTCGCCGATCCGGGCCTCCTCCGCGATCACCACGAAGTCGCAGGCCACCACCATCTCGAAGCCGCTGGCCCGGGCCTTGGCCTGCACCATGGCGATCGTCGGCACCGGCATCCGCTCCAGCGCGAAGACCACCTGGTTCAGGCGTTCCAGGTAGGCGGCGAACAGGTCGGAGTCGGTCTCCTCGCCGTCCAGGACCTCGGTGAGGAAGCCGAGGTCGCTGCCGATGCAGAAGGCCCGGTCACCGGCACCGGTGAGGACGAGCACCCGGCTGGAGCCGTCCTCGGCGACCCGGGCGAACGCGTCCAGCAGTTCGTGGTGCATCCGCTCGGTGGTGGCGTTGAGCCGGTCGGGCCGGTTGAGGGTGACCCAGGCGATTCCGTCGGCCCGGTCCAGCAGAATCGTCTCGTACGCCGGTTGCTCCTCCATCGCCGGGATCACCGGGCGAGGTCCGCCGCGAGCGGGAACCCGGTCATCGCCTCGCCGCGTGCGGAGGCGTCCGCCCGGACGAAGACCAGGGCGTAGGCGCGGCGGGGGCCGTCGGTGAGGTTCGGCCCGGAACCGTGCAGGGCGTTGGCGTGGTGGACCAGCGCGCTGCCCGCTGGCACCGGGTACGCCACGGGCTCCTGCTCGCTGCGCGCCTCGACCAGCACGGCGCCCTCCTCCGGTCTGGTGTGTTCCACCCGGCCCCAGCGGTGGCTGCCGAGGACGTAGTGGACACAGCCGTTCTCCGGTGTGGCGTCGTCCAGGGCCATCCACACGGTGACCGCCTCGGGCGGGGTGAGGTGCCAGTAGCGGTTGTCCTGGTGCAGGACGAGACGGCTGCGGTCGCCCTTGCCGCCCGGCTTGTAGAAGGAGTGGTCGCGGAACAGGCGCACGGGTCCGCCGAGCAGGTGTTCCACCCGCCGGTAGAGATCGGGGCGGCGGACCTGGGCCTCGCAGGCCGGGTCGGACTGCCACAGGTCCACCTTCTGCAGCAGGGCCAGATCCAGCGGTCTGCCCCTGCGCTCGGACAGGTCGCGGACCCCCTCGGCCGGCCGTCCGTCGTCGAAGAAGGCACGTTCCACGCTCCCCCGGAGATCCGCCACCTGCCCGGGTGTCAGCACGTGGTCCCAGCGGACCACTCCGTCGCGCCGGAACACCTCGCGTTCGTCGGCTGCCGGATCCGTGGTGGGTGTCGGCTCCGTCGCACCGGCGGGCAAGTGGGAAGCGGTCATGACACTCCTCTGGAAGGGAGGGGCCGGGCGGTCGTGGTGTGCTGCGGAGGAACCGGCCGGGCCGTTCCGGCGGACTCCGCAGCGATGCTGCCACAGGGCCCGCTCCCGGCCCATAGGCCGAGACGGCATCGGCGTGATGCCCGCACGGCATGACGCGCGCGTGCCGGATCCAGTCATGCCACGGGCGGTCCGCGGTGACCCGCGATTGGCATTGGACGCCGCTCCGACGTGCGGTGTCCCCTGTAATGCGGCTTGCAAGCCCTATGTGACCCCCCGCCGACGCGAGCCGCCGCGGAACCGCTCCCGCCCGTCACAGGCGGGCAGGCACGACAGCACCACGTACGCCACCCACGGAGCCGGGTGCACAGGCTGTGCGGGCAGTCGGTCGGTGCCCGGGGACTGTCCACGCGCAGGAGGCCAGACACGTATGCAGGTTCTACTCGTGAACGCTCGCCGGTCGTCGTACTCCGGGGAGTCGATCTCCGCACCGCAACTGGGGCTGCTCTCGTTGGCCGCGACCCTGCGGGAGGGCACCTTCCACGACACCAAGGGCACAGACGTCCGGTTCATCGACGACCAACTGTTCGTCCTCCAGAGGCCGCTGGCCACGCCGAACGAGTTCCTGCGCGGCCACCACCCGGACATCGTGGGCATCCAGGTCCTGACATCCAGCCTGAAGAACGGCATCAAGCTCGGTGCCGAGAGCCGTCGCCACCATCCGAACGCGCTGGTCGTCTACGGCGGTGTCGGCGCCACACCACTGGCACGCCAGCTCGTCGAGGACGGCTCCGCGGACGTGGTGGTCAAGGGTGAGGGAGAGGTCACCTTCTCCCACCTGGTCCACGAGTACGGCACCAACGGGCGCGCGAACCTGCGCAAGATCCGCGGCATCGTCTTCCGCGACGACGACGGGGTCGTGGTCGAGACACCGGCCGCGCCGCAGGTGATGCGTCTCGACAAGCTGCCCAAGCCGGCCCGGGACCTGGCGGACATGCAGCTGTACAACCAGATCTCCCGAGGCCGGTCCGGCAACCTCGTCACCAGCCGCGGCTGCTCGTACGCCTGCGCCTACTGCTACTCCAAGCACCAGTGGGGGGTGGGCCAGCGCCGGCACAGCGCGGAGCGGGTGGTCGAGGAGATCCGCGACCTGGTCGAGGTCCACGGGTTCGACCGGATCCGCATCGAGGACGACGACTTCGTCGAGGACGTCCCGCGCATGCAGGAGCTGTGCCGGAGCATCGAGAAGTCCGGTCTGCAGGGCAAGTTCGAGTGGGAGGCCAAGGCACGCCCGGACCTCATCGACGACGACATGGCGCGCATGCTGCGCGACTCGGGCTGCTTCCGGCTGCTGGTCGGCGTCGAGACCCTCGACTGGTCGCTGCTCAAGCGGCTCGGCCGGCCCGTCAAGGTCGACGTGACGGAGCGCGCGCTGAGCTCGCTGAGCAAGGCCGGGATCGGTGTACAGGCCACCCTGATTCTCGGCATCCCGGGCGAGACCGACGAGGCGATGCGCTCGACCATCACCTGGCTGCAGGCGAGGCTCGGTGACAACCGGCACGACATCGTCTCGCCCTGCTTCTTCGTGCCCTTCCACCACGAGGTGGAGAAGGACATGGCCAAGCGGGTCGACTTCACCCTGGAGACCGACGACAGCGACTGCTTCACCGGCCACATCCCGGTGACCTCCAGCGACGCGGCGTCGATCGACGAACTGTGGAAGCTGTACGACGACATGACCCCCACGCGTCGCGACGGCAAGTACAAGCGCATCGCCTACCTGGCCGACCTCAGCACCGTCCAGACCCGGCTCGGCGTGCTCGACGGCGGCGTGCCGGAGGCGAAGGAGCCGGCCGCCCTGGTTCCGGAGGTCCAGTGAGTGCGCCGACGGCGGCCCTGGACACGGAAGTCCTCGACGTCCCGGCCCACGACGGTTCGCGGCCGGTCATGTCGCACCGCCCGGACGTCCTCCGCGACGGTGCGGGCAGGCCGCTGGCCCGGCTGGGCTCCGCCGGCCGTCTCACGCAGTTCCGGATGGCCGAGGAGGCCGGCCGGGCGGCCCGCCTCCTGCGCGGCATGGACGACACCGCCTGGTTCGGGCTGCTGCGCCGCGCCGCGGACCGTGTCACCACCCGGCTGGAGACCGGTGACCTCGACCCGTGGCTGCGGGCGCTGTCCGCGGTGAGCGGCCTGCCGCACCGGCGGGCCGCCCGCGGGCTGCGCACGGCCGCCCAGGACCTCGCCCGCATGGAGGAGATCCTGGCCACGCAGTCCCCCGACGGCACGGCGGCGGCCTACCGGACCGGCGGTCGTGACCTGCGGTGGAGCTGGCGCCCGGCGGGCCGGTCGGTGCTGGTGCGTCAGCCGGGCAACTTCCCGACCGTCAACATCGAGTGGCTCCAGGCCCTGGCCGCGCGCCGTCCGGTGCTGCTGAGCACCTCGGCCGCCGACCCCTTCACGCCGTCGCTGCTCACCCAGGAGTTGTACGCGGCCGGGCTGCCCGAGCACGGCTTGTCCCTGGTGCACGGCGACGCGCCCGCGCTGCGCCGGCTGGCCGACCAGGTGCTGTGGCCGGGCGAGGACGTGCCCGCCGACCTGCCGGCCGGAAAGGTGAAGACGTACCACTTCGGCCGGAGCCGGGCGGTGATCGGTGACCGACTGCCGGGGGACGTCTGGCAGCGGCTGGCCCGGGAGGCGTTCGCGGGGTGCGGCAGGCTCTGCACCAACATCAGCTCCCTGGTCGTACTGGGCGATCCCGCGGAGGCGGCCGAGGCGCTGGCCCACGAGTTCGGGGTCAGGCCGGTGCTGCCGCTCGACGATCCCCGGGCGGCGGTGCCGGCCTTCCCGGACCGGGCGGCGCGGGACTCGCTCGCCCTGCGGATCGAGAGGGAGGTCGCGGCCGGAGCGGTGGACGTCACCGCGGCCACGACCGGTGTGCCGTTGCGGGTGGACCTCGACGGCCGGGCCTTCCTCCGGCCGACGGTGCTGCTGGTGGACCCCGGATCACCGCTGTTCGGGACGGAACTCCCCTTCCCCTTCACGGCGGTGGCGCACGTGCCCCGCTCGAAGGCGGTCGCCGCGTGCGCCGGCTCCCTGATCGTGTCCGTCGTCGGGGGGACCGACGGGCTGGTGCGGTCGCTCGCCGAGGAACCGGGCATCGACAAGGTCTTCGCCGGGGACCAGTTCGACCGCGGTTACCACCCGTGCGACCCGCACGAGGGCCATCTCGCCGACTTCCTGTTCAAGAAGAAGGCCGTACTTCCGGGCGCCTCCGCGTGACCGGCCCGGACGGCAACGAAGGAGAGGGACCCGTCATGCGATGTCCGAGCGAGTCGAGGCTCCGTCCGATCACCGACGAGGACGTACGCCGCCTCGTCCGCCTGCACTTCGATCCGCGCCACGGCACGCCGTACTGGCTGGAGCGTGACAGGCGGCAGGCCACCGACGCCCTGGGCAAGGTGCACGGTATCGCGGACGCCGTCGCCCTGATCGGGCTGCGGGACGGGCACGACCAGATGCACTTCGAGGAGGCCGCGCGCCGGACCCCGCTGGAGAACTTCGTGCCGCGCTCGGTGCTCGCCGAGGGCGGCACGCTCTGGGCGGCACAGACCGGCGGCACCACGGGACCGGCCAAGCACGGCACCTGGGGCGGTCGTTACTGGGAGGACGTCCTCGACTTCTCCGACGAGTTCCTGGACCTGCACGGCGTGCCGCGTGGGAAGAACTGGCTGTTCGTCGGGCCGATGGGTCCGCACACGACGGGCCGGCTGGTGGTCGCCTTCGCGGAGCGCCGCGGCGGGATGTGCTTCTCCATCGACCTCGACCCGAGGATCGTGAAGATCTTCGGCGAGGAGGGCATGACCGCCGCCTACGACCGCTACGTGGACCACATCTGGGCGCAGATCGCGGAAGTGGCCCGGTCCCAGGACATCGGGGTCCTGTTCTGCACCTCCCGGCTGCTGGAGATGCTGCCCGAGCGGCTCGGTACCGGGGCGCTGGCCGGGGTCCGGGCCGTCGTGCACGCCGGCACCACCCTGGAGCCCGAGGCGCATCGGCAGCTGCGTGAGGACTTCTTCCCCGGCGCCCCGGTGGTCGGGATGTACGGCACGTCGACCACCGGCATCAGCTGGCAGAAGCCCTTCGAGGCGGAGGACGAGCACCGGGTGGTCTACGTGCCGTGCCAGCCCCACGTCGCCCTCGACGTCGTCGACGAGCAGGGGGAGGACGTCCCCTACGGCAAGGAGGGCCGGGTACGGGTCTGGCGGCTGACGGACGACGCCCTGCTGCCCGGCTTCTGGGAGCGGGACCGGGCCAGGCGGGTCCGCCCGTACGGGGTCGCGGCCGAACGCTTCCCATGGCCGTGGGTGGGAGATCCGTACAGCCCAGAGTTCACCGAGGGACACCGCGTCGAGGGGGTCTACTGACATGGCCGGATTCCTGTTGACCAGTCGGCCGGACGGCGGCACCGAGGTCGGTCTGCTCGGCGAGGGCCGGGGCATGGAGACCACGGTGCGGCGCGACGGCACGGACGTCCTCGTGGTCCAGGGCGACCGGCTCTCCGCGGAGGAACCGCCGGAACACGCACAGCTCGCCGACCTGGTGGCCTGGACCGCGCGAAGCAACAGCCGCTACTGCGCCGTCCTGGTCCGCGAGGGCCGGGCGACCCTGTGGAGCGACGTCGGCGCGACCTGCCCGCTGCACTGGGCGCGTGCCGACGGGGCGCTGCTCGTCGGTACGTCGGCCGGTGCCATGCTTCCGCTCCTCGGCTCCCCCGTGGTGCTGGGGGACGCCGAACGCTCGCTGTTGCCCGGTGGCCGGTTCGCCGGGGTCACTGCGGTTCCCGCGAACAGCGCGGTGACGCTGGTGGTGGACGCCTACGGCGACGAACCCGTCTCGGTGCACCGGCTCGCGGCGCTGCCGGACCGGCCCTCGGTGACGGACCCGGACCAGGCGGTGCGGACCGTCCGGACGGTGCTGGGCGCGTCCGTCGCACGGCTGGCCGCGGGTGCGGACGAGATCGGTGTCTCGCTCAGCGGTGGTGTGGACTCCTCCACCGTCGCGGCGCTCGCGGTACGGGAGGCGGGCGCGTCGGCCGTGCGCACCTACACGGTGGGCACGCCGTTCGGCGACGAGTTCGCCCAGGCGGCGTGGCTGGCGGACCGGCTGGGCACCAAGCACGAGGAGGTCGTCTTCGGTCCTGACCAGCTCGCCGAGATGCTGCCCGGAATGATCCGCGCGATGGAGACCTGGGACGCGCTCACCCTGCAGATCGCCGCACCCGCCTGCTTCCTCCAGGACCACCTCGCCACCGACAGCCGCCAGGTGCTGCTGTCCGGCTACGGGGCGGACCTGGTGTTCGCGGGGCTCGGCGGCACCGGGGGCGAGGAGGCCGTCGAGCGGGCCGTCGTCGCCCAGACCCGCGCGACCGCGCGGAGCAACGAGTTCCACCCGGCCTTCGCCGACGCCCGCCACACCGCCGTACGCCACCCGTACTGGTCACCGGAGGTGATGGCCGCGGCGTTGGACATCCGCGGCCGGCTCAAGGTCCGGGAGGGGACGGCGAAGTGGGTGCTGCGCACCGCGGCAGCCGACGTGCTGCCCGCGGAGGTGGCCATGCGGCCCAAGCGCGGCATCCACGAGGGCACCGCGATGAGCAGGATGTTCGCCGCCGCGCTGGGCAGCGACGACCCCGCCGTCCAGACCGGGCGGCTGTACAGGATCGCCACCGAGGTCTTCCGGGACGGACCGGGGACCGGGACTGGCGAAGCGGACCGGGACCGACGTCTGGGAGGCATGGGATGAGGGTTCTGCTGGTGTGGCCGCGCAACGAACGGGCGCTTCTCAGCGACCGGCTGAGCTGCTGCGAACCGCTGCCGCTCGAATACCTCGGAGGCGCGCTGCGCGGACATCACGACGTGACGATCCACGACCTGCGCCTGGATCCGCCGCTGTCGGAGTACGCGGCGACGCACGAACCGCCGGACCTGGTGGGCGTGGCCATCCCCTACACGACCAGCGTCCGGGTGTCCCGCGAGGTGAGCCGTGAGGCCCGCCGCCTGTGGCCGGACGTACCGATCGTGCTCGGCGGCCACCACCCGACCGTCTCCGCCGAGTGGCTCGACGGCTTCGCCGCCGACTGGGTGGTGGCGGGCGAGGGCGGCGCGGCGCTGAACCGGCTGGCCTGCGACCTGGAGGCGGGCCGCACCCCGCAGACGGGGCAGGGGCTCGCTCCGTACGACGACCGCACCGGCCTGGAACGCGACCGGAAGCCACGCCCCGCGGCGCTCAACGACCTGCCGATGCCGGACCGTTCGCTGCTCTCCCACCACCGGCAGGACTACTTCCACTCGATCTACCGGCCGGTGTCCCTGATCCGGTTCACCGCGGGCTGTCCGTACACCTGCAAGTTCTGCTCGCTGTGGCGGATGACGGACCGGCGCTATCTGGTCAAGGACATCGACCGGGTCCTCGCCGAGATCGCCGACATCGACGGCGAGAACCTCTACGTCGTGGACGACGAGGCGTTCATCCAGCCCGCGCGCATGCTCGAACTCGCCGACGCCATCGACAAGGCCGGCTTCCGCAAGCGGTTCCACATGTACATACGCACGGACACGGCGCTGCGCCGGCCCGACGTCATCGCCCGCTGGGCGGAGATCGGCCTGGACTCGGTACTGGTGGGTGCCGAGTCGATGACCGACGACGAACTGTCCGTCTACCGCAAGGGCACCGACCCCGGCCAGACGAGGAGGGCCCTGGAGCTCTTCCACACCAACCAGGTGAAGGTGCGGGCCAACTTCATCGTCCAGCCCAGCTGGGTCGACGAGGACTTCGCGCGGCTCGGCCGGACGATCGAGGAGCTGCAGGTGGACATGCCGAGCTTCTCCGTGCTGACGCCGCTGCCCGGCACGGACCTGTACGACGAGAGCCGGGACCAGCACATCAGCGACGACCCCGAACTCTTCGACTGCTACCACTCGCTCTTCCCGACGAGGCTGCCGCTGGAGGACTTCTACCACCGGCTCGCCGAACTGCTGGCCGGCGCGAGTGCCCGTCCCGCCCCGGGCGTCGCGTCCGGCCAGGACCCGTCCGTCTTCTACTACTCCGACAACAGCGCCTTCGACGAGATGCTCAGCGGCATCCGCCTCGCCGCCGGGCCGGGCCGCGACCAGGAGCCGGAGCGTGTCCCGAGCACCGGATGACCCCGCCCCCTCCCCCGCCCGCCCCGGCACGCCGGTGCCGTCCCGACGCTGAGCAGACCCGACCACGAGGAGCCGTGACCCGAACATGTCCGCCGAATCCTCCCGCCGCCGCAAGGTGTACTTCATCGGCCTCAACGCGGTGCCCTTCCTCCCCCTGGTCGCCGGCCTGCTGCGCACCTACGCGGAGCAGGACGAACACATCGCGGCCTCCTACGACTTCCAGGAGCCGCTGTTCCTCGTCGCCCCCGTGCGGGAGATGGCGGACGGCATCACCGAGCCGGACGTCCTGGCCCTGTCCTGCTACGTGTGGAACTTCCGCCGGCAGATGAAGGTGGCGAAGATCCTCAAGGAGCGCTATCCGGACATGCTCGTGGTGGCCGGAGGTCCGCACGTGCCGGACCGGGTGGGCGACTTCTTCACCCGCCACCCCTACGTCGACGTGCTGGCGCACGGTGAGGGCGAGGTGGCCTTCCGGGAGCTGCTGTCCACGCGGCTCTCGGACCGCCCCGACTACACCGGCGTACCCGGCGTGACGGTGAACAACGGCGACGCGCCGGTCGCCGGCCCGCCCGCCAGACGGCTGCCGCGGCGGATCGAGACCCCGAGTCCCTACCTCGACGGGGTGATGGACGGGGCCGTGGAGACCTGCCGGCAGCGCGGCCTGCGCTTCTACGCACTGTGGGAGACCAACCGCGGCTGCCCGTACTCCTGCGCCTTCTGCGACTGGGGGTCGGCGACGATGAGCGCGCTGCGGAAGTTCGACGAGGACCGCCTCCAGCACGAGATCGAGTGGTTCGCCCGCAACGACGTGGAGGACCTGTTCATCTGCGACGCCAACTTCGGCATCATGCCCCGCGACCTGGAGATCGCGCACGCGCTGGCGGAGGTCCGCGCGGAGGCCGGCGCGCCGAAGCAGATCCGGGTCAACTTCGCCAAGAACTCCAACGACCGGGTCTTCGAGATCAGCAAGGCCTGGCACGACGCGGACCTGCTGATGGGCACCACGCTGTCCATGCAGAGCACCGACATGGACGTCCTGGAGGCCATCGACCGCAAGAACATCGGCCTCGACAACTACCGCAAACTGCAGCAGCGGTACGCCGTCGAGAACATCCACACCTACACCGAGCTGATCCTGGGACTTCCCCTGGAGACCGCGCGCACCTTCCGCGACGGCATCGGCTCGCTCCTGGAGGCCGGCAACCACGAGGACATCCGCGTCTACGAGTTCGGCATCCTGCCCAACGCGCCGATCAACACCCCGGAGAAGATCTCCGGACACGGCCTGCGCACGGTGCCCAAGCGCCTCTACGCCGAGCGGCCCGACACCCCGGACGACGAGGCGGAGACGATGGACATGGTCATGGAGACCAGCGCCATGCCCCGTGACGAATGGGTCGAGTCCTTCGCCTTCGTGCAGGCGGTGCAGTTCCTGCACAACGGCTGCTACACCCGCCACCTGTCGGTCTACCTCCGGCAGGAGCACGGGATCGGCTACACCGCCTTCTACGAGGGGCTGCAGAACCACTTCACCGCCCGGCCCACCAGTTTCATCGGCTCCCTCTACCTGCGCATGCGCAGCCTGTACCAGGACTACATCGACATCCCGACGCTGCCGCTGGCCAACCTGGTCGCCAGCCAGCCCGACCTGGCCACCCACCTCGCCCCGTTCGGCAGACGACGGGGCTGGACGATCGACAACTGGGGCTGGCTGCGGGTGGCGACGGAGTTCGACCGGTTCCACGACGAACTGCGCGACTACCTCCGCGCCCTCGGCCTCGACCCGGACCAGGACAAGCGGTTGCGCGACGTACTGCGTTTCCAGCGGGACGTCATGCTGCGCCCGGACTACGACCCGGAGCACGGCAAGTCCGCCGAGTACGAGCACGACTGGCCCCACTACTTCGGCGGCGGCCCGCTGCGTGCGCGCCGTGTCCGGGTGGACTACACCGACCAGCGGTTCGGGGCGAACGGCCGCTTCCGCCCGGCACCGGGTGACCTGAAGGCGTTCGCGCTGGCGGCGATCGGCCCGAGCTACCCGGTCTCGCGGATCGGCCACTACCGCCACCGCTTCGAGTCCGCCGAGGTGACGCCGGTGGCGGAGCACGTGCTCAGCGAGCAGCGGTGACCGCGGGCCCCGACGCTCCGGCCGGCGCACTGCCGCACCGTGCGGCGCTGGCCGTTCTCGCCGGGGCCTGCGGCCTGTTCGCGCTGCTCCAGCTCGGCGTGGCGACCCTGCTGCCACAGTTCCAGGAAGCGTTCGGTGTGTCCGGCTCGACGGCCGCGTGGGTGGTCTCCGGACACCTGCTCGCCGGCTGTGTCGCCGCCCCCGTCGTGGGTCGGCTGGGCGACCTGTACGGCCGGCGCTCGGTACTGCTCTGTGTCCTGTCGGTGGTGGCGGTCGCGTCCGTGGTGGCTGCGCTCACCGCGTCGTTCACCGTGCTGCTCGTCGCGCGCCTGGTGCAGGGGGTGGCCGCCGGTCTCTTCCCGCTGTGCGTCGGCCTGCTGCGGGAGGGCTTCCCCCGACGGTCGCTGTCCGGCCCTTCGGGTCTGCTGTCCGCGGCCTTCGGCACGGGCGGCGGTGTGGGCATCGTGCTGGCGGGCCTGTTCGGGGGCGGCCTGTCGGCCGTGCGCTGGCTGTTCGCGGCGGCCGCGCTCCTCGCCGTGGTGCTGCTGGTGGCGGGTGCTCTGGTGCTGCCCGAGACACCGCGGCGGCCGGCCACCCGGATCGACGTACCCGGGCTGCTGCTCCTCGGCACCGTCAGCACCTGCCTGCTGCTGGCGCTGACCCGGTACGGCCAGGAGGGCCCCGGCTCGGTGACCGGCGCGGTGCTGCTGGTACTCGGGGCGGCGGGCTGCGTCCTCCTGGTCCGGGTGGAACGCCGTTCCCCGGAACCGGTGCTGGACATGCGGCTGATGTCCCGCCGGCCGCTCCTCTGCCTCAACCTGGTCAGCCTGCTGACCGGGCTGGTGATGTTCCAGATCGGCGTACTCGCGCCCGCCCTGGTGGCGGCCCCACGCGACACGGGGTACGGCCTCGGCGCGGGCGGTGCCGTCCTGACCCTGGTCATGCTGCCCATGCAGGTCGGCGCGCTGTCCGGTGGGCTGCTGTCGGGCTGGCTGCGGGAGTCGGGGAGGGCGACCGCCCGCACGCTCATGGGCGCGAGCACCGTCCTGTTCGCGGCCGGTCCCGTCGTGTTCGCCCTCCTGCCCTCCGGCGCCGCGGGCCTGGCCCTGGGTACGGCCCTGAACGGCCTGGCCACCGGCCTGCTGGGCGGGGCCATGGCGGAGCTGCTGGTGCAGGCCTCGCCGAGCGGGTCGACGGCGGTGACGGTCGGCCTGAACGGCGTGCTGCGCAACCTCGGCGGAGCCTTCGGAGTGCAGGTCGGTTCCATGGTGCTGGCGGTCTCGGGCGGTGCGTCCGCCCATCCCTCGGCCGACGGGTACCGCACCGTGTTCACCGGTTCCGCCGTGCTGGCCCTCGTCGCGGTGGGCGCGGCGTTCCTCTTCGCCCGTACACCCGTGCCCCGGCAGGACGTGCCGGTGCCGCCCGGCCACACCTCCCGCCCGATTCGGCCAACCACCTGAAGGCCGGGTTCCGCCGGGCCGCCGCCGACCTACCGTGGACCGGGTTCCACGTGGAATCGGCAGGTACCAGCCGTGACGAGGCGGGACCGGGCCGTGGGAGAGAGGAGAGCCGGATGTTCGACCTGCGCCGTTCGGACGTGGTCCTGCTCCAGGCGGTGGCCGACCACGGCAGTCTGCACGCGGTCGAGCGGGACGGCCGCATGACGCAGTCGTCCGCCAGCCGTCGGCTCGTCAAACTCGAACGCCGGCTGCGCACCCTGCTGGTGACCCGCGGTGCCACCGGTACCGAACCCACCGAGGCGGGGCACGCCGTGCTGCACGTGGGGCGGCGGCTGCTGGCCGCGATCGACTTCGCGATCGCCACCACCCACCACGGGTCCGACGCGGCGAGCCGGCTGCCCGTGGTGGAGTTCGCGGTGGGCACGGAGTGGGCGTACGGCCTCGACCGGCATCTGGCGGGCCGATTCCCCGACGTGGTGTTCGACATAGTGCCGGACGACTGCCACCGGGTCTGGCAGCGGTTCGAGCGGTACGCCGCCGACGCGGCTCTCGGCTGGGAGACGGCGCGGCGGCCGATGGCGCGGCGTGGCGGCGTCCTGGTACGGACCGTCGCGGAGGAGCCCCAGCAGATCGCCCTGCCCCTCGGACATCCTCTCGCCGCGCAGGAGATCCTGGACCTGCGGGATCTCGCCCGCACGGAATGGGTGGCCGTGGTCGGCGGCGACTCCGGTGACGACCAGGGCTGGGCGCTCTCCCGGCTCACGCCGGTCCCGCCGGTCAGCTTCACGGTGCGGTCCCAGGGAGCCGCCCTCGACCTGGTGCGCCGTGGGTACGGCATCGCGCTGGTCTCCCCCTCGACCCTCGGCGGCGGTGCCGGACCGGGCGTGGTGCTGCGGCCGCTGCGCCAGAAGTTCGTCCGGAGGCTACGGCTGGCGGTCGACCCGCTGGCGATCCCTGAGCCGCTCGCCGAGGACCTGTGCGCCTGGCTGCGCAGGCTGTACGCGCTGCGGACTGCGGCACCCGGGGCGGTCCCGGCGGGCACGCACCGGGACCGGACTCCGCACAGCGGGGACCACTGCGCCCCGGCGACCGGGCAGACGGCGCCTCCGCCGGTTCTGCTGTCGGAGTTGCGCTGGTCCGCGGCGGACCGCAGCGGCGGCTTCGAGCCGGAACACCTGCACCTGCTCCGGGTGATCGGCCGGACCGGCAGTCTCAACCAGGCGGCTTCGGCCCTGCTGGTCACACAGCCCGCGCTGACCCGCCGTATCCACCGGCTAGAGGCGAGCTGCGGTCTGTCGCTGGTGCACAGCACGGCCCGGGGCACCTCGCTCTCGGCCACCGCGCGTCGGCTGCTGGCCTGCACGGGCCCGGCGGAGCACCGGCTCGACGCCTTGGTGAACCACCTGCGCGAAGGCGATTCCGCTCCCGTCCCCGCGGCCGGCCGGCCACCCGCGCGGGCCGGCGCCGGACCGGTGCGTTCCCCGGTCAGTGCCCGGACGGCATCTCCCTGAGGTGCTCCAGGGCCCGGCGCCCGGCAGGGGCCAGCAGGGGTTCCAGGGCGAGGGCCGTCTCCGGCGCTGTCCGGTGGTGGACGGCTGCCATCCCGATCGCCCGGGCGGCCCGGACGTTGCGTCCGAGGTCGTCCACCAGGACGCAGTCCTCCAGTCGGCGGTCCAGCAGCCGGGCGGTGTGCCGGAAGATCTCCGGCTCGGGTTTGCGCATGCCGACCTCGCAGGAGATCACCACGGCGTCGAACAGCCCGTCCCAGACTCGCCGGTCGTAGGTGTGTCCCCAGGAGTTGGACAGCAGGGCGACCTTCAGGCCCGCGTCACGCAGTGCCCGCAGCAGACCCACCATGGCCGGCTCATCGGTGAACGGCGCGAACATCCGTTCCACCAGGCCCTCCGCGACGGGGTGCGAGCCGTCGGCCCTGCGGACCAGAGCGGCCAGCGTCGCCTCGAACTCGGCCACCGGCAACTCGCCCCGCTCCACCAGGTGGAACTGCCGCGACGCCGGACCGGGCACCGCCCGCGGCCCCAGAAGCCGTCCCAGAGCGGCCTGGAACTCCGCGGCGTCCACCCCCTCGGCGGCCGCCCACTCGGCGATGCCCTCGGCGAAGGACCGGGTGAGGACGCCGCCCCAGTCGACGACGATCCCCGACACCTCTGTCACGGTCTCCCCCTCGCCTTCGGGCAACGGGCCGACGGGCCCCTGCTGTTCCTGGTTCCCAGGGTGCACGGCTCGCCGGACGGCCGCAGCCCTCTCTCCGCCATCCGTCCTATGCCATTTGAGGCGTGTCTCGATCCGTCTTCGTGGATGCGTTGCCGCCGTCCGGAGGGGCGGCACATAGTCGAGCGGTACGGCATCGTGCGACAGCAGGCTCACGCGTACCGGAGGGTGACAGGGATGCAGCTCGGTCGGCCGGTGGAAGAACTGGTCCGCGAACTGGACGAACGCGGGTTCGTCCCACTCGACGATCTCGTCCCCGAACCGGTCCTGGCGGTCATGCGCCGCGGTTGCGACGACCTGATCGAGCGGACCCGGCGTATGCGCCACAGCAGCCAGGGCTGGCAGCTGGAGGCCGAGGGGGAGGGCGGCGGCTGGGCGGCCCGCGCCGAGGGGAGGGAGGGCATCCCCGGCAAGGTGCGGGTGGTGGGCCATGCCCACGAGCACTCCCCGGAACTGGCGAAGGTCCCCGAACTGCTCGGTCTCAACGAGGGAGTGGTGGAGCCGCTGCACGGTCTGCGCGGCGACTTCTACAACAGCTACCTGTGGGCCAAGCCCTCGGAGGTCGGCTCGGAGAAGCCCTGGCACCAGGACGCGCTCTTCCTCAAGGAGGAGTTCTACGAGACCTACGAGGACGTCTTCACCATCTGGATCGCCGTGGACGACGCCCGCGAGGACAACGGCTGCCTCCGCTTCCTGCCCGGCTCCCACCGCGACCGCGTCGTGCAGGAGCCGCACGGCATCGACCGTGAGGACCTGTTCGCCTCCCCCCGCGAACCGTCGCTGGACATCGACCGGCTGTGGCCCGACCTGACGCCGGTGACCCTGCCCCGGCGCGCCGGTTCGGCCGTCCTCTTCCGGGCCTTCACCGCGCACACCTCCTCCGCGAACCGCACCGAGGGGCAGCGGCGCGCCGTCAGTTACGTCTACTCGCTGCCGCGCCGCCCCGGTACGGCGGGAGGCGGGCGGTGACGGCAGCGGCCACGGGCGAGTCCCCCGGCAGGGCCTCGCGGGCGAGCCGGACGCCGGACCTGCGCCCGCTCGACCCCGAGGTCCACACCGACACCGTCTGGCGGCTGGCCCGCGCCCGGGACCTGGCGGCCCTGGGCAGGGCGGAGACGACACGGGGGTGGATCGAGGGACGGCTCACGGCCCCCGGCGCGGATCCCGCGCGTGACGCCCGGCTGTGCCTGGGCCCCGGCGGGGACGTGGTCGGCGCCGCGTGGGTCGGCCGCACCTCGGGTGTGGCCGGCTGGGTCGTCGAGCTGGTCCTGGGGCCGCGGGCCACCCGGGACGACGGGACGGGGCTGCTCGACTTCGCCGTCGCCCGCTGCCGGGAGGCGCTCGGCGGACCGGAGGGCGCGGAGCGGGCGACGCTGTCCTGCTTCGCCTCCGAGGGCGAGCACACCACCCGTGCGGCGCTGCGGGACCACGGCTTCGGCTCGCCCCGCGCCTACCGGCGCATGTCGGTCGCACTGGACGACACCCCCCTCCCGGCCGCACCCGTGGTTCCCGGCGCGGTGGTGCGCCCGCTGCGCGAGGAGGCGGACCTGCGCGCCTTCCACCGCGCGAAGAACCAGGCGTACGCCGCCGAGGAGGCAGGCAAGGAGGAGGACTCCTTCGAGGCCTGGGCACGGTGGTACCGGTCCGACCCCGGGGTCGACCCGGAGCAGTGCGCGCTGCTCGAACTCGACGACCGGGTCGTGGGGTTCGTGAACATCACCGACCGGATGCTGGACAGCCGCGGGGTGGCCTACGTGCGGCAGCTCGGCATCGACCCGTCGGTGCGCGGCAGGGGCCTGGGGGCCGTGCTGCTGGTGTGGGCACTGGGCGAGGCGCGGCGCCGGGGCCGGACCGGGATGGTCCTCACCGTGGACCGGGAGAACGTCCGGGCACGCGCCCTGTACCGGCGGCTCGGCTGGCGGGTGGAGTCCCGCTGGGACGACGTCCGGCGCACCGTCGGCCATGGCTGAGGACGCCGCCGGGCAGGTCCCCTACCGTTCAGTCCTTCCCGATGATGCGCCGCATCCGGGCCTGGGCCTCGCCCGCGCCGAACGCCCTGCGGTGCGACTCCTTGGCCTCGGCCCGTACTCGCTCCAGTCCTTCGACGAACGGCGCGTTCACCCGCGGCCGGGTCCCCTGCACCGCGGCCGGGGTGTAACCGGCGATGGTGCGGGCCAGTTCCACGGCGCGGTCCAGGACCTCCTCGCGGGTGCGTACCTCGTGGAGCAGACCGTCCGCGAGCGCCCGGTCGGCCGGCCACTCCTCGCAGGTGTAGAGCATCCGCTGCATGACGGAGGTGCCGACGGTGTAACGCAGCATGAAACCGCCGAAGTTGCAGGCGATGCCGACCCGCAGTTCCGGCATCACCAGCCGGGCGTTCTCCGCGGCCACGCGGTAGTCGCAGCAGAGGGCGATCTGCAGGCCGATGCCGATGGCGTAGCCGTCTATGGCGGCCACCACCGGCTTGGAGATGCCCGCGATCGCCGTGTAGAGATCGGTGATGTCGTCGATCCAGTCGTTGACCTCGTCCCCGCCGGTGAACGCGGAGACCTCGTTGAAGTCACCGCCCACTCCGAAGGAACGGCCGGGCCCTCCGTGGAGCACGACGGCACGGACGGAGGTGTCCTGGTCGATGTCGTGCATGAGCGCGGTCAGTTCCTGCATCCGTGCGCGGCTGAACGGATTCTGCTCGTGCGCCCCGGAGAACTCCACAAGAATGACTCCGTCACCGATGTGCGAGCATCCGACGGATTTGCAGATGTTCTGAGAAGGCTGAAGCGGGACCGACATCGGCGACCTCTTTTCTCGCTCTTTCGGATTACCTGCGGAACCCGATCGCCGATGCACACTAAATGGGTCGTGCAGGCTGGGTCAACGGCTGTTCCAGCCAGTGGTCACGCCACTCGGACATTCCTGACGGAATCGTCTTGCGGATCCCCTTTCCGGGGAATCACGAGAGCCGGACAAGAGTCACGGAAGAGGATTCGACAGAATGCGAGACAAAGATCCGCAGGTGCCGCTGACCGTGGTCCTGGGTACGGGACGCTGTGGGTCGACGATGCTGTCCGACCTGGTGAACCAGCACCCAGGCGCCTTGAGTCTGAGCGAGTTCTTCGCCTGCCTCGACCCCGGCGCCTTCCCGGACGGCACACTGGACGGAACGGCCTTCTGGAAACTGCTCGGCACCCCGCGCCTGAAGCCGAACGTGCTCATGAGGCACGGGGTCAAGGTGCCGGAGTACCGGTATCCGATCGGCACGGGCCGTTATGCGGCCGGTGAAGTGCCCGCCATCAGCCTGATGACACTTCCACCGCTCACCGATGACCCGGACGGGATGCACGACCGAATACGCGCCGAGGTGACCGGCTGGCCCCCCGCACCGGTTTCCCACCAGTACCTGCGGCTCTTCTCCTGGTGGGCTTCCTCGTGCGGCAGGGATGTCGTGGTCGAGCGTTCCGGAGCCTCGCTGCGGTTTCTTCCGACACTGCTCACCCATTTCCCGGAGGCACGTTTCGTCCACATGTACAGGGACGGCCCGGACTCCGCGGTGTCGATGAGCCGCCACCCGTTGTTCCGGTTGGGGGTGCTGATCGGGGACATGCGAGCGGAACTGGGCGTGGACCCCTACCGGAGCCCGGACCCCCGGCACTCGGAGCTGCTTCCCGAACGGCTGCGGCCGTTCGCCCCCGGCAGCCTGGACGCGGCGACGCTCACGGGCACCGACATCCCCCTGGTCCGGTTCGGTGACATGTGGTCGCGTGCCACCGGGGCGCTCCGGCACTTCGCCGGGCTGCCGCCGGAGCGGCTGCTGCACCTCTCCTACGACGCCGTGGTCGCCGATCCGGTGCCTCGACTGACCACGTTCGGCCGCTTCGTGGGCCTCGCCGAGCCGGAGGAGTGGGCCGCGCGGATCGCGGGGCAGGTGGACCGGAAGCGGGCCGGCGCGGCGGCCCGGCTCTCCGCCGGGCAGATGGAACGACTCCGCCTGGCCTGCGCCCCCGGAGACCGCCGCCTCGCCGAACTCCTCGGTGAGACGGCGGAAGCCCCCCGACCTCAGGGGTGACGGACCGCCGTACCGCACGGGCGCACGGGCCTTGCACGGGCCGCCGGGGTCAGCCCGCCTTCGGCGGCTTCTGCGCGTCGAAGGCGAAGAGGGTGTTCCCGTCGGCCGCCACGATCACCGCACGCCCCGCAACGGCCACGCGCGGGCTCGCACCCTGCTCGCCCGTGAGACCGTCGGCCTGCGGATGTGTCGTCCACAGTGATCTGCCGTCGTGCGGCGCCAGCGCGACCACCCGTCCGGTGGCCGAGCTGAAGTACAACGCGCCGGCTCCGGCCACAGGACCCGAGGCACCCTCCACGCTCGTCTGCCGTGACCACTTCTTCCGGCCGGTCGCGGAGTCGAGGGCGGTGACGAGGCCGGTCTGCCCGCTCACGTAGACGGTGCCGTCCGCCATGCCGGGCGTCCCCTCGTACGTCTTGGCGAGCCGGGAGTACGTGACCTTCCGCGAGGCCGGGTCGACCCGCGCCACCCCGTCGTACCCGACCGGCACCGCTCCCTCGACGTGCTCCTGGAGCAGTACGAGCCTGCCGTCGGCGGCTCCCACCGGGACGGCGGGGCCGTCGACCTCGATGGGTCCGCCCAGTTCGCCCGAGGCGCGGTCGAGGGTGTGCAGAGTGGGGTGGCGCACCTCCGAGGCGTCCAGCTCCGCGTCCGTCGCGCACATCGCCAGGAGCCGCGTACCCACCGGAACCGGAGCGCACCGCTCACCCGCGGGGAACGGCGTCGTCCAGGTGACGTCGCCGCCGCGCGCGTCCCGGGCCTCGAACCGGGAGTCGGAGGAGTCCACCGTCACGACGGCGGAGCCGATCACGACGGCGTCCCGGGTCCGGCCCGTGACGGCCGTCGACTGGGCGCCGGACGGCACGGACCAGAGCTCCCGGCCGTTGTCCGCGTCGATGGCCACCACCTCGCTGGAAGGGTCCTGCGGGGCGTCCTGGGCGGCGAAGCGGTAGCCGAGCACCGTGTCGTCGGTGGCGCCCACCAGGTGCATGCCCTGGACGGGGACACCCGGGCTCTTCGCCGTCCACACCCGCGAGCCGTCCCGGGCACTGACACGGGTCGCCACGACGCCTCCGCCCCCGCAGAACAGCGCGTCGCCGCGCGTGAGGCAACGCAGTTCGTCGGGGATGCCCTCGCCGCCGCTCGGCACGGTCCTGCGCCACGGCTGGAAGCCGTCCGGAAGCACGGCATCCGGCGCCGCGACGCGGCTGCCCCTGTCGCCATCGCCCTTGCCGTCGCCCCCGGAGCCGGCCGCCTTCAGCGCGGCGGCTCCCCCGCCGATCGCCGCCACCGCGACGGCGGCCGCGAGCACGGGCCGCCACCGGCCACGCATTCGGCGGCCGATACGGGTGCCGGTGCTCGCCGCGTCAGGGCCGGCCGGGGCTGCGGTCGGTCCGGTCGGCGCCGGGGTGGCCCGCGTCTCGAGGTGGTGTTCGGTGACCATGTCGCGGGTACGGCCCGTACCGGCCCCGTTCGTGCTGGTCCCGCCGAGTTCGGCGGGCAGGTCCCGCAGCAGCACGAGGAGTTCGTCCGCCGAGGGACGGCCCTCGGGCTCCTTGTCCAGGCACGTCTCGACGACCACGCGCAGGGCCGCCGGCACGGCACCGAGCGACGGCTCCTCGTGCACCACCTGATACGCCGTCAGGTACGGGCTGTCCGCGTCGAAGGGCCCGTGGCCCGTCGCCGCGTACACCAGCAGTGTCCCCAGCGAGAAGACGTCGGACCGGGGCCCCACACCACGCGGCGTCTGCAACTGCTCCGGCGACATGAAGGGAGGCGTACCGATGACCCGCCCCGTCATGGTCAGCGTCTGCTGGTCCACGGCGCGCGAGATACCGAAGTCGATGACGCGCGGGCCCTCGGGCGAGAGCACGACGTTCGAGGGCTTCAGGTCACGGTGGACGACACCCACCCGGTGGATGTCGCGCAGCGCCTCCGCCAGCCCGATGGCGAGCTTCCTCAGCTCCGCTCCGCCCAACGGGCCCTTCTCCGCGATGTGCTGGGCGAGCGTGTGCCCCTCGATAAAGGTCGTCGCCATCCACGGCTGCTCGGCCTCGGTGGCTGCGTCGACCACGGCGGCGGTGAACGCGCCACTCACCCGCCGCGCCGCCGCCACCTCCTGCCGGAAACGGATGCGGAACTCGTCGTCCCCCGCGAACTGCTGGTGGATCAGCTTGATGGCGACAGGTCGCCCCGAGCTCGTACGGGCCAGGAAAACCGTGCCCATGCCACCCGAGCCGAGCCGCGCCTCAAGTGGGTAACCGCCGATCTCGGCAGGATCACCTCCGCGCAGCGACACTCTTCCCGACCTCCCGTCCCCCGTGCACCTCTGCCACCACGGGCCCGCGTACCTGCCTGCACACAAACTATCCGCCGGGCAGTGCGGCGGGGGCAGGCGGGTGACACACAGGGAACCCGGGACTGCGCCGAACTGGTCCTCCGCCGTCACCTCCTGGGCGGCCCGCGCCGGGCGGCGGGCGCGGCGGACGGAGCCGACGACCCCGGGAACCGGCGGACACCCGGGTACGAGGAACGGCGGCAGGGCGCTTCGGCGTCGCGCCCTGCCGCCGTCACCGGCCCGTCGCAGCGGCCGGTCCCGTCACCGGCGCCCTCCCGCGCCGATGACGGTGTCGAGCGGGTCACTCAGCCGGGGAGGACCCATTTCTGGTTGGCGCCGGTGCCGCAGGCCCACAGGTGCAGCCTGGTGCGGTCGGCGGAGGACACACCCTCCGCGTCGAGGCACTTGCCGGACGCCGGGTTCTTCAGCGTCCCGTCGCCCTGCGGAGTCCACTTCTGCGCCCCGGAACCGTTGCACCCGTAGACCTGCACCTTGGTGCCGTTCGCCGTGCCGGCTCCACTGACGTCCATGCACTTGCCGAGCGCCCGCAGGGTCCCGTCCGTACCGACCGTCCACCTCTGCGCAGCCGTCCGGTTGCACGTGTACAGCTGGATCTGCGTCCCGTCCGCCGACGCACCAGCATCCACATCCACACACTTGCCACCGATACCGGTGATCGCACCCTCCCGAGGACCGGTCGTACCGCCGAGTTCCTTGATCCGGACGTTCCGGAAGGACACGTCGTCGCCGTCCCCGTGGTTCTGCAGGCCGATGTGGCCCTGCCGGAGGCTGCGGACGGGGTCGGTGTTGGTGAAGTCGTTGATCCGGCGGCCGTTGAGGAAGAGCTGGAGGCGCTCGCCCTCGACCCGGATCTCGTACGTGTTCCACTCCCCCGGTGGGTTCAGGGCCGCGTCACGGGCGGCGAGGTCGGCCGACTTGAAGCCGTAGACGGAGCCGGTGGTGCGGTCGGGGGTGTCGGTGGCGTCGATCTGGATCTCGTAGCCGTTGTCGACGGCCGACCAGGGGTCGTCGGAAGCGGGGAAGCCCACGAAGACCCCGGAGTTGTCGTCGTCGGCCTGCCGCCAGTCGAGTTTCAGGGAGTACGAGGTGTACTCCCTGGCCTGGTACCAGAGGAGGCCGAGGCCGCCGCGGGAGGTCAGGGTGGCATCGGATTCCGTGAACGAGCCCGGACCGGCCTGCTTCCAGCCGGTGGTGCCCGAGGTCCCGTAGAGCGTGGTGTAGCCGGTCTCCGGACGGCAGTCGGCCTCGGTCAGCTCGGCCGCCCAGCGGATGCCGCCGAGCAGATGGCGGCGGAAGGCCGGGTCGCCGTACGACTCCTCGGTGTGGCCGCCGCCGGTGTAGAAGGCGCGCCCGCCGGCGTAGTCCTTGCACCAGGCGATCGGGTGGTCGCCGCTCATGCTTCCGCCGCTGTAGCTGGACTCGTCGAGCGAGGCGAGGACATGGGCCGACGTGCGTGGATTGGTGCGGTAGTTGTACCACTCGTCGGTCCGCTGCCAGGTGGTGCCGAGGTGGGCGGTGGCGTCGTGGGCGCGGTCCTCCACCTTGACGGTGGCGGGCTGGATGGCCGGGTGGGACTGGAACAGGGCGCCTGCCAGGCCCGCGTACCAGCTCCAGTCGTACTCGGTGTCGGCCGCCGCGTGGACGCCGACGTAACCGCCGCCCGCCGCCATGTACCCCTCGAAGGCGGCCTGCTGGGTGGCGTCGAGGACGTCGCCTGTGGTGGAGAGGAAGACGACGGCCTCGTATCCGGCGAGGTTCGACGGGGTGAAGGCGGCGGCGTCCTCGGTCGCCGTGACGGTGAAGTTGTTGGCGGCGCCCAGCTCTCGCAGGGCGGTGACGCCTTCGTCGATGGAGGAGTGGCGGAACCCGGCGGTCCTGGAGAAGACCAGGACGTCGTACCCGGGGTCGGCGGCGGCCGCCTTCACCGGGGCGGACGCCGGGGCACCGAGGGTGGCGGCTTCGGGCGCGGCGGTCGCCGCCGCGGCGGGCAGGGCGGCGGCGCCGAGCAGGCCGCAGGCGGCCCAGCAGGCGAGGCGCCGGAGAGGCCGGATCGGTCGTCGGCTCATGGCAGGATCCACTTCTGGTTGGCGCCGGTGCCGCAGGCCCACAGGTGCAGCCTGGTGCGGTCGGCGGAGGACACACCCTCCGCGTCGAGGCACTTGCCGGACGCCGGGTTCTTCAGCGTCCCGTCGCCCTGCGGAGTCCACTTCTGCGCCCCGGAACCGTTGCACCCGTAGAGCTGCACCTTGGTGCCGTTCGCCGTGCCGGCTCCACTGACGTCCATGCACTTGCCGAGCGCCCGCAAGGTCCCGTCCGTACCGACCGTCCACCTCTGCGCAGCCGTCCGGTTGCACGTGTACAGCTGGATCTGCGTCCCGTCCGCCGACGCACCAGCATCCACATCCACACACTTGCCACCGATACCGGTGATCGCACCCTCCCTGGGTGCGGTGGATCCCGAGGTGGCGACGGTGAACTCGTCCACGTCGAAGAGGGATCCACTGCCGCCCTTGAAGACGAGATGGAGCGTGGTGGTGCCCGCCGGGCGGTCGGTCAGGTTCGTCGAGACGTCCTGGAACGTCTCCCAGCTTCCCGTGACGGGGACGGCCACGGAACCGAGCAGGGTGCCGGCGGGTGAGCCAGCCCGTACCTCCAGCGTGCCGCCGGCACCGGCGGAGGAGACGCGGGCGGTCAGCTTGGTGGCGTTGTCGAGGGCGTAGGGCTTGAAGGAGATCCAGTCGCCGTTCTCGATGTTGCCCACGGTCTTGCCGCCCCGGGCCGCGGTGTGGCTGACGACCGACACACCGGCCGAGCCCCCGTAGTGCTCGGCCTGGCGGTGGCTGGGCTGGCTGATGTGCTCGTCGTGGCTGGTCAGGGCGGGCTGCCCGTTGGCTCCCTTGTCGGTGTACTCGGCGTCCCAGACGCCGAAGATGTTGGCGTTGGGGTCGTGCTCGCCGTCTGCGATGGTCTGCACGGTGCCGGAGCAGCCGTTCGCCGAGGTCTGCGGATGGCCGTGGCTGTCGTGGCCGATGATGAAGGTGACCTTGACCTTCGAGCAGTCGATGGTGCCGTCCTCCGGGTCGGTGACGGTCACCTTGAACGGCACCACCGCGCCCGGGTCGACGATCCGGCCGTCGATGGGCAGTTCCAGCTTCACGGTGGGCGCGGTGTTGCCCACCGTCACGGTCACGGAGGCGGTCGCCGTCCGGCCGGTGCCGTCGGAGACGGTCAGCTCGGCGGTGTACTGCCCGTTGGCGGTATAGGTGTGCGCCGGATCCGCCGCGGTCGAGGTACCGCCGTCACCGAATTTCCAGGCGTAGGTCAGCGGGTCGCCGTCGGGGTCGGTGGTTCCGGCCGAGGAGAACTGCACGGCGAGCGGGGACTTGCCCGAGGTGCGGTCGGCCGAGGCCTGGGCGAGCGGGGACCGCCCGCCGCTGACGTTCTCGATGCGGTAGACCGCGCTGTTCTCGTCCCCGTTGAAGTAGCCGGTGCCGTAGTCGAGCACGTACAGCGCGCCGTCGGGGCCGAAGGCCATGTCCATGACCTGGGTGCCCTGCCAGGGGAAGGCGTTGATGGACTGTACGGTGCCGTCGCCGGCCTGCTCGATGCGCTTGATCCACTTGCGGCCGAACTCGCCCGCGAAGAAGTCCCCGTCGAAGCTCTCGGGAAACTTCACCTCGGAGGTCGAGGCCGCGTCGTAGTGGTAGACCGGGCCGCCCATGGGCGACTCGGAACCACTGCCGAACTCCGGGACCGAGCCTCCGTCGTACGGGATCCAGGCGGGCTGGACCGGGGGGAGGTCGGTCAGGCCTGTGTTGTTCGGTGAGGTGTTCTTGGGGGCCGAGCAGGAGAAGGCGGCGCCGGACGTCGAGGTGGCGAAGTCGTAGTCGGCGTAGGCGTCGTTCCTGCCCGTGCAGTAGGGCCAGCCGAAGTTGCCGGCCTTGGTGATCCGGTTGAACTCGACCTGCCCGGCGGGCCCGCGGGTGGCGCTCGCGGTGCCCGCGTCGGGGCCGTAGTCACCCAGGTAGACCGTGCCGGTGGGCTTGTCGACGGTCATCCGGAAGGGGTTGCGGAAGCCCATGGCGTAGATCTCGGGCCGGGTCTTCGCGGTGCCGGGGGCGAAGAGGTTGCCCGCCGGTACGGAGTAGCTCCCGTCGGAGGCGACCTTGATTCGTAGCACCTTGCCGCGCAGGTCGTCGGTGTTGCCCGCGGAGCGCTGGGCGTCGTAGGCCGGGTTGCGGGTGGGCCGCTCGTCGATGGGGGTGTAGCCGTCGGAGGCGAAGGGATTGCTGTCGTCGCCGGTGGAGAGGTACAGGTTGCCCTGGGCGTCGAAGTCGATGTCGCCGCCGACGTGGCAGCACAGTCCGCGGCTCGCGGGGACGTCCAGCACCTGCTTCTCACTGGCGGTGTCCAGGGTGCCGTCCGTCTTCAGCACGAACCGGGAGAGCCGGTTGACACCGTTGAAGGGGGCGAAGTCGGCGGCCGAGCCGTCCGCGGGCGCGTCTCCGGACGGGGTGGAGAGCTTCGGGGCGTAGTAGAGGTAGACGAAGCGGTTGGTGGTGAAGCCGGGGTCGACGCCGACGCCCTGGAGGCCCTCCTCGTCGTGCGAGTAGACGTCCAGCCTGCCGGCGACCTTGGTGGTGCCGGCCGCGTCGGTGAGGCGCAGCGTCCCGTCCCGCGAGGTGTGCAGGACGGACCGGTCGGGCAGGACGGCGAGCGTCATCGGCTCGCCGGTCTCTGCCACCCCCTTGGCGAGGGTGACCTGTTGGAACTCGGGTGCTGCGGGGACAGCTTGGGCCGGGCTCTGCTGGGCGGTGAGGGCGCCCGCGGCGGCGAGCAGGGTGCTGGCGAGCGCCGCGAGGGGTCGGGTGAGTCTCCTGTGCACGCGCATCCTCCGTGGGTCAACGGGGCTGAGGGGTCTCGCACAGGCGCGCGCCGTCGCGCCGGGAGGAAGCGGGCGCCCTGGGAGGGAGGCGAACGCGTCCTTGTTGTCCGGTACAGGTCAGGAAGGTAATGGCTTTTCCATCCATCAGATAGCCCTTTGACGCGACAGGCCGGAACTTTTATCTGTGGGGGGACAAAGTATCGGCGGCCTGCCGCCCCCCGACTCCGTCGCCACGGGCCCGGCTTCCCGTACGAGGGGGGCGCCCGCACCGAGGGCGAGCGGACTTCCGGCCCGTACCGGCCCGCGGGCCCCCACAACCTGTCCCCGGAGCGCCGCCCGGGGGCCTTCCCCGGTCAACACTCGAACGCACGGCGACTCCGCGTTACGCCCAACTCCCGTTCCTGTCAGCGCTATTGACACTTACGTTTCAAAGGTTTTACGTTCCGTGGCACATGAGAGCGCTCTCAGGCGCTTTCTGTCCCCCATGTGACGAGGTGCTGCCCGTGCAAGCCTCCCTCTCCAGACCCGCAGCGGCGACGATCCTGGCCATAGCCCTGGCCGCAGTGGGTCTGGGACCTGCCGCCTCCCCGGCGGCGGCCGCCACCATCCCCGCAGGCTCCGGCAGTTACACGGACAGCCGGCCCGCGGGTACCTCCGGCCCCACCACCAACACCGGCGCCCCCGTCACCCCCAAGGTCACGGCGGCGGCGAGGAACAAGCCCGTCCCCACCAACGACTGGTGGTCCTCCCTCGCCTACCAGCGCTACGGCGACAACCCGTACTCCACCCCGATGTACGGGCATCCGCTGACCTACCAGGCGACCTCCGGCGGACTCGAGGTCGGCTACCCGACGACACCCGCGGTCGTCGGCGAGGGCCGCCAGTACGAGTACGCCCACAAGGCCGACCTCACCGTGGGCCTCAGCGGGCTGAACTCGCCGGACACGAAGGCCGACGACTGGTCCGACTGGACGGTCACCCCCTACTGGTCGGACGGCACCCGCACCCTGCGCACGACCATCGGCCACGGCATGCCCTTCGTGTACGCCAAGGGCTCGGGCGGTGACGCCCGGATCACCACGGCCGGCACCCCCACCGTCTTCGCGGACAACGGCAACGTCCTCGGCGTCACGGTCGCCGGCCACCACTACGCCCTCTTCGCCCCGACCGGCAGCGACTGGGCCGTCTCCGGTTCCACGATCACCGCGGGCCTCGGCGGCAAGGACTACTTCTCGCTCGCCGTCCTGCCGTCAACGGACGCGCTGGCGACCTACCGCAAGTACGCCTTCAGTTTCGTCACCGGATCCAAGGTGGCCTGGGAGTCGGCCGGCGGCACGGTCAGGGCGACCTACAGCCTGACCACGGAGGCCAAGGAGGGCTCCGAACGCGGCACGATCCAGGCGCTCTACCGCCACCAGTGGCTCCACACCACCGACTCGCTCACGCCGTACACGTACGTCTCCCCGCGCGGGACCATGAAGGTCCGGGAGTCCGCGTCCTTCACCACCAGCCAGAGGAACCAGGGCGTGCTGCCCGCGCTCCCCGCGTCGAGCGGGGTCGACAAGGCACGGCTGACCGGCTATCTGAACGAGGTGGCGAACGCCTCCGACCCCTTCTCCGGGGCCAGTGACACATACTGGACCGGCAAGGCCCTCGGCCGGCTCGCCCAACTGGTGCCCGTCGCCGACCAGATCGGCCAGCCGGGCATCCGGGACAAGCTGCTCGGCCTGATGAAGGGCCGCCTGCAGGAGTGGTTCACGGCGGGCGGGGCCGCCGAGTTCAGCTACGACAAGGACTGGAAGACGCTGACCGGCTACCCGGCTTCGTACGGCAGCGACACCGAGCTCAACGACCACCACTTCCACTACAGCTACTACGTGTACGCGGCGGCGGTCATCGCCCAGTACGACCAGGCGTGGGCCGCGGACTCCGCCTGGGGCACCATGGTCAAGACCCTGGTACGGGACACCGCGAACCCCAGCCGCACGGACACCGCGTACCCGTTCCTGCGCGGCTTCGACGTGTACGCCGGCCACAGCTGGGCCTCCGGTCACCAGGGATTCGCGGCGGGCAACAACCAGGAGTCCTCCTCGGAGTCCGTCAACCTCAGCGCCGGGCTCGTCCTGTGGGGGTCGGCGACGGGTGACACCGGGCTGCGCGACCTCGGCAGCTACCTGCTGACCACCGAGTCGGAAGCGATCACGCAGTACTGGTTCGACGCCGACCAGCAGGTCTTCCCGGGTTCCTTCGGGCACGACACGGTCGGCATGGTGTGGGGCAGCGGCGGCGCGTACTCCACCTGGTGGACGGCGAATCCGGAGGAGATCCACGGCATCAACGTCCTTCCCGTCACCGGCGGTTCGCTGCACCTGGCCCGCGCCAAGGCGGCCGTCAAGCGGAACATCGCCGAGATGGAGCGGGAGAACGGCGGGCCGGCCGTGGAGTGGCGCGACCTCCTCTGGCAGTTCGAGTCGCTGGCGGATCCGGCGGCGGCGAAGGCCAAGTGGGACGCGGGCAACGCGGGCTACACCCCGGAGCAGGGTGAGTCCAAGGCGCACACCTACCACTGGATCACCACGCTGGACAGCCTGGGCGCCCCTGACATGACAGTCAGCGGGGACATCCCGACCTCCGCCGTCTTCGCCAAGAACGGCGTCCGGACGTACAGCGCCCACAACCACGGATCCACCGCCCGCACCGTCACCTTCTCCGACGGTGCGACGCTCTCCGTACCCGCACGCTCGACGGCCACCGGCACGGGTACCGGCGGCGGCCCCGACCCCGAGGAGCCGGGTCCGTCCACGGGCAACACCTTCCGGCTGAAGTCCGGCGGCACCCTCACCACCGCCACGGACGGCGCGGCCGGAGCCGACACGCTGGCCTCGGCCGACGGCGTCAACCGGGACGGCACGCCGTACAAGCCGACGGTCTACGAGGTCAGGAAGGTCGACGGGAAGCTTTCGGCGGGCACGTCCACCACCTTCCGGCTACGGGTCGACGCGGGGACCAAGGTGGGCCTGGCCCCGCAGGCCAGGGTCAGTTACGACCTCACCGGCGACGGCACCTTCGACCGCACCGAGACCTTCCGCTACTTCGCGACCGACCCGGTCACGGGGTGGGAGGAGTACACCCAGGCCGCGGGCACGGCAGCGGTGACCGGGAGCCTGGGCGACCTCAAGGGCGGCACGGTCCGCCTGGAGGTCTGGAACGCGCTGGGCAACGGCACCTCGCAGGTGCAGACCGGCACGGACGCGGCGGTCGTGAAGATCCCGTACGTCTAGACGTCGCCGTGTGCGGCGGGCCCCGGACCTCTCCGGCCGGGACCCGCCGCCTCTGTCATGACCCTGGCGAAATCCTCGATCCACCCGCACAATGCGAATGGGAGCGCTCCCACGCATCGGCGTGCCCCGCTCCCCGTGCCCCCGCATCCGTCGACGAAAGGCCTCCCCGGTGAATGCCTCACCACTCTCCGCACGGCCCGTGCGCGTCCACCCCCGTTACGGGAGACGTGTGTTCGGGATGTCGGCCGCCGCCCTGCTGTTCGCGGCGGCGCTGGCGGTGCCCGGCACGGCCGGTGCCCTGGAAGCCGAACCCGGCCCGGAGCAGATCTCCAACGGCGACTTCGCAGCCGGCACCGCACCCTGGTGGTGGACGGCGAACGCGCCCACGGCCGTGTCGGACGGACGGCTGTGCGCCCAGGTACCCGCCGGCACCTCCAACGCCTGGGACGTCATCGTCGGCCAGAACGACGTCCCGATCGTCGCGGGCGAGAGCTACGAGCTCTCCTTCACGGCCAGTTCAGCCGTGCCCCTGACGGCCCAGACCCGGGTGCAGGAGGCGGTCGAGCCGTACACGACGGCGCTCGCCACCGCGGACCCGGTGGGCTCCGAGCCGACCCGGGTGACGCGCACGTTCACGGCCGCGGTGGACCTCCCGGCCGCGTCGGTGCAGTTGCAGATCGGCGGGGGCGAGCGGGCGACGGTCTTCTGCCTCGACGACGTGTCGCTGCGGGGCGGGGCCGAACCACCCGTGTACGTACCGGACACCGGGTCCCCCGTCCGCGTCAACCAGGTCGGGTACCTGCCCCACGGCCCCAAGAACGGCACCGTGGTCACCGATGCCGACGCGCCCCTGGCATGGACGGTGAGGGCCGAGGACGGCTCGACGGCCGCCACCGGCAGGACGGTTCCGCAGGGCGAGGACCCCAGCTCCCTCCAGCGGGTCCACACCTTCGACTTCGGCGGCCTCACCAAGGCGGGCGACGGCTACACAGTCGAGGTCGACGGCGAGGTGAGCGAGCCGTTCTCGGTCCGCGGCGACCTCTACGACGGGCTGCGCTCGGACGCGCTGGCGTACTTCTACCACAACCGCAGCGGCACCCCCATCGAGGCGGACCTGGTCGGCGAGGAGTACGCGCGCCCGGCCGGCCACATCGGTGTCGCGCCCAACAAGGGCGACAAGGACGTCCCCTGCCGGCCGGGGGTCTGTGACTACCGGCTGGACGTGTCGGGCGGCTGGTACGACGCGGGCGACCACGGGAAGTACGTGGTCAACGGCGGGATCTCGGTGGCCCAGCTGATGTCCACGTACGAGCGCACCCTGACCGCCCCGAACGCCGAGTCGGCGGAGCTCGGCGACGGTCGGCTCCGGGTACCCGAACACGACAACGGGGTGCCCGACATCCTGGACGAGGCCCGCTGGGAGATGGACTTCCTGATCAAGATGCAGGTCCCGGCCGGCGAGCCGCTGGCGGGGATGGCGCACCACAAGATGCATGACGCCGAGTGGACCGGGCTGCCGATGAAGCCGCATCTCGACCCCCAGCAGCGCGAGTTGCACGCCCCGTCGACGGCCGCCACGCTGAACCTCGCCGCCTCGGCCGCACAGTGCGCCCGGCTCTACGCCCCCTTCGACGAGGAGTTCGCGGACCGCTGCCTGCGGGCCGCCGAAACCGCGTGGGCCGCGGCGAAGCAGCACCCTGACGTGCTCGCCGACCCGGACGACGGCACCGGTGGTGGCGCGTACAGCGACGACGACGTCCGCGACGAGTTCTACTGGGCGGCCGCCGAGCTGTTCACCACGACGGGCAAGGACACCTACCGCCAGGCGGTGCTCTCCTCCGCCCTGCACGGTGACACGGACGCGGTCTTCCCGGCGGGCGGCGGCATCTCGTGGGGCTCCACCGGCGGACTCGGCGTACTCACGCTGGCCACCGTGCCGAACGGTCTGACATCGGCGCAGCTCGGCGAGGTCCGCTCGGTCGTCACCGCGGCAGCCGACCGCTACGCCGCGCAGTCCCGCGCGCAGGCGTACGGCCTCCCGTACGCCCCCGCGGACGAGGACTACGTCTGGGGGTCCAACAGCCAGGTCCTGAACAACATGATCGTGCTGGCCACGGCCCACGACCTGACCGGCGAGGCCGTCTACCAGGACGCCGTACTGGGAGGCGCCGACTACCTGCTCGGCCGCAACCCGCTCAACCGGTCGTACGTCACCGGCTACGGCGAGCGGGACTCCCACAACCAGCACCACCGCTTCTGGGCGCACCAGAACGACGCCACCCTGCCGAACCCGGCGCCCGGCTCGATGGCGGGCGGCCCCAACCTCACCGCGGCCTCCTCCGGGGATCCGGTCGCGACGGAGAAGCTGGGCGGCTGCGCACCGGCCATGTGCTACATCGACGACATCGGCTCCTGGGCGACCAACGAGATCACCATCAACTGGAACGCGCCGCTGGCCTTCGTCGCCTCCTACCTGGACGACGCGGGCGAGGGCGGACAGACCGGCCCGGCCCGTACGTGCGAGGTCACGTACTCCTCGCACCCGTGGAACACCGGCTCGACGGTGACGGTCCGAGTCGAGAACACCGGCTCGGAGCCGGTGTCGCCGTGGTCGCTGACCTGGCTGCTCTCCGGCGAGCAGCGGTTGAGCCACACCTGGAGCGCGGAGTTCGCCCAGTCCGGCCGCACGGTCAGCGCCCGCCCGCTGTCGTGGAACCGGAGCCTCGCCCCGGGGGCGGCGGTCGACTTCGGCTTCAACACCTCGGCCTCGGGCCCGGCGCCGGATCCGGAGTCGTTCAAGCTGAACGGCCGCGCCTGCGGTTCCGGCTGACAGGGAGGCAGCTCTCCTGGGAGCCCGGGTGCGGTCATCCTCCACGGGATGCCGCTCCCGGGCCGGCAGGTGCCTCCTCACGGGCGCTGCCGCCGGTGACCGCGGCTGTGGTGTCGGTCCGCTGAAGTAGTCTTCCCGCCACCACTCACCGACTGCGAGGGAACAAGAGAATTGTCCGGCCTGTCTGCTTTCCCGCTGCCCTTTCGCGCTTCCCGTTCCATAGCGTACGCAACACCCCGAACACTGCGGGAACGTCAGATGATGCAGTGCAGCTCACACATTCGGGCGAAGCCCGGATGGTTCCACAAGATGAACGATGGCGACGTCGTCGCCCGGTGGGCGCAGGAAGCGGTCGCTCAGGGGCTCACCGAGGCGCAGGTTCGCTACGTGCTGGCCGAACTCACGCATTACGCGGCACTGAGGGACGCGCCGACCGGCATCGAGGTGTCCGCGGTCGACGGGGTGTGGCAGTCGGACACACTGGTCGACGAGAAGCTCAGGTCCCGGCTGCGCGAGGCGGTTCGTGTGCTGGAACAGGTCCCCGCCGAGGAACAGGACTGGCATCCCGGGTCCGACGGCCAGGTGCTGGACCTGGTTCACCCCTCACTGTTCTGTCTGGTGAGAGAGGTGAGTGGTGCGCCCGAGCGCGCTTGGCGCAGCGATACGGACCGCTACTCGCAGTACGAGTTCTCGGAGAGGTTCCAGTGGCTGCCCACGGACGTGGATGTCCACGCGGACGGCACTGTCGCCTTCCGTTCGTACGTCAACAACGTCCACCCGGAGAACCACCACGAACTGGCTGCCTGCCTCCCGGACTTGTTCGCACGCTTGCGCCCTCTGCTGGAGAACGTGCTCACCGACCTGCGCCATCCGCGCCCCCTCCGGATCGAGGCCGATCCTTACGGTTGGTACGACTCCGAGCCGGAGTATCCGAACGAGTCGTCCTACAGCGATGCCGCGGCTTACGAAGAGGCCCTCGGCGCATGGGAGGAGGCCCAGGACGACTGGTGGGAGAACCGCAGCCCAGTCATCCCGGACGCCCCTGCCTTCGTCCCGCCCGAGTCGCCCGATGAATCCACCCGGGTCGATCTGCGCGGCCGTCGTCTCCAGGTCATCGTCAAGCTCGCCACCATTCACCTCACCCCGGACAAGCCCGAGTACGCCGGCGGTTCGTGGCACGTCGAGGGAATGCTGAACGAGCGGATCGTCTCGACCGGCATCTACTACTGGGACAGCGAGAACATCACCGAGAGCCGGCTGAGCTTCCGGGAGGCACTCGACGACCCGCGCTACGAACAGAACGACGACAACGGTCTGCGCGAGGTGTACGGCCTGGAGGACGAAGACGCGCTGAACCAGCCGCTCGGATCGGCGTCGACCCCGGCCGGGAGGTGCCTGGCGTTCCCGAACATCCTGCAACACCGCGTCGGCTCGTTCCGCCTTGCGGACCCCACCCGCCCGGGCTCTCGCAAGATTCTCGCGTTCTTCCTGGTCGACCCCTCGGAAGCAATCGTTTCGACGTCCGATGTACCACCGCAGCAACCATGGGCCGAGACCTCGACCATGACGCTGGAACAGGCCAACGACTATCGCGAACAACTCATGCGGGAACGCAAGTTCTTCGTCGACGAGCACAACGAACAGCTCTACGAACGAGAATTCTCCCTCTGCGAGCACTGAACGAAGGCGACGAAGGCCTTGCCTCTCGATGCCCCTGTCGACAGTCGACCGTTACGCGTGCCGCGGGATTGCCGTGCGGCGGCGGGCCTTTTGCGATCGGCCGACGGCGGGCCACAGCACGCTCTTCCGAGTGGCACCTCCTGTCCGCCGGAGCAAGCGACCGCATCGACGGACAAGAGGACGGGCGCAGGCGTCAGGAAGGCTGAGCCGTGCTGTGCCGCTCTCCACACGACGGGATCGGTGGCCGGCTCGGTTGAGGCTGCGTCAGCCATTCACCCTCGAGGATGGCTGTCTCGGCCTGTGTGGCCTGGCACTTCCATTCTGGCGCGAGGGCGGTGTACGTGGTGACGTCATGCCAGATTCCGCCGGTCCGGAACAGCTGGCGCAGAGTTGCCTCCTGGGTGAAGCCGGCGGCATGCATGACGGTGCGCATTCGCGTGTGGTCGCTCCGGTGCCCGGTCCATACCCGGTGCAGGCCCAGATGACCGAAGGCGTACGCCAGCAGCAGGCGGCCGGCTTCGTGGGTGTGGCCGCTGACGGAGGAACCGGGCAGCACGGCGAGGCCGGTGATCATCGCATTGCTCCCGTACCCCTCACGCAGGAGGCCGATGGTGCCGATCATGCTGTCCGGCCCAGGCGAGGGCGGGCAGACGGCGAGCGTGTGCCTGCTCCGGGACTCGGCGCCCCGCTGGACGAGGGCTTGAACGAACGATTCCTCAGCCTGCCGCCTGTCCAGACGATCGATCCCCAGATACCGCGTGAGGAGCCGGTGCGTGAAGATCCGCACGTAGGTGTCTCGGTCGTCGAGCCGGAGTTCCCGCAGCCGCAGGTGGGTTCCGTGCAGTTCGGGAACGACGTTCATCGGGCGGCCTCGACAGCCACTGGCTGATGGGATACGGGCGCTTCACAGAGGCCTGCGCCCGTGGGTTCGGTACCTGTTCGGTCGATGTCCTGAGCCGGGATCAGGGCATTCAGGTCAACGCCGTAGCTTCCCGACATGACGTGTTCGCCGAGCAGGATACGGCGCGCGCTGTCCGTGACGAGGGCTCCGCCGAGCAGGACGCCGCTGGCCAGCTGCGGCCAGCTGGACAGCGTGCGGCCGATCTCGGGGAGCGCCTCCGCCATCTCGGGGCTGAGCCGCTCGGCACCGATGGCCTGCAGCATGAAGGCTGTCAGGCCCGCCTGGTCTAGCTGTCGCACGTCACGGGCTGTCGTCGCACCGATGCGGCCGTGGAACAGCGGCCTGTGAGGTTCCAGATCGAAACGTTCGATGTCGAGAAGGCCGCGGTCGTTGGCCTCCATGAGCACCGGAACACGCTGCGCTCGGGCCATTTCGCGAACGGCCACCTTGGCCCACGGAGTGTCGCACTCCTCGATCAGGAGATCGGGGCAGCGGTCGACGAACGCGCTCAGGGAGGCTTCGTCGAGCCCGTCGCGGTAGATCTCGACCTCCAGGTAGGGGTCGAGCTCCGCCATGGCCCGGGCGCACAGCACCGTCTTGTCGATGCCGAGCTGGTCGACGCCGGCACGCAACCGGTTGAGATTCGACAGGCTCAACTGGTCCAGATCGGCCAGCAGGAAGGTCCCTCCCACCCCTTCGGCCGCGCACGCCATGGCAGCGGCAGCGCCCACGGACAGGCCGATCACTCCGATGCTTCGGGTCAGCAGGCTCCGCTGCTGCGACCGCGTGATCTTGCCGCGGTTGCGGTCGGTACGCACCAGCCGGTACTCGTCCCTGGGCAGGACATGCACCAGGCGGCCTGACCACGGGTACCAGACCCACGTGCCGTACGCCTCACTGGACACGCCGTCCGTGGCGCGGGAGATCGCGGCCTCCAACTCCGCACCCACGAGCTGTGAACCGGGCGAAAGGCAGCTGACGAGCTCCCCCAACTGCGACTCGATCCGGTCGTGGACGTCGCGCACCCGGCCGGATGCGCGCAAGTCGTGGAGAGCGGTGCGCTCAGCAGGGCTCGAAAGGTCGAACAGAACAGGACGAAACGGTTCCTCAGAACGAGGAGAGCTCGATCCGTCCACCGAAGAAGAATGGGTCACAAGCGCAAAAACTAGCCGGAAGAGCTCACCCGAAAATGACCGATCACCCCGGGGGCGCAATATCGAATTGATCTTCCCATTCTGTGCGCCCCTCGCACATACCACGCCCCCTGCGCCCACCCCGCGCCGGACGCAAAGGACGATCCGCGCAGCCCCCGCCCTGGTGTGGAGCTGGTCCGATGCCGCCCTGGCCACACGGGCAAGCCGACCGGCCTCACGCCGACGGCACTGACCACGGAGGGGTGTACACGACCTTCGCAGGATCAGGCCGAGCTGGTCAGGCCGGATTTCGACCGGCGGGCCCACCCACCACCGTGAGCAGGTCCACGACGAAGAACAGCGTCGAGCCCGCCGGGATCAGCGGAGAGGGCGACTGCACGCCGTAGCCGAGCCGCGGGGGAACGATGATCTCGCGTCGGCCGCCGACCTTCATTCCCCTTACGCCCCGGTCCCAGCCCCTGATGACCTTGCCACCACCTACGGCGAACTTGAACGGCCGACCCTGCTCCCAGGAGGAGTCGAACTCCCTTCCGGATGCGAACGTGACTCCTACGTAGTGGACCTGGACGACCCGGCCCGGCCGCGCCTCGGGTCCATCCCCGACCCAGAGGTCCCGGATCGTCAACTCGGTGGGCGCGGCGCCCTCCGGAACCTCGATACCGGGCTTTGTCCGTTCGCTCATCACGGTCCCATCGCTCGCCACCGGAATCCCCCGCAAGGGCCGACCGGACACATGGACATTCCACGCGGCAGGCGATCACGCTACGGCAGTGCCCGGGCCCCGAGGTGCACCCCTGGGCTCCGATGCGGGCCAGGGAGCCCGCGCCAACCTGAAGAAGCAGGTCATTCGGCAGGACGGCGAGTTGCCGGGAGTGGACGTCAGCGTCCGGCCAAGCTGGAACCGCTGCGCGGGAGGCTGGTCGGACTCGTCGACCAGGGCCGGTTGCGGAAGCTACCCGACGGCCGGGTCGGGGTGCAGGTGATCACGCACTTCGCCCCATCCGACAGATCGTTGCCAGCGGATGGGGAGCTGCTCGGCTCTCCTGCCGAAACTCGCGATAGAAGTTGCCCATCACCTCGGCGACCGGTGCGTAACGGACAACGAGCGCCGCGATCGACGCGGGAATCCCCTCTGGGAGCACCCCTTGGGCGCACGCGTTCACAAACGCTTTGCGTTCTTCCGGTGTGTATCCGTAGAGAGCGACGGCCAGCCAGTTCACCAGGTGGGTGACGGCGTAGCACTGGTCGTAGCTGCGGTGCTGGTCGAAGAAGTCGGCCTCGTCCCGCGTGAGGTCGAAGCGTGAGGAGAGCGCGAGGCCGTAGTCGGTGAAGAAGAGTTGTCGACCGTCGGTGAGGATGTTCTCGAAGTGGGCGTCGAAGTGCAGAAGCCCGCGGTCGTTCATGAACGGGATGCCGGCTCTCAGCTCGTCGTCGACCATGGCGCAGGCCCACTCGGCCGCCTCGCCGCCGGCCCGGATCTGGACGCCCAGCCAGTCGTGCAGGTTCTGCGGGATGTACTCCAGGAACAGCACGAGGCTCGCCGTGGACTGCTGGAGAGCTTCGATCCGTCGGCGTACCGCTGGTCCGCCTCCCCAGTAGGCGACAGCTCGGTCCACATCGGCAAGTTCCTCGGGAAGCGGCTGGCCGGAGTCCGGGATCACCCGCCAGTGGTACATCAGGGGAAAGCCCTCGTGGTCTCCGGCAACCACCCAGTTCGTCGTCGTGGTGTGCACGGACAGCTCCCGCCAGGCCCCGAACGCCGGGGCGCCGATGGCGCGAACCGGAGACCCTGCGCCGGAGGCCGCCGCCATGTCCGTTGAATCCCGTGCCGGCAAATCCGTTCGAGGCACTGTTCGAGACCGTGGCACCATGTACCGCATGACGACGAACCGAAAGGCCCATGCCGCGTAGCCGGCCAGGACAGATCCGCGCCGGCACGCCCACCGGGCAACGGGCAACGGGCAACGGGCAACGGGCACGAGTCCGGTCATCGACGGCCTGTCTTCGCGTGCGCTGTCCGAGATCATCCGCCTCGAGCACACCCGCAACCATCTGCAGCCAGGCGATGTCGGCGCGGCTGTGAGCCTGTGGAGGAACTACGTCCACCAGCCCGCGCGTGATCTGTGGCACGACTACGAGTGGGGCAACGTTCACTGGTGCTGCTGCGGCAACCCCCTCGAAGCCCGAGCCCTCCTCGGCACCGTGATGCAGGCCGTATCACCACGGAGCGCCCGCGAACTCCGAAAGGTCGTCAGCCGGTCAGATGCGGTCTGGAACCTTCGGTCCCGGCCCTACGACGCGGGCGGAAGATGAAGAGCAAGCTGAGGTCAGGTCCAGGTGGTCGCCCGGCGACGCGGCCTTGCCGGCAGGCGCCAGGACCCTGCCGGGGCCCTGGCGCGCTGGATGGCGGCCGAGCAGGCTAGTTTGCTCGGATGAGTCTCCTTGATGACGTGGCCGAGCGCGACAGCTGGCGGTGCTGGGTGTGTGACGAAGCGGTCGACCCCGACGAGTCGGTGAACGACCCGCGGGGCCCCAGTGTCGACAGCAGGACAGCCGACCGGAAGGCAAAGGTCGCCGAGCGGCTCGCACACCGCGGATGCAACACCCGCAAGGGTGCGGTCAAGGTGGTCATCGCCTGGCCGGACCGCCTGTACGTGGTCGAGCCCGCGCCACTGATCAGCGTTGCCGGAAGGCTGGAGCGCAAGGGGGGCCGCGAGATGGTGGGCCGTTGTCCGACCGAGCGGGACGCCCACGAGGTGGCGGATTGGCTGGTGGACCGGTTCTCCCGGCTGGTACCGGGACTGCCGGTGACCGTCGACATCGAGCCGGGCGGCGGCCAGTTCCTCGTCATCCTGGCCGCCGGCCGCCGATGACCAGGGATCAGCTGGGGCAGCGCGCAGCGCAGGTCCTGCACTGCGGTGACCAGGTGTTCGTCGCGGCCGACGAGGACCGGCGCGCGTCCGAGCGTAGAGGATCTCCGAACGCGCCGTCATCGGAAAGACGTCATGGAAGGCGAGTGCCGACATAAGCACAGGTCAACACTGGTTTTGGCCACCTTGATCAGCCTGGCGAACACCTCAGAGCGCCGAACGAGCGTCACGAGCATACCCATCAGGGCATCACCTACTGCGCCGCGGCTCGACGAACGGTCCGGAGCCTGGAGATCAAGAAGGGCGAGTCAGCCGGAACCGACTCACCGTGCGATGCCGTCGCAGGGACTGGAACCGGATGCGACGCTCCACCGGAGTCGCTGGACGGGTTGCCGGCCCGGTCCAGGGAGTCGTGGAGGAAGCGGGAATTCGAGGCCGGTCCGCACGCCGTGATGACGTTCCCGCAACGAGTTGCTGAGCGTCGCGCCGTGGCTGGGACGCCGAAGCGGCATGAGTTCGCAGCCGCCTTGAACTCACCCGGCCGTCCGCTACGACCAGGACTGCGGGCCCCGTCACGAGGACGGGGCCCGCAGCTGGTTGTTCGCCGGACAGAGGTCAGCCGCTGACCGTGATGTTCGAGCTTCCGCTGCTCTGGAAACCCTCGGTGGCCATGATCATGTAGTACTTGAACTGGCCCATGTTCATACCCGCGCGGGCCCAGGCGTCGAAGTGGTTGCCGGTGGTGATGCTGCCGGAGCCGCTGGTCACCTTTGACTGCCGGACGCTCCAGTACTGCTGGAAGGTCTTGGTGCCTTCCACGGAGGGGGCGTTGTACCGGGTCGTCTGGTAGATGTCGTACGTGCCGCCGTCACTGGAGACGGTGCCCTTGTGGCTGCCGGTGGGCCGGTAGCTGCCCCAGTTGTCGACGATGTAGTACTCCACCAGCGGGTTCGAGGTCCAGCCGTAGAGGCAGCCGTAGCCGTTGCCCGACGGGTTGAAGTAGCCGCTGTAGCGGACCGTCCTGCGTCCGCCGGTACTCCAGCCCTTGCCGGCAACGAAGTTGCCGCAGTTGGTCCACTTGGTGCTGTAGCTGCCGCCGCCGTTGAGCGTCATGGAGACGGAGCCGCCGCCGTCGGTCCAGAACGAGTAGTACATGCCGTCGGTGCCGGTCTGGTTGGTGGTGATGGTGGTGGCGGCGTGGGCGGTGCCGGGCAGCAGCAGCCCGGACGCGGTAGCGAGCGCGACGGTGCCGGCGCCGCCGAGGAAGCCTCGTCGGCTCCAGCCGTTGAGGGGAGCGGGGTTCCGCTGAATCTGGTCCTGCTGCGTGCCGTCCTGCTGCATGGATCCTCCCGATGAAGGCTGGTGGGGACCGGGCGGCTTCTGCTGCCCGGCGGCCTTGCATGAACACGGCGGGGGTCGCCCGTCGTCGTGCGGTAACGACCGATCACCCACCCCCGGTCACATGACGCGAGGGGAACGACGAACTCCTGCCGTTCGGTGGCCACAGTTTTCGTAGAACATCATGAGCCTGTCAACATTTTCGGCAATCTTTCGGAAATAGATCCTTGACCAGAAGCAGCCTTGAAGAGTGGGTCTTCGCTGTTCAAGCTGCCCATCGCACGGATCTGCGTCAGGAGTGGCATGGAATCCGGAGAGGACTGAGCGCAAGTGTGTCCGAAGCTTTCGAAACTTTCGGCCGGGCGTGGACGCGACCACGGCGGCCCGCCCCTGGGTACGACCGTGCGCGGGCGACCTGTCCTGGGTCACCGCGACCTCCAACGTCAACGGAGCTGCGGGTGACTTCGACCTTGTGGCGTCGGTCGCCGCCGCCGCCCTGCCGCCCCTCGGCTGCTCGGCGGTCCGGCGTTCCGGACGGCGTACGGTCCGCCCGCACCCGCCTCGGGATCACGCTGTACAGCGGGGGAGGCGGCCGACGGATGCGGACCGTGCAACCCGCCGGGCACGCGGAGCTCTCCGCTCCGCTCGCCGCACCTCACGCTCGACCGTCACTTCTACGGTGGCCTGCCAGAAGTCCGGTCGCAAGTGCCGGAGTCGTACGACCAGACGGTGGGGAGCCGGCTGCCGCGCGGCCTGCCGTGCGATCGGGCGCGTTCGCACCAGGAGCGCACCAAGCTCCGTAGGGGCAGGGTGACCAAAAGGTCCCCCTGCCCCTACGGAGCTTGGTGGACCGGGCTGCGGGTCACCGGCGCCCGGCAGAGGCCGGTGCAGTGTGCGACGCTCCCCGGCTCAGCCGAAGTTCACGTCGCTGCACCACATGTAGGCCTGGTCGAGGTGCGAGGCCTGCCAGATGGTGAAGACGACGTGGTGCCCGCTGTAGCCGGAGGTCTGGACGGGGAACGTGATGTCCTGCGCCGGAGCGAAGCTACCGGTCTGCGTGATGAGGTCGAGGTCGCCCCAGCCCAGGCTCTGGGTCTCCGGGTTGAACCCCTGCTTGCTCACGTAGACCTTGAAGAAGTCGGCACCGTGGGACGCCTGGTCTCGCAGGTGGATCGAGAAGTCGTTGCCGACGGTGGTCGTCTTCCACTGCCCAGGCTCGTTCAGGCTGGCGTTCCGCGAGAGGTTGTTGCTGCAGAGCGTCCCGTCGGGGGTCCGCGACTGGAACTGGCCACCGAGGCCGTCGCGGAGCGCGCTCATCCAGTTCCACATGGTGTCGGCGTTGGCCTGGAAGGCCTGCCAGCACATGGGGTCTTCGGTCTGCATGGCCGGGTCCGTGTGGTTGCTGCCCCATGCCTCCCAGCAGTGGTAAGCGCGGGAGGCGGGGCCGACGACGGTTCCGTGGGCCTGGGCGGGGGCCGACCATGCCAGTGCGCCGACAACCACGGCGAACAGCATGACGAGCACCTGGAAAGGCCGGCGGAGGGTCGACCGGAAACGCCCGGTTAACGGGCTCTGAATGCGCATGTGGGGGGAACTCCTTCCAGTTGAAAGCAACGTGGGAGCGCTCCCAACGGTACGATCCCTGAGTGAAATGTCAACAAAGGTAACGGAGCTGATCACCGAGGTAGGCGGCAGGCAGGGTACCTTGCGTGATCCGGGAGCCAGAACCCTTCCCGGAACCGCAAGGCGAGGATGCACCGGTGAGGCCCATGGGGCGCAGGATTGTTCCACCTCCCGCCATCCCACCATTGATGGCACATGCCAACACCCCGCCAGTGAGCCGGAATCGACCGCGCGAATGAATCGCCCCGGGCTTGCTGGAGATCCTCAAGACACTGGCTCATCGTGCCCCGCACCACCCCTCCGGCCGGTATGACACCGGGCACGCGAGCCCCCGTTCCCTCACTTCGTCGTGCGTCAGGAAACGGGGAACCAGGCTGACAGGCGCTTGGTGATGACCGGGACATCGATGTTGTCCTGCGCGACGTCCTCGACGAACGGTCCGGCAATGGAGACGGGCGGCGGGGCGATACTGGCGCTGACGCCGTTGAACCGCAGGAAGACGCGCATGGCGAGCCAGGCGGTGCGCTTGTTGCCATCGATCAGCGCGTGGTTTCGTGCAACAGAGTGCAGCAGTGCCGCCGCCTTCTCGTGCAGCGTGGGGTACAGCTCGGCCCCGAACACGTTGGTCCGGGGCCGTTCGATGGCCGATACCAGAAGTCCCATATCGCGCACACTGTGCTCGGTACCATTGACCGCGCGGGCGATCGCCAGGATCTCGTCGATCCGGATGTAGCGCACCTCGGTCACTTCAGGTAGTCCAGGATTTCCGCATCGCTGTCCATGAGCTCGGCCAGCACGTCGTCGACTGCCAGTTCGGCCCGGTCCTGGGCGTCGCGGATGGCCTCGATGGCGAGTTCCTGCTTGCTGCGGCGCTCGCGACGAGCGCGCTCGGTGAGCTTCGCGTCAAGGTCGTCGGGGAGCCGGAGTGTCATCGCCATACAGCGATGATACCTGACTGGTATCTAGGGGGCGAGGTGATACCGGCCACTGAGCCGTACGCATCGCCTGTCCGGGGCGGAGCATCGACCTCGACAAGAACCGGCCCGCCGTCGACGCCTGGGCCGGGCCCGATGCGCAGCCGGCCGTACCAGCTGTTGTCGGTGTCCGTCCACGCGGTGACGCGGCCCAGCTCCTCGCAGTCGAAGGGAGTACCGAGCAGAAGCCCCGACCGGTCACGGTGTGGGCACGGCCTGACTCACCTCTCCGGCCGCGGGCGCGTACACCGGCGGCGCTTGTCAGGAGGCACCTGGGTGATGCCCTGACCGTCGCAGTGCTCCAGCAGGGGAACGGTGACCCGTCGGGTGGTGCCCAGGGCACGGCTCGCCGTTCCCACGGTGAACGGTTGGTCGAGTTCGCTCAGCCGGTCGGCCGCCAGTCGGGGGCCGTCCGGCAGCAGCACCACGTGCTCCGCGAGCCGCAGTACCGCACCGTGTCGCACCGCCGCGGCGAGCTCTCGGCGGCCGAAGCCGAGTTCCGCGAGCCGTTGCGCGCGGGGAGCGGCGAAGGGCCGTCCGTCGAGTTCAGCGGTGAGCCGGCGCACCGCGTCCACCACGGAGGCGGGCTGCGCGGCGGGCCGGGTGGTCACGCGTCCCCGGCTCATCCGCAGGGGCGGCGTGACCAGTGCCTCCACGAGGGAGACCGCCGGCAGCCCCAGACGATGCCGGGCGGCCTCCACCGGTATGCCGTCCTCGGTCGGCCGCTCGGAGACGTACACCGCCACCAGTTCGGCCAGCCGGGCGCGCAGGGTGGTCCAGTGTCTCGTGTGTTCAACATCCGGGGTCAAGGCCCGCGACCGGACCGGGTCACCCGCACGCAACACGGCATCGGCACGCTCGAACAACGCCTCGCATGCCTGCGGGCGACCGTCAACGGCTCCCGTAGTCCTCGACCAGTTCGCCGATCAGAGCGAGGAGCGCGTCGGCCCGCTTCCGGTCCTCACGCTGGTCACGCAGCCTGCGGTCAAGCTCCCGCAGGTCGGACACGGCGGCCGGATCACGGCGCCGCACCGCGTCCAGCCACGGCGTGGTGACGAGGTCCATGCACGCGGTGAACAGGACCCGGGTCGACGGGGCGGGAGGAGCCGGGTCGGGGGCGGCGAACCCGGTGGTCACGTACCGGACCGGATCGGTCAGGCTCCACCCGACGACGGCACCGTCCTGAACAAGAAGTGCCACGTCCGGGGCGATGCCGACGCGAGCCTCCAGCGGCTCGTCCAAGACATCGAGATCACACAGACAGGTCAGTACGGCATCCTCCGGAGCACGGCAGAGCTCGGTGGTCACCTCCAAGCGGAAGTCCCGGACCTCTTCGGCGCGAAGTCCGCCCGGGTGGACGGCGGGTGCGGCAGGAAGTCGGGCACAGTCCTCAGTGTCGGCAGCCTCGTGGGGCAGGCGGAACCCGGCACCGACCAGTTCCCGGCTGTCCGGGTCGAACCGGAGCTCGTCGGGGTCGTCCCACAGCCACTCCTGGCTGCCGAAGGTGTCCCCGAGGGACTGTTGCCATTCCTTCACGTCCGCGTACTCCGCGACGCGCACACACTGGTTCCGGAAGTCGAAGCGCGGGGAGATACGCAGGGCGTCGTCCGTCAACGTCGCCCTCCAGTCGCCGCCGAGAGTAAGTCTCATGCTGAACGCCGCCTCATCGAATCTGTACCGCGGGAGCCATGTAGCCGTTCTTAGCTGGAACCCTGCCTTCCACCACATCGGCGTGGGTAACCGGTCCCCCGGGATCGGTGGGCAAGCCGCCGAGTGCCCTCGCACCGGAATCTCCTCTGATGCCGGAGGGGCCGTATGCCGTGACGGCATTGCCCGCCGGCGCCAGAAACGCCTGGCCCGATTGACCCCCGTCGAGTACGAGACCATCATGACCCCACCCGCAGCCCTGGCTGCATAGACCCCGCTCTCACCCAACCCTGCAGCAGTACCAGGCGACGCGGGCAAGTCTGCTGTCCAGCCAGTTGCGTAGGTGGGTGGGCTGGGTGATGGTGCCGGGACTGTGGGGCTGGTTCAGGTCGGCGACGATCTCGGTCAGGACGCGGTGTCGCTCCTCCCTCTGGGTGACGGGGATGGCCTGGGCCGGGAGGTCGGCTCGGATGCCGTGCTTCAGGTGGAAGGTGAAGTCCGGGTGGGCGAAGAGGTTGGCGTACCAACTTGTTGGACGGCCGGAGGTGCCGCCGCAGAGGTAGGTGCGGCCGGCGGCACGGTAGAAGAAGATCTCGATCCGTCGGGGCCGGCCGGTTCGGCGGCCGGTCGTGGTGATGTCGATGATGCGCTCGCGGGTGCCGGCTGCTGGGGTTATCCCGATGGCCGCGAGCGCCTTCGGGTCCATGAGGCGCTCCTTTCGTGAAGGCCGGGTAGTACGGGCAGGTCAGGCGGCTTCGTGCTTGAGGGCGGGGCCGAGGAGGAGTCCGCCGTCGATGACGAACTCCGAGCCGGTGGCGAAGGAAGCCTCGTCGGAGGTGAGGAAGAGCAGGGCTCGGGTGATGTCTGCGGGCTCTCCCAGGCGGGGGATGGCGAACGGCTCGGCCGAGTAGAAGTCGGAGATGGGGGCGTCGCTGCCGGCGGCGGGCTCGGTGATGAACGGGGTGGCGATCACGCCGGGGTGGATGGCGTTGACGCGGATGCGGTCGCGGCCCAGTTCCAGGGCGGCCGTCTTCGTGAGGCCCCGGAGTGCCCACTTGCTCGCTACGTAGGGGGCATACATCGCGGTGCCGCCCACGCCGGAGGTGGAGGCGATGTTGACGATGACGCCGCCGCCGTTTCGGCGCAGTGAGGGGGCAGCTGCCTTGATGCCGAGGAAGGCTCCGGTGAGGTTGACGTCGAGGACGCGGTCCCAGACCCGGCGTTCGGTGGTCTCGATCGGGGCGGCGGGGTTCTGCACGCCGGCGTTGTTCACGAGGACGGACAGCGGGCCGAAGTGCTCCTCGGCGGCCTGGACGGCGGCGCTCCAGGAGCTCTCGTCGGTGACGTCGAGGCGGACGTACAGCGCGTGGGCGTCAAGTTCGGCGGCGAGCGCGCGGCCCCTGCTTTCGTCGATGCCGGCGATGACGACGTTGGCGCCTTCGGCCTGGTAGGCGCGGATGTGACTGGCTCCCTGGCCGCCGGCGCCTCCGGTGACGAGCACGGTGCGGTGGTCGAAGCGTCCCATGGTGGGTTCCTTTCCTTATAGCGAGTCGAGTGACTCGCCTCGCTACTGAACCTACGAGGACGACGCGAGGTGAGTCAAGCGGCTCACCTCGCCTAGGATGGCGCCCATGAACCCCGAGCCGTCGGCCTACCACCAGCGCGTCTCCCAGGAGAAGCGGGCAGCGATCCTGCGGGCAGCCACCCGCCTCTTCCTGGATTCGGGGTACGACCGGACATCGCTGGCGAAGATCGCCGAGGCAGCCGGGGTGTCGAAGGCGACCCTGTTCAAGCAGTTCCCGACCAAGGCCGCGCTGTTCGACGCGATCGTTGCCGCGTCCTGGCAGGCGGGAGACGGGACGGAGGGCACGCCGACGCCGGGCGACCTCCGGGCGGGCCTCGCCCTGATCGGCCGGCGCTACGTCGCCCTGCTCACGCGTCCCGGCATGACCGACCTCTTCCGGATCGTCATCGCCGAGTTGCCGCGCTTCCCGGAGCTGGCCGAGTCGCAGTTCCACCGCGGCAAGATGCCCTACTTCGATTCGGTGCGCCGCTACCTGGAGGCGGAGCGGGATGCGGGCACGATCCGACTGGAGGATCCGGAGCTGGCCGCGACACAGTTTCTCGGCATGATCTCCAACTACGTCTTCTGGCCCCGCCTGCTCCTGCCCCACTGGGCTCCGGACGGCGCCGCCGTGGAGTCGGTCGTCGACGAGGCCGTTCTGATGATGGTGGCCAGGTACGCCGCCTGAGGCGACGTACCTTTCGCACCGTGTCGCCCCTCTCTTCCTGTCCAGCCTGGGGCGGCGAAGTGAGCCGTGCTGACTCGTTCAGCGGACGGTGACGGCCCGGATCTCGGATGCGATCAGCTGAGGGTCCTCTTCGGCCATGAAGTGCCCGCAGGAGACGGTCTGGTGGCGGAGGTCTTCGGTCCAGGCGCTCCAGAGCCCCTGGGCGTGATAGCCGAGGGCGGCGCCCCAGTCCTGCTGGAGGACGGTGACGGGCATGGCCAGCTTGTTGCCGTTCTCCCGGTCGGCACTGTCGTGGTCCACGTCCACCCCGGCCGAGGCCCGGTAGTCGGCGACGATCGAGGGGACGGCTGCCGCGGAGGCGGCGAGGTAGTGCGCGCGAACGTCGGCGGGGAGGGCGTCCGGATCCTTGGTCCAGGCGTCGAGGAAGTATCCGAAGAAGCTGTCCGCGGCACCTTGGATCATCTTCTCGGGCAGGCCGGGAGCCTGGGCCATCAGGTAGAGGTGGAAGCCGACCGTGCCGTTCACGCCGCGCAAGGCGTCCCACATGTCGAGGGTGGGCAGGACGTCCAGGAAGAGAGCGCGGGCGACGGCGTCCGGGTGGTCCATCGCGGCGCGGAAGGCGACCAGGGCGCCGCGGTCGTGGCCGGCCAGGGTGAAGCGGTCGTGGCCGAGTGCGGAGGCAAGGCGTACGACATCCCGGGCCATGGTCCGCTTGGAGTAGACGTCGGGTCCGGTCTCGGCGGGCTTGTCGCTGGCACCGTAACCGCGCAGGTCGGGACAGATCACAGTGTGGTCGGCGGCGAGGTCCGCGGCGACGTGCCGCCACATCAGGTGGGTCTGCGGGAAGCCGTGCAGCAGCACGACCGGGGGGCCGCTGCCGCCGACGGCGGCCTTCAGGGTGATGCCGTCGTCGACGCTCACGCGGTGCTCGGTGAATCCGGGGATGCTCGGGGTTGTCACGGTGGCTCCTGTGGTTCGTGGGAGAGTGGACGGCCTGGACCTTTGAGCTCGTCGGTCCGGGCTGTTCGGGGACGTCACCCAGGTTGCGGGCCGCGGATCAGCGATCGATGAGTGCGAACGCTGCACTCTCCGGCGACGGTGCCGCATCGTCCGCGAAAGGACCCTGCCGTGGGTGTGCAGTTCGGACTGCTGGGACCGGTCGCCGCCTGGGACACCGAGGGGGCACCGCTGCCGCTGAGCGCACCCCGGCACCGGGAAGTCCTCGGGCGGCTGCTGATCGCCCGGGGCCGGGTGGTCCCGGTCGGCCGGCTGGTGGCCGACCTGTGGGAGGACGAGGCCCCAGCGGGTGCGGTCGGCGCGGTCCGCACCTTCGTCTCGGCTCTGCGGCGCGCTCTGGAACCCGGGCGCCCGCCCCGGCAGCCGTCCCGTCTGCTGGTCACTGAAGGCCCCGGATACGCCCTGCGCGCCGACCGGGAGGCGGTCGACGCCTGGCGGTTCGAGGACATCGCCGCCCATGCCGACCAAGCGCCGCCGCGGGCAGCGGTCCCCCTCTGGGACCAGGCACTCGCCTGCTGGCGAGGGCCGCTACTCGCCGATTTCCCCGCTGCCGCGTGGGCCGCCGCCGAGCGGGCGCGGCTGGAGGCACTGCGCTTGGACGCGGTGGAGCGGCGGGCCGACGCCCTGTTGGCGACCGGCGCCGCCCGGGACGCCGTCGCGGACCTGCGGGCCCATGTCGCCGAGCACCCCGGCCGGGAGGACGGCTGGGTGCTGCTGGCCACCGCGCTGGACCGCGCCGGGCGGCGCGGCGAAGCCCTGGCGGCACTGGCCCGGGCCCGTGAGGCCTTGAGCGGAGGCGGGGGCGCTCTGGCACGGACCGAGGCACGCATCTTCAGCGCGACGAGGCAGTCCCCGGCCGAACCGGCCGGGGCGGCCGACAGCGTCTGGAACAGGGCGGCGGCCTCCTGGGACCGCTCGGTGCCCGCCCGGTCCCAGGCACGGCTGCACGCCACCGCCGGCCTCCTGCGCGATCTCGCGGTGACCGGTCCCGACGGGCTCGAGGAGGCGCACCGGCACCGGCGCGATCTGGTCGAGGCGGCTGAGGCAACCGGCGATCCGGAGCTGGCCGCCCGGGTCATCGGTTCCTACGACGTCCCGGCGGTGTGGACCCGCGCCGACGATCCCGAAGGCACCGGCGAACTGTGCCGGGCCGCCGCCCGGGCCGCCGCGCGGCTCGGGCCCGAAGGGTCGCCCACCCTGCGCGCCCGGCTGCTGTCGGTCGTGGCGGTCGAGTCCCGGGGCGACGCCGCCGCGGACGCCCCGCTTCCCCGGGCCTCCGGCGCCCCCGCCACCGAGCCATGGCGGCTGCGTGCCGAGCGCGCCGCGGACGAGGCCGTCCGGCTCGCCCGGCGCCTCAGCGACCCCGCGCTCCTGGCGTTCGCCCTCAACGGCGCCTTCATGCAGGCGTTCGCCGCCTGCGGGTCAGCCGACCGCCGGGATGCCCTCGGCACCGAACTGACCCGGCTGGCCGTCGACCACCAGCTGCCCGGGCACGAAGTGCTCGGCCGCATCATCCGCCTCCAGGCGCTCGCCGGACTCGGCGACTTCACGCAAGCGGACACCGAGGCCGAAGAGATCGACCGGCTCGCGGACCGCAACGAACGGCCGCTCGCCGGCGTCTTCACCGCCTGGTACCGGGCCTTGCGCCTCTGTGAGACGGACGGCTGGCCGGCCGCACGCCACCGGTACGCACAGGTCCTGAAGGAGACCGCCGACTGCGGCATGCCCGGCCTCACCCAGGGAGCCGCCGCCCTGGTCGCGCTGGTTCCCGTCATGCGGGGCGGCACCTTGCCCCGCCCCGGCGACTTCGACGGCCTGGACGCGGGACCGTACCAGCTCTGGCTCGACCCGCTGCTGGCAGCCTCCGGCGACTCCGAGGGAGCCCGACAGGCCCTCAGTACCGTCCCCCGGCCGCCGCACGACCTGCTCCAGGAAGCCCTGTGGTGCGTACTCGCCCGAGCCGCAGCGTCCGTGGGACACCTGCCGGTACTACGCCGCGCCCGGGACGAACTCGCCCGCGCCGCAGCCGAGTACGCCGGCGCGGGCAGCGGCCTGGTCTCCTTCGGCCCGGTCACACATCACCTGGCCGCTGCCGACGCGGCAATCGAGGCGCACGCCTCCGCCACGGGGCGGTGACGATGGATGAGCGCGGCTTTGGCCCAACCGCCGGGCGAGCCCAACCGGGTACCGCTGAGCGCTCGCCCTTTCACCAGTAACGGATCGACGAGGTAGCCGACTTGAGCGAGTTGACCGGCGACCGCATCCGAACCACGGTGACCAAGCTCGGTCTGCCCCACTTGGCGCAAACCATCAACGAGTACGCCCGGTGGGCGGACGAGGCAAGAATGGGCTGTCTCGACTTCCTCGACCCTGCCCGCTCCGAAGGACTCGCCGTCCGCGATGACCGCCGCTTCCGCCAGTCCAGTCGCTCTCCACCAAACCGGCCGTTAAGACAACCCGCAGCACAGTCAGGCCCCACCGGGCCCCGTCCCGGTGGGCGGCTGAGCACGCGGGAACTGGTCGGCGCCGGCGGGTGCTGGACCTATGGCGGAGCAGCCGACTCGCATATCCGCCCCGCTTCACGCCGTCCCGTGATCACACGCCAGCGACCGTCACTTACGAGAGGGCGTACCGGAGACGCTCAAGCACATGAGCCGCGGCGAGTACCTGCGGCGGCTTCGTCGACATCGACTGCTGCTGGTCGAGCAGTGCGAGGCGCTTCCGGAGCCGTATATCGAGCCCATTGACCTTGCGGTGGAGGATCGCGGAGGGCTCCTTAGGCTTTTCGCCCCTCCGTTCCCTCTCGGAGGTCAGACGCTTGGTCAGCAGGTCACGGGTCCTGACCAGCTCTGCCAGGCCACGGAGCTGAACCTCGGCCGGATATGCGGGGAGCCGGTTGGTGGCGATCCGGCTGGTCGCATTGGCCTCGGCATCCGCGAGCCAGGGAAGACCTCACGTGATATCAACTGACGCACCGTCGGGAGCATCGGTGCAGTCACGGTAGGGCGTGGGGCAGCCGGCAGCACGGTGCCGCGGCTGTCGACGTAGACGTAGGCGAACCGTCGGGCCACCGACGCACCGGGCAGTGCGGCGCGGAGGGAGCCTCGTACGATCGGCGCTGGGCGTCGGGGAAGAGCACAGCCGTGCTCGTGCAGCACTACCACGTGGGCGAAGGCGAGCCCCGCCCCTTACCCACCTCCCCCGCCACACCCTCGTGCACATCCTGATCACCGAGTGGAGCCTGGACTCCGGCTACCCCTCCTCAGCCCTCCGCCGACGTCTGTACTGCGACGACGACATGGCGGGGCTTCTCATCTGCACCGCTACCAACGACTCCGTCGGCAGCCTCGGCCGACTCGTCGCCCAGGGCGAGCCGGTTGAGCAACGGCTGACCGCAGGAGCCTGTGATCCATCGAGCTCGGCAAGGGCGAGAATCTGTGCGACCTTCGAGAGATCAGGCGTTGAGTAGGCCGGTCGAGACAGTCCAGAGGCGCTTGGCGGTGGCGGGGTCGAGCGCCCATTCCTTGACACCGTGTGGGTGCTGCGCGAGGTCGGCGTCGTCCGGCACGGTGTAGGCCTCTTGTGCATCGTCGAGGTAGTGGCCGCCGGAGTGAGCGAGCTCGGGGGCGACGGCCGCGACGATGCTGGTTGCGGCCCCCTGCTCGACCGTCTTGTAGGTGAAGACTCCGGCGGCTTCGGCCGCGGCGAGCGACTCCTTCTGTTCTGTGGTGAAGTTTCGCTGCAGTCCTGTCGCGATACCGCCGGGGTTCACCGCGTTGGCGACGATGCCGTCGGATGACCAGAGACGGGTCGCCTCGACGGCGAAGAGAGAGTTCGCCGTCTTCGACTGGGCGTAGGCGATCTGCGGGTCGTAGCTGCGACGCTCGAAGTGGAGGTCGTCGAAGTTGACGCCGGAACGCATGTGGGCCGTCGAACTGACCGAGACGATCCGTGCTCCATCACGGTCGGCCGCTCCCAGAGCCAGGGCGTCATGAAGGCCGGTGGCCAGGGCGAAGTGGCCAAGATGGTTTGTCGCGAACTGCAGTTCCCAGCCTTCATGCGTCCGTTCGAGCCCACTGGTGACCACGCCGGCGTTGTTGATCAGCAGGTGGAGCGGGCCGCGCCACGCGCCGACGAATCGTGTGACGGAGTTGCCGTCGGCGAGGTCGAGCCGGACGACTCGGAGGCGCATCCCTTCGGTCGACTTCTCGATCGTCTCAGCGACGGCGTCACCCGCAGTCGTGTTCCGGACAGCGAGCGTCACTTCTGCCCCGGCAGCGGCCAGCACGCGAGCTGTCTCGATCCCGAGTCCGGAAGAAGCTCCCGTCACGATCGTGCGGACGCCGGCGAGATCGGCGCCTCGCAGCACCTCGTCCGCAGTGCTGGAGGCAGTGAAGGGCGTGGAGATGAGTGCGTGAGCCATGACCCGACTATACGTACTATACTTGATTTGTATAGTTGGGTTCTCGCTCGTATGCTCGCTCCATGAGCAGTCCCGATACCGCCCGCCCGCCGTCGACAGTCCCCGATACCGATCGTCGGACCCTGGTTCTGGACTCCGCGATGGTCACGTTCGCGCGATTCGGTTACCGGAAGACCTCGATGGAGGAAGTGGCGCGGGCGGGGGACATCTCCCGGCCCGGGCTCTACTTTCTCTTCTCCTCGAAGGAGACTCTGTTCCGTGCCGCAGTCACCCAGGCCCTTGAGCGGGACATCACAGAGGTAGAAGCTGTTCTGGCCGAGACCGAACGCCCCCTGGCAGAGCGCCTCGTTGAAGCGTTCGACCAGTGGGCAGGCCGCTACATCGGCCCGCTGACGCGCGACGTCGCGGCGGTCGTCGAGGACAACCCCGACCTCCTCGGAGAGATCGTCGAAACCACACCGCGACGCTTCGAGGAATTGATCACAGACGCGATCGCCGTCGAGTCAGGCCAAGACGCGGCCCCCTTCGTCGCACAGACGATGATCAGCGCATCGATCGGCCTCAAGCATCAAGCCGTATCACGGGAGTTCTACCTCGACCGGCTGAAGGTCGCTATCGATCTTCTGGTGCGCTAGAAACGCTCCCGGTCCTTCGTAGGACCGGCGGTCTCGGACGGCGACGGGCCGACCGCCAGTCGCTGCCGAGCTCGGCAGCGCACGTAAGGCCTCGTGGGAGCAGTCTTACGGTGTGTGCGGTCCTTGGCTGCGTGACCGCACGATCATCGGCCCCGCCAGGCGTCTGGCATGGCCGCAGTGACTGGAGCTCCAGGGCAAGGGCTGTCCCTGACCTCTCGGAATCGGCCTCGGGTCGCCTGCTCTCTCAGCGCACATCCCCCCTGCTCGATCCGCTTCAACACGTCAATCCGACAGGGAAGACGACACGACCCGCGAAGCGGAGTGGACGGCGATCGAGGAGAGCGCTCGTACGGTGGCCCGCGCCGGGTGGTGGATAGACCAGATGTCGTCCGAGCCCGAGGACCTCGCCGAACTGCTCCGAGCCACCACCGGGGCCGACCGACCGACAGAGAATCCCTTCTTCTGACTGACCGGGCGCCCGGCTGTGGCGGGACACCCGGCTGACCGCCACCGTGCGGCCTCTACCAGCGATTCTCGGCCGGACCAAGACCCGGATTTGCCGGACGCTCTGCCCACTGGCCCACCTGCAACGGGCCCTTCGCTCCCTCTGCCCTGGAGACTTCCGTGCCTACCTCGATCACCATCACGTCCGAGTTCAGCGGCAGCGTCGTCGCCAAGGGCGCCAGCGATGACCTCTCCGCGCAGCTCCTCCGCCACGCCGGTTTCAAGCAGATCGACGACTGGCACGGCCGACGCCATCCAACCCCCGTTAAGACAACCGTCACGTTATCTGGCCACGCCCCCACGGTTCGGTCGTCGGCGGGTTCGCATGGAGGAGAGGCTGGTCTAAGACCTGGCCCATATCTCTGAGCGGCCGCGCGCAAGGGGCCAGGATCCGTTGTGGACCAGGGTGCGAGAGGATCGGAGCGGCTTGTCCGCTCACTCCTCTCGAGCCAGCGTCGGCTCCACCTCCGATTGCGGCGTCTCGGCCGGCTCGGCGGCAAGGCAGGCCTGGCGCCAGACTGCCGGCTGTGCGGCAGGGGTGTCAGGGCGGGAGCCGACGGGCCACGTAGGCCCGTTGTCAGTAGCGTCCGGCAGAATCCGCTTCGCCGACGCCACCATGAGCTGGCGTCGCCCGGTAGGAGAAGAGGGTTCCTGTGCGTGAACTGCCCATGTTCGAACGTCTTTACCCCGATGTCCAGCTGACGTCCCCCTCGGAGAGGTTCGCGCTGCGGTGCGACTCGGAGGGTGTCGCCGTGGTCACGGACACCGACCGCGGTCAGGTCGTCTGGCGTGCGGGCGCAGCTGGACAGCTGTTTCTCGGACACGGGTACGAGGTCGTCGTCGAGGGCGGGGAGGACGACGACACGGTCTGGCGTTCCGGTTTCGCCGCGCCCGGGGCGCAGTACCTCATCCTCACGGATGCCGGAGAGCTGGAACTCCTGGACCGCACACACGTCCGCCTGGGCAACATACGCACCGGACTCACCCACCCTGTGCCGCTCGGAGAAGCGGCCCCCGCGGCTGCCATCACCCGGGATGCGTATCTGGTCAGGGAGGGGAAGATACGGCGGACAGTGGCCCGCGAGCAGGACGGATGGCTGCGGGTCTGCGAGTACAGGAAGGGCGGGGGTATGAGCTACGCGCTGACCCGTCCACTGGTCGACTGGTTCGAACAGGAAGACACCGTGCTCACCTGGCGCCGGCACCTGGCGGGTGGTTCGGAATCCAAAGGCTTGATGCTGTGCCTGGTCGACTCCGCCGGGACCGTCCTGTGGCACGAGGGCACCCAACGCCCGCATGGACCGGTCCCCCCGGGAGAGCCCTACGCGTACGGTGGGCCCGAGTTGGAGGTGGGAGGGCGCTTGCGCAACCAGTCCCTGACGTCTCCCGCCGGTACGCACACACTGGCTCACCAGGGCTACGGCGACCTGACTCTGTACTGCCACACCGAGCGCCGTGCCGTGTGGTCGACCGGCACTGGGTGGGTGGACGGAGGATGGGCCGAGCTCTCCGAGGACGGTGTCCTCTCGGTCCGCAACACCCATGGTGTCCCGGTGTGGAGTTCCGGCCCGTCCGGTTCGGGGGCCCGCCGGCTCGTGGTCGGTGATGACGGCCGTGCCGAACTGCGTGACGTGGACGGCCGGTCGGTGTGGTCAACAGGCACACACACGGCATGCCACGGCCCCACGGCCGACGCCCCGCGGGGTGCCGTGCTGCGCCGAGGACAGACGCTCGGACGACACTCCCTCACCTCCCCCGACGGAAGCACCGTGCTCGGACACTGGGACGAACGCCGCCTCGTTCTGTTCGGGGCCGACCAGACCTGGCTCTGGTACGTGCACCTCGGCGAAGCGGCCGAGCCCGGACTGCGACTCGACGAGGACGGCATGCTGCGCGTTCTCGGCGACGAACGCCCACCGCTGGGCGGACCGGCCGACGAACTGCGTGTCGAGGAGGGCGGAGTGGTCCTGTGCCGTGCCGACGGCACCGTCGTCTGGCGCGACGGCGAGGCGGTGGCCGAGCCCGCCGCCACCCCGAACCCACCCGCACAGGGAGGACTCGTGAAGAGCCTGCCGGACACGGACGAGGCCCTGCTGATCCGCACCGACTTTTCCGACCCGACCGCTTGGCAAGCCCTGCTCACGACCGTCATGACACCGAACCAGGACGGCTTCCTCGCGAACGTCCACCCAGTGGATGATCTCGCCTATCGCGACCTGACGACCGAACAGATCATCTCGGCCGCACGCGAGGTGGACACCGATCTATTCATTGTGGCCGATAAGACCGCCCTCACGGCGCCGGAGATGCCGCTGCTGGCCCTCCTGCTCTTCGACGAGAACGACGAATGTGAGGAGAGTGAGGCCAGGCAGGAGCACGGCCAACTCCGAGTCTTCGCCACAGAACTGTGGTCGGTCGAGAACAATATCTCCCTCGCCAACATGGATTGGGAGGACTTCGAGAACGCCGCCGACAACGGTGTCTTCCGGGGCTTCTGACCTTGGCAGGATCTAAGGGGCGTCCCGCAACGCATCAGATGAGTCGAGCATCCTCCGTCAGGCTGCCGATGTGTGGGTCGTCGATCCGTACGGGGCTGGTTTCAGGGGCTGCGAGGCCCGTGCGACTGGCGCGGGCCTGGCCCTGTCGGAGGCAAACCGGTGGGCCGGTTCTGCGTGAGCGTACCGGTGCGCATCTTCGTGAGGGTGCGGATCGGAGACCATTCCCCTGTCAGCGGCGGTCGAACCGCTGGATCGATGGCGGGCTGCCTGTTGCCCGAGCCGAGAATTCCATCAGGATGCCTACTCGTGTGGCGGCGACATGCCAGAACGCCGCTGCGAAGGGCGGCGATGCCGTCGTTCAACATCCCGGAGGGTTGCCCGCCCCGGGACGGAACGCCCCTACGATTCGAACCCGTTGAGTTTCCTCCAGTCATCCGGACGCCTCAGTCCCGCGACGAAGCAGCGGTCGCGGTCGGCCGACCTCCTCGCGGAACGAGGAAGAGGATCGGAGTGTGCGTACACGAACCAGCCCGGTACTGGTGGCTGACGCCGGGTCATCGAGCCTGCGTCTGACGATCTTCGGCGACGGTGGTCACGTCCTCAACGAACACCACAGTGCCCCCGCCAGGAGCGACGGGCTCAGCGGTCGAAGCCGGCGAAGCTGGTGGCCGATGAGCGACTGCGCGAGTACGTGCAGGACCGGCTGGCCGGGCACGTCGGCTCCAGGGGCCGCTAATCAGCAACGACGAGGTGGCCGAATTCGTCGCCGAGGCTGAGGGACGGCTGCGCGGAGTGGCCGGTGGGGATCTCGCCCGGCCGCCCCATTCCGTACATCGACCAGGTCGCGCTCGACTTCCCCGAACTGACCATCGTGTGCGGACACATCGGCTATCCGTGGACCACGGAGATGATCGCGCTTGGGCCAGCCACTCGTCCGGCAGTGCGCTCGAAGCAGCGCCTTACCCACGCAGCGATAGCACGCTCTGACGAGGGTTCTCGCCTGTTCCGTGGCAGTCGGCCCACGTGACCGTCCGGTCGCACCACCTCTCGAGCAGCACGCGATCGTGTCCGACGCAGAGGAGCCCCGCGCCCGACCGGCGTCGGTATTCCTCCACGACGTGGACGAGGGCCGCCGTCGTCGAGGCGTCCAGCATCGCCGTCATCTCGTCACAGATCAGCCAGCGCGGACGTAGCACCAGGGCACGCGCCAGGCAGGCGCGCTGGAGTTGGCCGTCGCTGACCTCGTGCGGGCGACGGGTGAGAAGGTCCGTGCCCAGGCCGACGCGGGCCGCCAGTTCCGGAACCAGTGCGGGGGCCTCGGAAGGCCGGCCCGCCGCGCGTAGTGGCTCCGAGATCAGGTCGGTGAGGGTCAGGCGGGGGTCAGCGGAGAGTCGGGGCTGTTGGAACACCACGCCGAAGGCGGTTCGCTGCTCACGCGGGGCGCGGTGGCGCCAGCCCCGTGCCTGTTGGCCGTCGATGACGACCTGTCCGGCGTCGGGTCTGTGCAGCAGGGCCGCGACCCTTGCCAGCGTCGACTTGCCGCAGCCGCTGGGCCCGAGGAGGCCGACGGACTCTCCGGGGCCGATGGTGAGGTTCGCCGACCGGACGACCGGAGTGCGCCGGTCGTATCCGGCGGTGATGGCCCGCAGTTCAAGCATGCTGGTCCTCCGGTATGTCCTGGTGCGGGTGGTGGCAGGCGGTCCCGTCGGTGAGCGTGGGCAGCCTGCCGCACGCCTCGTCCGCGCGTTCGCAGCGCGCTGCGAACGCGCAGCCGTCGGGGAGGGCGGACAGCTCTGGCGGCATGCCGGGGACGGGTGTGAACGCACGCTCCGGCAGGGCATTCAGGAGACCGCGCGCGTATGGGTGGCGAGGGCCGGGGGCACCGAAGAAGTCAGCAGCGTCGGCGAGTTCCACGATGCGGCTGGCGTACATGACGGCCACCCGATCGGCGATCCGCTCGGCAGCCGCCAGATCGTGGGTGATCAGGAGCAGCGCACGGTCCTCCCCCACGTGCCGACGCAGTTCGTCCACCGTGCGTTCCACGAGGTCTCGGTCGAGTCCGGTGGTCGGCTCGTCGGCGAGAAGCAGTGGCGCCTCGCCGACGAGAGCGAGCGCGGTGGCGGCACGCTGGGCCAGACCGCCGGACAGTTCATGCGGATAGCGGTCCAGATGCCCGGAGGGAAACAAGGCGCGCCCGGCGGCCGCCTCCCCGGCACGCCGCAATTGCGACTTCCGTAGCCCGGTGAGCTCCCGCAGGGCTTCCTCCAGTTGGGAGCGCACGGTGCGGACGGGTGTCAGGTGGGCCGCGGGGCTCTGCGGTACGAGGCCGACGCGTCGACCCCGCACGGCGCGGGCCAGCGTGCGCTCCTCGGCAGCCAGAAGGTCGATGAGGTCCCCACCGGCGGCGTCTCGCAGCAGCGCGGTGCCGGCGGTCTCCGCGTTCTGCGGGAGCAGACCGAGCAGCGCCGAGGCGAGCACCGACTTGCCGCAGCCGCTCTCACCGACGAGGGCGAGGCACTCTCCCGGAGCAAGGTCGAAGTCCGCTTCGGTGACCGCGCTCACGTACCGGCCGCCGGACAGGCGGAACCTGACGGAGAGACCTCTTACGGTCAGCATGGTTTCCCGCCGAGCAGGGGGTGCGGGGACTGTCACAGCATGAGCTCCGATCGGCGTCGGGGGTTGATCCGTTCCCGCCAGGCGCCCGCGAGGCCGGCGATCGCGAGCGTGGGCACGATGATGCACAGGCCGGGAAAGAGGGTCGGCCACCAGTCACCCACCAGGAGCGAGCCTCGCGCGCTCTGTACGAGCGTCCCGAGGCTGGCCTGGTGGGTGGGAAGCCCCAGGCCGAGGAAGGACAGCGCTGATTCGTGCCAGATGGCGTGCGGCACCATCAGCGCGGCGGCGAGGCTGGCCTGAGGGAGTACAGCGGGCACGAGGTGGCGCGCTGCGACTCTCAGCCGTGACGCACCGCCGGAGATCGCCGCGTCGATGTACGGCCGCGAGCGCAGGGAGAGGACTTCGGCGCGGACGATACGGGCGGTGGAGAGCCAGTGGGTAAGCGCTACGGAGATGACGACGGGCCAGACGCCGGGCCGGAACATGGCGACGATGAAGATACCGAGGAGCAGGTGCGGAACGGAGGAGAAGACGTCCAAAAGCCGCATCACGACGCGGTCGGCCCAGCCCCCGGTAGCTGCCGCGAGGGCGCCGACCGCCGTGCCGATGACGGTCGCGACCACAGCCGCGACGACACCTACGAGGAGGGAGACACGCAACCCGTAGATACAGCGGAGCAGCAGGTCACGGCCGACGTCGTCTGTACCGAAGGGGTGCGACAGCGACGGCGGCTGCAGCTTGGCGGCCAGGTCGACGGCCTGCTCGTCGAGGTGGACGAGGGGCGGTACGACCAGCACGGCGAGGACGACGACACCCACGAGCGTCACGGAGGTACGCACCCGCCATGTGCGGGTGGAACCGCGCTGTCCGCCCTGCGCGCGCCAGGTGATCTCAGCCATCGAATCCCACCCTCGGGTCGGTGAGGCCGTACAACAGGTCGGCCACGAGGTTGCCCAGGAGGACCGCGACGGTGGCGAGCGCGGTCAGCGCGGCGAGGAGCGAGAAGTCCACGGAGGTAGCGGCCTGGACGGTCGCCGCGGCGATACCGGGCCAACTGAACACGGTCTCCACCAGCAGCGCGCCGGTGATCAGTTCGGGTACCCGGGAGCCGACGAGGGTCAGCATGGGCAGCATCCCGGAGCGCAGGGCGTGCCCGACGAGGACGGTCCGATCCCTGAGGCCGCGAGCGCGTGCGCCGCGCACGGCGTCGTCGCCGAGAGCGTCACCCACCCCTTGGCGGACGTACAGCACGAACCACGGCAACTGCGAGGTCGCCAGGACAGCCGCGGGCAGCACCAGATGGCTCGCGATTTGACCGGCCGTCACAGTGGAGCTGGTGGTGCCGGTCAGGCCGCCGGAAGGCAGTACGCCTAGCTTGAGTGCGAACAGCCAGACGGCGAGCAGGCCGAGCCAGAACGGCGGAGCGGCCTCGAGGGTGTACGCGAGAGAGGTGACGGCACGGTCGAACCAGCCGCCCTGGCTGCGGGCGGCAAGCACGCCCAGCGTGGTGCCGAGGAGGACAGCGACGACGAACGCGGTAGCGGCCAGGAGCACGGACCAGCCGACGCGCTCGCCGATGGCGTCCGCGACGGGTTGGCGCAGCGTGGTGGAGTTTCCGAGGTCACCGGAGAGCGCCGAGGTCAGCCAGTGCCACCAGCGTGCGGTCAGCGGCTGATCGACGCCGAGGTTGGCGCGCAGTTGGTCGAGGGTCTCCTGCGAGGCGGTGAGCCCGGCCGTGCCGGCGTACGCCTTGACCGGGTCGAACGGCGAGGCGGCGGCGACGGCGAAGACGCCGAAGGTGACGACGAGCAGCACGGGCACGGCGAACAGTGCTCGTCGTGCCGCGAGGCGGGCCATGGGCCCCCAGGGGAGGCGACGGCTCGACGCCTCCCCACCGCTGTGGGACAGAGCCGATCTCACTGCTCGACCTGCCAGTCCTCGACGTTCCACCACGGGCCGGAGGCGAGGCCGTGGTCGTGCGGCTCGATCTGGGTGCTCAGGTCTCCGAACTTCTCGTCCACGACGTAGAGGTGATCGATGTGTGTGAGGAACGTATAGCCGGGGTTGCTTACGAGCTCGCGCTGGACGGTGTCGTAGGCGGCCCTGCGCTCGGTTCGGTCTCCGCTCCTGCGGGCGTCCTCCAGCGCCTTGTCGACCGTCGGGTTGTCGTAGTGCGCCATGTTGTTGAAGCCGTCGCCGGCGAGGGAGGACTTGAGGAGTGCGTACTGGTCGAAGTCCGGGTCGGCGGGGGAACCACCGCCGGCGAGAACCGCGTCCTTGGGCATGCGGGGCTTGATGACCTCCCACGTGCCGGACTGCACCTGCACCTTGATGCCGATCTTCTTGGCGTCGGAGGCATAGGCGAGGGCGTGGTCCTGCCGCAGCTTGTCGCCGGAGAGGTACCAGAGCGGGAACGTCGCCTGGACGCCCCCCCTCGTTCGGATTCCGTCCTCGCCCGGCTTCCACCCTGCCTCGTCGAGGATCTTCTCGGCCCCGGCCGGGTCGAATTCACGCTCGGTGCCTGTGGTGAACCAGGGGCTGTCGGTCGGGACGGGGCCGTATGCCTCCTTGCCCTTGCCGTACAGGATCGAGTCGACCATGGCCTTACGGTTGACACCGATGTCGAGCGCCCGCCGGACAGCGGTGTCACCTGCGACCTTGTTACCCGTCGGCAACGTGACCACGCGGTAGTCGAAGGACTTGGCAGCGTAGGTGTTCATGCCCTTGTCGCTCCCGTATTTCTTGGCGAGGTTGGGCGGCAGGATCGCGCCGTCGAGTTCCCCGGCGTCGAGCCGGGTGGCGCGGATGTCGTCGTCCTTGATGATCGCCATGGTGAAGTTCTTGACCTTTGGCGCGGCGCCCCAGTAGTCGGGGTTGGCCTTGAAGATCAGCTTCTCGCCCTTGGACCACGAGACCAACTCGTACGGTCCCGTGCCGACCGGCGCGCTGGTGAACGCACCGTTGTTCACGTCCTGCCCGGCCACGATGTGCTCGGGAGCGATGGGCAGAACGGTGCGCTCAGCGAACGGCGCATAGGGGTACTTGAGGCGGAAGACAACGGTGTCGCCACCCTTGGCCTCCACGCTCTTGACGGCGTCAAGTTCCGTCTTGGAAGCGTTGTTGGTCTTCTTGTCGAGGATCGTCTCGTAGGTGAAAACGACGTCGTCGGCGGAGAACGGCTTGCCGTCGCTGAACTTGACGCCCTTGCGCAGCTTGTAGGTGTAGGTCGTGCCGCCGTTGGTGACCTCGGGAAGGTCGAGGGCAAGAGCGGGCTTGAGCTTCATGTCGACGTCGTGGGTGAGCAGCCCGTCGAATATTTTCGAGTTGCCGTCCTTGCCGTACCCGAGGAGCGGGCTGAGGGTCTCGGATTCGTATGCGATGCCGACGACAGCCGAGTCCTTCGAGCCGCCTCTGTCCGCACCGCCACCTGGTGCCGAGCAGGCCGAGGCTCCTGCAATGACGACGCCTGCCAGAGCTGCCGCGTTCACTCGCCGAATGGTTATCGCAGTTGCATATGAGTTGCACTTAGTCCAGATCATGAGCAGCAGTATGCCGCCCTGCGCCTCGGCGTGGTCGCTGATCTCGACGTGGACCCGAAGTTGCCGCTCGGCTCGTCCACCCGGCTGGTGCGGCGCCCGTCCAGGCCGCGAAGGTGTCGCAACTGAAGCGGTTGCGTACCGTGCACACCCGGGCCGGTACTGGCCGGCGTGTGCACCAGTGCTCGCGTTCGCAGCAGCCGGTCTTCCCGCCGTCTGGCGGGCAATCACCCGTTCCTCAGTGTTCAGTCGTCCTGGCCAGGCCGGCGTCGTCCTTCTTCGTGCACACGCCGGCCGGTGCCGGTCCGCCCCCGCCCGTTATGGGCCGGGCCGCGTAGGTGATGCGGATGACGCCGTCCGTGTGGCGTTCGGTGGTGGCGTGGACGCCGAAGACGTCGGCGAGAAGCTGCGGAGTGAGTACTTCCAGGACGGGTCCGGCCGCCGCCACGGCCCCGTCGCTCAGGATGACCAGGTGGTCGCAGAGTCGAGCGGCGAGGTCGAGGTCGTGCAGGACGGCAAGTGTGGTGACCCCGGTCGCGCGAATCAGGTCGAGGAGTTCGAACCGGGCCCTGATGTCGAGGTGGTTGGTGAGCTCGTCCAGCACGAGCAGCTGGGGCTTTTGGGCCAGTGCCCGGGCCAGCAGGACGCGCTGGCGTTCGCCGCCCGACAGGGAGGCGTAGTCGCGGCCCGCGAAGGGGCGTACGCCGCAACGGTCGATCGCGTCGGAAACGGCGTCGTGGTCTTGGGGTCCCTCGCGGCCGAGCAGCCCGTGGTGCGGGGCGCGGCCGAGGGCGACGATCTCGGTGACGCTCAGGCCCGTGGCGTTGCCGCCGTCGTCCTGGAGGACGGCGGCGGTACGGCGCGCCGCAGCGCGCGGGGACAGTTCCCACACGTCGTCCCCGCCCACCTGCACCACCCCGTCCGCCGGACGTAGTGAACGGTAGACAGTCCGCAAGAGGGTGGATTTGCCACTGCCGTTGGGGCCGACGAGGCCGACGATGTCGCCCTTTCGGACCTGGAGGCTCACGTCGCGCAGGATCGGGTTGTGGTCCAGGGTGACATGGAGGTGGTCCACGGTGAGTTTCATGCTCAGTCCAGGCCCTTGTTGCGGCGCAGCAGCCACAGGAAGAAGGGGGCGCCGAGCAGGGCGGTGAGAATGCCCAGCGGCAGTTCGTTGGGGCGGATGAGGGTGCGGGAGAGGAGGTCGACGAGGACGAGGTAGACGGCTCCGAGGAGCGCGGTCAGCGGGAGAAGCCGACGGTGGTCCGCGCCGACGGTGAGGCGCACGAGGTGGGGGATCATCAGGCCGACGAAGCCGATGCCGCCGGCCACCGCGATGACCGAGCCGGTGAGCAGCGCGGTGATGACGAGCAGGACGGCGCGCAGGCGGTTGACGTCCACGCCGAGTGCGGTGGCGGATTCGTCGCCCGCGAGGACGGCGTTGAGCTGCCGGCCGAAGAGCCCGAGCAGGGCGGTGCAGGTCAGGACGATGCTCGCGACGACGGGCAGTTGGTTCCACTGGGCTCCGGCAACGCTGCCGAGCATCCAGAACATGACGGTGCGCAGCTCGGTGGGGGTGGCCCAGAGCTGGACGAAGCTGGTCGCGGAGAGCAGGACGTAGCCGACCGCCACGCCCGCGAGGACGAGGCGGGTGGGTGCCAGTCGTCCTCGGCGGCGGCCGAGGGCGAAGACCACCGCCCCGGTGGCGAGAGCACCCAGGAAGGCCGCCCCCGCCACCCCCACGCCCCCGATGCCGATCCCGCCCAGGGTGATGACCAGGACCGCTCCGAAAGAGGCCCCGTAGGAGAAGCCGAGCACGGTCGGGTCGGCCAGCGGGTTGGTGACGAGGGTCTGCAGGACTGCACCTGCCACCGCCAGTCCGGCTCCGGCGAGGGCCGCGAGCAGGACGCGGGGTGTGCGGAAGTTCCACACGATCTGGTCCGGTGCCGGGTCGTCCGTGGCCCCTTGCCCCGTGATGTGGTGGGCCACGATGGTCCAGACGTCGGCGACCGGTATGGTCACCGCGCCGATGCTGATCGCTGTGATCATGGCGGCGATCAGCGCGGCGAGCAGGACGGCGACACCGAGAGAGAGCCGAAGTCCGGTCAGAGCGCGTCGGGGTGGAGCGTCTTGGCGATCTTCTCCACGGCCACGTCGTTGCTGGGGCCGAGGTAGATCGAGTCGGACAGCACCACGTACGCCTCGTTCTTCGCGGCCGTCCACTGGGGGAACTCCTTGAGCAGTTTCTTGGCGTAGGCCCCCGGATCGGGGTCGTTGTAACTGATGACGACGAGGGCGTCCACGTCGGCGGCGGCGACCTTCTCCTTGCTGAGGTCGGCGAAGGAGCCCTTGGCGGCGTTCTCGAAGGCGTTGGTGCCCCCGGCGTTTGCGAGGATGTCGTTGTAGATGCCCTTGGCGACGACGGAGCTGAAGTCGTTGCCGCCCATGGTCATGTTGGAGAAGAGCACCATGACCTTGGGCTTCTTCTCGCCCTTGACCTTCTCCGCGATCTCAGCGGTGCGCTTGTCGGACTCGGCGATCAGCTTCTCGGCGCGGTCGCTGACGCCGAAGACCTTGCCCATGTCGCGCAGCAGGGTCCGGCTGTCCTCCATGGTCATTCCGGAGGTGTCCTGGTCGCAGCCCTGCGGGGAGATGTAGCTGTTGGCGCCGACCTGCTTGAGCTGGTCGCGGGTGGCGAAGCCGTTCTTGGCGTCGAAACCGTAGGCGGTGGTGGACAGGACGAGGTCGGGGCGCTGGGCGAGCATCGCCTCGCGGGGGATGTCGAAGGCGTCGTTGAGCTTGATGTCCCCCTTCGGCAAGGACTTGATCGCGTCGGCTCGGCCCGGGACCTCGGACATGCCGTAGGTCTGCTGGTTGACGGCGATGCGGTCCTTGAGTCCGAGGGCCAGCAGCGTGGAGACCTCGGCGACCGAGGCGCCGTTCATGACGACCACTCTGCTGGGGGCCTTGGTGAAGGTCTGCTTCACCCCGCAGTTCTCCAGTGTCACCGGGTAGCCGCCGGCCGGGGACGAGGCGGCGGGCTTCTCTGCTGCCGCGGTCTTCCCGTCCGACGAGTCCCCGCATCCGGCGGTCGCGAGGCCGACGACGGCTATCACTCCGAGGGCGGCGATCCGCTTGGTGGACATGTGTGCTCCTAGTTCGAGGCCGGCTCACGGCCGGGGTTCGTATCAAGAGTCGGACGGGGCTCGGAGCCGGTTCCCGGCTTTTGCGAGCCGGGTGCAGTGGGGGCCGGGAGGTCACCTTGGGCCACGCAGTGGTCCAGCTGCCGGAAGAAGGCCGCCCGGTCGATCACCGGGTGAGTGGGCGGGACGGGGCTTCCGGCTGCCAGGAGGCTTGCGCGCACGTGGTCCGCCTGAACGGTCGCCAGGGCGAGGTCTCCGTCCGTTCCGATCGGGGCATCGGGCAGGGAGTCGAAGAACGCCAGGACCGCTGCGGCGTCTTCGTCGTCCTGAGATATCCGCTCCCGCCAGGTGTCCAGGGCCAGGGCCTCGACCGTGTATCCGTACTCGCGCAGCCAACGGTGCAGATCCTCCTGGCGCACCGGGGTCCCCGCGTGGTGGTGCACCACCGCCGCCGGGTGCCGTGTGCCGGGGCCGGTCACCACGATCTCGGCGGCGACCCGGTCGGCCGGGGTCCAGGACTCCTCCGTGAAGAGGTCGGGCACAAGGCCCGCAGGCACTCCGGCACGCAGGACGGTCCACAGGAAGTCCTGGCGGTTGACCCTGCCTGTACCGATCGGTCCGACGACGCGGCCGAGCCGGTGAATGGTCACGGCCAGACCACGCTCAGCCGCCTGTTCCAGGAGGCGTTCGGAGGCCCACTTGGCCTGCTGGTAGCCGTAACGCAGCCCTTCGTGGGCAGGGAGGAACGACTCCGTGAACTCCGCGCTCAGGGAGCGGGGCGGGCCGACGGAGACGGTGGAGACGTAGTGGAGCGGGATGCGTCGCGGAGCGGCCAGCCGCAGCAGATCGTGGGTGGAGTCTGTGTTGGCCGGGCGAAGCGCGGTGTAGTCACGGACGACGCTGACCGCCGCGCCGTTGTGGACGATGGCGTCGACAGTGGCCCTGAGTTCGTCCCATTGCTCGTCGCCCAGGCCCAGCAGGGGCCGGTCGAGGTCGGCCGGAAAAGCAGTCACGCGTTGGTGCTGGTCCGGTGGCAGTGGCAGGTCGGCCGCAGCCAGCGCGGAGTGGACGCGTTCCAGGGCTGTGTCGGGGCTCGCGGCCCGTACGGCGCAGACCACCTCGGCATCGGTGCGGCGCAACAGTTCGGCAAGCAGGTGGGTTCCGACGAAGCCTGTGGCTCCGGTGAGCAGGACCCTCCGGGGCGGCCAGGCAGCCGTGTCGGCTCCCGGTTGGATACCGGGGGTGAGGATCGTGTCGGCAGCCAGGGTGGAGGGCAGTACGGACCCGGTCGTCAGGTTGTCGGGGCCGGAGCCGGACTCGGCTGCGAGGAACGCGGCGAGAGCGGCGGAAGTAGCGTGCTGGAAGAGCCAGGCCACCTTCACTTCCCTGCCCAGTTCGGCCGCCAGGCGGTTGGCTGCCTGGATGGCCTGGAGGGACTGGGCCCCGCGGTCGAAGACGTCGTCGTGCTCAGTGAGGTCTCCGGCCGCCAGCACCTCACGCCAGACGTGGGTCACGGCCTTCGTGAGCGTGCGGTCCAGGAAGGTTTCGGCAGTGACCCCCGGCGACGGGAGCTGGGCGAGCAGGGCGGCGCGGTCCGTCTTGCCGGACAGCGTAAGGGGCAGTCGGGCCAGGAAGTTGAGCGAGGTGGGGATCATCGCTGCGGGCAGCCGGGCCTTGAGGTGGTCGCGTACCCCGGAGAGCGGGGGCTGACCCTCGGCGGTGACCAGGTGGGCGGTGAGCCTGCGGGCTCCGTCGGGCAGTACCTGGCCCACCACGACGGCTCCCTTGATGCCGGGGTGGGAGAGCAGGGCGCTCTCCACCTCGGCCGGCTGGACCCGGTGGCCGCTGATCTTGAACTCGTCGTCGACGCGACCGAGGTAGCGCAGGAGGCCGTCCTTCCCGAGCTGCACGCGGTCACCGGTGCGGTAGGCGCGCGGAGCGTCGGGCAGGTCTTCCAGCCGGACGAACCGCTCGGCGGTCTCCTTGGGCAGGTTGCGGTAGCCGTGGGCGAGGGCGGGGCCCAGCAGATACAGCTCTTTGTCGCGGACGGCGACCCGGCTGCCGGGCAGGGGGCGGCCTACGGGGATGTCGTCGGGGGCGAGGGCGGGGTCGTTCAGGTCGGCGGCGGTGGCCACCACCGTTCCCTCGGTCGGGCCGTAGGTGTTGACCAGGCGGACGTCCGTGCCGACGGCCTTGCGCCAGCGGGCCGTTCGCTCGGGCAGGGCCGCCTCGCCGCCGATGATCACGGTGTGCACCGTGCTCGGCAGATCTCCCGCCCCGGTGGACAGGGCGTAGGCCAGCTCGTGCCAGTACGCGGTCGGCAGGTCGAGCACATTGACGGCCAGACGCTCGCATACGGAGAGGAAGTGCGGGACCGAGTCCGTCATGTCCGGCTCACGGATCACCAGGGTGGCGCCGGAGCACAGGGTCAGGAAGATCTCCTCGACGCTGGTGTCGAAGTGGAGGGGGGCGAACTGAAGTACGCGGTCGTCGCGTTGCGGCCCGTAGCGGATGCCCGCCGCCGCGACGAAGTGAGTCAGCGCGCCGTGCCCGACCTCGACGCCCTTGGGCTCCCCCGTGGAACCGGAGGTGTGGAGCACGTAGGCGAGGTCGTCGGGCCCCGAGGTGGAGAGCGGGGGCTGGTGGGGCTCAGTGCCCGGCGGTGCGTCGATCAGCATGATCTCGCGGTTCGGGAAGAGGTGGGCGTATCGCTGTTCGGTGACGACGAGGGCGGGCGCGGCGGAGGTGAGCAGGGCGGTGGTGCGGTCCGTCGGGGCGCTGGGGTCGAGGGGGCAGTAGACGGCCCTCGCAGCCATGATGCCGAGCAGGACGGTGACGGCGTCTATGCCCCGGGGCAGGGCCACGGCCACCAGTTCACCGCGGCTCACCCCATGTCCGGCGATCCGCCGGGCAATGTGGAGGGTCTCGCCGAAGAGGTCGGCGTACGAGATGCTCCGGTCGCCCTCCTCGACGGCCACCGCGCCGCCGCGGCGGGTCGCATGATCGGCGATGAGCGAGAGCACGGGGCGCGGCGGCGCGGGGAGCGGGTCCCCCTCCATGACCTGGATGGGCGGTACGCCGCGTGCGCTCCGTACGGGGCGCAGAGAGGTGAACGGCCGGTCGGGTTCGGCAACCGATTCCGCCAGGAGGCTGAACAGGGCGCTGCGATGATCCGCGACCTCGGCAGCGGTGTAGAGGTCTGGGTTGGCGTCCACGGCGAAGCGCAGGGCGGTGCCTTCGGAGCGGTCGTACACGTTGAACGCAAGGTCGTCGACGGGGCCGGCCGAGAGGTTGTGGACGGTGCTGCGGTGTCCGGCGAAGCGCAGGTCGTAGGCGAAGGGCATGATGTTGACGCCGGGTCCGGAGAGGCGCCGTCCACCGCCCACCAGTCGCAGGTCGCGGCGGATCTGTTCGTAGCGGTAGCGCTGGTGCGGGAGGGCGGCGCGCACCTCTTGGGAGACTGCGGCGGTCAGGGTGCGCAGGCTGTCGTCCGGGCCCACGGTCAGCCGGAGCGGCAGGATGTTGCGGACCATGGCGGGCACGCGCAGGGAAACCGAGCCGAAGCGGCCCATCGCCGGGACGCTCAGCACGATCTCGGGTGCCCCGGTGGCGCGGTGGAGGTGGGCAGCGGTGACCGCGAGCAGGATCTCCGACCAGGACACTTTCAGGGCACGGGCGGTGGTCCGGAGCGCCGCGGTGGTGCCGGCGTCGAGATCCGCCGCGTCCCGGAGGAAGGAGGCGCCCGGAAGCGCCGAGCGTCCTGCTGGGGTGGCTACCTCCGGCCGGTCGGCGTACCGGCCGTTCCAATGGTCCCGGTCGCGTGCGTACCGATCGGACGTACGGTAGGCGGCCTCCTCCTCGCGTACGGAGGCGAGGGTGCCGAAGCCGCAGGGTCCCGGCTCGGTGCCGGTCACGAGGCCGGTGTAGAGGTCGGCGGCGCGGCGGGCGACCAGGGAGAGGCCGAAGCCGTCGAGTGCGATGTGATGGACGCGGTGGTACCAGAGGTGCCGGTCGGGGGCCAGGCGGAACAGGGCGTGGCCGAACAGCGGGTCGTGGGTGAGGTCGACGGGGCGGGCGACGTCCTCGTCGATCCAGGCGAGCGCGGCGGCGTGGGGGTCGGACGCTTCTGAGAGGTCGGCGGTGTGGAGGTCCCACCGAGGGACGGCGGTATCGACCTGCCAAGGGTGCCCGTCGTCGTCGGTCATGAAGACGCAGTGCAGGGCCTCGGTCTCCTCGACCGCCCGGCGCAGGGCAGCTTCGAAGCGGTCCACGTCGACGGGGCCCTCGATCACCACGTACTCGGCTGTGTTGTAGGCGGGACTGGAGGTGTCGAGCTGGTGCCCGGTCCAGATGCCCTCCTGGGCGCCGAGCAGTGGGTGGCGGCGCAGGTGGTTCTCAGACGTCGCCATGGTGTCCTGCTTCCTGTCGTGCTCGCTGTCGCTCGTCCAGCAGGTGCCACCAGCGCTGGAAGGAGGGCAGTTCGGCCAGGTCGATGAAGGAGACGTCGATGCCGTACTCCTGCCAGCGCTCGACGAGCGTGAGGACGCGCAGGGAGTCGAGTCCCGCGCCGACGGGGTTGTCGTCGAGGTCGACCTCTTCGGGCTCCTGGTAGAGCAGTTCGGCGAGATCGGCGCGGAACTGCTGGGGGGTGAGGGCAGCGGGCATGGTGATCCCTTCTCTGTGGGGGGGTGGCTTTCCCGGTGGGTGGAGGTCAGTTGACCTTGCGGTCGGAGCCGTCCCAGAACCGGTTCCGCAGTTCGCGGCGGAGGATCTTGCCGCTGGGGTTGCGGGGGACGTGGTCGATGAACTCGTACTTCGCGGGCAGCTTGAACGCCGCCAGCCGAGGGGTGAGGAAGGTGTGCAGGTCGCGGGCGCGGACGGGCTCGCCGCCCAGGTCGGCGGGGACGACGAAGGCGTGGACGTACTCGCCCCACCGGTCGTCGGGCGCTCCGACGACCACGGCCTCGGCGACGCCGGGGTGGTGCTCCAGGACGTTCTCGATCTCCGCCGGGTAGACGTTCTCCCCGGCCACGAGGATGGCGTCCTTGATCCGGTCGCGGATGAAGACGTATCCGTCCTCGTCGACGAAGCCGGCGTCCCCGGTGCGTATCCAGCCGTCGACGAGCGTCTCAGCGGTCTTGTCGGGGAGGTTCCAGTACTCCAGCATGCGCGCAGGTGTGGCCAGGCAGACCTCGCCGACGGCTCCGGGCGGCAGTACGGTGCCGTGGTCGTCGATCACCTGGACCCGCACGCCCGGGTAGGGGCGGCCCGCCGCCTGCATGAGGGGCGATCCGGGTTCGTGGACGGCGGGCGGCAGGCAGACGGCTGTGTTGCCGGTCTCCGTGAGCCCGTAGATCTGGGCGAACTCGCAGCGGAACACGGCCATGCTCTGCTCCAGCAGAGTCTCGGAGATCGGAGACCCGCCGTAGACGATCTTGCGCAAGGTGGCGAAATCGGCCGGGGTGACGCCGGGCCGGGTCAGCATCATGCGCAGCATGGCCGGGACCACGCAGGCGGTGGTGATCCCGAGCCGGTGGATCAGCTCGACCGCCCCGGCCGCGTCGAAGGCGGGCATCGCCACGACGGTGGTCCCGGCGTTGAAGTTCTGCGTCGCCCACCAGAGGCCGCCGATGTGGAAGCCGGGAATGCCGATCAGCGCGATGTCTCCTGCCCGCCAGTCGATCCAGTCGACGTCTGCTTCGGCCATGGCGTCCGCGATGGCGAAGAAGCTCCGGTGGGCCAGGACGACGCCCTTGGGCAGCCCGGTGGTGCCGCTGGTGTAGAGCTGAGCTACCGGGGTGTCGCGGGTGGCCGCGTACGCCTCGGCGGCTCCAGTTCCGACAGCTTTCCAGGCGGCGTAGCCTTCGGCCGCGTCGAGGACGACGATGTGTTCGGGCGGTGTGGCGGGCATACCGTCGACCACGGGCCGGAACTCCTCCTCGACGAGGAGGAGCCGGGTGCCGGAGTCGTGGAGGATGTGGCTGACCTCGGGTGACGTCAGACGCCAGTTGACCGGGACGAGGACGGTTCCGGTCTTGGCGCAGGCGAAGAGGACCTCGTAGTAGCGCTCGGACTCCTTGCCGAGGTAGGCGACCCGGTCACCGGCAGTGAGACCTGCCGCTCGCAACGCCTGCGCGGTGCGGTCGCTCTCACTGTGCAGTGCGGCGTAGGTGAGGGTGGTGTCGCCGCAGATGACCGCCGGGGTGTCAGGCTGGTGTTCGGCGTGGAAGCGTGCGGTGTCGACGAGTGTGGTGAGTCTGTGGAGTCTGTGATGCGGCCGGGCGCCCGGTCGTGGGCCGTCAGGGGATTCCATGTGTGGTGTCCGTCCGGTGCCGGCCCGCGCTGGCGGGCGGGGAGGTCAGGTGATGTTGACGAAGGCGAGGGTGGCGTCGCCGTCGCACCGTCCGTCCTGGGCGTCGCCGTAGCGGTAGGCGGTGGTGGCCATGAGAAGTGGCTTGCCGCCGGGCGAGCGCCGCTCGACGGAGCGGAACTCCATCTCGCCGTGAAAGTCCCGCGGGTCGACGGGCCGTTGGAAGCGGGAGGCGAAGCGGGCGATGAGGATGTCCGGCAGCTGACGACGCCAGAAGTCCTCCAGCGTCCAGCTCTCGAAGCCGCTCAGAAGCCTTTCCTTCACCGACTTGGCGACGAGGTAATACATCATCTGGTTGTAGGCGATGTTCACCTCGACCGCGTTCAGATGGCCGGTGTCCTCGATGTAGCAGGACTCCGGGATCGCGAACGTCGCGCGCACCCGGGAGAGTCCGTCGGGCAGGGCGGACACCTCGGCGGTGAGCAGGTAGCGGCAGTGGTGTTTGTACGGGGTGAGCACCCGGGGCAGTAGTTCCTGGTCGGTGGCGAAGGTGTGCGTCGGGGCGGTGTCGGTGACGGTCATGCCGCCTCCAGTCCGGCGTGCAGCTTGCGCTCGTCGTGGACGGTGACGCGGAAGGAGACCGTCGGCTCGGGCGTGGTGGTGTGCCGGGCGCAGTGGATGAGGCTGCGGTTGTCCCAGACCAGGAGGTCGCCCTTCTCGAAGCTCTGGAGGTGGATGTTCTCGTGCGCGAAGTCGCGGTCGAGCTGTCCGGTCGCCTCGAAGAGCCGCTGGAGAAGTTCCTCGTCGAGCGGCATTCCGTCCTCGTCCTCGATGCCGACGGTGAAGCCCTCGCTGAGGTAGAGCACCTTCTCACCGGTCATGGGGTGGGTGAAGACGGTGGGCTGGCGGACGGCGGGCGTCTTCTCCTCGACCTCCTGGATGATCTCCGAGAGCGGCCGGTAGACGTCGTGGGGACGGACCTTGAAGTACTTGCGTACGGAGTGGAGGCAGCGTGCGCCCTCGACCTCGCCCTTGAGGTCATCGGGCAGCCTCTCGTAGGCCGCGCCCATGTCGATGAAGTACGTGCCGCGGTTCTTGGCCGGTATGACCTGCGGATAGATCAGGGTGATGCCGAACGGGTCGGGCATGAACTGGTAGTCGGCGTGCCAGAACTTGCCGGTCTTGGGGACGCCGACCTGCTTGCCGTTCTCGGGGACGTTGGAGGAGACGAACACCTCGGAGACCTCGGGGTGCTGGTACATCGGCTCGTAGTACGTCTCCGGGCGGCCGAGCCGCCGGCCCAGCTCCAGGAACGCCTGTGGGGTGAGGCGCTGCCCTTTGAGGACAGCGATCTTGCGGCGGTAGACGGTCTCTTTGAGTGCCGCGATGTCGTTCTCCGAGGCCGACGTGTGGTCGAAGTCCTCGACGGATGCGCCGATGGCGGTTCCGGTGTGGTCGGTGATGCGCACGCTGGTGCTCCTTCTGATGCGGTGGCGGATGTGTTGGGCCGTGATCGCGTCAGGCGGCCAGGCGGGCGTCGATCAGCTCTGCGGTCGCGCCGAGCGTGAGGTCAGGGACGAGTTCGCTGTCCTCGACGGTGACGCCGAGGTGGCGTTCGATGTGGATGCTGATCTCGACCATCGTCAGCGAGTCGACGTCGAGGTCGGCGTACGTCGCCTCGGGCCGGAAGTGGTCGGCGGGGGCGTCGTGCAGAGTGGTGAGGATGGACACCAGCTGCTCGTAGGTGGCGGTCACGGGGCGGATTCCTTTTCGTGGTCGGCAGGTTCGGCGGCCGGGGGCAGTTCCGGCCAGGTGAGGAGGCAGGAGCCCCAGGTGAGGCCGCCTCCGAAGGCGGTGAGCAGGACCTGGTGGCCCGGTCGCAGGAGCCGGTTCGTGTGGTCGTCGGTGAGAGCGAGCGGGATGGATGCCGCTCCGGTGTTTCCCACCCTCTCCACGTGGGTGGCGCAGCGGTCTGCGGGCAGGCCCAGGTCGGTGGCGACGGTGCGCAGGATGCGGAGGTTGGCCTGGTGGGGCACGAACCGGTCGATGTCGTCCACGGTCAGGCCGGAGCGGTCCAGCACGGTGCGGGCCGAGTCCGTCATCCGGGTCAGTGCGTGGCGGTAGACCTCCTTGCCGCGCATCGCGAAGTGCCGCTCGGTGTGTGAGGTGCGGGAGGGGTCGGCGGGGAGGCGGGAGCCGCCGGCCGCGACGGTGATCATGTCCTCGTGGCCGCCGTCGCTGCCGAGGTCGAAGGAGCCCAGGGCGCCGGGTTCGTCGGCGTACCCGTCGCGCAGGACGACGGCCCCCGCCCCGTCCCCGAAGACGACGGCGTTCTGCCGGTCGGCCGGGTCCACGATGCGGGAGTACACGTCCGCACCGATCACCAGCACGCGGTCCGCCACACCGGAGGTGACCAGCCCCGCTCCGGCGGCCAGGGCGTAGACGAACCCGGTGCACACCGCGCCGACGTCGAAGGCCGCCGCCCCGGACAGCCCGAGCCGTGCGGCGACCAGCGGAGCCGTGGCGGGACAGGGCCGGTCAGGGGTGGTGGTGGCCACCACGACGGCATCGGCCGTGGCCGTACCGGAGTTCGCCAGGGCTCGGCGGCCTGCGGCGACGGCCAGGTCGGACGTGGCCTCGTGCGGGGCGGCGAGGTGCCGGAACCGGATGCCGGTCCGGGTCCGTATCCAGGCGTCGTCGGTGTCGAGCCGGGCCGCCAATTCGTCGTTGCCCACCTTGTGCCGGGGCAGGTGTCCTCCGACGCCGCACAGCACGGCGGCGCGGTCGGGTCGCCCGGCGGAAGTCGCGGACACGGTTCTCCTGGTGGGTGGTGTGGTCGCAGGCATTGGGGCGTTCACGGGGAGGTCGCCCTCCGGGTCGCGAGGGCGACGAGCGCGCCGAGCGCCAGGGCCCCGGACATCGCGAGCAGTGCGGTTCGTATGCCGTCAAGCAGCGCCGGGGCGGAGGACTGCTGGCCGATGCCGGAGGCGGCGGCGACGAGCAGGGCGAGGCCCACGGCGCCGCCGATCTGAAGGGAGGTGGACGCGATCCCGGAGGCAATGCCCTGGTCGCCCGGAGCCACCTCCGAGCCGGCGGCGATCCACAGGGCAGTCCACGCTGAGCCCTGGCCCAGGCTGATGAGCACGATGCCCGGCAGCAACGACAGGTAGGAGCCCTCCGCTGCGACGGCGGGCACCAGGGCGAGTGCGCCGACGGCACCGGCCGCCAGCCCCCCGACCAGCATCCGCCGCGTCCCGAAACGGGCGACGGCGGGCGGCCCCGCCTGGGTGCCCGCAGCGACGACGACGGCCGGGAGCAGGAAGCAGAGCCCGGTGACGAAAGCGTCGTAACCCCGCACGGCTTGGAAGTACAGGGTGAGGAAGTACGGCAGCGAACTGAACGTCGCGCTGAACAGAGCCGCCACCGCCGTGGCCAGGACCAACCCTCTGTGCCGGAGGAGCCGGACGGACACCAGCGGATCCGGAGCTCGGCGCTCGATGGCGGCGAAGAGCACAAGGAAGAGGATCCCTACCGCTGCCGCAGCGAGGGAGGCGAGGCGAGTCCAACCCCAGGCGGGCGCGTACACAAACACGAAGACCACCAAGGTGAGCCCGCCGGTGGCGGCCAGCGCCCCGGCCGCGTCGAAACGACGCGTACGGTCCCGGGGCGCGTCGGCCGGGAAGAGGAGCCACCCCAGCACGGCCAGAGCCAGGGCCACGGGGACGTTGACCAGGAACACCGAAGGCCAGCCGTACCCGTGGACCAGGACACCGCCGAGCAGCGAGCCGAAGCACAGGCCACCCGCACCGGCAGCGCCCCAGATCGCGAGCGCCCGGTTGCGCACCGGTCCTTCGGCGTACGTGGTGTTGATGAGCGAAAGCGCGGCGGGGAACAGCAGGGAGCCGCCTATCCCCTGGGCCGCGCGGACTGCGAGCAGCACACCGGGCGACTGGGCGAGACCGCCGATCAGGGAGGAGACCGCGTATATCGCCGTGGCGAGGACGAACATCCGGCGGCGGCCCAGGAGATCAGCCGCGCGCCCGCCGAGCAGCAGGAAGCCGCCAGTGGTGACGACGTACGCGCTGACCACCCATTGGAGGTCGTGGTCGGAGAACCCGAGGCCGAGGCCGATCTCCGGCAGCGCTACGTAGACGATGCTGTAGTCGAGGGAGATGACGAGTTGGGCGAGCGCCAGGACGACCACGGGGAGGCCGAGGCGCTGGCGCCCGGCCGTCGACTCGGGTGCGGTAGCGGACATGAACGTCCCTTTCTGGGTGTGGGCCTGGCGTCCAGGCCGAGCAGGAGCAGTCGGGGCGGGCGGGCATGCCGGAGGTCGCCCCGTCATCGGGCACAAGGCGCGGGAGCACGTCCTGCCGCACGCCGGTGGGCGGACGATGCGGGACGCCACCCGGGATCTCACATGTCGGCGAGCAGCTTCCGTACCTCCGTCACCAGGACTGTTAGCGCCCTGCGTTCGGGCACGGTCGTCTCGGGGTGCCAGAGGTCGGCCAGGAGACAGGTCCGGGGGCGCTCACCGCGGTTCTCGGCATGGTGCTCGAAGGAGTAGTCGAAGAGCAGACAACGACCCTCCTCCCAGGTACGCGTCTCACCGGCGACTGTGATGTCGCAGTCGTCCGGGATGTCGACGGCGAAGTGGAGGTTGATGCTGAAGTTCCACAGATCGCTGTGCGGAGCGATACGGGACCCCGGGAGCAACGTGGAGAAGTGGCTTTCCAGGAGCGGACAGATGAGTCCGTCGGCGACGGCGACATCTCTGATGACGCTGAAGGCAGTGGGTGCCAACTCAATCGACCTTGTTTGGAGTTGACCGTCCTGGTAGATGTAGAGGGACTGCCAGTCGTCTTGGCGGGTCAGGTAGTGCTCGTAGTCCGAGAACGCCGTGCGGCGTGTCTGCCAGGCGCGCTCGTGCTCGGAGCGGATCGCGCCGTGCGCGTTCTCCAAGGCGTCGACCAGCGAGGCGATGGCCGGATCGCTTCGCGGATCGTGCCAGGGCTGCTGTGAAATTCCTGGCAGGATCCATTTGGCGCCCGCCTGAAGGGGATGTCTCGGCATTCCTCCCGGGGCCATCATCTCCTCCACCCGCGCCAGCGAGTCGGGGCCGAATTCCTCACGTATCGCGGTGAACTGCTCGCACGTCGACTGCATCGCGCATTCCTTCCCGCCCGTACTGCGAAGGTCTCGACCATGCGTCGCGACCTTCGCAGTAGCTGCCTCATCGAAGGTTGGTGGCCGCTTCGTAGTAAAAGTCGAAGGGCAGTCCGGTCGAGTTCCCGCCGTGACCGAGAAATCAATCGGAATCGCACCCCACGGGGAAGTGGCCAGGCTCAGTCACTTTCAAGCGACGTATCGGGGCCGAAGACGGTGAAGAGGGTGTCGACGACCTCGTCCGAGGCCGTCTCCCTGCTTCCCGCGTTGTAGGGCGGCTGCGGCGCGTACTCGATGAGAAGCTGCACGGCCTGCGCCACGTCGTCGCCCGAGATCCGGCCGGCCAGCGTCAGGGCCATGTCGATACCGGCCGAGACGCCGGCACCGGTCGCGTACTTGCCGTCGATGACCACGCGCTCCGGCGTGGGCGTCACCCCGAACTCGGTGAGCTGGTCCAACGCTCCCCAGTGGGTCGTCGCCCGGCGGCCGGACAGGACTCCGGAGGCGGCCAGCACCAGCGATCCCGTGCAGACCGATGTCATCCAGGTCGCGGAACGGTCGACCGTTCTCAACCAGTCGTGCAGAGCGCCGTCAGCCATCTGGTCCGCCTGCCCGGGGCCTCCGCCGACCAGGACCACATCGGGAGCGGGCACCTCGTCCAAGTGCTTTACGACATTGATCGACAGGCTGCCCAGATCGTTGGTCACGAGGCCGGGATTCTCGGCCACGAAGACGGCCTGGGCCCCCGGCAGGCGTCCCAGGACTTCGTAGGGGCCAATGACGTCCAGTGCGGTGTATCCGGGATAGAGCACGATCGCTACCTGCACGTAAATCTCCTCGGTTAATCGGTCATAGCGCACGCACGAAGAAGGCGGGAATTTCGCACGAGTGGAAGAAGCCGATGTGGTTCTCCGCTCAGTCCGCGAACGCCCCGCCACCCGGGAGCCGAAGATTCCGAGAGCGCTCCGCGCAGCCGGAAGTTCGCCGCCGTCGCCGAAGAAAGCAGCTAACGGACCGCCCCATAAGTCGGATGGAAACGATGCCGAGTTCCCACCCTCGGCGAAGTTCACCAGTGGGATGGCGAAGTCCCGGGGGAAGGTGGGAAACCCGCCTCGGCTTCAGGGTGTGGAGCCAAGGGTGACCGGTCGGACCACGGCCTGCACGGTGACCGTCCCGGACCGTTGAAAGTCGAGAGTGAACGTGACCCGGCTCCCGGGACGCCACGAGGGATCGGAGCGGAGGGTCACCGCCGAGCCTTGGGGGGACATTGCCACCTCCCCTTTCGCCGGAATCTCCACGCTCCCGGACCGCTCGCGGTAGGCCCCGTTGGCCGCGTTCATACGGTGCGTGGTCAGCTTCGGGGCCGATGCCGCCGAGGACGACACCGAGCGGAGCCGGTCCGGCGCGCCGCCGGTGTTGACGATGTGGAAGTAAGCGTTGGTGTCCCGCCCAGGCATCACCGGCAGCAGCACGCGGGCCTCCCGCACCTCGATGTTCGCAGGGCTGCCCGCGTAGCCGGCGGCTGTCCAGGCGGAAAGACCGCCGACAGCTGCAAGGGAGGCGACGGCCAGTGCCGTCCCCGTCGCGGCCGCCTGGCGGGCACGGCGAAGGCGGCCGGACCTCGGCGGACGGAGGTTCTTCATGAACGCGCTCCCTTACGGAGAGGAAGGGGATATGAGGTTCGCCGAGACGAACCCTGCGAGGCTGGGTGGGTAGGTCACGTCAGGCTCCTGGGGGCGGTACGGCCACGGCGCTGCCGGGCCGGGGACGGCTGCCAGGTGCGCAGGCGCAGGCTGTTGGCCACTACGAGGACGGAGCTGAGCGACATCGCGACGGCGGCGACCATGGGATTCAGCAGCCCGACCATGGCCAGCGGCATCGTCACGGCGTTGTAGCCGAAGGCCCACGCCAGGTTGGTGCGGATGGTGCCCAGCGTGTGCCGGGCCAGCCGGACCGCGTCCGCGAGCGCCTCGATGTCGCTGCGTACGAGCGTGACGTCGGCGGCGCCGATCGCCACATCGGTCCCGGTGCCCATGGCGATGCCCAGGTCCGCGCCGGCGAGTGCGGCGGCGTCGTTGACGCCGTCCCCGACGACGGCGACCCGCCGGCCTTCGGCCCGCAGTCTGCGTACCAGTTCAGCTTTGTCCTGCGGTGTGCAGCGAGCGTGGACCTCCGCGATGCCGAGGTCCTCCGCGACCGCCCGTGCGACCGCGGCCCGGTCGCCGGTGGCCAGCACGGGGCGGACCCCGAGCCTGCGCAGCCGGTCGACGGCGCGGTAGCTGCCGGGCCGTACGAGGTCGGCCACCTCCATGATCGCGGCGGGAGCGCCGTCCACCCGTACCAGTACCGCCGTACGGGCCGCTTCGTCCGCTCGTTCGCGGGCCGCCGACAGAGCGGCGGGCAGCTCCGTTCCGTCGGGTGCGACCACCTCCACGGCCCGCCCGTCCACGTGCCCGCTCACACCGTGCCCGGCGGTGGCCCGGAATCCGGACACGGCAGGCAGTGGCCCGCCTCCGCCCGCACGGCGCGCATGGGCTGTGATCGCCCGGCCCAGCGGGTGCTCCGAGCCTTCCTCGACCGCGCCGGCCAGCCGGGCGACCTCGTCCGCGTCCGGTCCGTCGGGTGTCGCGGTGATCCGCCCGACGCTCATGTGCCCGGAGGTCAGGGTGCCGGTCTTGTCGAGCACCACCGTGTCGACGTGCTTGAGCCCTTCCAGTGCCTGCGGCCCGCTCACCAGGACGCCCAGCCGCGCTCCGCGCCCGGTGGCGGCCATCAGCGCAGTAGGTGTCGCGAGGCCCAGGGCGCACGGGCAGGCGACGACGAGGACCGCCACGGCGGCGGTGATCGCGGCCTGGGGGTCGGCGCCGGCGCCGAGCCAGAATCCGAGCGTTGTGGCCGCGAGGGCGAGGACGACCGGGACGAAGACGCCGGCGATCGTGTCAGCCAGCCGCTGGGCCCGTGCCTTACCCGCCTGGGCGTCCGTCACGAGCTTGGTGATGCGGGCGAGCTGCGTGTCCGCTCCTACTGCGGTCGCACGCACCAGCAACAGGCCGCCCGCGTTGACCGATCCTCCGGTCACGGAGCTTCCCGGGCCGACCTCGATGGGCTCGGACTCGCCGGTGACCAGGGACAGGTCGACGGCGGAGCTTCCCTCGGACACCTCCCCGTCGGTGGCCACCCGTTCACCGGGACGTACGACGAACACCTCGCCGAGTCGCAGCCGTTCGATCGGCAGGCGTATGTCCTCGCCGCTACGGCGTACCGTGACCTCCTTCGCGGCGAGCTGGGCGAGCGACCGCAACGCCGCCCCGGTCCCGCGCCTCGCCCGGCCTTCCAGGAACCGACCCAGCAGGACGAACAGCGGTACACCCACGGCCGCTTCGAGATAGACGTGCGCCACTCCGTCGGAGGCGGAGGGCACCAGGCTGAACGGCATCCGCATGCCGGGCATGCCTGCTCCCCCGAGGAACAGCGCGTACGCCGACCAGAGGAACGACGCGAGCACGCCGAGCGACACCAGCGTGTCCATGGTGGCGGTGGCGTGGCGCAGTCCGCTCAGGGCGCGGTGGTGGAAGGGCCAGGCTCCCCAGGCTGCGACCGGAGCGGCGAGCACGAAACACAGCCACTGCCAGTTGTCGAACTGGAAGGGCGGTGCCATCGACAGGACGAGGACGGGCAGCGAGAGCGCCGCGGTGGTGGTCAGCCGCTCGCGCTCCCGCCGGACGTCGTCCTCGGCCGTGTCCTCGACCCGCCGCTGTGGTTGCCCTTCGACCGGGGGAACCACCACGTGTGCCGTGTATCCCGCGGCCTCGACGGCGGACGTCAGCTCGTCGACGGTCACCTCGGCTGGATGGCTGACGCGGGCCCGGCCGGTGGCGAGATTCACCTCCGCCGTGACCCCGTCCAGCTTGCCCAGCTTGCGCTCGACCCGTCGCACACAGGCCGCGCAGGTCATACCGCCGACGGTGATGTCCGTCATCGCCGCCGTCGGTGTCGCCTCAGCCGCCATCAGTGACCGCCCCCATGCTCCATGGGCATGTCCCCGTCGTCGGCGGGCGTGTTGCCGGTCGCTCCCGGACCGTGCATGCCCGGCGCGACGGGCCCCACCGCGTTCCCCACCGCGTATGCGCCCGCGAACAGGACCCCGAGCAGAAGCAGCAACACCCACAGCGCCGGTGGCGGGACGCCCCGGCCGGAATTCGCTTCGGGTCCGGGACCTGCCGTCTGCTCCACGGAGTGCTCCTCGCGGTTCTGGATGCGAGCCGTGCTGCGACGGCTCGTGACGGTCCAGAAGTCGAAGGCGCTCCGCCCGGAGTTCCCCGCCGCACGAGTGAGCAGCGTCACAGCACCCGTGCGAGTGAGGTGAGGAGTGGCAAGAGGGCGGAGGGACGACCGCGGTGCTGACCGAAGGACCTGGTCAGTGGTCAGGTCTCGGGGTTTCCAGGACCCGCGTGACCGTCATGCGGTGACAGCTGCGTCGAGGTGACCGGCTTTGGCCTCCTCGACCAGGGACCCGAACTGGTCCGCACTCATCTCCACGCGCTGCCCGAAGTCGTCGGTGATGACGATCCGGCGTTCGACCGGAGCGCTTTCGTCCACGAACAACTGCGGGCACCCGCAGTTGCAGTTCCCGCAGAAGGTCGCCAGGGGCTCGGGGGATCCGGTCATCGCTCTCTCCTCCATTCGTGGCCTCCGGCTGAAGCCGGAGACGAATACGGAGGTAATGCCCCCGGCCGCCGGGCCGCAAGCTCGGCCGTCGTCCTGTGCGGATGCACAGTGACCCGCCCGCGCGCACCCGATGCTCCCGGAACTCCAGGGGTGGCGGGAACCAGAAGGCCCCCCTGTACGACCCCTTTCACGTGTCGACCCTGTGGATGGCCATGCCGTCGAAGCACACTGCGTCGTCCGCAACAGGCCGCACGGGACCCGGCAGGGAGCCGCTGCGGGAACAATGCCAGGATTGGGTGCCATGTCGGTGGGATGGCGGTTTCGCGCCGCACGGTCCGCGTTCTTCGCGGTCGTGTGCGTGGCTCTCGCTGCCTGCGGCCACGTCCTCATGTCGGACGATGCACTGCCCTGGTGGTTTCTGGCCCTGTGCGTAGGAGGAGTCGGCACACTGGCCTGGCTCGTCACTGGACGGGAACGGGGCCAGGTAACTGTCGTCGCTCTCACCGCCGCGGTACAGGCAGCACTCCACGGCGTGTTCACGCTCGTGCAGACCGCGCCGCAGGCGGCCACGGGAGCCGGAGGTGATTCCGGGCTCGCCGAGCGATGGGCGGACGCCTTGCTCTGCGGCCCGCACAGCGACACGGCCGCAGCGGCGCGCGCCTACGACGTCGCGACGCAGGCCGGTCTCACCGACAGCATGCCGCTGCCCCGACTCGAAGGCGGTTCCTCCGCCATAGCGGCGCTCGGGCACACCGCCGCTCACGGTGCCCACGCGACCCCGCCCATGCACGACATGGGAGCGATGACCGGCAACGCTTCCTGGGGCATGCTCGCGGCGCACGTGGTGGCGGCGCTGCTGTGCGGCGTGTGGCTTGCCCGCGGTGAGCGGGCCGCCTTCCAGATTCTGCGAGCCCTGGCGGACCGGTTCCACCTTCCCCTCGCACTTCTCAGCGCCCTCCGGCCCCACTCGCCCGCTCCCCCCGCGTCCGCGGTCGACCGCTCCGTCACGCTTCCACGCCCGCGACTGCTCGTCCACACGCTCGTCACCCGGGGACCTCCGGGGGAGATCGCTGTCCACTGACAGCTGGATCACGTCGGCTGCATCACCGCCGACGTGCGTCCTTGCAGGTGATGCACGGACGCGATCTCCCAACTTCCGGATTGGCGCACGCCCGTGGGCCGCGCCCTGTCCGGACACCCGGAAGGAACCGCAGTTCCCATGCTTCCTGCCCAAAGACAACCCGCGGTGACGGAGGACGAAGTCACCGCCTGGGCTCTCGGCGCCGCGGCCGGCGACGCCGATGCCTTCGAGCACGTCTTCCGTGCCCTCCACAACGACGTACGTCGATATGTCACCGCTCTGGCCGACGACTTTCAGATGGCCGACGACCTGGTGCAGGAGACCTTCCTGCGCGCTGTGAGCACCGTCCATCTCTTCCAAGGACGGGGCTCGGCTCGCGCCTGGATACTGACCATCGCCCGCCGAACTGTCGTCGACAGCCTGCGGCGTGCCGCTTCCCGGCCCCGTCTGACTGACACGTCTGACTGGCAGCACGTAGCGGAGTGCAGCCAACCGCGTGACCTGCCCGGCTTCGACGAGGGCATCGCTCTCATGGCCCTCGTCGACTCGCTCCCGGATGCCCGCCGCGAGGCGTTCGTACTGACTCAGGTCCTGTACATGCCGTACGACGACGCGGCTCGTGCCGTCGCGTGCCCGGTGGGAACCATCAGATCCCGGGTCTCGCGAGCACGTACGACACTGTGCGCCATGCTCGACGACAGGGCGGAGCCTGCTCTGGCCTGCTGACCGAGCCTGATCTCGCCGGGTCTGCACGACCGCTCGGGGCGCGGACTGCGCACCGAGCGGTCGTTCATCGGCTGAACCCGCAGCACATCCCGTACGCCTTCCCCTCCAGCCGCTACCTCGCTCGGCCCCGCCGCACGAGACCGGTGGCCGAGTCACCGACGAGGAAGGCGAGCAGCGTGATGCCCAGCAGCGGAAGAGCCCAACCCAGTAGGACCGTGAGAGGTATGCCCAGAACGAGCACCGGCAGCGGGATGCGTCGCCAGGCGCTCCGCTCGGGTGCCCTTCCGAGGCGCGCTGCACTGCCTTGGCGTGTGGGGCGGCGCTGCCACCACATCCGGTATCCCCAGAGGGTCACCGTGATCAGGCTCAGAGCGATCAGTGCCAGAAGGATCTGGTTGACGACGCCGAACAGCACGCCCATGTGCCCCTGCACGCCCAGCTTGCTGAGCTTGGCCGGCAGTGGGTAGTCCGCCCAGCGGCTGTGCGAGGTGACCTTGGCGTTGGTGGTGTCCACGGCGACCTGGTCGTAGTGCACCGGCCACACGTTGTCGCCTTGAGCAACGACCCAGGCGCTTGCCACGTCCGTGGGGGGCGTCACCGTGACAGTTCCTCCCAGCCCGGCCTGGCGCGCGACGGCGAGAGCCGTATCGACCCCGTCCGTCAGCCGACCGGCGCGGACGAGCGCCTGCCACGGCGGTAAGCGATCTCCCCCCGGAGGATGTCGACGGCGAGGAACACTGCCAGCGGTATACCGAGGAGCGGCACGAAGTACCCGACAACCGCGACGCAAACCATCAACGGCACGAGTACGTGGGGCGGAACCTTCTGCCAGGCACCGCGCGGCATGGGGCGGCCGAAGGACGAACCGCGTCCGCGTCGCCACCACATCCGGTAGCCGAGCAGGATCAGCACGATCACACCTGCGGTGAGGGCGGCCAGTACGAGCTGATTGGCCAGACCGAACAGGCTTCCGGTGTGTGCGTCGATGCCCCAGCGGGACAGCTTGGCCAGCAGCGGGAAATCGGCGAACCGCACCACATCGGTGACCTCCCCCGTGGCCGGGTCGATGGCGACCGCATCCTGCTTCTCGGGCCAGCTGCGCTGGATCTGGCGCACGACGTAGGCGGTCGATGCGTCGGCCGGAGGGACGATCTCCACCGGGTTCGAGAGACGCTCGCCACGGGCTGCGTTCACTACGGCGTCCAGGCCGACGTCCTCGGCGGGCGTGCCGACGGATCCGCCCGACGGCATGTGCTCGGCGTGTTCGCCCCCGGATGCGAGGCCGGCGGAGACGGCCGGCGTGGTCTGGCTGAGGGCTTCACGCAGGTCGGAGACGCTCGCACCGGCATACGTCGACCAGGTCAGACCGGTGGCGGAGAGGAAGAAGAGCCCGACCGCCGCCCAAGCCCCCACGGTGCCGTGCAGGGAGAGGGTCCGCCTGCGCCCACTCGTGCCGCGCACCCTGCGGCGGGCCCGGCGCCGTCCGAACCACAGGACGAGGCCACCGCCGGCTATCACCCACAGCCAGCTCGCGGCGAGCTCACTGTAGAGACGGCCTGTCTGGCCCAGATGCAGATCGCGGTGGAACTCGTCGATCCAGGTACGCAGAGGCAGCGCGCCCGACGAGCCGTACTGCTCCAGTGCCCCTGCTAGTTCTCCGGTGTACGGATCCACGAACACGGCGAGCGTGTGTCCTTCGTCCACACCCTTTACACCGGACAGAAGCACACGGGTCGTCGCACCGTCTTCGGGCGACGGGCGGATCGCGCTGATGCTCCCTTCCGGATGCGCCTGTCGGGCTGCTGCCACCTGCCGCGAGATCGGCAGTTCGCTCTTCCCCACGGGGACCCGGAGCTCGTCCGCGTACACGATCTTCTCGGCCTGGTACGAAGCGGCGTAGAGGAACCCCGTTGCGGCCGCGACCAGAAGGAACGGGGCTATCAGTACACCGGCGTAGAAGTGCAGCCTCATCGCCAGGGGCCGAAGGGCAGCCCACGCACCAGGCCCTTCGGATCCGCCGGTTACTGGGGTTCCCCGCTCCTCGACCGAGGCACGGACTGCTGGCTCGACGGACAAGGCTGCTCTCCTCAAGGGCGTAAGGGTGTGCGGGCAGACCAAGGCCAGCCGGTCCAGAAGTCGGCTGCGAGCGCAGACCAGTTCCCCGGGCCCACTGTGGTCTACACCACAAATCACCCCCGATTCCGGTGCTCGCGTTGCTGTGAAGTCACTCGTGAGCAGATGCGGAATTCCGGCCGCGAACTCACATGACTGCGGGCCGCGCCGGGTGTTGACATGGGCATCGGCGATGGTTGTGCCAGGGCGAGCCGACAGCGTGCGCGCCCGGGAACCGTGTTCCGCTGTCGACGAGCGCGATCATCGTCTCGGTGTCGGCGCAGCCCCAAGCCGTGGCGGGCGCACGACGACAGCTACGGCACCTCGCCGCGTTGTCGGAGCGGCCAAGTCGGTCCACGGCGGCCGCTACGAGGCCGTCATAGGGGCCCTTCTCGTCGCGGAGCCAGGGGCCCAGCTTCGGGCGGGACACGGGGTCGGTGGCGCCCGATACCTCCACTCCGAGCAGGTATTTACCGCATCCGTCGTAGGGACGTTCGATCGCATGTGGGGTCGCACCGTGCAAGATTCTCTCCGTTCGCGCACGCATGGTACGGAGAATCGGCGGCACGACCCGTGGGAGCGATCTTGGTCAGCCCAGGAAGCTCAGACGAACCTGACGGTTGGCATTGTCCTTGTTGGTGTCCACCAAGCAGACGGACTGCCACGTCCCGAGCTCCAGCCGCCCCCCGATCACCGGCAGGGTCGCGTGCGGTGGGACCAGGGCGGGGAGTACGTGGTCTCTGCCGTGGCCAGGGGTGCCGTGGCGGTGGCGCCAGCGGTCGTCGGCCGGCAGCAGGTCCTGGAGGGCGGCCAGGAGGTCGTCGTCGCTGCCGGCGCCGGTCTCCAGGATGGCGATCCCGGCGGTCGCGTGCGGCACGAAGATGTTGAGCAGGCCGTCCCGGCCGGGGGCGGTGCGGGTGAGGAACTGTGCGCAGCCCTCGGTCAGGTCCGTGACCGTCTCGGTCCGTCCCGTGGTGACGCTGAGCAGGTGTGTGGCAAAGGTGTCGGGCATGGCCCCATTCTCCCCGGACGGGGCGAAAGCATCTCCTCCGAACACGCGCCTCTTCTCCGAGGTGCGGACGGTGCGGCCAGTGCGGGATCTGCGGACACGGCGGACACGGCGGACGGCACCAGGGAAGATCCGCCGCCTCTCCCAGGTTGGTAGAAGCGTGAACAACTTCGGGATCCGTGAGCTGGACGTGGTCGTCATCGGCGCCGGGCAGGCAGGGCTGTCCGCCGCCTATCACCTGCGGCGCGCCGGGCTCGAGCCCGACCGGGGCTTCGCCGTGCTCGACCACGCGCCGCGTCCCGGCGGCGCCTGGCAGTTCCGCTGGCCCTCGCTGACGTACGGCAAGGTGCACGGCATGCACGCCCTGCCCGGCATGGAGCTCACCGGCGCGGACGACAGCCGGCCCTCGTCGGAGGTGATCGGCGGGTACTTCGACGCGTACGAGCGCCGGTTCGGCCTCCGTGTCCATCGGCCCGTGGAGGTGCGCGCCGTACGCGACGGCGGGGATGGGGGCGGGCGCGGGCGGCTGCTGGTGGAGACCTCCGAGGGTACGTACGCCACTCGGGCGCTGATCAACGCCACCGGCACGTGGGACCGGCCCTTCTGGCCGCGCTACCCCGGCCAGGAGACCTTCCTGGGGCGGCAGTTGCACACCGTGAACTACCCGGGGCCGACGGAGTTCACCGGCCTGCGGGTGATCGTGGTCGGCGGCGGCGCTTCGGGCACGCAGCACCTGATGGAGATCGCCGATGTGGCGGCCGGTACGTACTGGGTGACGCGCCGGCCACCGGTGTTCCGGGAGGGGCCCTTCGGCGAGGAGGCGGGCCGGGCGGCCGTGGCGATGGTGGAGGAGCGCGTACGGCTCGGGCTGCCGCCGCAGAGCGTGGTGAGCGTGACCGGGCTACCGCTCAACGACGCAGTCCGGCGCGCTCGCGAGCAGGGGGTCCTCGACCGGCTGCCGATGTTCGAGCGGATCACCCCGAACGGCGTCGCCTGGCCGGGCGGGGTGACCTGGCCGGACAAGGTGGCCCGCCCGGACGGCCGGACCGTCGAAGCGGACGTGATCCTCTGGGCGACCGGCTTCCGGCCCGCCGTCGATCATCTGGCGCCGCTGAGACTCCGCGAGCCCGGCGGCGGCATACGGGTCGAGGAGACCCGTGCCGTCCGGGACCCGCGTGTCCACCTCGTCGGCTACGGCCCGTCCGCGAGCACCATCGGAGCCAACAGGGCCGGGCGCGCAGCCGTGCGTTCGGTCACCCGGCTGCTGGACGGCGTCCCCGCCTGACCGCGCCGCAGCATCGGCCTACACCCCGAACCGGATCGCGGGCATCGGCGTCCACCCCGAACCGGATCGTGGGGAGTAGGCGTGGGCCGGGGCAGGGGTTCGGGGGTTCGGCCCGAGCCGAGCGCCGGTCCCGTGCGTGGCCCGCCTGTCGGCGGTCCCCGCGCGGACGCCGGGCCGCAGCCGTCTCACACCACCGCGGGTGCGGGGGCCGCGTGGCTGTCGCGGCGGATCAGGGCGGCGTAACGGCCGTCCCGGGCGAGCAGTTCCTCGTGCGTGCCGCGTTCCGCCACTCGGCCGGCGTCGAGGACAACGATCTGGTCCGCGTCACGGACGGTGGAGAGTCGGTGCGCGATGGTGAGCGTGGTGCGGCCCTCGGACAGGGCGTCGATGGCCTGCTGAACGGCGTGTTCCGTGCGGGTGTCGAGGGCGCTGGTCGCCTCGTCGAGAATCAGCACGGGCGGGTCACGGAGGATCGTCCGGGCGATCGCCAGCCGCTGCTTCTCGCCGCCCGAGAAGCGGTATCCGCGTTCGCCGACGAGGGTGTCGTAGCCGTCGGGCAGGCCGGCGATGTGGTCGTGGATCTGCGCGGCGCGGGCCGCGGCCTCGATCTCCTCGTCGGTGGCGTCCGGCTTGGCGAAGCGGAGGTTCTCGGCCACCGAGGCGTGGAAGAGGTAGGTCTCCTGGGAGACCACGCCCACAGCGCGCGCCAGCGTGTCGAAGTCCAGGTCGCGCACATCGACGCCGTCGAGCGTGACGCGGCCCTTGGTGACGTCGTACAGGCGCGGCACCAGGTAGCTGAGCGTGGACTTGCCCGATCCGGTGGGGCCCACGACCGCCAGGCTGTTCCCGGCCGGTACGGTCACGTCGATGCCGCTCAGGGTCGGGCCGCTCTTCTCGTCGTAGCCGAAGGTGACGTCCTCGAAGGCGATCTCGCCCCGGACGTGCTCCAGCCGTACCGGCTTCTCGGGTTCGGTGATGTCCACCTCGAGATCGAGATACTCGAAGATGCGGGCGAACAGGGCGAGGGACGTCTGCATCTGCACGCCGGTGGAGAGCAGGCTCACGGCCGGCCGGAACAGGCCCTGCTGGAGTGAGACGAAGGCGACGAGTGTGCCGATGGAGACGCCGGTGGCACCCGACTGGAGGGTGAGCCCGGCCGCCCAGTAGATGACGGCGGGCATGGCCGCCATCACGATCCCGATCGTCGACATCCGCCAGCGGCCGGCCATGTTGGAGCGCACTTCGAGGTCGACGAGGCGCTCCGACTCCTCGGCGAAGGTCTTGGTGAGGGAGTCCGAGCGGCCCATGGTGCGGCCGAGCAGGATGCCGCTGACCGACAGCGATTCGGTGACGGTCGCCGCCATCGCGGCCATCTGCCGCTGGCGCTGCGTGGTGATCTTCTTGCGCTCCCGGCCCACTCTGCGGCTGATCCAGACGAAGACGGGCAGCAGGAGCAGCGAGACGACGGTGAGCCGCCAGTCCAGCGCGAGCATGGCGACCACGGTGGCGATGACCGCGGTGAGGTTGGAGACCAGGGAGGTCGCGGTGGAGGTGACCGTGGCCTGCATCCCGCCGATGTCGTTGGCGATGCGCGACTGGACCTCGCCGGTGCGGGTCCGGGTGAAGAAGGCGAGCGGCATCCGCTGCAGCTGGGTGTAGACGGCGGTCCGCAGGTCGTGCATGACGCGCTGGCCGACCGTCGTCGAGATCAGGGTCTGCAGGACGCCGAAGACGCTGTTCATCACCGCGGTGAGGATCATGCCGAGCGCGAGCAGCGTGAGCAGCCCCGTGCGTCCCTGGGGAATCGCGGTGTCCAGGATCTCGCGGAGCAGGAACGGCGATGCGACCGACACCAGCGAGGAGGCGCCGACCAGCAGCGCGACCACGGCGAGCCTGCCGCGGTAGGGGCGGAACAGCCGGAAGATGCGGCGCAGCTCGGCGGGCGGCTGCCCGTCTTCCGCGGCGGCGGGTGTCCAGGTGGGTTCGTCGGGTTTCATGGGCTCCTTCGACAGCGTGCGAGAGGGGTGTGCCGGGCTCTGGTTCCGGGCTCTGGGTTCCGGGGACCGGCAGGTTCGGGAGCTGCCGTGCGAGCCGATTGGAGAGCCTAGCTCATTGTTACCTCTATTCACAATGAACCAGGTCCTGATATTGTTCCCTCATGGACTCCCCCGACTCCGACGGCGTGCTCGCCGAACAGCTGCTGCGACTGACGCGCCGCCTCCAGCGCATCCAGAGCCGGCAGCTGGAGCCGATCGGCATCACGCCGGCCCAGTTCCGCCTGCTGCGCACCACCGCGCACTACGACGGCCCGCCCCGTATGGCCGATCTGGCCGAGCGCCTGGATGTCGTCCCCCGGGCGGTGACCACCCTCGTGGACGGCCTGGAGGCGAGCGGCCGGGTGCGGCGCGCCCCCGATCCGGACAGCCGCAGGGTGGTCCGGATCGAGATCACCGAGGAGGGCCGCGCCGTGCTGCGCTCGATGCGCGACGCGCGCAAGGCCGCCGCGGAGGAGATCCTGGCTCCGTTGACCGCCGAACAGCGCGAGGTGCTCGGCGGCCTGCTGACCGCTCTGGTCGACGGAATGCCGGAGCGTCGCCGCTGCTGAGGCATGCGGTGCGACCCGCGCACCGCGCCGTCGAGGGGACCCTGACATGCCGCTGCTGGAGCCGAAGCCGGAAGCCCTCCGCCCAGGGACGGCGCGTACCCCGTCACCCGATCGGGTGCCCGGCTGGAAGTCGTCCGGGACACCGGCGGATCTGCGGGCCGGCCTGACCGCGCTGCTGGGCCCCGAGAAGGTCCTGTGGAAGGTCTCCGACCTCGTGCGGTACGCCTCCGACGCCAGCCCCTACCGCTTCCTGCCGCAGGTCGTGCTGGTCCCCGAGGACCTCGACGACGTCTCGGCGATCCTGTCCTACGCCCACGGCAACGGCCGCGACGTCGTCTTCCGGGCCGCCGGCACCAGCCTCAACGGGCAGGCGCAGGGGGAGGACATCCTCGTCGACGTACGCCGCCACTGGACGGGGATCGAGGTGCTGGACGGCGGCGCCCGGGCCAGGATCCGGCCGGGGACGACCGTCATGCGGGCCAACGCCACCCTCGCACGGCACGGCCGGATCCTCGGCCCGGACCCGGCCAGCGCCATCGCCTGCACCGTCGGGGGCGTCGTGGCGAACAACGCCTCGGGGATGACCGCGGGGACGAGCAGGAATTCGTACCGTACGGTCTCCTCGCTGACCTTCGTGCTGCCGAGCGGCACCGTGGTCGACACGGGTGGGGCCGACGCCGACGCGCTGCTGCGTCACGCCGAACCGCGCCTGTGTGACGACCTGCTGGCGCTGAAGGCGGAGATCGAGGCCGACGAGCGGCTCACGGCCCGGATCCGCGCCAAGTACGAGATCAAGAACACCAACGGCTACCGCCTCGACGCCTTCCTCGACGGTTCGACTCCCGTGGAGATCCTGCGCGGTCTGATGATCGGCTCGGAGGGCACGTTCGGCTTCATCTCCGAGGTCGTCCTCGACACCCTGCCGCTGGACCGGCACGTCTCCTCCGCCCTGCTGTTCTTCCCCTCGCTCACCGCGGCCGCCGCGGCGGTTCCGCAGTTCAACGAGGTCGGTGCGATCGCGGTGGAGCTGATGGACGGCAACACGCTGCGCGCCTCGGTGAGGGTCGAGGGCGTGCCCTCGGACTGGGCGGGCCTGCCGGACGGGACGACCGCGCTCCTGGTGGAGTTCCGCGCCCCGGACGGGAGCGCCCTGACGGCGTACGAGCAGGCCGCGGCAACGGTGGTCGCGAACCTCGACCTGGTGGCCCCGGCGGTCTCCGTGACCAACCGCTTCACCCGGGACGCCGGCACCGTCTCCGGTTACTGGAAGGCGCGCAAGGCGTTCGTCACGGCGGTCGGGGGCAGCCGCCCGGCGGGCACGACGCTGATCACGGAGGACTTCGCCGTGCCGCCGTCCCGCCTCGCGGAGGCCTGCGAGGCACTGCTGGCCCTCCAGTCCGAGCACGGCTTCGACGCCGCCGTCGCCGGTCACGCGGCTCACGGGAATCTGCACTTCCTGCTGGCCTTCGACGCCGCGAGGCCCGCCGACGTCGACCGGTACGCCGCGTTCATGGAGGAGTTCTGCACGCTCGTCGTCGACCGCTTCGACGGATCGCTCAAGGCGGAGCACGCGACCGGACGCAACATCGCACCGTTCCTCGAACGGGAGTGGGGTCCGGTCGCGACGGAGCTCATGTGGCGTACGAAGCGGGCGATCGACCCGGACGGAGTGCTGGCCCCGCGGATCGTCCTCGACCGTGACCCGAGGGCGCACCTGCGCGGCCTCAAGACGATCCCCGGCGTCGAGCCGGTCGCCGACCCGTGCATCGAGTGCGGGTTCTGCGAACCCACCTGCCCGAGCGAGGACCTCACTACCACGCCGCGCCAACGGATCGTGCTGCGCAGGGAGATGATGCGTCAGCCGGACGGCTCCCCGGTGGAGGCGGCGCTGCTGGACTCCTACGGCTACGACGCCGTGGACACCTGCGCGGGCGACTCCACCTGCAAGCTCGCCTGCCCGGTCGGGATCGACACCGGAGTGATGATGAAGGACTTCCGCCATCACAGGCACAGCCCGCGTGAGGAGCGTGTCGCGGTCCTGACCGCGCGGCACTTCAAGCTCGTCGAGGCCTCGGCCAGGCTGGCGGTCGGTGCGGCCGACTTCGTCTCCCGCCGGGCGGGGTCAGGGCCGCTCGAGTCCCTGACCAGGCTCGCCCGCAGGGCTGTACGCCCTGATCTGGTCCCGGAGTGGCTGCCCGAGATCCCGGGTGCCGCCTCCCGTACGCTGCCGCCCACCTCCCGGACGGGCGCCCGTGCCGTCTACTACCCGGCCTGCGTGAACCGCATCTTCGCAGGTCCCGAGGACGCGGGCGCGCTGTCGCTCGCCGAGGCCGTCGTCTCCCTGTCCGCGCGGGCGGCCAGGCCCGTATGGATTCCCGAGGACGTGACGGGGACCTGCTGCGCGACGATCTGGCATTCCAAGGGGTACGAGGCGGCCAATGCGGTCATGGCGAACCGTGTCGTGGAGGCCGCCTGGAGGTGGACGGCCGGGGGTTCACTGCCGCTGGTGGTCGACGCCTCGTCGTGCACGCTGGGCCTCGCGCACGAGGTGGTGCCCTATCTGACCGAGGACAACCTGGCGCTGCACCGCGAACTCACCTTCGTCGACTCCCTCGTCTGGGCCGCCGATGAGCTGCTCCCGAGGCTGACCGTGTTCCGCAGGGCGGGTTCAGCGGTCCTGCATCCCACCTGTTCGATGGAACATCTGGGCGATGCGGCACAGCTGCGCGCGGTGGCCGAGGCGTGCGCCGAGGAGGTCGTCGTCCCGGACGACGCGGGCTGCTGCGCGTTCGCGGGCGACCGGGGCATGCTGCACAAGGAGCTCACCGACTCGGCGACCGCCAAGGAGGCGGCGGAGGTCGGCACCCGCGAGTACGACGCGTATCTGTCGGCGAACCGGATGTGCGAGATCGGTATGGACCGGGCGACCGGCCACCCCTACCACTCGGCGCTCATCGAGCTGGAGAAGGCGACCCGGCCCGTCATCTGACCGGGGACCCGCAGTCCGTTCGAGGGCCCGGCGTCCGATCAGGGCCCGCACCAATAATCGGTTGCTTCGGGCAGGGGCAGGACGCGAACCTTGCACGGTTTGGTCCCCACTGTTCCACCGGGTCCGCAACGGGCCTCCGCCTTCCGATTCTTGGGACGTCATGCAGATTCGCGATCTTCCGTACTCGGATCCCGGCGATCCCGACGTACGGTCCGGCCCCCGATTCCTGGTCTGGCTCGGAAGGAGCCAGCTCACCGGTCAGCTCAGGTCGCTGGCCTGGGGTCTGCTCCACCACTGTGCGATCGCGGGTCTCCCGCTCGCCGTCGGGTCCGCGGTCCAGGCCGTCATCGACCGTTCCGGCCACGGCCTCGCGCTGGCAGGCGGGCTCCTGGTCCTTCTCGGTGTCCTCATCTCCGTGGGCGACACCATGCTGCACCGCACGGCGATCACCAACTGGATCACCGCCGCGGCCCGGGTGCAGCAACTGCTCGCCCGGAAGACGGCGGAACTGGGCTCGGCGCTGACCCGGCGCGTCGCGGCGGGCGAGGTGGTCGCCGTGTCGACCGGCGACGTCGAGAAGATCGGCTGGTTCGTCGAGGCACTGTCGCGTTTCCTCGCCGCCGCCACCGCCCTGGTCCTGATCTGCGTAGGACTGGTCCTCTACCTGCCGTCGCTCGGCGTACTGGTCGCGGTCGCCACCCCCGTCCTGGCGCTCGCCGTCCTGCCGCTGCTGCCCCGCGCCACCCGCCGGGCGGACGCGCAGCGCGAGAAGGCCGGCCGGGCCACCGAACTGGCCTCCGACACGGTCGCCGGACTGCGGGTGCTGCGCGGTATCGGCGGCGAGGGCCTGTTCCTCGGCCGTTACCGGCGCGCCTCCCAGGAGGTCCGCGAGGCAGCCGTGCGCAGCGCGCGGATGTGGGCGCTCATCTCGGCGATCCAGGTGTTCCTGCCGGGAGTTCTGCTCATCTCCCTGGTCTGGTACGGAGCGACGCTGGCCCGGGACGGCCGGATCGACATCGGTCAGCTGGTCACGGTGTACAGCGCGGCGACCCTGATGCTGTTCCCACTGCGCAACGTGGAGGAGATCGCCATGGCGTACTCCTTCTCTCGACCGTCCGCCCAGCGTGCGGTGCGGGTGCTGGCCCTGCGCCGGTCCACCCGCCCCCCGACGGCCGATGCCGCCACGCCCCGGGGCGACCTGTACGACCCGGTGACCGGACTGATGGCGCCTCAGGGGCTGTTCACCGCGGTGGTCTGCGGCGATCCCGACGAGGCGGGCAGGCTCGCCGAACGCCTGGGCGGTCACGCCGAGCCCGGCGACGAGTCCGCTCCGGCCCCCTCCGTGCTGCTCGGCGGGGTGCCGCTGGACGATCTGCCGCTCGTGTCGGCGCGGGCGGCGGTGCTGGTGCAGGACAAGGATCCGGTGCTGCTGTCGGGGACGTTGCGCGAGCTGCTGGACGTACCGTCCTCGGGCGGGGTCACGGCCCAGGACGCGCTGGACGCGGCCCGGTGCGGCGACGTACTCGACGCGCTGGCGCAGGCGTCGGCCGACGGGGACGGCGACCCCATGGGCACCCGGATCACCGAGCGCGGCAGATCGTTGTCGGGCGGTCAGAGGCAGCGGCTCGCGCTGGCCCGTTCGCTGGTCACCGATCCGGAGGCGCTCGTGCTGGACGAGCCGACGTCCGCCGTCGACTCGCACACGGAGGCCGGGGTCGCCGCCGGCGTCGAGCGGCTGCGCAGGGGCCGCACCACGGTCGCCTTCGCCTCGTCCCCGCTGCTGCTGGACGTCGCGGACCGTGTCGTGCTCGTCCACGGTGGCACGGCCGTGGCGGTCGGCACGCACCGCGAACTGCTGCGGGACGAACCGCTGTACCGGGCGGTCGTGACCCGCGAGACCGGGGAAGAGGGCGCGGCACCGGCCGTGCACGACCCACGCGCCGTCGTCGACGGCCTCCGGCCGGCCCGGACGGCCGGGGAAATCGAGGAGAGAGCATGATCGGCCTGGCACCTCCGGCGTACGACCCGGCCGCACCGGAGTCGGCGACGACCCTGCCGGTCGGGAGTCCGACGACCGTGCGGACGTACGTACGCGCTCTGCTGCGGCGCCACCGCAGGCCGTTCGCGATGCTGATCGGCGCCAACGCCGTCGCGGTGATCGCGTCGATCACCGGGCCCTATCTGCTGGGCGGGCTCGTCGAGGACCTCTCCGACGGGGTCACGGACCTGCATCTGGAGCGCACGGCCGCGGTGTTCGCCGTGGCGCTGGTCGTGCAGACCGTCTTCACCCGGATCATGCGGCTGCGCGGTGCCATGCTCGGCGAGGAGATGCTCGCCGATCTGCGCGAGGACTTCCTCGTGCGCTCGGTCGGCCTGCCGCCGGGTGTCCTGGAGCGGGCCGGCACCGGGGATCTGCTGTCCAGGATCACCACGGACGTCGACCGGCTGGCGAACGCGATGCGCGAGGCCGTGCCGCAGCTGGCGATCGGGGTGGTCTGGGCCGGGCTGCTGCTCGGCGCGCTCACCGTCACCGCCCCGCCCCTGGCCCTGGCCGCGCTGGTCGCGCTTCCGGTGCTCGTCATCGGCTGCCGCTGGTACTTCCGGCGCGCGCCCTCGGCGTACCGCTCGGAGGCGGCCGGGTACGCGGCGGTGGCGGCGGTGCTCGCCGAGACCGTGGACGCCGGGCGGACCGTCGAGGCGCACCGGCTGGGTGACCGCAGGATCGCGCTGTCGGACCGGCGGGTGCGGGAGTGGACGGCCTGGGAGCGGTACACCCTGTTCCTGCGCTCGGTGCTCTTCCCTGTCATCAACACCACCTATGTGACGATTCTCGGCGCGGTGCTGCTGCTCGGCGGCTGGTTCGTGATGGAGGACTGGATCACCGTCGGGCAGCTGACGACGGGGGCGCTGCTGGCGCAGATGATGGTGGACCCGATCGGCTTGATCCTGCGCTGGTACGACGAACTACAGGTCGCCCAGGTGTCGTTGGCCAGGCTCGTCGGCGTCCGGGAGATCGAGCCGGACGCGGGCGACGACCGGGTGGGGCCGGACGGCCGTGAGGTCAGGGCCGACGAGGTGCGGTTCGGGTACCGCGCCGGCCTGGACGTCCTGCACCGGGTGTCGCTGGAGGTCGCGCCGGGTACGCGGCTGGCCCTGGTCGGGCCGTCGGGTGCGGGCAAGTCGACCCTGGGCAGGCTGCTGGCCGGGATCTACGCTCCCCGGGCCGGCGAGGTCACGCTGGGCGGTGCCGAGCTGTCGCGGATGACCGCGGAGCGGGTGCGGTCCCATGTCGCCCTCGTCAACCAGGAGCACCACGTGTTCGTGGGCTCGCTCCGGGACAACCTCCTGCTGGCCCGTACGGACGCCGAGGACGCGGAGCTGTGGGCGTCGCTCGCCGCCGTGGACGCGGACGGCTGGGCCAGGGCCCTGGACAAGGGTTTGGACGCCGAGGTCGGTTCGGGCGGTCTGGCCCTGACCCCGGCGCAGGCGCAGCAGATCGCCCTCGCCCGCCTCGTCCTGGCGGACCCGCACACGCTGGTGCTGGACGAGGCGACGTCGCTGCTCGACCCCCGGGCGGCCCGCCATCTGGAGCGTTCACTGGCCAGGGTGCTGGACGGCCGTACGGTCGTGGCGATCGCGCACCGGCTGCACACCGCACACGACGCGGACATGATCGCGGTGGTCGAGGACGGCAGGATCAGCGAGCTCGGCAGCCACGACGCGCTGGTGGCTGCGGACGGCGCGTACGCGGCGCTGTGGCGCTCCTGGCACGGCTGAGCCCGTCGGGTCGGGGCGTACGCGGGTCCCCCGTCCGGACCCGCGTACGCCCTCCCACAAGAGGCGGACTCGGTCCCATCCGGTGAGGATGAGGGGTGACTGGCCCCGGATCCGGGGCAGGCGAGCGATGTCCGCGTAAGCCCGAGAAGGGACGCACACCGTGGCACGACCGAAAATTCTCGTCGTCGGCGCCGGCTTCGCCGGGGTCGAGTGCGTGCGCAGGCTGGAACGCACCCTCGCCCCGGGCGAGGCGGAGATCGCGCTCGTCACCCCGTTCTCGTACCAGCTCTACCTGCCGTTGCTCCCTCAGGTCGCTTCCGGGGTGCTCACCCCGCAGTCGGTCGCCGTGTCCCTGCGCCGCAGCAGGCGTCACCGCACCCGGATCGTGCCGGGCGGGGCGATCGGGGTGGACACGAAGGCGAAGGTCTGTGTGGTCCGCAAGATCACCGACGAGATCGTGAACGAGCCGTACGACTACATCGTGCTCGCCGCCGGCAGTGTCACCCGGACGTTCGACATCCCGGGGCTGGTCGAGAACGCCCGGGGCATGAAGACCCTGGCCGAGGCCGCGTACATCCGCGACCACGTCATCTCCCAGCTGGACCTGGCCGACGCCAGTCACGACGAGGAGGAGCGGGCGTCCCGGCTCCAGTTCGTGGTGGTGGGCGGCGGGTACGCCGGTACGGAGACGGCCGCCTGTCTCCAGCTGCTCACCAGCAACGCCGTCAAGCACTACCCCCGGCTGGACCCCGCGCTGATCAAGTGGCATCTGATCGACATCGCGCCCAAGCTCATGCCGGAGCTGGGCGACAAGCTGGGCACCAGCGCCCTGGAGATCCTGCGCAAGCGCGGCATCGAGGTCTCGCTCGGTGTGTCCGTGGCGGAGGCCGGTCCGGACAAGGTGACCTTCACGGACGGGCGGGTGCTGCCGTGCCGCACGCTGATCTGGACGGCCGGGGTGGCGGCCAGTCCGCTCATCGCGACCCTCGGCGCCGAGACGGTGCGCGGCAGGCTCTCGGTGACGCCGGAGATGGCGCTGCCCGGCGCCGACGGGGTGTTCGCGCTGGGTGACTCGGCGGCGGTGCCCGACCTGGCGAAGGGCGACGGAGCGATCTGCCCGCCCACCGCGCAGCACGCGATGCGCCAGGGCCGCAAGCTCGCGGACAACATCATCGCTTCACTGCGCGGGCGTCCGCTGCAGCCGTACGTGCACAAGGACCTCGGTCTGGTCGTGGACCTCGGCGGCCGGGACGCGGTGTCCAAGCCCCTGGGCATCGAGCTCCGCGGCATGCCGGCCCAGGCCGCGGCCCGCGGCTACCACTGGGCGGCGCTGCGGACCAATGTGGCCAAGACGCGGGTCATGACGAACTGGCTGCTCAACGCGATCGCGGGCGACGACTTCGTGCGCACCGGGTTCCAGGCCCGTAAGCAGGCCACGCTGCGCGACTTCGAGTACACGGACGCCTACCTCACGCCGGAGGAGATCCGCGCGCACACCGCCGGGGCGGCCACCCCGGGCTGACCGGCCGCCCCGGGCTGACCGGCCCCCCTTGTGGCTCCGGCCCCCTCCTTCGTCCTTCGCCGGGCGGGAGGGGGCCGGAGTCGTTCCGCCGGAGTCTGCGGGGCCGGAGTCGTGCGGTCGGAGTGGTGCGGTCGGAGTCGTGCGGAGGACCGAGCCGCACGGGGGCGGCGGGCACGGTTTCACGTCCGGCGGGAGAGCACCGTCTCGACCGTGTCCGCCTCGTCGGCCCGCTTGTCCTCGCGGTGGCGCAGGACCCGGGCGAACCGCAGGGTGACGCCCGCCGGGTAGCGGGTGGAGTTCTGCAGCCCGTCGTATGCGATCTCGACGACGAGTTCCGGGCGTACGGTCACCACGTGTCCGTCGTCGCCGGTGGACAGCTCCTGGAGGCGTTCCGTCTGCCAGGCGAGCATGGTGTCGGTGAGCCCTTTGAAGGTCTTGCCGAGCATCGCGAAGGTGCCGTCCTCCCGGCGCGCCCCCAGGTGCAGGTTGGAGAGCTTCCCGGTCCGCCTGCCGTGGCCCCATTCGGCGGCCAGCACGACGAGGTCCAGGGTGTGCACGGGTTTCACCTTCAGCCAGGAGGCGCCACGCCGGCCGGCGCTGTAGGGGGCATCCGTGCCCTTGACCACAACGCCCTCGTGCCCACGGGCCAGGGTGTCCTCGGAGAAGGCCACCGCGGCCGCCCGCCCGCGCTCGTCCCCGGGGTCCTCCACGACGACACGGCGTACCCGCATCGGTTCGGGCACCAGGGCGGCCAGCGCCTCGTGGCGTTCGGCGAAGGGCAGGTCCAGCAGGTCGCGTCCGTCGACGGACAGCACGTCGAAGAAGACCGGGACCACGGGTACGGTCTCCGCGGCTCCGACGACGTCGCGGCGGGAGCCCACCCGACCCGCGGTCTCCTGGAAGGGCCGGGGCCGGCCGTCCGCGCCGAGTGCGATCACCTCACCGTCGAGGATGAACCGCGCCGCGGGGAACCCCGCGACGGCCGTCGCGAGCTCGGGCAGCCGGTCGGTGATGTCGTCGAGCGTGCGGGTGTACGCCCGCACGCCCGCCCCGTCCGCGTGCACCTGTACGCGGATGCCGTCGAGCTTCTCCTCCACGACGCAGGGCCCCAGCCTGTCGACGGCCTCGACGACCGAGCTCGCGGTGTGGGCGAGCATCGGCTGGACCGGGCGGCCGACGGTGAGCCGGAAGGAATCGAGGACCCCCGGGCCCTCCGAGAGCAGTGCGGCGGCGACCGATCCGAGCGAACCGGCGAGCATGACCGCGCGGCGTACGTCGGCGGGTGGCGCCCCGGCGGCGTCGGCGAGGGCCTCGACGGCGACGGCGTCCAGCGCGCCCTGGCGCACCTCGCCGGTGAGCAGCGCGCGCAGGAAGCGCTGTTCCCCGTGGGTGGCCGCGCCGAACAGCCGGGCCAGCCGTTCCTTGCGGGCAGCCTGGGAGCCCGGCCCCTTCAGGGCGCCGATCGCCGTCAGCTCCGCGTCGGTGTCCGTCACGGTGAGGGTGGCCTCGCCCGCGGGCGGCACCTCGTCGCGCAGGGCATTCCAGCCGATCCCGAGCCGCCCCTGCGGGAGGCGGCCGGCGAGGTACGGGATGACGACCGGGACGTCGTCGGGCCCGGCTTCCCGGAAGAGCCCGGCCAGCAGGGCGGTCTTCCGATTGCGGGCGGACGTCGCGGCGACCTCCAGGGACACGTGGGCGAGCCGGGCGAGCAGCATGCGGCCATGGTGCTACGCCGCCGGGCCCGCCGCCCCCGGAGGGTCACGGAGGGCTTGCGCCCGGATCACGCCGGGCCCGACGTCCGGCACCGCCCCGGCAGACGCGCGGAGTCCTCAGATGATGTTGATCGCGGCGGCCGCGCCCACTCCCCCGAGGATCATGAAGGCGGGCATCAGCACCTTGAGCTCGACCCAGCTGCCGGCCCGGAACCGCATGGCCTTGGGCGGTCCGAGCGGGTACCAGCGCTTGCGGCCCAGCGGGATGGGCCACAGGATCGGGCAGCCGGAGACGGTGAGCGCGTCGCCGATGTCGTGGACGAGGGCGCCGAGCACGATCGGGAGTCCGAGCCAGAGGTACTCCTGGCCGGGTGCGCTGAACAGCCAGTCCGAACCGTTGCCCGCCTTGTCGAGCAGGCCGGCCAGGATCCAGGCGCTGGTCGCGCCGAGCAGCCATACGAGGACGTCGCTGGACACCCGGGCGGCCCGCCACAGGAGGCCCTCCACGGCGAGGACGAGGTGGACGAAGAGGATGGCGAGAACGGCCCACCGGCCGCCCGTCACAGCGGCGGCTGAGGCTCCCGCGCCGAGGAGCACGGCCCACAGCCAGGTGTGGGTGAGAGTGCGGTGGCCGCCGGTCCTGCGAGGGTCACCGGGCCCCTTCGTCGCCTTGTAGACCGCGTACGAGAGTTTGTCGACGATCTCGCAGATCGCCTTGGAGATGGGCCCGAAGGCGCGCGAGATCGTGGCCGCCTTGTGGTCGAGGTCCGGTGCGAGTGCGGCGCCGGCGGTGATCAGAGCCCCGACGACCAGGACGGGCCAGGGCATCGTGTGACCCGCGGCCGCGGCCGCGGCACCCACCCCCAGCCAGGCCGCCGCCCCCGACAGAGAGTGTGCCGGTCCCATCATGTGCTTTCCCGCCCCCATCGTGATCCGGCCGTGCCTTCCGGCCTGGCCGCCATAGCCTGTGCGAGGCGGCCGAGTTGAGTGGGCAGCGTATCGTCCGTGATCTTCGCGCGGTCCTCCGGTTCCCTCATCCGGGCAGGAGACAGGCAAGATGGGGACGTGACCCTTATCGATCAGCTCCCCCCGACCGCCGACCCGGACGCCCTCTTCGAGTCATTCTCGTCATGGACGGAATCGCAGGGCATCACCCTCTATCCGGCTCAGGAGGAGGCGCTGATCGAGGTGGTCTCCGGAGCGAACGTGATCCTCTCCACCCCCACCGGTTCGGGGAAGAGCCTGGTCGCGGCGGGTGCGCACTTCACGGCGCTGGCCCAGGACAAGGTCACGTTCTACACCGCGCCGATCAAGGCGCTGGTCTCGGAGAAGTTCTTCGACCTGTGCAAGCTCTTCGGCACGGAGAACGTCGGCATGCTGACCGGCGACGCGTCGGTCAACGCCGACGCCCCGGTGATCTGCTGTACCGCCGAGGTGCTCGCGTCGATCGCGCTGCGTGACGGCAGGTACGCCGACATCGGCCAGGTGGTGATGGACGAGTTCCACTTCTACGCCGAGCAGGACCGCGGCTGGGCCTGGCAGATCCCGATCCTGGAGCTGCCGCAGGCCCAGTTCGTCCTGATGTCGGCGACGCTCGGCGACGTCAGGATGTTCGAGGAGGACCTGACCCGCCGCACCGGACGCCCCACCTCCGTGGTGCGCTCGGCGACGCGTCCGGTCCCGCTCAGCTACGAGTACCGGCTGACGCCGATCACCGAGACGCTCACCGAACTGCTCGACACCAGGCAGTCACCGGTCTACATCGTGCACTTCACGCAGGCCGCGGCCGTGGAGCGCGCGCAGTCGCTGATGAGCATCAACATGTGCACGAAGGAGGAGAAGGAGAAGATCGCCGACCTGATCGGCAGCTTCCGCTTCACCACCAAGTTCGGCCAGAACCTCTCCCGTTACGTGCGCCACGGGATCGGGGTGCACCACGCCGGGATGCTCCCCAAGTACCGCCGGCTCGTCGAGAAGCTGGCGCAGGCGGGCCTGTTGAAGGTGATCTGCGGGACGGACACGCTCGGGGTCGGCGTCAACGTCCCCATCCGTACGGTGCTGTTCACCGCCCTCACCAAGTACGACGGCACCCGGGTGCGTACGCTGCGCGCCCGGGAGTTCCACCAGATCGCCGGGCGGGCCGGCCGGGCCGGTTTCGACACGGCGGGCTTCGTCGTGGCGCAGGCCCCCGAGCACGTCATCGAGAACGAGAAGGCCGTCAAGAAGGCGGGCGACGACCCCAAGAAGAAGCGCAAGGTGGTCCGCAAGAAGGCTCCTGAGGGCTTCGTCGCCTGGTCTGAAACCACCTTCGACAAGCTGATCACCTCGGATCCGGAGCCGCTGACCTCCCGATTCCGGGTCACGCACACCATGCTGCTGTCGGTGATCGCCCGGCCGGGCAACGCGTTCGAGGCGATGCGCCACCTGCTGGAGGACAACCACGAGCCGCGCCGGGCCCAGCTGCGGCACATCCGGCGGGCCATCGCGATCTACCGGTCGCTGCTCGACGGCGGTGTGGTGGAGCAGCTCGACACGCCGGACGCCGAGGGCCGGATCGTGCGGCTCACCGTCGACCTCCAGCAGAACTTCGCGCTCAACCAGCCGCTGTCGACCTTCGCGCTGGCCGCGTTCGAGCTGCTGGACGCGGAATCCCCTTCGTACGCCTTGGACATGGTCTCCGTGGTCGAGTCGACGCTCGACGATCCGCGGCAGATTCTCGCGGCCCAGCAGAACAAGGCGCGGGGCGAGGCCGTCGGGCAGATGAAGGCGGACGGCGTCGAGTACGAGGAGCGGATGGAGCGACTCCAGGAGGTCACGTACCCGAAGCCGCTGAGCGAGCTGCTCTGGCACGCGTACGACGTGTACCGCACGAGCCACCCGTGGGTCGGCGACCACCCGGTGTCCCCGAAGTCGGTCATCCGGGACATGTACGAACGGGCCATGACGTTCACGGAGTTCACGTCGAACTACGAGCTGGCCCGCACCGAGGGCATCGTGCTGCGCTATCTGGCGAGTGCGTACAAGGCGCTCGAGCACACCATCCCCGACGACCTGAAGTCCGAGGACCTGGAGGACCTGATCGCCTGGCTCGGCGAGATGGTGCGCCAGGTGGACTCCAGCCTGCTGGACGAGTGGGAGCAGCTGGCGAATCCTGAGGTGGAGACCGCGGAGCAGGCGCAGGAGCGGGCCGACGAGGTCAAGCCGGTCACGGCGAACGCCCGCGCCTTCCGGGTCCTGGTGCGCAACGCGATGTTCCGCCGGGTGGAGCTGGCCGCGCTGGACCGGGTCCGCGACCTGGGCGAGCTCGACGGCGACTCGGGCTGGGACGAGGAGGCGTGGGGCGAGGCGATGGACGGCTACTGGGACGAGCACGAGGACCTGGGCACGGGTCCGGACGCACGCGGCCCGAAGCTCCTGAAGATCGACGAGGACCTGGAGCACGGTCTGTGGCGGGTGTGGCAGGCGTTCGCCGACCCGGCCGGGGACCACGACTGGGGAATCCGTGCGGAGGTCGATCTGGCGGCCTCCGACGAGGAGGGCCGGGCAGTCGTCCGGGTCACGGCCGTGGGCCGGCTGTGACGGCGCGCCGGCCAGGAGAGTGGAGAGCAACCGCATGACGAACCCCGCCGAGAGCCTGGTCGATCTGCTCGACCTGGAGCGGATCGAGGTCAACATCTTCCGCGGCCGCAGCCCCGAGGAGTCCCTGCAGCGGGTCTTCGGCGGCCAGGTCGCGGGCCAGGCGCTGGTCGCGGCCGGCCGCACCACGGACGGGGACCGTCCGGTGCACTCGCTGCACGCGTACTTCCTGCGGCCCGGCCGCCCGGGTGTGCCGATCGTGTACGACGTGGAGCGGGTGCGGGACGGCAGGTCCTTCACCACGCGCCGGGTCACGGCCGTGCAGCAGGGCCGGACGATCTTCGATCTGACGGCGTCCTTCCACCGCCCCGAGGAGGCGGGCTTCGAGCATCAGCTGCCGCCGGCCCGAGTCGTGCCGGACCCGGACGAGCTGCCGACGGTCGCCGACGAGGTGCGCGAGCACCTGGGCGGGCTGCCGGAGGCTCTGGAGCGGATGGCGCGGCGCCAGCCCTTCGACATCCGCTACGTCGACCGGTTGCGCTGGACGCGGGAGGAGATCAAGGACGCGGACCCGCGCAGCGCGGTGTGGATGCGTGCGGTCGGCCCGCTGGGCGACGACCCGCTCGTGCACACCTGCGCCCTGACGTACGCGAGCGACATGACGCTGCTGGACGCGGTGCGGATCCCGGTGGAGCCGTTGTGGGGGCCGCGCGGCTTCGACATGGCCTCGCTGGACCACGCGATGTGGTTCCACCGGCCGTTCCGGGCGGACGAGTGGTTCCTGTACGACCAGGAGTCGCCGATCGCCACGGGTGGCCGCGGGCTGGCCAGGGGCCGGATCTACGACCGACAGGGGCAGTTGCTGGTGTCGGTGGTGCAGGAGGGGTTGTTCCGGCGCCTTGAAGGGGCGTAGCGCGCCGCTTCCGGTCGTTCAGGTGCCGGGCAGCGGGTCCTGCTCCACCTCGTGCCGGCGGGTCCGGATGTCCGGGCCCGCGGGGTGGAGCTTGGCGTCACAGGCGGGACCGAGCCCGGTGCGGCGCGACTCGGCACCGGTGAGGGGTCGTCCGCACAGGGCGCACCGCACCGGGCGGCGGACCTCGCGGCGGCCGGCCTCCGGCTGCTGCGGTCCGGGGAAGAGTTCGGGAGGGGGCTCGGGGGATTCCACGTACGGATCCTCTCAAAGGCGTGCGGCCGACGCCCCGCGCCGTGGCCGGCACCCTCTCCGCAGGCTGCCGCCGCACCCCGCCCGAGCGGCCGGAAGCGGCCCGGACCTGGATGATGGGAGGCAGGCCACGGGCAGGCCGCCCGCACGGCCTCGCGCGCAGGCAGGAGGGCCGCCATGCCCCAGGAACACACCTCACCGCTCCGTGCCGTACCGGGCGCCACACCGCAGGAGCGGGCGGCTTTCGGCCGGGCGGCCCGCAAACGGACACCCCGGTCCAGCCATGAGCTGTACGAGTCACCGGCGGACCGCCAGGACCCGCTGGCGCTCCTGGTGGCCCAGTCGGCGGCCAGGGTGCCGGAACTCGTCCCGATCAGGTACGGGCGGATGACGGAATCGCCGTTCCGCTTCTACCGGGGCGCCGCGGCGATCATGGCCTCCGACCTGGCGGGGACGCCTGACTCCGGGATCAGGGCGCAGCTGTGCGGTGACGCCCACCTGCTGAACTTCCGGCTGCTCGCCTCGCCCGAACGCAATCTGCTGTTCGACATCAACGACTTCGACGAGACGCTGCCCGGGCCCTGGGAGTGGGACGTCAAGCGGCTGGCGGTCAGCCTCGTCATCGCGGGGCGCGCCAACGGCTTCTCGGACAGGGAGCGTGCCCGCGTCGTGCGGGCCACCGTGCGGTCGTACCGGGAGTCGATGGCCCGGTTCGCGGAGATGCGCAATCTCGATGTCTGGTACACGAAGATCGACGTGGACCGGCTCAGGGCCGCCGCCGGGAGCAGACTCGCGGCACCGGGCCGCAAACGTGTGGCGAGGGCGACGGCCAAGGCCCGCACCCGGGACAGCCTCCAGGCCTTCGAGAAACTGACCGACGTCTCGGGGGGCCGGCTCCGGATCGCCGCGGACCCGCCCCTGCTCGTGCCCGTCGCCGACCTGCTGCCCGACGCCGAACGCCGGGCGACCGAGGGGCAGTTCAGGAAGCTGCTGCGGCGATACGGGCGCAGCCTCCCCTCGGACCGGCGGGCCCTGCTCGCCGACTTCGAGCCCGTGGACATGGCACGCAAGGTGGTGGGTGTGGGCAGCGTGGGGACGCGCTGCTGGATCATCCTGCTGCTGGGCAGGGACGGCGGTGACCCGCTCTTCCTCCAGGCCAAGGAGGCGGACACGTCCGTACTGGCGCCGTACGCGGGGGCGAGTGCCTACCGGAACCAGGGCGAACGGGTGGTGGCCGGCCAGCGCCTGATGCAGGCCGCCGGTGACATCTTCCTGGGCTGGGAACGGGTGGACGGCTTCGACGGGAAGCGCCGGGACTTCTACGTGCGCCAGCTCCGCGACTGGAAGGGCATCGCCGAACCGGAACTCATGGTGCCGCGTGACATGTCGGCCTTCGGGGAGCTGTGCGGGACGACGCTGGCCCGTGCTCACGCCCGTTCCGGGGACCGTATCGCGATCGCGGCCTATCTCGGTCGCGGCGACGTGTTCGACCGGGCGCTCGAGAGGTTCGCCGAGCTGTACGCCGACCGGAACGAGAGGGACCACCGGGCACTGGCCGACGCGGTGGCGGCGGGCCGCCTCCCAGGGGTCGGCGAGGGCAGGAAGTAGCGGATCCGGGATTCGCCGCTCCCCGACAGCGGGTGCACCTCGGACATAACCGGACATCGTGGTATCACCGTGTGGACTCCGGCAGGGCGCTACGCCCCGCCGGGACCCGACACCGAGGAGACCATGACCATGTCGGCCGAACCGGTCGGGACACCCGGCGCGGACACCCCGGATCCGCTCACGGTGATCCGCACCCGGGGGTACGCGGTACTTCTGATCATGGTGGCGGTCCTCGGGGTCCCCATCTCCGCGGCGGCCTTCGGGTTCCTGGCACTCGTGCACGAACTGCAGGACCTGACCTACGACGATCTCCCCCGCGCCCTGGGCTTCTACGGCACACCGTCCTGGTGGCCGGTACCCCTGCTGGCCATCTCGGGTCTGCTGACCGCACTGGCCGTGCGCCACCTGCCGGGAACGGGCGGGCACAAGCCGGCCGAGGGGTTCGTGAAGACGGGGGCCCCGACAGCCGCGGAACTCCCGGGGGTCGCGCTCGCCGCTCTGGCTTCGCTGGGGCTCGGCGCGGTGCTCGGCCCGGAGGCCCCGCTCATCGCACTCGGCGGCGGGCTGGCCGTGTACGCGGCACGGCTGCTCAAGCCGGGAATCGAGCCGAGCGCGAGCGCCCTGGTCGCGGCGGCGGGGAGCTTCGCCGCCGTCAGCGCCCTGCTGGGGTCGCCGCTGCTCGGCGCGTTCCTGCTGATGGAGGCGTCCGGCGTCGCCGGGATGACCCTCGGCCTCGTGCTCGTACCCGGGCTTCTCGCGTCGGGCATCGGGTCACTCATCTTCATCGGCCTCGGTTCGTGGACCGGACTGGGGACCTACTCCCTGGTGCTCCCCCATGTGCCGCACACCCCCCAGCCCACCGTCGCCGAGTTCGGCTGGGCCCTCGCGCTGGGGGTCGCGGCGGCCCTGGTGGGCACCGGCGTCAGGCGGTTGTCGCTCTCCCTGCAGGAGCGGGTCGAGCAGCGGCGGGTGCTCGCGACCGTGGTGATGGGCCTGACCGTCGGCGTGCTCGCGCTCCTCTACGCCGAGAGCACCGGAAGGAACGCGTCCGAGGTGCTCTACTCGGGCCAGGACGCCCTCGGCGGACTGCTCGCCGAGGACGCCACGTACGCACTGGGGACCCTTCTGGTCCTGATCGTCTGCAAGGCGCTCGCCTATTCGGCTTCGCTGAGCGCCTTCAGGGGCGGCCCCATCTTCCCGTCGATGTTCCTGGGCGCGGCCGGCGGGCTGGCCATGTCGCACCTGCCCGGTCTGAACGCCACCTCGGGTTTCGCGATGGGCATCGGAGCCATGTGCGTGGCGATGCTCAGACTGCCGATGACATCGGTGCTGCTGGCCACGCTGATGCTGGGGTCGGAGGGCATCACCGTGATGCCGCTCGTGATCGTCTCCGTGGTGGTCTCCTACGTCCTGGTGCTCAGGCTCGAGCGTCCTTCTGCGGCGAGCACAGCGCCCAGATGACGAAGACGTTGATCGCGATGAGGACGATGGACCAGAACGGGTAGTACGGGAGCCACAGGAAGTTGGCGATCGCGAGGAGCCCGGCGAGCAGGACACCGACGGCGCGCGCCCAGAGCGCACCGCTGAACAGGGCGCATCCGGCGAGGACCACGACGATGCCCAGGATGAGGTGCACCCAGCCCCAGCCGGTCAGGCTGAACTGGAACACGTAGTTGTTGGTCGAGACGAACAGGTCGTCCTTGGCGATGGCGGCGATCCCCTCGAAGATGGCCATCGCCCCACCGAAGATCATCATCACCGCCGCGAAGACGGTCCAGCCGGTCGCGGCGGTTCTGCCCTTCCTGGCGGAGTCGTGCCCCGTTCGCGAACCAGTCATGCTTCCAGCCATGTCGGCCTCCTCGGCTCCTCGGCCGATACCCGGACAGACGTCCCGGAATGCGGCTTATCTCTCCTTTATCACACTGGCACACCCTCACCCGTTCGGCATACGGGCATCGCGATCCTCATCCCTGGACAGAGATACGATCCCTTGGATGAGAGATGAAGGGGGCCCGGTGGCGGACTCCGTCGACGCCCGGCTCGCGGCGCGGCTGGGCCTGCTCCGCACCGAACGCGGCTGGTCGCTGGATGAACTCTCCCGCCGCGCCGGCGTGAGCCGCTCGACGCTGTCGCGGCTGGAGCGCGGCGAACTGAGCCCCACCACCACCGTGCTCGGTCAGCTGTGCACGGCGTACGGGCGGACCATGTCCCGCCTGCTCACGGAGGTGGAGGAGGCACCGCCCCCGTTGGTGACGGCCGCGACTCAGCCGGTGTGGCGGGACGAGCTGTCCGGGTTCGTACGCCGCTCGGTCTCACCACCGCACCCGGGCCTGCGTGCCGAGATCATCGAGGGCACGCTCGACGCCGGCGCCGGCCTCTCCTACGAGAACGCGCCCGTGCCCGGAGTGGAGCAGCACGTGTGGGTGCTCGACGGCACGGTCGAGATCACCGTGGCCGGCACGCCGCACACCGTGCGCCGGGGCGACTGCCTGCGTTTCCGGCTGACCGGCCCCTCCCACTTCCACTGCCCGGGCCCCGACCCGGTCCGCTACGCCCTGATGTCCGTCCTGCCCTGACTGTGAAAGGACCCGCTTCATGACCGAGATCGTCCCCGTGTCCGGCCCCGAACTGGTCACCTACGCCGACGAACTGGCCGCCCTGCTGATCGAGGCGGTGGAGGGCGGGGCATCCGTCGGATTCCTCGCGCCGGTGGAGCGGGCGACCGCGGCAGCCTGGTGGCGGGAGCGGGCCGCAGCCGTGGAGTCGGGCCGCCATCAGGTGTGGATCGCCCGGGACGACGAGCGGCTGACCGGCACGATCGGCCTCGTCAGGACGGCGCTGCCCAACGCCCGCCACCGCGCGGAGGTGGCGAAGCTCATGGTCAGGCCCTCGGCCCGCGGCCGGGGAATCGGCCGGGCGCTGCTCGCGGCGGTCGAACAGTGGGCGCTCTCGGAGGGGCTGACCCTGCTGGTCCTGGACACTGAGACGGGGAGCGACGCCGAGCACCTCTACCGCGCGGAGGGCTGGACCCCGTGCGGCTCCGTCCCCGGCTACGCGGCCGACCCGCACGGCACGCTCAGGGCGACCACGTTCTACTACCGGGCGCTCGGCCTGCCGCAGGCCTCCGCGTAGGACGCGCCACAATGGGGTCGACGCCACGCTGACGAGGAGACATCCCATGACGCTGCACGACATCCCGCTCCGCACGCTCACCGGCGAGCCGACGACACTGGGGGCCTACGAGGGCTCGGCGGTACTGCTGGTGAACGTCGCTTCCAAGTGCGGCCTCACTCCGCAGTACGCGGGCCTGGAGAGGCTCCAGAAGGAGTACGGCGACCGCGGGTTCACCGTGCTCGGCGTGCCCTGCAACCAGTTCGCGGGCCAGGAGCCGGGTACCGCGGAGGAGATCCGGACGTTCTGCTCGACGACGTACGGGGTCAGCTTCCCGCTGCTGGAGAAGATCGACGTCAACGGCGAGGACCGGCACCCGCTGTACACGGAGCTGACGAAGCTCGGCGACGCGGAGGGCGCGGCCGGTGACGTCCAGTGGAACTTCGAGAAGTTCCTGATCTCCCCGGCCGGCGAGCCTGTCGCCCGCATCCGCCCGCGTACCGAGCCGGAGGCTCCCGAGGTCGTGGCGGCCATCGAGGCGAACCTGCCGCAGAAGTAGCACGGAGTGCGCGAGGGGGGCGGACCGTGAGCACGGTCCGCCCCCCTCGTCGCCGCTAGCGGATCGGCATCCCGGACAGGGTGCGGGCGATCACCAGGCGCTGGATCTCGCTCGTGCCCTCGAAGATCGTGTAGATCGCCGCGTCCCGGTGCATGCGCTCGACCGGGTACTCACGGGTGAAGCCGTTCCCGCCGAGGATCTGCACGGCCTGCGCGGTGACCGTCTTGGCCGCCTCGCTCGCGTAGAGCTTCGACATCGAGCCCTCGGCCGCGGTGAACGGCTTCCCGGCGCTCGCCATCCAGGAGGCGCGCCAGACCAGGAGCCGCGCCGCGTCGACCTGCGTACGCATGTCGGCCAGTTGGAAGGCGACGCCCTGGTTGTCGATGATCGGGCGGCCGAACTGGGTACGGGTCTTGGCGTAGTCCAGGGCGACCTCGTAGGCGGCCCTGGCGGTGCCGACCGCCATGGCGCCGACGGCCGGGCGGGACGCCTCGAAGGTGGCCATCGCCGCGTTCTTGACGCGCTCGCCGCCGGACCTGGCGCGCTCGCGGGCACGGGCGAGGCGCTCGTCGAGCTTCTCCTTGCCGCCGAGCAGGCAGTGGCCGGGGATACGGACGTCCTCGAGGACGACCTCGGCGGTGTGCGAGGCGCGGATGCCGTGCTTCTTGAACTTCTGGCCCTGCGAGAGGCCGGGGGTGGCCGGCGGGACGATGAAGGAGGCGTGGCCCTTGGAGCCGAGCTCGGGGTCGACGACGGCGACGACGACGTGGACGTTGGCGATACCGCCGTTGGTCGCCCAGGTCTTGGTGCCGTTGAGCACCCACTCGTCCTTGGCCTCGTCGTACACGGCGCGGGTACGCATCGAGGCCACGTCCGAGCCGGCGTCCGGCTCGGAGGAGCAGAAGGCGGCCAGCTTCACGTCAGCGGCGTCACCGTACATCTGGGGGATCCAGGTACCGATCTGCTCCTCGGTGCCGTTGGCGAGCACGCCGACGGCGGCCAGGCCCGTGCCGACGATCGACAGGGCGATTCCCGCGTCGCCCCAGAACAGCTCCTCCATGGCCACGGGGATGCCGAGGCCCGTAGGGTCGAAGAACTGCTGGGCGTAGAAGTCGAGGGAGTAGATCCCGACCTTGGCCGCCTCCTGGATGACGGGCCAGGGCGTCTCCTCACGCTCGTCCCACTCCGAAGCGGCCGGCCGGATCACCTCGGCGGCGAATCCGTGCAGCCAGTCACGGACCTGCTTCTGGTCGTCGTTGAGCTCGAGCGTGAACTCGGCCATGTTCCCTCCATGCACTTCCGGATAAACCCGTTACTAGCGGTAACAACAGTCTGTTACCAGCAAGTAGCCTCTGTCAACCGGTCAGCTGCGGATCAACGTACGGCTGAGCAGGGTGTTACGTTGCCCGAGCATGACGAGATCGCAGGACAGCCGGGTGGGGCGGGAGAAACGACATGGAGACCGCACGAGGGGCCGAACGGCAGCGGACCGCCGCGGAACGGCGGCGCCGGGAACTGCTGGAGGCCGCGGACCGCGTGGTGCTCAGGGACGGCCCCCAGGCGTCGATGAACGCGATCGCCGCGGAGGCCGGGATCACCAAGCCCATCCTCTACCGGCACTTCGGCGACAAGGGCGGCCTCTACCGCGCCCTCGCCAAGCGCCACACCGACGCCCTGCTGAGCGCCCTGCGGGCCGCGCTCGACGCCCCGTCCGAGCGGCGCGAGCGGGTCGAGGCGACCCTGGACACGTACCTCGCGGCGATCGAGGCCCGTCCGCAGGTCTACCGCTTCCTGATGCACCCGTCCGACGACGCGGCGCCCTCCCCCGAGCAGGGCTTCGACGTCGGACGGCACTCCGCCCCGCTGCTGCGCCGGCTGGGCGAGGAACTGGGCAAGGTGATCGTGGAACGGGTCGATCTCGGGCCCGAGAGCGAGCAGATGGCCCGCATCTGGGGACATGGGATCGTCGGCATGATGCACGCGGCCGGCGACTGGTGGCTGGGTGACCGGCCGTGCTCGCGCGAGCAGCTCGTACGCAGCCTCGCCGACCTGCTCTGGGGCAGGCTGGCCGAGGCGGGCGACCTGCCGGGCGGCCAGGGCTTCTGAGCTCCGCCCCGAGCCCGCGGGGCCAGCCGCGCGAGGCGTCAGGCGGTGCCCGTACGGCCCCACGAGGCCTTCCGGGCGGCCCGGAGCGCCCTGGCCCGGCGCAGCCCTGTCAGCCGGTCCGTGTAGACCCGGCCTTCGAGGTGGTCGCACTCGTGCTGGAGGCAGCGGGCGAACCATCCGGTGCCGGTGACCACCACCGGCTCGCCGGTCACGGTCCTGCCCTCGACCACGGCGCGGTCGAAGCGCGGGGTGCCGGCTTCGATACCCGGGAGCGACAGGCAGCCCTCCGGTCCGCGTACGGTGATCCCGTCCGCCTCGACGAGCACGGGATTGACGAGATGACCCAGGTGCCGGACCTCGTCGTCGTCCGGACAGTCGTACACGAACACCTTGAGCGGGACGCCGATCTGGTTCGCGGCGAGCCCGACACCGTTCGCGGCGTACATGGTGGCGAACATGTCCTCCACCAGCCGGGCGAGCGACGGGCCGAAGTCGGTGACGTCCTCGCACGGGCTGTGGAGCACGGGCGCGCCCAACAGGCTCATGGCGCGAACGCGTCCGGAACTGCCGGGGATCGGGCGGTTTCGCATGGGGAGAAGCGTACGTTCCACGTGACCTCCACGTTCGCCGTGGTGCCGAGGTGCGGTCGCCGCGCCGGACATCGATAGGCTGGGCCCGGACTTACGCAAGGAGGATCTAGGACGATGGCAGGCAACACGGAGCCGTTGTCGCCGCGGGCCAAGCTCGCCGTGACGGCGGGCAAGGCCGCGGCGGCGGTGTCGCGCGCTGCGGGGCGCGGCAGCGGATCGGTGATCGGCGGCCGGGTGGCGCTCAAGCTCGACCCCGACCTGCTCGGGCGGCTGGCGCAGCACCTGGACGTGATTCTCGTGTCCGCGACGAACGGCAAGACGACCACCACCCGGCTGATCGCCGAGGCACTCCGGGCCGCGGGCCCGGTCGTGTCGAACGCACTCGGCGCCAACATGCCGGCGGGGATCACCTCCGCGCTGGCCGGCGGCTCGGACGCCAGGTACGGCGTGATCGAGGTCGACGAGAAGTACCTCGCGGGTGTGGCACGCGACACGACGCCGAAGGTGATCGCGCTGCTCAACCTCTCCCGCGACCAGCTGGACCGCGCGGCGGAGACCCGGATGCTGGCCGAGAAGTGGCGTGAGGGCCTGTCGGGCTCCAAGGCCGTGATCGTGGCCAACGCCGACGACCCGCTGATCGTCTGGGCCGCTTCCTCCTCCCCCAACGTGGTGTGGGTCGCGGCGGGACAGGCGTGGAAGGACGACGCCTGGTCCTGCCCGTCGTGCGGCGGTGTGATGCAGCGCCCCGGCGACGACTGGTTCTGCGGCGAGTGCGGTTTCCGCCGCCCCGCGCCCAGTTGGGCACTGAACGGCGACTACGTCCTGGACCCGCACGGTTCCGCGTGGCCGATCCACCTCCAGCTCCCCGGCCGGGCCAACAAGGCCAACGCCACGAGCTCGGCGGCCGTGGCCGCCGTCTTCGGCGTGCCGCCGCAGGTCGCCCTGGAGCGCATGTACCAGGTGCAGGCCGTGGCGGGCCGCTACGACGTCGTCTCCTTCCTCGGCCGTGAGCTCCGGCTCCTGCTGGCGAAGAACCCGGCGGGCTGGCTGGAGACCTTCTCCCTGATCGACCCGCCGCCGACCCCGGTGATCCTCTCGGTGAACGCACGCGGCGCCGACGGCACGGACACCTCCTGGCTGTGGGACGTCGACTACACACAGCTGTACGGTCACCCGATCTTCGTGCTCGGTGACCGCAAGCTGGACCTGGCGGTCCGGCTCGAGGTGGCCGGACTCGACTTCCGTGTCTGCGAGAACCTGGACGAGGCCGTCCAGATGGCTCCGCCCGGTCGCATCGAGGTCATCGCCAACTACACCGCCTTCCAGGATCTGCGCCGTCGTGTCGGCAACTGACCCCCGCGCGGGCTCCCCCCGGAGAGGACGAAGCATGAGCAACAACAGCCTGCGGCTGGTGTGGGTCTACCCGGACCTCCTCAGCACCTACGGCGACCAGGGCAACGCCCTGGTGGTGGAACGCCGGGCACGCCAGCGCGGTCTCGACGTGTCGCGTGTGGACGTACGCAGCGACCAGCCCATCCCGACGTCGGGCGACATCTACCTCATCGGCGGCGGTGAGGACCGGCCGCAGCGGCTGGCATCGGAACGGCTGCGCCGTGACGGCGGGCTGAGCAGGGCCGCGTCGAACGGCGCGATCATCTTCTCGGTCTGCGCGGGCTACCAGATCCTCGGGCACGAGTTCATCAACGACCTCGGCGAGCGCGAGCCCGGCCTCGGGCTGCTCGACGTCGTCTCCACCCGGGGCGAGGGCGCCCGGTGCGTCGGCGACGTCCTCGGTGACATCGATCCGCACCTGGGGCTGCCGCCCCTGACCGGCTTCGAGAACCACCAGGGCATCACCCACCTCGGCCCGTCGGCACGCCCGTTGGCCCGCGTCCGGTTCGGCGGGGGCAACGGCACGGGTGACGGCACGGAGGGCGCGTACAACGACACCGTCTTCGGCACCTACATGCACGGGCCGGTGCTGGCACGCAACCCGCTGATCGCGGACCACCTGCTGAAGCTGGCACTGGACGTGAACGCCCTGCCGCCGTGCGACGACCGTTGGTACGAGGCGCTGCGCGCCGAGCGGATCGCGGCGGCGACACAGCCCGCCTGACGCACCGCGTCCGGACCGGTCCGTTCGCGGGCCGGTCCATGGTGTGCGGGACCGGTGTACATTCGGTCGTCGTCCAGCAGTCGGACAGTGGGTTCGGTACGGACACCCCGCGCCGGTAGGGTGGCGGGGATCCAACCGGACGACGTGGTCCGGCGTCGGCCCACGTTGCAAAGGTTTCCCGGGCAATGCGAATTGGTGTGCTCACCTCCGGTGGCGACTGCCCCGGCCTCAACGCCGTCATCCGTTCCGTCGTGCACCGCGCGGTGGTCGACCACGGCGACGAGGTCATCGGCTTCCACGACGGGTGGAAGGGCCTCCTCGAGTGCGACTACCGCAAGCTCGACCTCGACGCGGTCGGGGGGATCCTCGCACGCGGCGGCACGATCCTCGGCTCCTCCCGCGTCCAGCCCGCGCATCTGCGTGACGGGGTGGAACGCGCCAGGGGACATGTGACCGACCTCGGCCTGGACGCGATCATCCCGATCGGCGGCGAGGGCACGCTCAAGGCCGCCAACCTGCTCTCCGAGGCGGGGCTGCCCATCGTCGGTGTGCCCAAGACCATCGACAACGACATCGCCTCCACCGACGTGACCTTCGGTTTCGACACGGCCGTCGGAGTCGCGACCGAGGCCCTGGACCGCCTGAAGACGACGGCGGAGTCGCATCAGCGGGTGCTGATCGTCGAGGTCATGGGCCGCCACACCGGGTGGATCGCACTGCACTCCGGCATGGCGGCCGGGGCGCACGCGATCGTCGTACCCGAGCGGCCCTTCGACATCGAGGAGCTGACCGAACTGGTCGGCCGGCGCTTCTCGGACGGCAAGAAGTTCGCAATCGTCGTGGTGGCGGAGGGCGCCAAGCCCCGCGCGGGCTCGATGGAGTTCAACCAGGGCACCAAGGACATCTACGGTCACGAGCGGTTCGCCGGCGTGGCCACGCAGCTCTCCGGGGAGTTGGAGCAGCGCCTGGGCAAGGAGGCCCGCCCCGTGATCCTGGGCCACGTCCAGCGCGGCGGCACCCCGACCGCGTACGACCGTGTCCTGGCGACCCGCTTCGGCTGGCACGCGGTGGAGGCCGCCCACCGCGGCGAGTTCGGCATGATGACGGCGCTGCGCGGCACGGACATCACGATGGTTCCGCTGGCGGCGGCCGTGGAGACCCTCAAGACGGTCCCGGCCGAGCGCTACGCCGAGGCACAGGTCGTCCTCTGACCTTCGCGACGCCCCGTGAACCGCCCCCGGCCGCATCAGCGGCCGGGGGCGGTTCTAGTCTGGTCCGGACAACAGGCACGAAACGGGGACGTCCCCAGCGGGAGTGAACAGATGGATCACAGCGGGCACGGCATGAACATGGATCTGCCGCCGTTCACGCTGGGACGGGGGCTCGAGTTCTCGGCGGACCCGTTCTTCCTGATCGGCTGCGTCGCCGCGCTCGTCCTGTACGCGTACGGAGTCGTGCGGCTGCGGGGCCGGGGCGACGGATGGCCGGTGAACCGGATCGTCTTCTTCGTCCTCGGCGTGCTCTCCATCGCCCTGGTGATGTGCACCGGACTCAACGACTACGGCATGGTCATGTTCAGCGTGCACATGGTGCAGCACATGGTGATCAGCATGGTCTCGCCGATCCTGCTCCTGCTGGGCGCCCCGGTGACGCTGGCGCTGCGGTCCCTGCCGGTCGCCGGCCGGGGACGCACCGGGCCGCGCGAACTGCTGCTGATGCTGCTGCACAGCCGCTACATGAAGGTCGTCACGCATCCGGCGTTCACGATCCCGCTCTTCATCGCGAGCCTGTACGCGCTCTACTTCACCCCGTTGTTCGACTTCCTGATGGGATCCACGACCGGCCACCTCTCGATGATGGTGCACTTCCTCGGGGTCGGCCTGGTGTTCTTCTGGCCGATCATGGGGGTCGACCCGGGACCTCACCGGCCCGGTTACGTGATGAGGATGCTGGAGCTCTTCGCGGGGATGCCGTTCCACGCGTTCTTCGGCATCGCCCTGATGATGGCGAGCCAGCCGATGGTGAAGGTCTATGAGAACCCGCCGGCCTCCCTCGGTGTGGACGCGCTGAGTGATCAGACGGTGGCGGGAGGCATCGCCTGGGCGTTCAGTGAGATCCCGTCCGTGCTGGTGCTGATCGCGCTGGTCTTCCAGTGGTACCGCTCCGAGCAGCGGACGGCCAAGCGCTCGGACCGTGCCGCCGACCGTGACGGCGACCAGGAGCTGAAGGCGTACAACGCCTATCTGGCCTCATTGCAGGCGCGCGGGCAGTAGCGGTGGGGGTGTGGGAGGGGTGACCATGGCTTCAACGGCCGTGCGGCCGGTGAGGAGCGTGCGCTCATGCCTGGATCCACGAAGACCATGGGAGTGCTCACTGTCGGCACGCTGGTCGCGGTGACCGCGTACACGGTGGCCCTGGGGAGCAACGGCTGGCTCTGGTTCGGCTGGGTGGTCCTGGGACTGGCCACCCTGGGGATGGTCGCCACCCGGGACACCTGAGGCGGGCCGCACGGGTTCCGCCCCGTGCGGGATGGGCCGGGTGCGGCTCACCCGGCAGGCGGGCCGGTGGTGCGGGTGACCGAGTCGTAGCAGCGGGCACCGGTCCACCGACCGGTGAGGACGCTGCCGGGCGCCGGGGGGAACACTTCGGCGTCGGAGACGTCCGGGGGCATGTCGCGACCCCGGCCCAGGGTGAAGTGGGGGACCCAGCGCGCGGGGTCGAGGAGCGGATCGGGCGGGCCGCTGCCAGGTGACCCGCACAGGATGTGCCACACCGTCTCGTGCAGGCGCAGCAGCGCTTCGTCGGGCCTGACCGCCCAGGCGAGCACCTGCCTCCGGCCCGTGAACCGTACGAGCCCGTCCAGGCGCAGTGGCACGGGCAGCACCGCAAGTGCCTCCCCCAGCCGTGCGCGCGTCTCCGGGAGGAGGATCTCCGCGGTGGCGAGGGTGAGGTGCGGGCGGTTCGTCGGGTGCCGGTGCGCGGCCATGCTGGGCAGCCCCGCCCGCGCCAGTCGCGCCCATACGTCGCGGACGGCCGTCTCGGTGCGCTCGTCCGGCAGCAGCTCCACACTGTGCACGGGTGAAGCCTACGGCCGTGCCGCGGCGGGTGGCGTGGCCAACGGCCGGTGCGGGGTGCGGGGGCCCCATCCCGCAACCCCGCACCGGCCGTGACGGTGTCGTCCGTACGGTCAGCTACCGGCAGCCGCGCGCTTGCGGAAGGCGTGGAGGAGTCCGCCGCCCGCGATCAGCGCCGCCGCGGACAGGCCCACCACGGGGAGCGTGTCGTAGCCGGTCGCCGCGAGGGCGCCGTCCGTCGTCCCCTGGCCGGAACCACCGGACGCGGAGCCCCCGGACGTGGAGCCCCCGGACGCGGAGCCTCCGGAACTGGCACCACCGGACGTGGACGACGAACCGGCGGCCGAGGAACCGGCCGTCGAGGAACCGCCTGCCGACGAACCACCGGCAGTGGAACCACCCGAACCGCCCGTCGTGCCGGAACCGCCGTTGACCACGATCTCGGCGGTGTCGTTGGCCGCGTTCCTGTCGAAGGGCCTGGCCGCCCCGGTGAAGGAGACCTTCCCGGTCGCGCCCTCGACGGCCTTGTCGATCCGCAGGACGAAGGTGTACTTCTCACCCCGCGTCTCGTTCACCCAGGACTGCGAGGTTCCGCAGGTGTAGTGCGTCCTGGTGACCGGGCTGCAGTAGTCGTGCGCCTTCACCACCGTGGTCCCGGACGGGATCCGGACGTCGACGGTCGCCGCCCCCTGCCCCGCCTCGCGGTAGACCCAGGCCGGGCCCTCGTTGACGAACTCCACCGTCGCGGTGACCTTGTCGCCGGCCCTGCCCTCGAGCTCGGCACCGGTCAGCGCGAAGTCGGCCGAGTTGACCGCGGTGACGTCGGCGGACGCGGAGGCCTCGGCATGGCTCGCCCGGTCGTCGTCGGTCGCCGGGGCCTTCTCGACCAGTTTCAGCGGGGCGCCCGTGCCGGGCACGGGCTCCGTGCCGCCGCCGTCGGACGGTCCGGGCTCCGTGGCACCCACAGTCATCGAGACGTTGTCGTACAGCGCGTTGTCCAGCGCCTTGAGCCCGAGCGGCTGGTCCGGCACGTACACGACACCCGGCTTCAGCGGCTGGTCGAAGGCGCACACGGCGAGGTCCCTCTCCGGGGCCTCGTCGTGCGACGGCACCGTCGAGTACGCGCAGTTCGCGTAGGAGTCCGCCGCCGCGAGACCCGAGGTGACGGCGTACGTCACCCACACCTTCCCCACCTCGTCGGTGCCCTTGTTCAGCACCGAGAACGGCACGTCGACACCGCTGCCGGGCTGCGCACCCGTGATCGGCGCGAGCGGCCCGATCCCGAGGTCGGGTTCCGCGGCGACGGCGGGCACGGATCCGAGTCCGGTCAGCGCGGCGGCGGCGAGTACACCGACCGCGGTGCGCGAGAGGCGGCGGCCGGGAAGGGTGTGAGTCATGGAAGATCCCTCGTCATGGCGTGCGGTGGACGAAATGCCGTCTCCGGCAAAACACTTGCACGAGTTGGAGACGTACGCGGAAGCCGATCGGTTGTACCCACCACGCGTCCGAATGGCACGGGCCCGCTGCCAGGACCCCCGACCGGCCTCGCGGGACGGCCGGCGCACCGAGGTCTGATCACCCGGCCGGGCGGGCAGGTGATAGCGCATCAGAGACTGCTCCTCGGCACCTCGGAGGCACATGGAACAGGGCTACGATCGATCATCCGGGAGCGATGCCGGAGCACACCGGCCGGGGCGCGTCGGGGTGCACCGGCGAGGAGTCGACAGCTGTCCGACCGGACACGGCCCGGGCCGGCCGCCCAGGCGGGTCGGCGAGGACGGCAACACCGTGCGTGAACCGGCGGGACGCGGCCACCGGTCCGGCCAAGAAGGCTAGGAGAGAAGCTGTGTTCTATTACGTCCTGAAGTACGTCGTGCTGGGTCCCTTGCTTCGGCTGACCTTCCGGCCCCGTATCGAAGGGCTGGAACACATCCCCGACGACGGTGCGGCCATCGTCGCCGGCAACCACCTGTCCTTCTCCGACCACTTCCTGATGCCCTCGATCCTCAAGCGCCGGATCACGTTCCTCGCCAAGGCCGAGTACTTCACCGGCCCGGGCATCAAGGGGAAGCTGACCGCCGCCTTCTTCCACAGCATCGGCCAGATCCCCGTGGACCGGTCGGGAAAGGAGGCGGGGCAGGCCGCCATCCGTGAGGGGCTGGGGGTGCTGGCCAAGGGCGAGCTGCTGGGCATCTATCCGGAGGGCACCCGGTCGCCCGACGGACGGCTCTACAAGGGCAAGGTCGGCGTCGCCGTGATGGCGATCAAGGCCGGGGTGCCGGTCATCCCCTGCGCGATGGTCGGGACCTTCGAGATCCAGCCGCCCGGCCAGAAGGTGCCCAAGGTCAAGCGCGTCACCATCCGGTTCGGGGAGCCGCTCGACTTCTCCCGCTTCGCCGGTCTGGAGGACCAGAAGGCCGCGATCCGCGCCGTCACGGACGAGATCATGTACGCGGTCCTCGGCCTCTCCGGGCAGGAGTACGTCGACGAGTACGCGGTCAAGGCGAAGGCGCCGCAGGCCGATCAGCCCGGGAAGTTCCCGCGCCGGCCCCGCTGAGAGCGATTCGCGTCCCCCGCCCGGAGAGACCGCGTGGCGACAGGGGTGAGCGGACGGCCGCCGGGAATCATCGGCCGTCCGCTCACGTCAGGGGGTGTTACGGCTTCGGCGTGGCGTGCGGGGTGCACGTCACATCGTGCCTGTCGGTCTTGCCCGTGAGCAGGTAGGACTCCACCCGCTCGTTGACGCAGGGGTTGACCAGGCCGGTCACACCATGCGAACCGGCGCCCTTCTCGGTGATGAGACGGGAGCCCCTGAAGCGCTTGTGCAATTCGACGGCGCCCTCGTACGGAGTGGCGGCGTCACGCTCGGACTGCACGATCAGCACCGGCGGCAGACCCTTGCCGGTACGCACCTCCAGGGGTGTCTGCTGCTTGGCGGACCAGGTCGCACAGGGCAGGTTCATCCAGGCGTTGGCCCACGTCATGAACGGGTTGTCCTGGTGCAGCCTGCTGTTGTCTCGGTCCCACTTCTTCCAGCTGGTGGGCCACTTGGCGTCCGCGCACTCGACCGCGGTGTAGACGGCGTTGCCGTTCTCCGCACTGATGTTGCCCGCGGTGTCCGACAGGTCGGGACCCGCGGCGTCGATCAGCCCCTGGGTGTCGCCGCCCAGGTAGTCGCTCCAGATCTGGGCGGTGGGCGCCCAGGCGGAGTCGTAGTAGGGCGCGCTCTGGAAGAAGCCGATGAGCTCGGCGGGGCCGACGACGCCGCCGATCGGGTTCTTCTTGGCCGCCGCACGCAGCGTCAGCCAGGCCTGCTCGACCTTCGCCGGCGTGTCACCGATGTGGTAGGCGGCGTCGTTCTTCGCGACCCACGCCTTCCAGTCGTCCCAGCGTGTCTGGAAGGCGACGTCCTGGTTGAGGTTGGCCTCGTACCAGATGTTGTCCTTCGAGGGGTCGACGACGCTGTCGACGATCATCCGGCGCACGTGCGACGGGAAGAGCGTGCCGTAGACCGCGCCCAGGTAGGTGCCGTAGGAGACACCCAGGAAGTTGAGCTTCTGCTCGCCGAGCGCGGCCCTGATGACGTCCAGGTCGCGTGCGGTGTTGAGCGAGGTCAGGTGCGGCAGCATCGCGCCGCTGCGCTCGGCGCAGCCGTCGGCGTACTCGGCCGCCAGCTTGCGCTGGGCCCGCTTGTCCGCCTCGCTGCCGGGCACCGGGTCGGCCTTCGGGGCCTTCACGAACTCCTGCGGGTCGATGCAGGAGATCGGCGCCGAGTGGCCGACCCCGCGCGGGTCGAAGCCGACGAAGTCGTACGCCTTCGCGGTCTTCGTCCAGAGGGGGTTCTTGGTGACGACGCGCTTCGGGAACGCCATTCCGGAGCCGCCGGGGCCTCCGGGGTTGTAGAGCAGCGAGCCCTGTCGCTCGTCCTTCGTGCCCGTGCTGACGTGCCGGTCGACGGCGAGCTTGATCTTCTTGCCGTTCGGCTCGGCGTAGTCGAGCGGAACGCTGACCCATCCGCACTGGATGGGTGCGGCTATCGCCCAGTCCGCCGGACAGTCCGCCCAGTCGATTCCGGCCTTCGCGGCCCGGGCGGCTGCCGTCTGTACACCGCGCGCCTCCCGGTCGCCGTGGTGATGACGACCGTCGGCACCTGCGACCGGTGCGGCTATCGCACCCGCTATGAGCGTGCCCGCGATCAGTGTGCCGGCCGAACCGAGCACCGCTGTGCGCCTCAAGTGGAACCTCCCCCTGCGTGATGCGCCGCCGGTGGCGGCGCGGTTGTGCGTGCGTCAGCAGATCCTTTCGTCTGTGAGGTTGCCGAGAGAAGGGCGTACACCTGTTTCTTTACCGAACCAATAACCGGTGCACCCTGTCCCGCTGAGCGAACTCAGGCCGTCGGGGCGGACCTTGATCCCTTGAGAAGCCCCTCCAGAGCGTCGTCCAGGAGCCCCCGGAGCAGCCGGGCGTCGGCGGCGAGCGCCGTCACGAGGACCGCGGGCCCGGCCAGCGGGGCGAGGGACGCGGTGGGGCCCAGCAACCGTGGCGCCGGCAGGTCCTTCTCGAAAGCGGGGTCGACCACGAGCAGTTGCCCCACGGCGCGGTGGCCGCCGAGAACGGCGGCGCCGTCCCAGCCGCCCGGGGCGTCCGGCCCGTACGCCAGCTGCTGGTCGAGCAGCGGGCGTCCGGCTCTACGGACCGTCAGGCGGCTGGAGAGCCGCCCGGTGGCCTCGCCGTGCCGGCCGAGGATCTGCTCGTCACGCAGCACAAGGCTCCCGGTGGCGGCGAGCTCGACGCGGGTGGTCATGTCGAGTGCGCTGCCCTTCGCCGAGATCAGCTGCTCGGGGAGCCAGCGCAGGTCCGCCCCCTCCCCCACCTCGAGTCGTACGTCGTACGAGGCGGGGACCGCGTCCGGGCCGGCACCCGGCAGTGCCACGGTGGCGGCGGCGGAGTCCACGGCCAGCCGCGCCCCTTCCCCGGCCCGCACCTCGATGGCGAGCCGGTCACCGCCGAGGGGCGCGCTCATCGCGCCGATCACGGTGACTCGCGCGTACGCGGCGTCCGGCGACCTGGTCCGGCGCAGGGCGAGCGGACCCTCGCTCTCGAGCACGGGCAGCGCCGTGGAGCCACGTCCGTCGGCGACCGCGGTGATCCGGGCGGTGGCCGAGACGCTCATGCGACCCAGGCGGCGAGCTGCGACCGCACCCAGTCGGCGACGGGTGCGACACCGTTCTCGGCGGTCAGGGAGGTGAACACCACGGGCAGGTCGCCGCGTTGTTCTGCGGCGTCGTGCGCCATCCGGCCCAGGTCGGAACCGACGTAGGGGGCGAGATCGGTCTTGTTGACGACGAGGAGGTCGGCGGTGGCGACACCCGGGCCTCCCTTGCGCGGGATGTCGTCGCCGCCCGCGACGTCGATCACGAACACCTGCGCGTCGACGAGCCCCTTGGAGAAGGTGGCGGTGAGGTTGTCACCGCCCGACTCGACCAGGATCAGGTCGAGCGGCCCCACGGAGTCCTCGAGTTCCTCGACCGCTTCGAGGTTGGCCGAGATGTCGTCCCGGATCGCGGTGTGCGGGCAGGCGCCCGTCTCCACGGCCTGGATGCGCTCGGGCGGCAGCACGGCGTTGCGAAGCAGGAAGGCCGCGTCCTCGCGGGTGTAGATGTCGTTGGTGACGACGGCGATGGAGATCCGGTCACGCAGGGCGCGGCAGAGGGCGGCGACGGTCGCCGTCTTCCCGGAACCCACCGGTCCGCCGAGGCCGATGCGCAGGGCGCGACGGGTGCCGTCGGGGCGTGCGGCGTCGGCGCCGACGGCAGCGGGGCCGTTGTGGTCGTGGTCGAGGTGCATGGGTACGGCTCCTGGTGGTGACGGGGCGGGGGATCGTCGGTTCAGGACGCGAACAGCCTGACCGGCCAGGCCGCGTGGGCCTCCGCGGAGATGTCGAGCATCGGCGCGGACGCCGCGGGCAGGGCGTCGATGCCCTGTCGTGCGGCTGCGGCCGCCTGGTCGGCGACCCGGTCGAGTGCGGGCGCGAGCCGGGCGAGGACGGCGGTGGCCTCGAAGGGGTCCAGGGAGAGCAGCCGGACGACCGCGGTGGCCGGGCCGCTGACGGTTTCGTAGGCGACCCAGTGAGCCGCGTCCTCGGGCCCGAGGCCGGCCGCGCGCGCCGTGAGGCCGAGGACGACCGGCTGGTGCGCACCGCGCGGGAGGGCTGCGGCGAGCGCGGTCAGTTCGGGGCTGGGCCAGGTCGCCCGGGCGGCCCTCATCAGCTGCCGGCCGAGCTTGCGCGCGACGGCCCGGAGGGCGGGTGAGGGGGTCCGGGCGTCGGCGGCCTCGTCCAGGGCGAGGGGGTCAAGGCCGTGGGCCGCCGCCGCGGCGAGTGCGGCCGAGGTGAGACCGGTGGTGTGGAGCCTGCCGAGGCAGAAGTCCGCCAGGTCCCGGGCGTCGCGGATCCGTCCCGCCTTGACGGCCGGCTCGGCGCCGCCTGAGTGGGCGTGGCCACCGGCGGGGAACCGGCCGTCGGCGAGGACGAGCAGGGCTGCGCGCGTCGTCATGAGGTGTGGTCCGTGTTCAGAAGAGGAAGTAGCGCTGGGCCATGGGGAGTTCCGCCGCGGGAGCGGGTTCGACGCGATCGCCGTCGATGGTGACGGCGAAGCTGTCGGCGTCCACCCGGACCTGGGGCAGCGCGTCGTTCTCGCGCATGTCCGCCTTGGTGACTCCCCGGGTGCTGGTGATCGGCACGAACCTCTTGCCGAGCCCCAGCCGCTCCGGAAGCCCGTCCTCGACGGCCGGGGCGGAGACGAAGTTGAAGGAGTTGGCGGCGGGGGCGCGGCCGACGGCTCCGAACATGGGCCGGGGCATGACCGGCTGCGGGGTGGGGATCGACGCGTTGGCGTCGCCCATCTGCGCGTACGCGATCTGGCCCCCCTTGATCACCAGTTGGGGCTTGACGCCGAAGAAGGCCGGGTCCCACAGGACGAGGTCGGCGAGTTTGCCGGGCTCGACGGAGCCGATCTCCCGGTCCAGGCCCTGGGCCACCGCGGGGTTGATGGTGTATTTGGCGACATAGCGACGCGCCCGGTTGTTGTCGGCCGAGCCGTCGCCGGGCAGGGCGCCGCGTCGCCGTTTCATCACGTGGGCGGTCTGCCAGGTACGGAGGATCACTTCGCCGATGCGCCCCATCGCCTGGGAGTCCGAGGAGATGATCGAGATGGCTCCGAGGTCGTGGAGGATGTCCTCGGCCGCGATGGTCGACGGCCGGATCCGGGACTCGGCGAAGGCCAGGTCCTCCGGCACCGCGGGGTTCAGGTGGTGACACACCATCAGCATGTCGAGGTGTTCCTCGATCGTGTTGACCGTGTGCGGCCGGGTCGGGTTGGTGGAGCTGGGCAGGACGTACGGCTCCGAGACCACGCTGATGATGTCGGGAGCGTGCCCGCCTCCCGCGCCCTCGGTGTGGTAGGCGTGGATCGAGCGCCCGGCGACGGCGGCCAGCGTGTCGGCGACGAAACCGGCCTCGTTGAGCGTGTCCGTGTGGATGGCGAGCTGCGCGCCGGTCTCCTCGCAGACGCTCAGGCACGCGTCGATGACGGCCGGGGTGGCGCCCCAGTCCTCGTGGATCTTGAACCCCAGCGCTCCGGCGCGCAGTTGGGAGTGCATGGCGTCGCGGGACATCGTGTTGCCCTTGCCCAGCAGACCGATGTTGACCGGATAGCCGTCGAGCGCTTCGAACATCCGGGCGAGGTGCCAGGGGCCGGGGGTGATCGTCGTGGCCTTGGTGCCTTCCGCCGGGCCCGTGCCGCCTCCGACGAGCGTGGTGACCCCGGAGGACAGCGCCTGGTCGACCAGGGTCGGCGAGATGAAGTGCACGTGGGCGTCGATGGCACCAGCGGTGACGATCTTGCCGTTGCCCGCGATGATCTCGGTCTCGGGCCCGATGACCAGGTCGGGGTGGACACCGTCCATCGTGTCGGGGTTGCCGGCCTTCCCGAGGCCGGTGATCCGGCCGTCGCGGATGCCGATGTCGGCCTTGACGACGCCCCAGTGGTCGATGACGACCGCGCCGGTGATGACGGTGTCCGGCGCGCCCTCGGCGCGGGTGGTGCGCGCCTGGCCCATCGATTCGCGGATCACCTTGCCGCCGCCGAAGACGGCCTCGTCGCCGGCCCGCCCGGGGCCCCCGGACCTGTCCTCCTCGATCCGTACGACGAGATCGGTGTCGGCGAGCCGGATGCGGTCACCGGTGGTGGGCCCGAACAGGTCGGCGTACACGGGGCGGCTGAGCTCAGGCATCGAGGGAACCTCCGGTGTCGCCACGCAGTCCGGGGACGATGCGCAGGCCTGCGAGCGGGACGAGTTCGACGTCTACGGGGATGCCCGGCTCGAAGCGCACGGCGGTTCCGGCGGCGATGTTGAGCCGCAGCCCGCGGGCTGCGGCACGGTCGAACTCCAGGCCGGTGTTGGCCTCGGCGAAGTGGTAGTGCGAGCCGACCTGGACGGGCCGGTCGGCGGCGTTGAGGACGGTGAGGCGCGTGACGGCGCGCCCCTCGTTGAGCGGCACCGTGCCGTCCGCGTAGAGGATCTCTCCGGGAATCATCGGCTGCTCCCCCGTCAGACGATCGGGTCGTGGACGGTGACGAGCTTGGTGCCGTCGGGGAAGGTGGCCTCGACCTGGACGTCGTGGATCATCTCCGGGATGCCGTCCATGACGTCGTCGCGGGTGAGCACCTTGCGGCCGGAGGCCATGAGTTCGGCCACGGTCCGCCCGTCGCGGGCGCCCTCCAGGAGGTGCGAGGTGATGAGCGCGACCGCCTCGGGGTGGTTGAGCCGCAGTCCGCGCGCCCTGCGCTTCCCGGCGACGTCGGCCGCCACATGGATGAGCAGGCGTTCCTGTTCGTGCGGAGTCAGTTGCACGCTTCCACCCTCTTCGTCTACCGCCCGGTACCTGCCCCGGGCGCAGCGGGACCCTATCCCGGCTTCAACACTCTGTTGAACGATGAAGAGGGTTCCGCGGCCAGGTATTGCACGTTAGGGCGGAAGTTTTTCCAACGCGTTAACTGCTCTTTTGCGGACCCATGGACATCAGGCCGCGCAACCCGTTCTCCAGGACCTCGGGCTCGGACCCGCCGAACAGCGCCTCCTGCGCCAGGAACCCCTGCGCGGTGGCGATCACCGTGCGGGCGACGTCGTCGGCGGGTACGTCGGCGCCCATGAGCCCCGCCGCACGGTAGGCCTGCACCAGCTTCGCCCAGGCCGTACGCATGCCGGCGTAGCCGTCCCGGAGGGTGGCGGCCAGCCGCTCGTCGCGCAGGGTCTCCGCCCACACCTGGACGATGAGCGCGGCGCACGTGCGGCGCTCCATGCCGTACACCTGCCCCGTGAAGACACCGCGCAGCACCCTGCCCAGGAGCACGTCCGGGGTGGGCGGCGGCGCCAGTTCCGCCGCCTCGTCGAAGGCCTGCCGGATGCTCAGGAAGGCCTCGTCGGCGATGGCGGCGATCAGGTCCTCCTTCCCGGCGAAGTAGCGGTAGACGGCCCCCGCCGACAGGCCCACCTCTTTGAGTACGTCCTGCATCGACGTGCCGTGGAACCCTCCGAACGGTGGCGGCCGCTCTTCTCGCCGCCCCGGTGGTGACTCTCGCGCTCCGGGCCTTCGCACGGCCCGCCGCACGCATCGCTCCGCGCTACCTGCCCGTGGGCATCGCCGGAGCGGCACCGGCCGCCGAACAGCTGCGGGAGCGGTTCGAGCGGCAGGAGGGAGCCTTCGAGATCCACCGTTACACCGACGATGCCGCGACCCGCTCCGCGATCGAGGACCGGGTCGTATACGGGGTGGTGGTGATCACCGCAAGGGGCCGCTACCGGTCACCGCCTCCGCCGCGGGGCCGGTCGTCCCCCAGCTGCCGACGGGGCGGTCACGGCGGCGGCCCCCTCGGAAGGCGGGATACCCGTCACCGACGTCGTCGCCGCGCCGGAGGCCGACCCGCGCGGCAGCGCGCTCGGCGCGAGCGTCCTGCCGCTGACGCCGGCCGGGGTCGCCGCCGGCGCGATCGTGACCCTGCTGAAGCTGCGCGGCGGGCGGGCCGGCAGTCGCGCCGGCCCTGTGGACACCGCTCGGCCCGACCGCCGTCCTGGTGGGCGGCCGTGGGCGGCCGGAGTCCGCCGCACCCAGGACCGGGTCCGACGCCTTGGCTCCGGAAAGCCCGCGCTCAACAGCTGAAGGACTTCGCCGCTCACGACGCGCCCGACGGGTCGACGAGTTTTCCTCGCCCGTTCGGCGTAGGGGGTCCCCCGCACGAGGGACAGCCCAACTTGCGCAACAGGCACGGACGCTGAACGGAATATCTCGTTCCGACGCTGGTGCGGGGCTGGTCGGGCAGGGCGGCCAGATCTCCCGATCCGCCCTGTCCACTCGAACGGATCAGTGGTGACGACTCTCACATATCGCCGCTTCAGCGAGGAAATCCGGCAGTGCGTGCGTAAAGATCCCTGGGACGACAAGCCCCCGCCGCCGCGGCGGGGCGGTCCGGGCGGACGCCGAGTCCTGCCGCTGTCCGGATGCCTGGTCGACAGAAGTGGATCGGCAGGAGTGGAGGACCCGAGCACAACGGGCCGACCGGACACGCCGGACGGCCCTCGGGGTGAAGCCGCACAGGTCCTGTCCGAAGCCTCGCCGTACGCCCTGAGGGCGCCGCGCGGGACTTCGCGCACACGGGCCGGGGCGGCCGGGCGACTTCGCCAGCCCGAACCCGACAGGTCATCTTTCACAGGCGGCTGACGAAGGGTTGCGCATGACTGCGCAGGTTCATGTCCCGTCACTGCTGGCCCGGGTCGGTACCGCCTCGGTTCTCACATTCGCCGTCGGCACCACCATGCTGGCTCCCGGTCTCGTCGACGACGCGGAGGCGGCGCCCCATTCGGCGAGGGCTCTCGACGTCGCGGCCTCGAAGAAGGGTGCGCCCTACCGATACGGCGCCGCGGGCCCCCACCGGTTCGACTGCTCGGGCCTGACGCTCTACTCGTTCAAGAAGGCGGGCAGGAAACTCCCCCGCACGGCCCAGCAGCAGTACAACAAGACCCGCCACATCCCCAGGTCGCAGCGGCAACGCGGCGACCTGGTCTTCTTCCACGCGGGACGCGGTGTCTACCACGTCGGCATCTACGCCGGCAGCGGGAAGATCTGGCACTCGCCGAAGACCGGGGCCGTGGTCCGGCTGGAGAAGATCTGGTCGAACAGCGTCTGGTACGGGAGGGTCCGCTGACACCTTCGTCCACCAGGTGCTGACGCCTCCCGTCCGGCGCCTCCCCACCAGGATCAGTGCAGCAGGGGCTCGGTCACCAGCACGAGTCCCAGCGCGGTGAGCGCCGCGCCGCTGCCGCCCTCGATCACGCGGGCGGTACGCGGCCGGCGCAGCCACCGGCCGAGGCGGTCCACCAGGAGGGCCACCGCGGGGAACCATACGAGCGCCAGCAGCACGACCACCGAGGCGAGCAGCAGGGTCCTGGGCAGGGGCGCCTGGCCGTCGGGGACGAACTGGGGCAGCAGGCTGAGGAAGAGCACGGGCGCCTTGGGGTTCAGTGCGTTGGTCAGGAATCCCTGGCGCAGCGAGCGTCCGGGCCCCTTGGGTGCACCCTGGTCCTCTTCTTCCGCTCCCGGCCCCGTGACGGCCCGCCGCCGCATCGAGTGGAGGCCGCTGAGGCCGAGGTAGAGCACGTAGGCGCCACCGAGCAGCTGGACGGTGCGGAACAGCACCGGCATCGTGACGAGCACTGCGGCGAGCCCGGCGACGGCAAGCGCGGTGTGCACCAGCAGCCCTCCCGCGACTCCCACCGCGGTGGCCAGACCCGAGCTCCGGGATGCGAGTGCGTTGCGCACGACGACGGTGAAGTCCGCACCCGGCAGCGCGACCATGCCGGCCGCCACGGCGGCGAAGGCGAGAAGTTGTGCGTCCATGAGTACACCCTGGCCTCTTCGGCCCTCTACTGTGTACTTGCAATCTTCTGGGTCTGCCAAAAGGAACGCTTAATGTACGACCCGACACGGCTGGCCGCGCTGGTGGCGGTGGCCGAGGCGGGCTCGATCACCCGGGCCGCCGCGAGGCTGGGCTACACCGCGCCCGCGCTCTCGCAGCAGCTGGCCAAACTGGAGCGGGAGTCGGGGGCGGCCCTCCTCGTCCGGCACCACCGGGGGGCACGGCTGACGGCCGCAGGTGAGCTGCTGGCAGGCCGGGCCAGGCGCGTCCTGGACGAGATGGACCAGGCACGGCACGAGCTGGCCCGGCTGGCGGGGCTGTCCGGGGGCAGGCTGCGCGTCGGCACCTTCGTGACGGCCGGGATCCACCTGCTGCCCCCGGTCCTGACGGCGTTCCGGCGGGCCCACCCGGACGTGGAGCTGACGGTCACGGACTACGAGCCGCCCGCCGGTGTGGCCGCCGTGGCGACGGGCGACGTGGACCTGGCACTGACCCACGCGTACGAACCAGCGGCCTCCTCTCCCCTGCCGTCCGGGGTCTCGGCCGAGCCGCTGCTCGTCGAGGAGTTGGTACTGGTCACCGCACCGGGGCAGATGCTCGCCGAGGGCAGCGGCCCGCTGCCGGTGGCCGAACTGGCGGGCCGGCCGCTGATCAGCAGCGCACCCGAGCACCCACCGCGCCGCGGTGTGGAGCGCGCTCTGGCCGAGGCGGGTGCGACCCCCGCCGTCGTGTGCGAGTCGCCCGGCTACGCCCTGGTCTGCGCCCTGGTGAGCGCGGGTCTCGGTGTGGCCGTGGTTCCGGAGATGGTCGCCGCGATGTCCCCGGCACCTCTGGCCGTACGGCGCCTGGAACCTGCCGCCTTCCGGCGGACGATCTCCGTCGTCCACCGGGGGGACGAGAACACCGCCGCCGCGACGACCCTGATGGCGCTGCTCCGGAGCGGCTTCGGACGGGTCGGCGTCCCGTGAGAACCGGTCAGGCCTGAGCGGGGACGACCCAGGGAAGGGCGATGGACACGGTCTTCCCCCCGTCAGGGGTGGGGCTGACGCCGAGCCTGCCCCCGCGTTCCTTGGCGAGGGAACGGATGATCACCATGCCGCGTCCGTTGTCCTGCCGGACCGCCGCGGGGAGCTTCTGCGGCCAGCGGGGGTGGCTGTCCGTCACCCCCAGGTACAGCTCGACGTCACGGTCGAGCCGCAGGTCGATCGTGAACGTCGGCGACAGACCGAACGTGTGCTGGACCGCGTTCGTGGTGAGTTCGGAGACGATCAGCCGTACGGCGTCGGCCATGTCGCTGTCCTCGTCCAGGCCCCAGTCGGTGAGTACCCGGGCCACGTATCTGCGGGCCTCGGACACCGAGACCGGGTCGCTCGGCAGAGTGACGGTTGCTTCCTGATGGTCTGCCATGGCGACGTCGTCCCTTCCGCCCGGACCGACCCGCGATCGGCCTGGATTGTGCTTCGCGCCAGACTGCCACTGTTGCGGCCGTCCGTAACTGCGATCCCCCAAGATGTGCATATATCTGTCGCCCATTCCGGTGAACTGTGCCCCGTAAGCCGTGAACGGGCGCCACACTGGCCCCTTTCCGGGCCGCTCCCCAGAAGACGGCTCTCCGTACAACGGAAGGAGGCCGCCTTGCGAAACGGCCCTGTCGTACGCCGCCGGAAACTAGGCGAGGAACTGCGCGGCCTGCGTCACGCGGCCGGGCTCACGAGCCGGGACGCCGCGGGCATGCTGGGCTGGCACCAGTCGAAGGTGAGCCGGATCGAGACGGGTGCGAGCGGGGTGACGCCCGGCGACGTGACCCGGTTACTCGACGTCTACGGCGTGGACGACGGACAGTTGCGCTCGCTGCTCCAGACGCTGGCCGGCTCGGCCGGCGGCGGTGGCGGAAGTGGCTGGTGGCACGCGTATCGCGGACTCATCCCGCCTCAGTACCGCGACTTCATCAGCCTCGAGTCACAGGCCGACGCGGCACGAACGCTCGAGACCTCGGTGGTGCCGGGTCTTCTGCAGACGGCCGACTACGCCCGAGCGGTGACCCGTTCCTCGTTGGACGGACTGCCTCCCTCGGCACTCGACTCGCTGGTCGAGGTCAGGCTCGCCCGGCAGAGCGTCCTGCACACGTCCAGGCCACTGCGGCTCAGCGCCGTGCTCGACGAGGCCGTCGTCAGGCGCGAGGTCGGCGGCGCCGGGGTCATGGAGGCGCAACTGCACCATCTGTCCCAGGTGGCTCAACTTCCACACGTGACACTCCAGTTGCTGCCGTTCGAAGCAGGGAGCTATATCGGCCTTACGGGGCCCTTCGTTATCTTCTCGTTTCCGAGCACTTCTGATCTAAATGTGGTCGTTCTTGACCATCTGACGAGTAGCCTCTACCTGGAGCGGAGAGAAGACCTCGAGGCGTACAGCTCGGCCTTCCGCACGATGCAGGCCCACGCGCTGTCGCCGGAACGTTCGCTGGACCTCATCGCCGCGGTAGGCCGCGGTGGTTGGGCGGAGCCTTCCGACTCCCCGAGGGGGACACGATGTCCGACCGTCTCGCACAGCCCGCACCCGAGTGGCGGCGCAGCAGCCGCAGCACCGGGATGAACAACTGCGTGGAAGCAGCAAGGCTCGGCACCGGCCACCTCGCGGTCCGGGACTCCAAGGACACCGGCCTGCCTCCGCTGAGCTTCTCGGCCACGGCATGGACGTCGTTCGTCGCCGGGCTGGGCGGCCACCGGATCACCGGCGGCCGCACCCGGGAACTCAGTTGACCGACGAGGGGGCACACTCCACGATCGTGGCCACCGCCGACTCGATCTGTGCGCTGGTCAGATCAGCCCGGGCGGTCAACCTGAGCCGGGAGATCCCGTCCGGCACCGACGGGGGCCGGAAGCATCCCACCCCGAGCCCCGCGGCGCGGCAGTCGGAGGCCCAGCGCACCGCCGACGCGGCCGAGGGCGCACGGACCGACACGACGGCCGCGTCGGGGCGAACGGCGGTCAGACCGGCGTCGGTCAGCCGGGCGTACAGCTCCGCGGCGACCTCCCGCGCCCTCCCCGCGCGCTCCGGTTCACGGCGCAGCAGCCGCAGAGCGCCGAGGGCCGCGCCCGCCGCGGCCGGGGCGAGGCCGGTGTCGAAGATGAACGTACGGGCCGTGTTGACCAGGTGGGCGATGACCCGGGCCGGGCCGAGGACCGCTCCGCCCTGACTCCCCAGGGACTTGGAGAGGGTGAGCGTGGCGACGGTCCCCTCGTCGCCCGCGAGCCCCGCGGCCGAGAGCGCACCGCGTCCTCCCTCCCCCAGCACACCCAGCCCGTGGGCGTCGTCCACCACCAGGGCGGCGCCCGCCTCCCGGCAGGCATCGGCGAGCCCGGTCAGCGGGGCCGCGTCACCGTCCACCGAGAAGACGGAGTCGGTCACCGTCAACGCCGGCCCGCCGTGCGCGTGGAGCGCCTTGCGCACGGCCTCGGGATCCGCGTGCGGCACGACGGCGGTGGCGGCCCGCGACAACCGGCAGCCGTCGACGATCGACGCGTGGTTGCCGGCGTCCGAGACGATCAGCGAGCCGTGGCCGCCGAGCGCGGTCAGGACGGCGAGGTTGGCCGCGTAGCCGGACGAGAACACCAGGGCCGCCTCGAAGCCGCAGAAGTCTGCGAGTTCGCGTTCGAGCGCGGCGTGCAGCGCGGTGGATCCGGTGACCAGCCGCGAACCGGTGGCACCCGCGCCCCATTCCCGCGCCGCCTCGGCCGCGGCCGAGGTGACCTCGGGGTGGCGGGTCAGCCCCAGGTAGTCGTTGCTCGCGAGGTCCAGGAGTTCCGTCCGGGCGTCCCGGGGGCGCAGTGTCCGGACGAGTCCGGCGTCGGTACGGCGGCGGGCCTCGTCGTCGATCCAGTCGAACGGGGCGTAGGACATGGGCGGGTCCCTTTTGTAGGCAGCTCACAGACCCTAGCCCGGTGCGCAACATGCCAGGGTGTGGCAATACCCACAGCATCGACGGCACGTCCTGTCCGGTTCCTCCTTGGCCGGAAGCCGTGTCGTACGTCAGGATCAAGGCCATGGACCTGCTGAACACGCTGGTGGACAAGGGGCTGCGGCGCGAATCGCCGACCCGTGACGAAGCGCTCGCCGTGCTGGCGACATCCGACGACGAACTACTCGATGTGGTGGCCGCGGCCGGGAAGGTGCGCCGCCAGTGGTTCGGCAGGCGCGTCAAGCTCAACTACCTGGTCAACCTGAAGTCGGGGCTCTGCCCCGAGGACTGCTCCTACTGCTCGCAGCGGCTCGGCTCCAAGGCCGAGATCCTCAAGTACACCTGGCTCAAGCCGGACGAGGCGAGCAAGGCCGCGGCCGCGGGTGTGGCGGGCGGCGCGAAGCGCGTGTGCCTGGTGGCGAGCGGCAGGGGGCCCACGGACCGGGACGTCGACCGGGTGTCGAAGACGATCGAGGCCATCAAGGAGCAGAACGAGGACGTCGAGGTGTGTGCCTGCCTCGGCCTGCTGTCCGCGGGCCAGGCCGACCGCCTGAGGTCGGCGGGCGCCGACGCGTACAACCACAACCTCAACACCTCCGAGGCGACGTACGGGGACATCACGACCACCCACACCTACGCCGACCGGGTGGACACCGTGCAGCAGGCCCAGGCCGCGGGGCTGTCGGCGTGCTCCGGTCTGATCGCGGGGATGGGCGAGACCGACGCCGATCTGGTGGACGTCGTCTTCTCGCTCCGCGAGCTGGACCCCGACTCGGTGCCGGTGAACTTCCTGATCCCCATGGAGGGCACCCCGCTCGCGAAGGACTGGCACCTCACTCCTCAGCGGTGCCTGCGCATCCTGGCGATGGTCAGGTTCGTCTGCCCGGACGTCGAGGTGCGCCTCGCGGGTGGCCGGGAGGTGCACCTGCGTTCGATGCAGCCGCTCGCCCTGAACCTGGTCAACTCCATCTTCCTGGGCGACTACCTGACCAGTGAGGGCCAGGCCGGCCAGACCGACCTCGACATGATCGCGGACGCGGGTTTCGAGGTGGAGGGCGCGGGCACGACGACGCTTCCGGAGCACCGGGCGGAGCCCGCCGCAGGCTGCGGTTCGCACGAGGGCGGCTGCGCCCCGTGCGGCGACGCCCCCCGGGCCGTTCCGGCACCGACGGAACCACCGGCCGAGGCGCCTTCGGCGCGCAAGGACCTGGTGGCGGTGCGCCGTCGCGGTGCCGGGACGGACCTCGCGCCCAATGCCTGACCGGCTCGGCCTCACCGAACTCCGCTCCCTGGACCGGGCCCACGTCTGGCACCCCTACGGCCCGATGCCCGGCCGCCAGGAGCCGCTGGTCGTGGAGTCCGCGTCCGGGGTACGCCTCCGGCTCGCCGAGTCCGTGCACGGGCAGCGCGAGTTGGTGGACGGGATGTCCTCCTGGTGGTCGGCTGTGCACGGCTACAACCATCCGGTGCTCAACGAGGCCGCCCGCGGCCAGCTGGACCGGATGAGCCATGTGATGTTCGGCGGGCTCACCCACGAGCCCGCCGTGCGGCTGGCGGCCCGGCTGGTGGAGATCACCCCGGAACCGCTCCAGCACGTCTTCCTCGCCGACTCGGGCTCGGTGTCGGTCGAGGTCGCCGTGAAGATGTGTCTGCAGTACTGGCGCTCCGCCGGACGACCGGCCAAGCGCCGTCTCCTGACCTGGCGCGGCGGCTACCACGGGGACACCTGGCAGCCGATGTCGGTGTGCGATCCCGAGGGCGGGATGCACGAGCTCTGGTCGGGCGCCCTCCCGCGGCAGGTCTTCGCCGACGCGCCCCCGGACGGCTTCGACGCCGAGCCGGACGAGGCGTACGCACGGCACCTGGGCGACCTGGTCGCGGCCCACGCCGACGAACTGGCCGCGGTGATCGTGGAGCCGGTGGTGCAGGGCGCGGGCGGGATGCGCTTCCACTCGCCGGCCTACCTCCGGGTACTACGCGAGGCGTGCGACGCGAACGACGTGCTCCTGGTGTTCGACGAGATCGCGACGGGGTTCGGCCGGACCGGGCAGCTGTTCGCGGCCGGGCACGCCGGAGTCGCGCCGGATGTGATGTGCGTGGGCAAGGCGCTGACCGGCGGCTACCTGACGCTGGCGGCGGCCCTGTGCACCTCGCGGGTCGCCGAGGGCATTTCGAGCGGAGAGGTGCCGGTGCTGGCCCACGGACCCACCTTCATGGGCAATCCGCTGGCCTGCGCCGTGGCCTGCGCCTCGATGGACCTCCTGCTGGGCCAGGACTGGGAACAGGAGGTGAAGCGGATCGGCGCGGGTCTCCGGAGCGGCCTCGCCGAGGCCGCCGACACGCCGGGCGTACGGGATGTACGGGTGCTGGGCGCGATCGGGGTCGTACAGCTCGACCACGAGGTGGACATGGCGTCCGCGACGCGCGCCGCGGTCCGGGAGGGCGTGTGGCTGCGCCCGTTCCGCGACCTCGTGTACACGATGCCGCCCTATGTGACCGGCGACGACGATGTGGCGAGGATCAGCCGGGCCGTGTGCGCGGCGGCGAGGGAGGGCTGAGATGACGATCCTGGTGGTGACCGGTACGGGCACCGAGATCGGCAAGACGATCGTGACGGCGGCGGTGGCGGCCGCCTGCCGGGACCGGCGGGTGGCAGTACTCAAGCCCGCCCAGACGGGTCTGGCCCCGGGCGAACCCGGGGACGCCGCCGAGGTGGTGCGGCTGGCCGGTTCGCAGGTGACAGCGGTCGAACTGGCCCGTTTCCCCGAACCGTTGGCCCCGGAGACGGCCGCGCGCCGGGCGGGCCTGACTCCCGTACGCCCGTACGAGATCGCGGAGGCCGCCCAGAAGCTGGCGACGGAACACGACCTGGTGCTCGTCGAGGGCGCGGGCGGGCTGCTCGTGCGTTACGACGGACAGGGGGCCACGCTCGCGGACGCGGCACGGCTGATGTCCGCCCCCGTCCTGGTCGTGGCCCCGGCGGGACTCGGCACCCTGAACGCCACCGCGCTGACCACGGAGGCGTTGCGGACAAGGGGCCTGACCTGCCTCGGCGTGGTGGTGGGCAGCATGCCGGCCGAACCGGACCTGGCCTCGCGGTGCAACGTCGACGACCTCCCGGTCGCGGCCGGCGCCCCGCTGCTGGGCGCGGTGCCGGCCGGGGCAGGCGCCCTGGCTCCGGCCGACTTCCGTGAGAGGGCGAGGAGTTGGCTCGCACCGGAACTCGGCGGGAATCGGCAGGTCGGCTGAGCGGCAGGGCGCGTCCGTACGGTGGACAATCGGGGTGGAGCCGCATCTCCGCGCCCTCCGAGGAGGCCTGCCATGCGTCGGCGAAGCGCGAAAGTCCCACGGGACGCCGTGCACCACCCTGTTTTCGCCCGCTTCTACGCGCGAATGAGCGTGACCGCCGACCTCAGGGGAGGTGTCGCGGCCCATCGCGAGGAGCTTCTGGCCGGCCTGTCGGGCCGGGTCATCGAGATCGGCGCGGGAAACGGCCTCAACTTCTCGCACTGTCCCGGGGCCGTCTCGGAGGTGGTGGCGATCGAGCCGGAGCCAAGCCTGCGGCGGCTCGCGGTGGCCGCCGCGCATCGCGCCGAGGTGCAGGTGGACGTGGTACCGGGCACGGCCGAGGCGCTGCCGGTGAAGGGCGAGGCGTTCGACGCGGCCGTGGCCTCGCTGGTCCTGTGCACCGTGGCCGACCTCCACCAGTCCCTGTCGGAGATCGGGCGGGTGCTCAGGCCGGGAGGGGAGCTGCGCTTCTTCGAGCACACCCTCGCCCCAGGACGGGCGCTGGCGACGACCCAGCGGGCGTTGGACCGCACGGTGTGGCCGCTGTTGTTCGGCGGATGTCACACGGCACGGGACAGCGTGGCGGCGATCGAGGAGGCGGGCTTCGAGCTGGGCACGTACCGCAGGTTCCGTATCCCGGAGAAGGGAGTGCGACTGCCGACCACCCCGTGCGTGATCGGGGTCGCGCGACGGCCCGCGGTGGCGGACGGGGCCACCCGGGCGGACTGACGGGGGCGGGTCAGAGGCTCCACCTGCGGAGCTCGTCGGCGATGGCCCTTACGTCCGCCTTGCCCTCCTTCACCAGTCTGGCCAGATCGCGGACCTGCTCGGGAGAGGTGATGACCTTGAGCCCGGAGGCGACGAGATAGCCGTAGGCGACCGCGGAGGCGAACATCGCGTTGGAGTGTTCGAGGGCCGGCACATGGAGCAGAAGCTGCAGCATGGCGGCCGCCCGGGAGTGCGGGTCGCTGTAGACGGGGCTGCCGAAGATCTCCGCCTCGTGTCGGCTGACGGCGGCGACCAGCGCTCCCCAGTCCACGACCTGCGGATCACCGGGCGTCTTGTGCTCGGCGACCATGAGCAGCCAGGAGAGGTCGATCTGCAGGTTCAACGGGTGCCTTCGCGCTCCGGGCCGAACTCCTCGGCGAACACCGACTCGTACTGCTTCATGAAGTCGGCCGCGGCCTCGACGAACGTGTGTCCCACCTCGCCGGCGTCCCTTTTGACGAGCTCCTCTATGTAGCGGTTCACGCTCATCCCCCGCTGGAGGGCGCGCTGACGCGCTGCCTCGGCGGTGGCCTCGTCCACTCGAACGTTCAGCTGAGTCTTGGGCACGCCATCAAGCTAGCGCGTGACCGCTAGCAGCCGCAAGGGGACCGGGACGGCGCACCGCCGAGGTCCGACGGGACGGCACACCGGCACCGACCGGGAGTGCCGACCTGGAATACGGTCGCACCGCCCTCGGGCGCTCTGGTTGGCTCGCGACCATGAACGATCTCGAAATCCGCTTCGCCACGCTCCGTGACGTCGACACCGTGCTGCGCTTCTGGCGGGACGCGGCCGAGGGCACCAGCATCACCGACGACCACGACGGAGTCGCCGGGCTCGTCACTCGGGACCCCGAGGCCCTGATCCTCGCGGAGGCGGGCGGCCGGCTCGCCGGGACGGTGATAGCCGGGTTCGACGGATGGCGGTGCTCGGCGTACCGGCTCGCCGTGCACCCGGAGCACCGTCGGCAGGGTGTCGCCACCGCATTGCTGGAGGCCGCGGAGCGGCGGTTCCTCGCCCTGGGCGGGCGTCGCGTCGACGCCATGGTCCTGGAGTCGAACACCCGGGCGCACCGCGTGTGGGGCGCGGCTGGTTACCATCGCGAGGGTCACTGGCGGCGGTGGGTCAAGTCCCTCTAGCGGCGGACGAGACCGCCGACGCCCCACGAACGTCCAGCACGCAACGCATTTTGCTGATCCTTTACCATGGACGTCCGAACGTACGACCTTTCGAAAGGTGTGAGCGTCCGCCCATGGGCGAGCCCCCCAGTAGTCGATACCGCCGACATCGCGCGATCCCCCGGCCCCTGTCCGATCATGGGACGGAGGTGAACCGATGACCGAAGTGCTACTACTCGTCGTGGCCCTGCTCCTCTCCCTCGCCTGCGGTGTCTTCGTGGCGGCGGAGTTCTCTCTGACCACGGTGGAGCGCGGGCAGCTCGAACGGGCCGTCGAGCAAGGGGACCGGGGCGCGGCCGGAGCTCTCAAGGCCGTACGCAGCCTCACCTACCAGCTCTCGGGCGCACAGCTCGGGATCACCGTCACCAACCTGGTGGTCGGCATGCTCTCCGAGCCGTCCATCGCCAAGCTGATCCGGGGGCCGGTGGAGGCGACCGGCCTGTCACCCGGGGTCTCCTCCTCGCTGGCGCTGGTGATCGGAACCGCGCTGTCCACCGTGGTGCTGATGGTGGTCGGCGAGCTCGTCCCGAAGAACTGGGCGATCTCGTCCCCGCTCGCCGTGGCCAAGAGGGTCGCCACACCGCAGCGCGCGTTCACCGCGGTCTTCCGCCCCTTCATCAGCCACCTCAACAACACCGCCAACCGGATCGTGCGCCGCTTCGGCCTGGAGCCGGCGGAGGAACTGGCCTCGGCGCGCAGTCCGCAGGAGCTGGTGGCCCTGGCGCGGCACTCCGCGAAGGAGGGCGCGCTGGAGGCGGACACCGCCGAGCTGTTCGTACGCACGCTCAGCCTCTCCGAGCTGACCGCGGAGAACGTCATGACGCCGCGCGTCCAGGTCACCGCCCTGGAGGTACAGGCCACCGCCGAGGACGTCGCGAACGCGACCCGCGCCACCGGCCTGTCCCGCTTCCCGGTCTACCGGGGCAGCCTGGACACGGTCGTCGGCGTCGCGCACATCAAGGACGTCCTGGCCGTCCCGGCCGACCAGCGGCCCCGCAAACGGGTGTCGGACATGCTGCGCGAACCGCTGCTCGTCCCGGAGACCCTCACGGTGGACCGTCTGCTGGACCGGCTCTCCGGGAAGTCGGCCATGGCGGTCGTCATCGACGAGTACGGCGGCACGGCGGGGGTCGTGACGCTGGAGGACATCGTGGAGGAGGTCGTGGGCGAGGTGCGGGACGAGCACGACCCGCACGAGACACCCGACCTGGCGCCGGCGGGCGAGGACGCGGACGGCCGCAGGCTCTGGTCGGCGGACGGAGCGGCCCGCACGGACCAGCTCCGCACGATCGGACTCCGGATGCCCGACGGCCCCTACGAGACCCTCGCCGGGCTGATCGCCACGGAGGTCGGCCGCATCCCGGTGGTCGGCGACACCGTCGAGCTCACGGGCTGGCGGATCGACGTGGTGGACGCCTCAGGGCGCCGTGCGGCGCGTGCCCTGCTGCACGCACCGCTGTTCGGTGACGACGAGCCCGTGGAGGAGACACGATGATCGCGGTTCAGCTCTTCATCGGCCTGCTGACCCTGGTCGTCAACGCCTTCTTCGTCGGTGCGGAGTTCGCGCTGATCTCGGTACGCCGCAGCCAGATCGAGCCCGAGGCAGAAGCGGGGAACCGACGGGCCCGCAGCGTCATCTGGGGGCTCGAACACGTGTCGGCGCTCCTCGCGGCGGCACAGCTGGGCATCACGCTCTGCACCCTGGTCCTGGGTATCGTCGCCGAGCCCGCCATCGCGCATCTGCTGGAGCCCGTCTTCGACACGGTGGGGGTGCCGCACGGACTGGTGCACCCGATCTCCTTCGTCATCGCCCTGACCGTGGCGACGTACCTGCACATGCTGCTGGGCGAGATGGTGCCGAAGAACATCGCGCTGGCCGAACCCGCCAGGACCGCGCTGCTGCTCGGACCGCCCCTGGTCGCGCTGGCCAGGGCGCTGAAGCCGGTGATCTTCGCGATCAACGCCTTCGCGAACGCCCTGCTCAAGATCCTCCGGGTGGAGACCAAGGACGAGGTCTCCGCGACCTTCTCCGACGACGAACTCGCACGCCTCGTCAAGGACGCCGAGGATTCCGGACTGGTCGACGACCGCTCGGCGGACCGGCTGCGCCACGCACTGGAACTGGGCAGGCGTCCGGTCCGGGACGTGGTCATGCCGACCGAACGGGTGCTGCACACCAGGGTCGGCACGACCCCGGAGGAACTGGAGCGGCTCTCCCACGAGTCCGGCTTCTCGCGGTTCCCGGTCATGGACAGCGAGCGGCGGATCATCGGCTACCTCCATGTGAAGGACGCCCTGGACGCCGCGCCGCGGGACGTCCCGTTCCCGGTGTCGGCTCTCCGGCCGATCGCCCGGGTACGCGCGGCGACACCTCTGGACGACGTGCTGACAGCGCTGAGGCGCAGCCGTACACACCTGGCCGCCGTGCTGGACGAGGACGACCGGCTGACGGGCATGGTCACCATGGAGGACGTACTGCGCGAGCTGGTGGGCAGGCCGCAGCAGGCCCGCTGAGGCGGGCGCCCTCGGGGCGACGGAGCGGGGAGGCGCGGCGAAGGCCGCGCCTCCCCGCTCCCCTGCCTCCCGTCCGCCCCTCGCGGTAACATCGGCATCGCCATGAAATTGAATGCCTCCTACACCAGTCTTGTCGCGGTCGGCGACTCGTTCACCGAGGGCATGTCTGATCTGATGCCCGACGGCTCCTACCGCGGCTGGGCCGACGTTCTCGCCGCCCGTCTCGCGACGGGCACACCGGGATTCCGGTACGCCAATCTCGCCGTACGCGGAAAGCTCATCCGCCAGATCGTCGACGAACAGGTCCCGATCGCGGCGGCGCTCCGACCGGATGTGATCACACTCGTCGGAGGCCTCAACGACACCCTGCGGCCGAAGTGCGACATGGGCATGGTCCGCGATCGGCTGGAGGAGGCCGTGGAACGCCTCGCGCCGGCGTGCGGGACCTTGGTGCTGATGCGCAGCCCCGGCCGGAACGGGCCGGTGATGGAGCGCTTCCGCCCGCGCATGGAGGAACTGTTCGCGCTGGTGGGAGAGCTGGCCGACCGACACGGCGCGCTGGTGACCGATCTGTACGGCGCTCCGTCGCTCGGCGACCCGCGCATGTGGGACGTCGACCGGCTGCACCTGACCGCCGAAGGGCACCGCAGGGTCGCCGAGGCGGTGTGGCAGTCGCTGGGCCTGCCCGCGGAGAGCGACTGGCAGACCCCGATGGCCGCCTCGGCGCCGGCGCGCTGGGCACAGCGGCGGGTCGACGACGTCCGGTTCGCCCGACAGCACCTGATGCCCTGGATCGGTCGGCGCCTGACGGGACGTTCGTCCGGCGACGGGCGGGCCGGCGCGCACTTCGACGCCGGGCTCGGCCAGGCGTTCTGGATCACGCCCGAGGACGTGTCGGCGCCCGGGCCCGTGACGGGCTGGCGACGGCTGGACGGCTGAGGTACCGGGCTCCTGGCACGGCGTGCGCCGGGACGCGGGCACCGGAGCGAAGGACCGGGAGCGCCTGAGGGCTGTCCCGTAGGAAGCCACAGCCCGGCCCGCGGCGCGGACCTGCATGAACCGCCAGTAGAATCCGGACACGTGACTGCTGTGTCTGCGAAGCCTCGCATCCCCAATGTCCTGGCCGGCCGCTATGCCTCCACGGAGCTGGCCGTCCTCTGGTCCCCCGAGCAGAAGGTGAAGCTGGAACGTCAGCTGTGGCTGGCGGTGCTGCGCGCTCAGAAGGACCTCGGCATCGAGGTGCCCGACGCGGCGCTGACCGACTACGAGCGCGTGATCGACCAGGTCGACCTGGTATCGATCGCCGAGCGCGAGAAGGTCACCCGGCACGACGTGAAGGCCCGCATCGAGGAGTTCAACGCCCTCGCCGGCCATGAGCAGGTCCACAAGGGCATGACCTCCCGGGACCTGACCGAGAACGTCGAGCAGCTGCAGATCCGGCTCTCGCTGGAACTGATGCGTGACCGCACGGTGTCGGTCCTGGCCCGTCTCGGGAAGCTCGCGGCCGAGCACCGCGAGCTGGTCATGGCGGGCCGCTCGCACAACGTCGCCGCTCAGGCAACGACGCTCGGCAAGCGCTTCGCCACTGCGGCGGACGAGCTGCTGGTGGCGTACGGCCGGCTCGAGGACCTGCTGGGCCGCTACCCGCTGCGCGGCATCAAGGGCCCGGTCGGCACGGCACAGGACATGCTGGACCTGCTCGGCGGCGACGCGGACAAGCTGGCCGACCTGGAGCAGCGCATCGCCGGGCACCTCGGCTTCGCGCACGCCTTCACCTCGGTCGGGCAGGTCTACCCCCGCTCCCTCGACTACGACGTGGTCACCGCGCTGGTCCAGCTGGCCGCCGCCCCGTCGTCGGTGGCGAAGACCATCCGGCTGATGGCCGGCCACGAGCTGGTGACCGAGGGCTTCAAGCCGGGCCAGGTCGGCTCGTCGGCGATGCCCCACAAGATGAACACCCGCTCCTGCGAGCGCGTCAACGGTCTGATGGTCATCCTGCGCGGTTACGCGTCGATGACGGGTGAGCTGGCGGGCGACCAGTGGAACGAGGGCGACGTGTCCTGCTCCGTGGTCCGCCGGGTCGCGCTGCCGGACGCCTTCTTCGCGTTCGACGGTCTGCTGGAGACCTTCCTCACGGTGCTCGACGAGTTCGGCGCCTTCCCCGCGGTCGTCGCACGCGAGCTGGACCGCTACCTTCCCTTCCTCGCCACGACCAAGGTGCTCATGGGCGCGGTGCGGGCCGGGGTCGGCCGGGAGGTCGCGCACGAGGCCATCAAGGAGAACGCGGTCGCCTCCGCACTCGCCATGCGCGAACAGGGTGCGGAGCGCAACGAGCTGCTGGACAAGCTGGCGGCCGACGAGCGCATCCCCCTCTCCCGTGAGCAGCTCGACGCGCTGATGGCCGACAAGCTCTCGTTCACCGGCGCGGCGGGAGACCAGGTCACCGCACTGGTTGCCAGGATCGAGGAGATCGCCGAGCGTCACCCCGAGGCCGCGAGTTACACCCCCGGCTCCATCCTCTGACCGCGGCGTCCCGTCACCCGATGACATGCGAAGACACCCGGACCGCCCGCGACCGCGTCGTACCCGACGTGATCGCGGGCGGCCTGCGTGTGCTGTTCTGCGGAATCAACCCGAGCATCATGACGGCCACGACCGGGCACCACTTCGCACACCCGGGCAATCGCTTCTGGCCCGTACTGCACCTGTCGGGCTTCACGCCCCGGCGGCTGAAGCCGTCCGAACAGCGGGAGCTGCCGGCATACGGCCTGGGCATCACCAATGTCGTGGCCAGGCCCACCGCGCGGGCGAGCGAGCTGGAAGCCGAGGAGTACCGGGAGGGCGGACGAGTGCTGTCCGCCAAGGTCGAGGAGTTCGGCCCGTCGTGGCTGGCCGTCGTCGGCGTCACCGCCTATCGCACGGCCTTCGGTGAACGTCACGCACGGATCGGCCCGCAGGAGCGGACCGTAGGTGGCGCCCGTGTCTGGGCCCTGCCCAATCCCAGCGGCCTGAACGCCCACTGGACCGTGGCCACGATGGCCGAGGAGTACGCCCGCCTGAGAGAGGCCGTCGGGGAACATCCCGCCGTGGCCGGCGGGCAGCGGTAGGACCGCGCTTCCGCAGTCGGGAACCGCGAACCGGCGGTCACGCGCTCTGGAGCATCCCCGCGCCGTCCCGGGCGTCGCGGTGCCAGGTCCGTCGCGACGGCCATGACAGTACGTCAGAGCCATTGGGGCGCGCGGAGGTTCGGCCACAGGGCCGCCGGCGCCAGGCGGCGGTGGCCACCGGGGTCGCAGGCCATGCCCCTCAAGGCGGGTCCACCGCCGTGACGATGACGCCCAACTCGCAACCTGCCCCGTGGTCCCCCGGGTACAGCGCCACGGCGACCCATCGGTCACCGGTCCGCCAGAGCTGCAGGTACTCGCAGCCCGCGACGGGCTCGGCCCACGGCTCGGCTATCGCCTCTCCCGCCGCCATCCGCTCCTGTGCGCTCCACAGGCTGAGGGCCTGCGGTTCGCCCCAGCGCAGGGCGAGCAGGGTGAGGAGGGCGTCGTGCTCCGCCAGGCACTGCGCCCTTCGTCCGACGCGGTCCGCCTCGTCCTCCCCATGAGCGTCGTCGCCGACGAGAAGCGCGGTGTGGTAGCCGGGTCCGCTGACTCCCGTGCCCGAATGAACGCGCTCCGAGGGGAATTCCCTGGTGCGCATGACGTCGATGAGGCCGAGGTGGTGTGCGGTCGTCATGTCGTCAGTAAACCGCCACGCACTGACACATGGCGTCCCGCGCACCGTTTCCCCGTCCTGCTTCGCGGCTCCCCCGCCGACCGGAGCCGAGCCGGTGTCCGTTCCGGCTCCGCCGGGTCGCCGGCCGGGGGCCCGTCGCCTCTCCCCGGGTGCTGGTCGCCGCGTCCCGGACCAGCGAGTACGATCCGGCAGACACGCACGACCTGGGAGGACGCACCGTGGGCAAGCTGACCGGTGGGGACCCGTCTCTGCTTCGGCGGATCAATTCCGCAGTGGTGCTGCACGCGCTGCGAGGGGCGGACTCTCCCACGCTCACGGACCTGACCCGGATCACGGGTCTCTCCCGCCCCACCGTCGAGGGTGTCGTCGAAGGTCTCTTCCAGGAGGGCCTGGTCGTCGAGGCGCTGCCGGACGACAGCGGAGCCCGCCGGCAGGGGCGCCCCGCCAGGCGGTTCAGGTTCCGTGCCGAGGCCGGCTATCTGCTGGGGATCGAGATCGGGCCGCACCGGGTCTCCGCGCTGCTGTCCGGCCTGGACGGCAGGGTGGTCGGCGCGGGGTCTCGTGATGTCTCGGAGACGGCGTGTGCGGACGACCGGCTCGAACAGGTCAGAGCCGTTATCGCCGATGTACTGCGACGGACCGGGGTGGCACGGAACAGTCTGCGTGCGGTCGGCGTCGGCAGCCCCGGCATCGTGGAGGCGGACGGCACCGTACGCCTGGGCACTGCGCTCCCGGACTGGACGGGCCTGGCGCTCGGCGAGCGGCTGCGGCGTTCCTTCCGCTGCCCGGTGCTCGTGGAGAACGACGCCAACGCCGCAGCCGTAGCCGAGCACTGGAAGGGCGCGGCGACCGAGTCCGACGACATCGTCTTCGTGCTGGCGGGCCTGAGTCCGGGCGCGGGTTCGCTGATCGGTGGCCGGCTGCACCGCGGGTTCGGCGGTGCCGCCGGGGAGATCGGCGCGCTGCATCTGCTGGGGCGCGATGTCACACCGGAGCACCTGCTCTCCACGACGGACACTCCCCTCGACCCGCTTGACGAGCACGCGGTCGCCGCGGTCTTCGCCAAGGCCAGGGAGGGGGACGGCGGGGCTCAGGCGGCTGTCGCCCGCTTCATACAGCGGCTGGTGCACGACGTCGCCGCCCTGGTGCTGGCGCTCGATCCGGAGGTCGTGGTGATCGGCGGGTGGGCCGCCGGACTGGACGGAGTCCTGGATCCGCTCCGGGACGAGCTCGCCCGTTACTGCCTGCGCCCGCCCCGGGTGGCTCTCTCGCTCCTGGGTGAGGCCGCTGTCGCCACCGGTGCACTGCGGCTGGCGCTCGACCACGTCGAGGAGCAGCTCTTCGCCGTCGAGGGTACGGTGACGGCCCGCCGCTGAGGCGACGGGCCGTGCCGGGAGGACCGCGGCGCCCCGGGTGGGGAGCCGTTCAGGCCCGCAGGACTGCCGGAAGTATCTGGCGGAAGGTCAGGAAGCTCTGCGCTCCTGCTCGTCGTGGCTGATCTCCAGCGCTCCGGAGTCGCCGAAGGTGAGCCGGCAGGTGTCCGCCCGGTAGGTGGCTACGGCAACGGCCGCCGTCCCGGCCGAGGCGAGGTAACGGGTCGTGACCACCAGGACAGGGGCACCCGGCAGCCGGTCGAGTTCCTTCGCGTCGTCGGCACGGGCCGATCCGAGCTCGACCGAGCGGTCCTGGCCGTCGAGTTCAAGGCGGTGCAGCTCCCGCAGGACGCTGCGGGCCCTGGCGGGCCCGGAGGCGGCCTCGATGGCGGAGAGTTCGGGCACGGACGCGCCGGGGACGTAGAGGAGTTCCGCGGCTACGGCCTGCCCGTGCGTGGTGCGGATACGGCGCACCACGTGCACGGTCTCGCCCTCGTCGAGTTCGAGCGCGGCCGCGACCGCCGTGGGAGCCGTGGCGGTGGTGCACTCGACGGGCTGCCACGCCTCGCCCGTGTCGCCGGCCCAGCCGTGCTGGGCCGTGGCGACGGCCACGCCGACCCGGGGCGGTGCGACGGTCGTGCCGACGCCTCGGCGCCGCTGGAGCCGGCCTTCCAGTTCGAGCTGCTCCAGGGCCTGCCGGAGCGTGGCCCTGGCGACGCCGAAGCGCGCTGCGAGGTCCCGCTCGTTGGGGAGAACCTCTCCCACCGCGAAGTCCGAGTCGAGTGCCTCACTGAGCACGGTCTTGAGGTGCCAGTACTTCGGCTCCTGAACCGATTCCAGCTGCGTGGTCCCCACCCTGTCCTCCGCAATCGCTCGACGGTTTTCCGCGACGTTATTTATTAAAGGTTCCTGTCTTAACGTTCAGACTTTAGGGCGGCGAAGCACCTTGGTCAAGACCAATTCTCGCCCGGTGACGGAGCGAAACAGCCCACTGCCGCAGAGCGTTCACGGGACGTTCGTGCGGCTGTGAACCCGGGCAACACCGGGCCCGGCGCCCGGCCGGATCCGCGGGGCCCGCACAAAGGGAGCACGGGACGGCCGGGACCACGCCACCGGCGCCCGCGGCCGGGGTGCTAGCCGACCGGCAGCCCGGCCAGTTTGTCGGGGTTGCGGATGGCATAGACGCACCGGATCACTCCGTCGCCGACCTCCGCCTGGAAGACGGTGTCCACCTTCCCGTCCACGCCGAACACCAGGGCCGGGCCGCCGTTGAGCTCCAGGATCCGGACCTCCATCCGCGAGGGCCGGCCCTGCGCCACCGCGTGGAGGAAGCGGCCCACCTTGTCCGCCGTCTCGATGATCCGGCGTGGCGCCTTGGCCTTGCCCCCGCTGTCACTGACGAGCCGCACATCGGGCGCGAGCAGGGCGAGCAACTGCTCCAGTCCGCCGCCCGAGGCGGCGGAGAGGAAGCGCTCCGTCAGATCGCGCCGCTCGGCCGGGTCCGCGTCGTAGCGCGGCCTGCCCTGCTCCACGTGGCGCCTGGCCCGTCCGGCGAGTTGGCGCACCGCCGCCTCGGAGCGGTCGAGCGTCGCGCCGATCTCCGCGTAGGGGAAGCCGAAGGCCTCGCGCAGGACGAAGACCGCGCGCTCCGGCGGGGAGAGGGTCTCCAGGACGATGAGCACGGCTAGGGAGACGGAGTCGGCGAGGACAGCCTTCTCGGCGGAGTCGGGGGCCGCGTGTCCGAATTCGGTGACCACGGGCTCGGGCAGCCAGGGCCCCACGTAGGCCTCGCGCCGGGCTCGCAGCTGACGCAGTCGGTCGATCGCGAGACGGGTGGTGATCCGCACGAGGAAGGCCCGTGGCTCCCGTACGTCCTCGCGCCCGGCCGAGGACCAGCGCAGCCACGCCTCCTGCACCACGTCCTCGGCGTCGGCGGCGCGGCCGAGCATGCGGTAGGCGACGCCGGTGAGGACGGGCCGGTGTTCCTCGAAGAGAGCGGTCACGGTGTCGTCTGTCACTTCCCCATCCCAGCCGACGGGCAGGAGGGTGTCCAGCGGGAATCGCGCCCACCTCTTGAACTGCAAGCTACCCAGCGGTAATCATTGCTGACGAGCCGTCTCATTCATTCCGTGGCCCGTGCGGCCGGATCGCCCCGAGGAGCAGCATGGCCCACACGGTCTCGTTCACGGTCGACTCCCCCGCCGGGCGGCGCACCGTCGGTGTGGCGTACGAACGAGCCGGTTCCGGTGAGCCGTTGGTGCTGCTGCACGGCATCGGCCATCACCGGCAGGCCTGGGATCCGGTGCTGCGGATCCTGGCGGCCGAGCGGGATGTCATCGCCCTGGACCTCCCCGGATTCGGCACCTCACCGTCGCTGCCGGACGGGCTCCCGTACGACCTGAGGACCATGGCTTCGGTGCTCTCCTCGTTCTTCGGCACACTCGGCGTTCGGCGCCCGCACGTCGCGGGCAATTCCCTGGGTGGCCTGCTGGCCCTGGAGTTGGGCCGCCGGCGGCTCGCCCGCTCGGTGTCGGCCCTGTCCCCCGCCGGATTCTGGACGGAGAGCGAACGCAGGTACGCCTTCGGCGTGCTCCGGGCGATGCGCGGCGCGGCACTCACGATGCCCCTGCCCCTGATCGGCCGCCTCTCGCGGAACGCTCCCGGCCGGACCGCGCTGACGAGCACCATCTACGCCCGGCCCGGGCGCCGTTCACCCGAGGCGGTCGTCTCGGAGACGGTGGCCCTGCGGGGAGCCACGGGCTTCCACGGCACCCTGGCCGCGGGAAGGTCCGCCGCCTTCACCGACGACGTCCCCGGCATCCCCGTCACCATCGCCTGGGGCAGCAAGGACCTGATCCTGCCGCGCCGCCAGGGCGTCAGGGCGAAGCACGTCATCCCCGGTGCCCGGCTCGTCCGCCTGCCGGACTGCGGCCACGTCCCGATGAACGACGATCCTGCCGCCGTGGCACGGATCATCCTCGACACGAGCCGCTGACCGCCACCGGCCGGTGCCCGGCCCGGGCGGCACACCGGCCGGCCCCGCCGCCGAGAGCGCCCCGCCACCACCGGTGGGCGGACCCCGGCTCCGTCGCGGACGGAAAAGGTGCTGAAGGCGACCAGATCCACACGTAACCCATCAGTCACAATCCGTTCGTGATCAGGCAACACCGTTCGGTCACAGTAGGTACATGACTGATGTGACATCCGCGAAGAGTGCCCGACGCCCGCACCACTGGCGGCGTGACCTGATCGAGCTGGCCGCGCTCTTCACCGCGGTCGCCGTGGCCGACGCGATCGCCAACCTGATCGGGCACCAGCCCGACGGCCCCTATCTGCTCATCGCCTCGGCCGTGGCCCTGGCCGCCACGGCCGCGTTCCACACGTGGTGGGCACGACGGCACAGCCACGCGCCTCCCCCGGAGTCCGATACGGGCACCGGCACGGAGACCCAACTCGCCTCCGCCGGTGCCCACGAGCAGCTCGAAACGGTTCTGTGGCGGATGCGGACGACCGTACGGGACACACCGGGCGCCCTGGCCGCCCTCTGCATCGCGCTCGCCCGCCACCGGATCGACATCCTCACCCTCCAGACGCACCCACTGGCGCAGGGCACCGTCGACGAGTTCCTGCTGCGGGCGCCCGCCGCGCTGCCGGCCCAACAGCTCAACCGGGAGATCTCCGCGGCCGGAGGGTCGTCCACCTGGATCGAGCGCGCCGACGCGCACGACCTGGTCGACACACCCACCCGGGTCCTCGGCCTGGCCACCCGCACGGCGCTGGACGCGGCCGAGCTGCCTCTCGCGCTCCGCCAGCTCCTCGGCCGGTGCACCATCCACTCGCTGCCCGCCATGTCGATCACCGGGCGGCCCACCGGGGAGAGCGCCCCGGTGGAAGGCGTCCTGGAGGAGACCGTGATGAGGCTGCGCGATCCGTCGGGCGGTGTCATCAGCGTCGAACGCCCCTACCTCCCCTTCACCCCGACCGAGTTCGCCCGGGCACGGGCACTGGTCGAGCTCGACGCCCGGCTCGGACCGCGCGTGCCGCGCAGCGAGGACGTCCTCACCCTCCCCGAGGGCAACGAGATCACCGTGCGCAGGGCGGACCAGGCGGACCTGGACGCGGCGGTCGCCATGCACGACCGCTGCTCCGAGCGCACCCTCGGTCTCCGGTACCACGGCCCGGTCCGCGACGCCGACCGGTATCTCGCCCACCTGCTGAGCCCGCGCTTCGGCCGTACGCTCGCCGTGCAGACGGCCTCCGGGCGGCTCGTGGCGCTCGGACATCTGCTCTGGGACGGGGACGAGACCGAGGTCGCGCTCCTCGTCGAGGACGACTGGCAGCGCCGTGGAATCGGTTCGGAGCTCCTGGAGCGTCTGGTGGCGCTGGCGGCCGAGGCCGGCTGCGAGAGCGTGTACGCCGTGACGCAGGCCCACAACACGGGGATGGTCGCCGCCATGCGGGCGCTGTCGCTGCCCCTCGACTACCAGATCGAGGAAGGCACCCTGGTCATCACAGCGCGGCTGACCGCCGCTCCCGTCCAGCCGGCCGCGGAGTCGACGACCCGACCGGCGACATCGGCGACGCAGCCGCCCCCGCGGCCCGAGCAGGCGCGGGAGCGGTTCCGTCACTGAGCGCCTGGCACAGGTCGGCCCAGAGGTCCTCGACGTCCTCGAGGCCGACGGACATCCGCAGCAGCCGGTCTCCGACACCCGCGGCCCGCCGGTCTCCCTCACCCACGATGCGGTGGCTGATGGAGGCCGGGTGCTGGATGAGCGTGTCGACGCTGCCGAGGCTGACGGCGGGCGTGATCAGCCGGACCCCCGCGATGATCCGGTGAGGATCGCCGTACACCTCGAAGGACACCATCGCGCCGCCCACCTCGGGGTAGTGCACGCGGGCGATGCGCGGGTCCGCCGCGAGCCTGCGGGCGATCTCCGCGGCGGACGCCGAAGCGGCCCTGACCCGTACCGGCAGCGTGGACAGTCCGCGCAACAGCAGATATCCGGCCATCGGATGCAGGACACCACCGGTGGCGAACCGCACCTGCCGCAGGGTCGCGGCGAACTCCTCGTCGCAGGCGACCACTCCGCCCATCACGTCGCCGTGGCCGCCGAGGTACTTGGTGGCACTGTGCAGAACGATCCGGGCCCCGTGTTCGAGGGGCCGCTGCAGCACTGGCGTGGCGAAGGTGTTGTCGACCAGCAGCGGCACGGATCCGCAGGAGTGCGCGACGGCCCTGATGTCGATCTCGGCCAGCGTCGGGTTGGCGGGCGTCTCGACCATCACCAGACCGGTGTCCGGGCGGATGGCGTCGGCGATGCCCGCGGGATCCGTCCAGGTCACCTCGGTGCCCAGCAGCCCGGCGCCCAGGAGGTGGTCGCTGCAGCCGTAGAGGGGACGCACCGCGACCACGTGGCGCAGCCCCAGGCTCGCACGCGCCAGCAGGACGGCGGTGAGCGCCGCCATTCCGCTGGCGAAGGCGACGGCGCTCTCGGCGCCTTCCAGGCGGGCCAGCGCCGTCTCGAACCTGGCCGTCGTGGGGTTGTCGAGCCGTGCGTAGACGGGCGGCCCGTCGGGCCTGGCCCCGGTCGACGCGAAGGCGTCGATACGTTCGGCCTCGCCCCTGGAGTCGTACGAGGGGTAGGTGGTGGACAGGTCGATCGGCGCGGCGTGCAGACCGAGAGAGGCGAGGTCGTCGCGTCCGGCGTGCACGGCTTCGGTGGCGAGCGCCCTGGACCGGAGGGGGGCCTGGGGTGTCAGGGAGGAGGCTTCGGTGTCCATGACATCAGCCTGAACAAGCAACGGATGATTGCGCCCGAACACCGTGCTACGTTCGCCGAATGCCTGAATCCGTCGCTCTCGATCCGGTTGATCTGCACATTCTGCGACTGCTGCAGAACGATGCCCGGACGACCTACCGGGAGCTCGCCGCGGAGGTCGGGGTGGCTCCGTCCACATGCCTGGACCGGGTCGCGCGGCTTCGCCGCTCGGGTGTGATCCTGGGGCACCGGCTGCGCATCGATCCGGCGCGGATCGGCCGCGGTCTGGAGGCGCTGCTGCTGATCCAGGTCAGGCCGCACCGCCGGGAACTGATCGGCCCGTTCGTCGAACGGATCCGGGCGCTGCCGGAGTCCCGGGCGTTCTTCCACCTGACCGGCCCCGACGACTATCTGGTGCACGTGGCCGTCGCCGACCCGGCGGACCTCCAGCGGCTGGTGCTGGACGAGTTCACCTCGCGCCGGGAGGTCGCGCGGGTGGAGACCCGGCTGATCTTCCAGCAGTGGGAGTGCGGCCCGCTGATGCCGCTCGCGGCGGGGGCCCGTACGCCCGCCGGCACCCCGGAGCAGCACCCGGACGTCCCGGCCCCGTAAGGGATCTTCCCGGCCGAAGTCCTCTTTACCCGTGACGCGAGGACCTCTGCCGTACGAAGATGTCCACATGTCAGACACTCCGAGCAGCGCACTGCCGCGCCAGGTCGCCGACGCATACGTCGACGCGTACATCGAACTCGACCCGATCACAGGTACCTATCTCGGTGTCGCGGAAAGCTACCGCAGGCTGCCCGATCTCTCGCCCGCCGGTCAGGCCGCCATGGCCGAACTCGTCCGCCGCACCCTGGTGGAACTCGACGCCGCCGAGCGGCTTCCCGGGGCGGACACCGAGGAGGAGAAGCGCTGCGCACGGCTGCTGCGGGAACGCCTGACGGCCGAACTCGCCATCCATGAGGCGGAGGAGGGCCTGCGGGCCGTCTCCAACATCCACTCCCCCGTACACAGCCTCCGTGACGTGTTCTCGGCGACGCCGACCGCCACGGACGAGGACTGGGCCGCGATCGTCGACCGGCTCCGGGCGGTACCGGCCGCGATCGACGGGTACCGCGCCTCGCTCGCGCTCGGTCTGGAGCGCAAGTTGTACGGGGGCCCCCGCCCGACCGCCACGTTCATCGGGCAGCTGGGTACCTGGGCGGGCGAGGGCGGCACGGGGTTCTTCCAGGACTTCGTGGCCCGGGGACCCGATTCGCTGCGCGCGGAGCTGGACGAGGCCGCCGGCCGGGCGACCGCGGGACTCCTCGCGCTGCGGGACTGGCTGACCGAGGTGTACGCCCCCGCGATCGAGGGCGCCCCGGACACCGTGGGCCGTGAGCGCTACGCCCGCTGGGCCCGCCAGTTCAACGGCACGGACCTCGATCTGGACGAGGCGTACGCCTACGGCTGGTCCGAGTACCGCCGCCTGATGACCGAGATGAAGAAGGAGGCGGACAAGATCCTTCCGGGCGCGGGCCCGTGGGAGGCGCTCGCCCACCTCGACGTGCACGGCAAGCACATCGAGGGCGTGGACGAGGTACGGGACTGGCTGCAGGGGCTGATGGACGAGGCCATCGAGGCCTTGGACGGCACGCACTTCGAACTCGCCGAGCGGGTAAGGAAGGTGGAGTCCCGCATCGCTCCCGCCGGGGGCGCCGCCGCTCCGTACTACACGGGCCCGTCCGAGGACTTCTCGCGCCCCGGCCGCACCTGGCTGCCCACCATGGGCCAGACGCGCTTCCCCGTCTACGACCTGGTGTCCACCTGGTACCACGAGGGCGTGCCGGGTCATCACCTCCAGATCGCGCAGTGGACGCACGTCGCCGAGAGCCTCTCCCGGTACCAGGCGTCGATCGGCCATGTCAGCGCCAACGCCGAGGGCTGGGCGCTGTACGCCGAGCGGCTGATGGACGAGCTGGGCTTCCTCCCCGACGCGGAGCGCCGCCTCGGTTATCTGGACGCGCAGATGATGCGTGCCTGCCGGGTGATCGTCGACATCGGCATGCACCTGGAGCTGGAGATTCCCGCGGACTCGCCCTTCCACCCGGGCGAGCGGTGGACCCCGGAGCTGGCTCAGGAGTTCTTCGGAAGCCACAGCGGCCGGCCGGCCGACTTCGTGGAGAGCGAGCTGACCCGCTACCTGTCGATGCCGGGGCAGGCGATCGGCTACAAGCTGGGCGAGCGGGCCTGGCTGCTGGGCCGGGAGAACGCCCGCAAGGCGCACGGCGACGCCTTCGACCTCAAGGCATGGCACATGGCCGCCCTTTCGCAGGGGTCGCTCGGCCTCGACGATCTGGTGGACGAGCTGTCCAAGCTCTGATCCCGCCGGTGGCGGGGCCCGGTGCGCTGCCACCGGGCCCCGCCGCCTGGCCGGCACGCACACCCCGGTCCTTCGGGCCCTCCCGAAGCCCCGAAGCTCCCGAAGCTCCCGACGAATGAGTCCCGCATGGCTCCGCCCGGATTCCTGTTCTGCCGCGACCCGCTGCGACCGGCACGGCCGGACGGCGCCTTCGCCCAGGAGGCCGCCGCGGCCCGGCAAGCAGGCGCCCCGGTGGTACTGGTCGACCACGACGCGCTGCTCGCCGGGGACGCGGAGGCAGCCGTCGGCCGGGTACCGCGCGGTTCGGGGCCGTACTGGTACCGGGGTTGGATGATTCCGCAGGGTCGCTACGGAGAGCTGGAGCGGGCTCTCGTCGCGCGCGGCTGCTCGCTGCTCACCGACGCCGTCGCCTATCGGACGGCCCACGAACTCCCAGGCTGGTATGCGGTGTTCACGGAGCTCACCCCGGCCAGTGTGTGGCTCCCGCTGACGTCGGGGAACGCCACGCGCGGTCACGCACCGTGGTCCCGCCTCGCCCGGCCCCTCGGCTCCGGACCGGGGATCGTCAAGGATTTCGTGAAGTCCCGCAAGCACGAGTGGCACGAGGCGTGCTTCGTGCCGGAACTCGGGGACGCGGAGCGGCTCACCGCCGTCATCGACAGGTTCCTCGCACTGCAGGGCGACTTCCTGGCCGGTGGAGTGGTGCTGCGCGCCTTCGAGCGGTTCGTGCCGGGCGGTGAGGCACGGGTGTGGTGGGTGGACGGCGAGCCGGCGCTGGTGACGGCTCACCCGGACACGCCCGGCCGGTCGGCGGGGCCGTCGCTGGGTGCCGTCCGCGAGGCGGTGCGGGAGCTCGGCTGCCGATGGGTGACCACCGACATGGCACTGCGCGAGGACGGGGTCTGGCGTGTCGTGGAGGTGGGCGACGGCCAGGTCAGCGGTCTGCCCCCGGAGGACGACGGCGGGAGACTGTTCGCCGCGCTCCTCGCGAGGTGACCGGGTGGCACCGGGTACTCCTCCCCGGCGGGCCGTCAATCGCTGAGCGTGCCCACCGCCCGGTGGCGCACCGCGGACCCGTGCCTCTCCTTCACCACCTCGAGCTGGGCGGGGATACGGCGCCTCAGGTCCGCGACATGGCTGACGATGCCGACGCTGCGGTCCCGCTCCCGGAGCGAGTCCAGGACGTCGAGCACCTCGTCCAGCGTCTGGTCGTCCAGGCTGCCGAAGCCCTCGTCGATGAACAGGGTGTCCAGGCGTACGCCTCCCGCCTCGTCCGTCACCACGTCGGCGAGGCCGAGCGCCAGGGCGAGCGACGCGAAGAAGGTCTCGCCGCCGGACAGGGTCGCCGTGTCCCGCTCCCTGCCCGTCCAGGAGTCGACCACGTGCAGGCCGAGTCCCGCCCGCCGGCCTCCGCTGCGCTCGTCGGAGTGGACCAGGGTGTAGCGGCCGGACGACATGCGCTGGAGGCGGGCGGTCGCCGCGGCCGCCACCTGTTCGAGGCGGGCCGCCAGCACGTAGGCCTCCAGGCGCATCCTGCGCTCGTTGTCCGCCGAGGTCCCCGCGGTCAGGCCGGCCAGCCGGGCCACTCTCTCGTACTCCGTACGCAACGGCCGCAGCCCGCGCACCTCTTCGGCGGTGCGGTGCGAGAGCCGGCCGAGTTCGGCGCTGCGCTCCCGTGCGGCGGCGTGGTCGGCGGCGCCGTCGCGCAGTGCCCGCGCCGACAGTTCGTACGCCGTCCTCGCCGCGTCGGGCGCGGCGGGCGGGCGCTCTGCGGCTGCCCTGGCGTCCGCCTCGGCCAGCCGGTCGGCGACCGTCGCGGCCTCGGTCTGCCAGGCGTCGATCCGGTGCTGGAGTTCGCGCTGCGCGGTGTCGCCGAGAATCTTCGCAGCGGCGGCCTGCGGGGTGTCGAACCCGGCTCGGAACGCGGCGTCGGCGAGCCTGCCGTCCGCTTCCTTCAGCCTCTCGGCGGCGCTCTGTTCGGCACGGAGCGCCTCAGCCGCTTCCTCGAGCAGGCCGGCCCGCCGTTCCAGCAGGTCCGCGTGTTCGGCGACGGAGCGGCACGCGCCCCGGGCCTTGGCCAGCTCGGCTTCCAGCGCGTCCTGTTCACGGTCGAGTGCTTCCCGCTGCGAGGTGCGGGCAGCGGCGCGCCGCTCGGCCTGCTGCCGTTCGTCGAGCCGCCCGAGGTGCTCGCGTTCGGCGGTGGCGAGGGCCTCTCTGGCCGCGTGCGTCCCGGCGGCCAGGCGGTGCGCGTCCGTGTGCTCCCCGGTCAGCCGGTCCACGGTCTCCTGGAGTCCGGCGACCGATGCGAGGTGACCGGTGGCCGCCGGTCCGGACGCGGAGTCCGGGTCCGGACCGGATCCTGCGCCGACGCGGTCGGCCGGCTCGGCGTCTCCGGCCGCCTCCGCCCGTGCCGCCGCGTGCCGTTCGCGCAGGACGCCGAGTTCGCTCTCCGCCTCGGCACGTGCCTGTTCGGCGCGCCGGTGGACGGTGAGCGCGGCTTCCTCCGTGGCCCGGTCCACGTGGTCCGCCTGCGCACGGGCGGGGTCCGGGTGCTCGGTCGAGCCGCACACCGTGCAGGCCACGCCGTCGGTGAGGCGGTCCGCCAGCTCGGCCGCGATGCCCTGGAGGCGCTGCTCGCGCAGCCGTAGCCAGTCCTCGTGCGCCGCCACCGCGCGCTCACGGGCCTCCGTGAGAACCCCCGATGCAGCCTTCTCCTGCGCGCCGAGCACGTCGCGCCGCCGGGCGGCGTCCAGCCGTCTGCGTGCCGGACCGAGCCGACCGGCCAGCTGCTCCGCCCGGGTGGCGGCATCCTGCGCCGTCTGCACCCGCTCCCTGAGACTCCGGTGGGTCGCGTCCCAGCCGGCCAGCCAGTCCGCCGCCTCCTGGATCAGTTCGTCGTCCGCCCTGGACTGCCTTTCCAGACGCGCCCGTTCGGTGCCGATCTCGCTGCTGCGGTGTTCGGCGCGCTTGGCGGCGTCGAGTCCGCCCAGCTCCGCCCGCAGCCGGCGCTCCCTTTCCGCCAGCTGGTCGAAGCCGGCGTCGGCCAGTTCGGGCGGGAGTCCGGCGCGGGACCGGTCCCGCGCCGCCACGGCCGCGGTGTGTGCTCGCGCGGCCTCCTCCCGCAGTTCGAGCGCGGGGGCGACCAGGTCCGCCTTACGCGCGCGGGTCAGCTGCTCGTGGCAGCGGTCGCGCTCGGCCCGGCGGCCCTCGAGCCCCGCCGCTCGCCTCCGGGTCTCCTCGTACCGCTGCTGAAGGCGTGCCAGTTCGCGTTCCGCTTCCAGCACGTCGCGCGCTGCCGCGTTCCTGCCCTCCGCAGCGGCCAGGACGCATTCGGCGATGTCCAGCCGTTCCCGGGCCCCGCTGCGCGCGACGGCGGCCCACTGGAGGACCCCCTCGGCCAGGCCCGGCTCACCGGGGCGGTCCTCGGGGAGAGGGGCCTCGTCCGCGGCCGGTCCGGCCGCCTGCGCGATGCGCTGGGCCAGGGCGAGGACCTGCTCGTCGGCCGCCTTGACCCGGGCTTCCGCCGTACGCCGCAGCTCGGCCAGGCGTTCCTCGACGGCGGCGAAGCGGCGGGTGTCGAAGAGCCGCCCGAGCAGTTTGCCGCGCGCCTCGGCATCCGCACGCAGGAAGCGGGCGAAGTCGCCCTGGGGAAGCAGGACGACCTGGCAGAACTGGTCCCTGCTCATCCCGACGAGTCCGCCGATCTCCTCGCCGACCTCCTGGTGGGAGCGGCTGAGGGCCTGCCATCCCCTCTCGGGGTCGTACTCGCGCAGGAGGCTCTGTGCCTTCTCGGTGGTGAAGCCGCCGCCGCGCTTCTTGGGGCGTGGCTGCGCAGGCCGCCTGGTGACCTCCAGCCGGCGCCCGCCGACGGTCAGTTCAAGGCGTACCTCGGTCGGCAGGTCGAGCGGGGCGTGGTCGCTGCGCAAGGAGGTGCCCGGGCTCTGCCGGGCACCGGGCACGGCGCCGTACAGCCCGTAGCAGACGGCGTCGAGGACGGAGGTCTTGCCCGCGCCGGTCGGTCCGTGCAGCAGGAAGATCCCCGCCGAGGACAGGGCGTCGAAGTCGACTTCCTGGGTGGCGCCGAAGGGTCCGAACGCGGTCAGGGTGAGCCTGTGCAGCCTCAACGGGACACCTCGTGGACGCCGTCGCCGACCCGCACGTCGTCGAAGGCGGCGCGCAGCACCGTCCGCTCCTGTGCGCTGGGGCCGCTTCCACCGCGTACGTGGGCCACGAAGTCCTCCGCGATCTGCTGGTCGTCGCGCCCGCTGAGCCGCTGTGCGTAGGACGCGAGTGGGTCCTCGGGGCCGCGTTCCGGGTCGAAGACGAGGCTGAGGGTGTACGGGAAGCGCTCGACGAGCCGGGCCATCGGCTCGTCCGGGCGCGCCGGATCCGTGAGGGTGGCCTCCACCCAGGATTCCCGGTGCCGTTCGAGCACGGGATCCTCCAGCAGGGAGTCGAGGCGTCCGCGGAGCCGGGCGAGGGGGCGCGGTACGGGGCAGTCGATCCGCTCGGCGGCCAGATCGCCCCGGGGGCCGAGGTCCACGAGCCACATGGTCTTGCGGTGCACGTGCTCGGAGAAGGAGTAGGCGAGCGGGGAGCCCGAGTAGCGGACCCTGTCCGTCACGGTCTGGGAGCCGTGCAGGTGGCCGAGCGCGACGTAGTCGACGCCGTCGAAGACCCCGGCGGGGACGGCGGCGACACCGCCGACCGTGATGTCGCGTTCGCTGTCGCTGGGCTGCCCGCCGGCCACGAACGCGTGGGCGAGCACCACGGAGCGCGTCCCGTCCGGCCGGGCGGCGAGATCGGCCCGTACACGGTCCATGGCGGCCGAGAGGACGGCTTCGTGCCCTGCCTTCGAGGCGCCGAGCGTGTCCTTGACGAGGGCGGGTTCGAGATACGGCAGCCCGTAGAAGGCCACGTCGCCGTGGGTGCCGTCGCGCAGCACGACCGGGGTGGCGCAGCCCGAGGGGTCGGTACGCAGATGGATCCCGGCCCGGGCGATCAGTCCGGCGCCGACGCCCAGTCTCCGGGCCGAGTCGTGGTTCCCGGAGATCATGACGGTGGGTACGCCGGCCGCCGCGAGCCGGTGCAGCGCGTCGTCGAAGAGCTGGACGGCCGACAGCGGCGGTACGGCACGGTCGTACACGTCGCCCGCCACGACGACGACGTCGACCGCGTGCTCCCGGACCGTGTCCACGAGGTGGTCGACGAAGGCGGCCTGGGCGTCGAGCAGGGACACCCGGTGGAGCGAGCGCCCCAGGTGCCAGTCCGAGGTGTGCAGAATCCTCACCACGCCACCCCGAGCCGCGTCACTCCGAGGCACGCCACTCCGAGCCACGCCGCGACCAGCCACACCGCTTCGGGCCGCGCCGCCACGGGCCAGGTCGCTCCGACTGCTTCGCCCGGCATGTTCCGCTTCCTCCGCACCCTGGATCCCACGTGTTCCACTCTGTCCGCCTTCTCCGCCTCCGGCCCACGGGTCGGGACCTGCCCCGCCCGGGCCACGCGTCCGGCCCGACCACGCCGGTGCCGTGCCGTACCGGAGTCCTCATCAGCCCCGGACATCGCCGTACGCCTCGCCACCGAGTTCGAGGGTCGCGGCTCCTGCCGTGGCGTCGGCCAGCCAGGCCCTGAAGTCCTCGACCTCGGTCTCCGGCAGCCCGATCTCGAAGGTCACCGCCTCCGCGTACGTGACGTCGTGCACGGCCCGGCCGCCCGCGCGCAGATCGTTCTCCAGCTTCCCCGCGCGGTGGTGGTCGACGGTCACCGTGAGGAGACGGAACCGGCGGCGGGTGATCGTGCCCAGCGAGTCGAGTGCCTCGCCGACCGCACCGCCGTACGCCCGGATCAGCCCGCCGGCGCCCAGTTTGACTCCACCGAAGTAGCGGGTGACCACGGCCACGGCGTACCGCACGTCCCGACGCATGAGCATCTGGAGGATGGGGACGCCGGCGGTGCCTCCGGGCTCCCCGTCGTCGCTCGCCTTCTGCACGGAGGCGTCGGCACCGATGACGTACGCGAAGCAGTTGTGGTTGGCGGTGGGGTGTTCCTTGCGGATGCGTGCGATGAACTCCTGCGCCTCGTGCTCGGTGGCGGCGGGAGCGAGCGCGCAGAGGAAGCGCGATCGGCTGACCTCGGTCTCGTGCACACCCGCGCGGGCGACGGTGCGGTACTGCTCCTGCATCAGCCCACCCTATGCGCCGGTGCCGCCGGACAGTTCACCCTTCCGTGGGGAATGGTCCGACGGGACCGTCCGTTGTCAGGGCATGTACGCAGACGAAGAGACGATCCGCGGGATTCTTCAGGACTCGGGCGACACCTGGGCGGTGGTCGGACTGTCCGGCAACCGCTCCCGTGCGGCTTACGGGGTGGCGGAGGTCCTCCAGCGCTTCGGCAAGAGGGTGGTCCCGGTCCACCCCAAGGCCGAGACGGTCCACGGCGAACAGGGGTACGCCTCGCTGGCGGACATACCCTTCCCCGTCGACGTGGTGGACGTCTTCGTCAACAGCGACCTGGCGGGAGGCGTCGCCGACGAGGCGGTGGCCGTCGGAGCGAAGGCGGTCTGGTTCCAGCTCGGAGTCGTCGACGAAGCGGCGTTCGCCCGCACGCGGGAGGCCGGTCTCGCCATGGTGATGGACCGCTGCCCCGCGATCGAGATACCCCTCCTGCGGAACGGCTCCTAAGCTCGCTGCCGGCGCTTCCCGTCCTCCAGACGTCACCGTCGCCACTCCCGCTGCCGCCCGCCCAGCCGATTCCGCAGGGTAGGCGTGGTGTCGCTACAGGTCACCGGCGGGGAGAATGCGGGACGTGACACAGCATCCCGTCCTCAGCGATGGACGCACGGCCTCGCAGCTGCACGAGCTCGGCCTGCGGCGGGGCGGTGTCGTGCTCGTCCACGCATCGATGCGCTCCGTGGGTGGGGACGCCGGGACGGTGGCCGAAGCGCTGCGTGGCGCCCTGGGCCCAGGTGGAACCCTCGTCGTCCCGGCCTTCACCCCGGAGAACTCCGACACCTCACGCTCCTACCTGGACCGCGTCCGAGGCCTGAGCGACGAGGCATGTGCGGCCGTGCGGGCGGCGATGCCCCCGTTCTCCCCGGGGGTTTCTCCCGCACCGGCCATGGGGGCGCTCGCGGAGACGGTGCGGCTCACTCCCGGCGCTCTGCGCAGCGCTCACCCGCAGACCTCGTTCGCGGCGGTCGGCCCGGCGGCGGAGAAGCTGCTCACCGGCCACCGCCAGGACTGCCACCTGGGCGAGGGCTCCCCTCTCGCCCGGCTCTACGAGACCGACGCACAGGTCCTGCTGCTGGGCACCGGCTTCGACACCTGTAGCGCCTTCCACCTCGCGGAGTACCGTCGCCCCGCCCCGCCGCCCCGCCGGGTGTACCGCTGCGTGGTGGAGTCGGCGGGCACGCGCCGCTGGTGGGAGTACGAGGACATCGTGCTGGACGACGGCGACTTCGCGGCCCTGGGGGGCGACTTCGCGCGCGAGGGCCGCGCGGCCGGGGCGGTCCGGTCCGGGCGGGTGGGCTCGGCGACCGGCCTGCTCTTCGGCCTCCGGGCAGCGGTGGACTTCGCCCAGGGCTGGTTCGGGCGCCATCGGCCCGCGCGTCCGTAGCGTGGGAGCCGCGTCACGTCCGCCCGCGCCCCTGGTCGTCCGCGTGGATCGCGGGCCCTTTCACCGCCGCTCCACCGCTGCCGCGCCGGGTGGTGCCCACCGCAGCGATCGGCTCGGCGGGGATGCGGCCGCGGCGCGAACCGCCCCGGTGTGCTGACGCGGGGCCTACGCCGACAGCCTCCAGGTTCTGCTCACTTGCCCTCTCGGCGGACCGGCGGGATCGAGACCGCCATAGTCATCTCGACCGGCTCGGTGCCGTCGTTGCGGTAGTCGTGCGGCACGTGGGCCTCGAAGGTCGCCGACGTACCCGCCGCCACGGCGTGCGGCTCGCCGTCCACGATCAGCGTCAACTCGCCCGCCGTGACGTGGAGGAGTTCGACCGTGCCCTCGGGGTGCGGGTCGGAGGCGCTGCCGTCGCCCGGCATCAGGCGCCAGGACCAGAGCTCGATCGGCCCCCGTGCCTCGGTACCGACCAGGAGCGTGGTCGAACTGCCCGCCTTCGTGGACCACATGCGCACGGCCTGCCCCTCGGGCACCAGCCGCACCTGTGGCCCCTGCTCGTAGTCGAGGAGGGTGGTGATGCTGACGCCCAGCGCGTCGGCCAGTTTGACGGTGGTGCCGACACTCGGGTTCGTACGCGCCTGCTCGATCTGGATGATCATGCCGCGGCTGACCCCTGCCCGGGCCGCGAGAGCGTCCAGGGTGAAGCCCCGCTCACCTCGCCAGCGCTTGAGGTTGCGGGCGAGCGACTGGGTGAGCTGATCGAGGTCAGACACGTTCCGTCCAATATTCTGGATGACAGAGTCGAAAATAATGCACTACGGTGTGGTGTACCCACCGACCACCGCACTGTACTGCGAGGCGCCCGATGACAGCACTGTTCGCCCTGGCCACGAGCCTGTTGTGGGGCCTGGCGGACTTCGGCGGCGGACTGCTCACCCGTCGTCTGCCAGCACTCACCGTCGTGGTCGTCTCGCAGTGCATCGCGGCCGTGGTCCTGGGCGTCGTCGTGATCGCGACCGGGGCGTGGGACGAGGCCGGAGGCAGGCTCTGGTTCGCGGTGGCCGCGGGTGCCGTCGGACCTGTCGCGATGCTGAGCTTCTACAAGGCTCTGGCACTGGGCCCGATGGGCGTGGTCTCTCCGCTCGGCTCACTCGGTGTCGCGGTCCCGGTGGGGGTGGGCCTGGCCGTCGGGGAGCGGCCGGGACTGATCCAGTTCGCCGGGGTGGCGGTCGCCGTCGTGGGGATCGTCCTGGCCGGCGGGCCGCAGCTGCGCGGAGCGCCGGTGCAGCGTCAGGCGGTCCTGCTGACCCTGCTGGCGGCCTTCGGTTTCGGAGCGGTGATGGCACTGATCGCGGAGGCCTCAACGACCGTGACCGGCCTCTTCCTGGCCCTGTTCGTGCAGCGCGTGACGAATATCGCGGTCGGCGGGACGGCCCTGTACGTCTCGGTGCGGCGAGGTGGTCGCGCCCTCCCGCAGGACAGCGGCTGGTCCGTCGTACGGTCCGCGCTGCCGGCTCTGGCCTTCGTCGGGCTCGCCGATGTCGCGGCGAACGGCTCGTACGCGATGGCGGCAGGGTACGGCCCCGTGACGGTCGCCGCCGTCCTGGCCTCGCTGTATCCGGTGGTCACCGCGCTCGCCGCACGCGGCTTCCTGGGCGAGCGGCTGCGCGGGGTCCAGGCCGCGGGCGCGGGTCTGGCCCTGCTGGGCACGGTCCTGCTGGCGACGGGCTGAGGGAAGCGCGGGGGACGGACACCGAGACGGGACGGGCGTTCCGACGGAGGATCAGCCCTACAGCTCGACCCCGTCACCGCCCAAGCCCTCCACCTAGGCCCCCTCACCGCCCACCCCGCGATCAGCTCTCCGCCGCGGGGTCGTCCAGGAGCAGCGCGACCGCCTGCAGCTCTTCGGAGGTGACGCCGGCCGGGATGGGCACCGGTGCGGGTGTGCGCAGGGGCGGCTGCCAGCCCTGCTCCGGGTCCCAGCTCCGCACGACACGGGCCGGCGCCCCCGCCACGACGGCGTGGTCGGGCACCTCTCCGCGTACGACGGCTCCCGCCGCGACCACCACGTTCCGGCCGAGTCTGGCCCCCGGGAGGATCACCGCCCCGGTCCCGATCCAGCAGCCCGGACCGATCGCGACGGGTTCCATGCGCGGCCACTGCTTGCCGACGGGCTCATGGGGATCGTCATAACTGTGGTTGGTGGAGGTGATGTAGACGTACGGACCGCAGTACGTGTCCGACCCGATCGACACCGTGGTGTCGGCGATGACGTGACTGCCCCGGCCCAGCACCACACCGTTGCCCAGCGTCAGGATGGGCTCGGACCCGAGGTCCAGATCGGGCATCAGCCCGGCGGTGAGCGTCACCCGCTCACCGATGATGCAGTGGTCGCCCAGCTCGATCCACGGCTCCCCGAAGACCGTGCCCTGGGGGAACGCGAGACGGGTACCCGTGCCGATGCGGCCGAACCGTAGCCGTCCCGGGTGCTGCGCGGTGACCGCTCCGGTCTCCTGCGCCCAGGCCCAGACGCCGTGGACGGCGCGGGACATGGCACCTCGCCCGAGGCGGGAGAGGGAGGAGAACGTGTTTCGGTTCTTCGGCACCTGCCCAAGGTAGTCCGACCGCCGGGAACGCATCCGCGCGACGGGCTGTGATGTTCACCCCACCTCCCGGTGCGGGTCGGGGCGTCCATTACGGTTCGTCCGGAGCACGGCACGGCCGAGGGGCGCCGCGCGCACCACACCGAGGAGCAGGCGATGGCAGAGCAGGCGTTGGTCACCGGCATCGGCGGCAGGGAACCGGACATCGATCCGGACGCCTTCCTCGCGCCGACGTCCGTCGTCATCGGCGAGGTGTCGATGGCGGCCGGTTCCAGCCTCTGGTACCAGGCCGTGCTGCGCGCCGACTGCGGCCCGATCTCCCTCGGACCGGACAGCAACATCCAGGACAACTGCAGTGTGCACACCGACCCCGGCTTCCCCCTGACGGTGGGCGCCCGGGTCTCCGTGGGCCACAACGCGGTCCTGCACGGCTGCGTCATCGAGGACGACGTACTGGTCGGCATGGGCGCGACCGTGCTCAACGGCGCGCACATCGGCGCGGGTTCACTGATCGCGGCGCAGGCTCTCGTGCCGCAGGGGATGCGGGTACCTCCGGGCTCCCTCGTCGCCGGCGTACCGGCAAAGGTCAGGCGGGAGCTGACCGAGGAGGAGCGCGAGGGCATCGCCTTCAACGCGGCCGGTTACGTCGAGCTCGCGAAGGCGCACCGCGAGGCCCACCGGGTCTGAGCCCGTGGAGCCCCGGTGCGGTGTCCGGGGTGTCAGTCGGCCGCGCGCACCGCGTCCGGCTCGGGCGCCGCCACCGGCAGGTCCGCCCGTTCCGCCGCCTTCTTGGCCCGGTTCTTCAGTACGAGCATCGAGGCCAGGCCGATCAGTACGGCCACCAGCAGTCCCAGCCAGGAGAAGCGCTTGAGCCAGGCCTCGGCGGCGACGCCCACGGTGTAGACGACCGCGGTCGTGCCGCCGGCCCAGACGATTCCGCCGAGGACGTTGGCGATCAGGAACTTCCAGTACGGCATGCGCAGGACACCGGCCAGGGGCCCGGCGAAGATGCGGAGCAGCGCGACGAAGCGGCCGAAGAAGACCGCCCACATGCCCCACTTCTCGAACGACCTCTCGGCCAGGGCGATCTGTGGCGCCCCGAAGTGCTTGGGGAACTTCCCACCGAGCCAGGCGAGCAGAGGACGGCCTCCCCTGCGGCCGATGGCGTAGCCGATCGAGTCGCCGATGATCGCTCCGGCCGACGCGCAGACACCGAGCACCACAGGGTCGATGTGACCGTGCTGGGAGGCGAGGAGGGCCGAGCCCACGAGGATGATCTCGCCGGGCAGCGGAATGCCCAGGCTCTCCAGCCCGATGACGACCCCCACCAGGAGGTAAATGCTGACCGCGGGTACGGTCTCCAGCCACTCCTGGACGTGCATCGCCGAACCTTCCCGTCAAGAGATCTGCCGTCGCGCACCACGCGTGGCGCACGGCGGGCAGCCTACCGGTCCGGCAGAGGCGGGCGGCCGCCGCGGCCCCCGGCCGGGGCTCGCGGGGCCGCTCTCCGGTCAGCGGTTGGGGCGCAGGGTCCAGACCACGCTCATCTCACTGGTCACGGCGCCGTCGGCCCGCCGTATCTCCACGCTCACCGGGAACTCGGGGCGCTTGCCCTCGTCGAGTTCGGCGACGACCTCGTCCGCAGGGCGGCCAAGCACCGCGGTCGCGGTGAGTTCGCCCATGGCCACCTTCTTGAAGGCCATCTCCGTGGTGACGGGCAGTGGGACCGCCCGTGCCATCTGGTCGCCGAAGGCGGCGACGACGATCGCGCCGCTCGCCGACTCGGCGAGGGTGAACATCGCTCCGGCGTGCGGGCCGCCGAGGTGGTTGTGGTATTCGGCCTGGTCAGGGAGCGAGAGCACGGCGCGCTCCGCGGTCGTCTCCAGGTACGTGATGCCAAGGGTCCGGACCATCGGGACGCTCGCGGACAGCATGTCTCCGACTGTCATCTCTTCAGTGCTCATGGAGCGCGATGTTACTAGCCGGTAGCAGGCTTTGACCATCCCCTCACAGGGGCGCCCGTAGCAGTGGGTCCACCCGCCCTCTATGGTTACTGGCCATGTGGCCAGGACAGCAGCCGCCCGGGGGCGAGCAGAACCCGCAGGACAAGAACCAGAACCCGTACCAGCAGCCGGGGTACCAACAGCCGAATCCCTATCAGCAGCCGGGATATCAGCAGCAGGGCCAGCCGGGTTACCCGCAGGGCAACCCGTACCAGCAGCCCACCGCGCCGCAGTACGCCGTGCCGGGGCAGCCCGGTGGCCCGCAGCCGGACGACAAGAGGAAGACGACGATCGTCGCCGTCGTCGCCGCCACCGCGGTCGTCGTCGCGGCGGTCGTCACGGGCGTCGTCGTCATGAACAAGAAGGACGACGAGGGCGGCTCGACCGAGGCCGGCGGAAAGTCGTCCTCGTCCCCGAAGCCGTCCGCCACCGCCTCCTCCCCCGCGGCGAACCCGCGCGGCGGCGAGGAGGCCGCGCCCACCGTCCCGGGCTGGAAGGTCGTGACCAACCCCAAGTGGGGCACGCGGTTCGACGTGCCCGGCGACTGGGAGGTCGCGGGCGCCGGCGTGTTCTCGGGCTTCGAGGACGTGAAGGACCCCACCGGCCCGCCTGCCGCCGGTTTCAGCGCTCCCGCGTTCTACAAGAGCAAGTGGTGCGTCGACGACTCCGACAAGGACGGCACCGACGAGGACACCGGCCTGGCCGGCGTCGGCACCAAGGGTGGGCAGGGCGCCACGAGCACGGACCAGGCGGCCGAGAACGAGGCCGCGCACATGGTCTACGCCGCCTACGGCCAGGAGGACCCGAAGAACAAGGTCAAGATCGGCACGGCCAAGCCGTACACGACCAAGTCCGGCCTCTCGGGCAGCGTCGTCACCGCCACCGCGACAGGGCTGGCGAACAAGGACAAGTGCGACACCGACGGCAAGTCGATCGCGTTCACCTTCAAGAACGCGAAGGACGAGTACTCGTCCTGGATCCTCTACGCCAACGCCGGTGTCGACGACGAACTCCCCGACACCACCATCCAGAAGATCCTCAGCACCGTGCGGCTCACGGAGGCCGGGGAGAGCACCGAGAGCCCGTCCTGAGCCACCGGCGCCCGAGGCCCCGGGGATGACCATTTGGCGGCAGGGGGGTGCGGCGGGGATAGTCCCCTGGTGACTTCCCCCGCCTCTTCCTCCTCGGCCGCGCTCCGCACCCTGCGGAAAGAGCGGAACTTCGGTCTGCTGACCGCCGCCGCGATCATCACGAGCCTGGGGACCCACGGCGCGCTGATCGCGGCGGCGTTCGCGGTTCTGGAGGCGGGCGGCGACGCCGGCGACGTCGGTCTCGTGGCCGCCGCTCGTACGGCGCCGCTGGTGCTCTTCCTGCTCATCGGCGGCGCGGTCGCGGACCGTGTCCCGCGCCACCGGGTGATGGTGGCGGCCAACACGCTCAACTGCGTCTCGCAGGCCGTCTTCGCCTGGCTGGTACTGACCGGTTCCGCCGAGCTCTGGCACATGATGCTGTTGACGGCGCTCTGCGGAACGGGACAGGCGTTCTTCGCTCCGGCGGCCGAGGGCATGCTGATGTCCAGCGTCGACGGGGAGCGGGCGGCCCGGGCCTTCGCGCTCTTCCGGATGTCGATGCACGGCGCGGCCATCGGCGGAGCGGCTCTCGGCGGCGCCCTGATCGCGGCCATGGACCCGGGGTGGGTGCTCGCGGTCGACGCGGCGGCGTTCGCGGTGGCCGGTGCCCTCCGGGCGTTCCTCGACGTGAGCCACATCCCCGCGCGCGAGTCGGGCGGCGGGCTGCTCGCCGATCTGCGCGACGGCTGGCGCGAGGTGGCGGGACGTCCCTGGCTCTGGGCGATCGTCCTGCAGTTCAGCGTGGTCGTCGCCGTGGTCGGGGCGGCCGAGGCGGTCTACGGGCCACTGGTGGCCAGGGACCAGCTCGGCGGGGCGCGTCCCTGGGGATTCGCGCTCGCCGCGTTCGGGGTCGGCACGCTGGGCGGGGCACTGCTGATGATGCGCTGGAAACCACGGCGGCTGCTGCTGGCCGGAACGCTCTGCGTGTTCCCGCTCGCGCTGCCGTCCGCGGGGCTGGCGGTACCGCTGCCGGTGGCCGGCCTCTGCGGCGTGATGTTCGTGACCGGAGTCGCCATCGAGGTGTTCGGCGTCTCCTGGATGACCGCCCTGCACCAGGAGATCCCGGAGGAGAAGCTGTCCAGGGTCTCGGCGTACGACTGGTTCGGTTCGGTCGCGATGGTGCCCCTGGCCACGGCGGCGGCCGGCCCGGTGGAGTCGCTCGTGGGCCGCAGCGAGGCGCTGTGGGGCTGCGCCGCGCTGATCGTGCTGGTGACCGCGGGCGTGCTGCTCGTGCCCGACGTACGGAATCTGACACGCCGCGGCCCCGCGGAGGAGCCGGGCGTACCGGTCGGGCCCCGGAAGTCAGCCGATACCGAAAGCACCGTCGGGGGGCTCGGGTGAGGCGACGGCGTCACTGTCGTCCACCGGCTCCGCGCCGCCGATGAGCCGGTCGAGCGCGGCACCGTGCTGGACCCGCGCGGGGAAGACGTCGGCCGCGCACAGCCTGGTCAACCGGGCGATGTCGAGCGGCGCGCGGGAGGCGACGAGCACCGTGTTGCCGAAGCGCCGCCCGCGCAGCACGGCCGGTTCCGCGATGAGCGCGAGCTCGTCGAACACCTCCGCGAAGTTGGCCAGTTGGGGACGGAGGAAGGTGAAGGGCGCGCTGTCGGCCAGATTGGCCGCGTAGACGCCGTCCGCCCTCAGGAGCCGTGCGGCGGACCGCGCGTACTGGACCGACGTGAGGTGGGCGGGCACGCGGGCGCCGCCGAAGACATCCGCGATCAGGAGGTCGGCGGAGTCCTGCGGTGCCTGTTCGAGCCAGGCGCGGGCGTCCGCGGCGTGCACCGTGATCCCGGCTCCCCGTGGCAACGGCAGATGCTCGGCGACCAGCTCGACGAGCCCGCCGTCCGCCTCGGCCACGTCCTGCCGCGAGCCGGGACGGGTCGCGGCGACATAGCGCGGCAGCGTCAGCGCGCCCCCGCCGAGATGCACGGTGTCCAGCGGCGCCCCCGGAGTCGCTGCCCGGTCCACGACGTGGCCGAGCCGGCGTACGTATTCGAACTCGAGGTGCTCCGGGTCGTCGAGGTCGACGTAGGACTGCGGGGCGTCGTCCACCGTGAGCAGCCAGGCCCGGTCCCGGTCGACGTCGGGCAGCAGCCTGGCGGTGCCGCGGTCGGTGTCCCGGATGACGGGTATCGGCTCGTTCACTCCCCCATTGTGAGGGGCGCCGGGCCCGCTCCCGGACGGATCAGCCGTTCCAGAGCGCGGCGACCGCTTCGGTGTGCGCGACGGACTGGGCCAGGCCGGCCCTGGCCGCCGCGGCCCGCCGGGCGGGGTCGAGGGAGTTGCGCCCGATCACCTTCCGGGTGCCGGCGTCCGGGGTGATGACCTCCACCCGGGCGCCCGCGGCCTCCAGTTCGGCGGCCTGCGCGCGGGGCGAGGCGATCACCTTGGTGCCGCTGGCGGTGGGGGCGATGACCACGACCCGCCCGTAACCGGCGGCGAGCTGCGCGTTGGCCGGGGAGTACACCCCGCCGTCGATCCAGCTGCCGCCCCCGGCGCTCACCGCCGGCCGGACCAGGGGAACCGCGCAACTGGCGGTGACCGCGTCGGTGAGGGAGACCGTGCCCGTCCCGTCGAAGGTGTGCAGGGCGCCGGTGAACGCGTCCACGGCCGTGACCAGCAGGTGCCGCTCGGGCCAGTCGGACGACGGCAGCCGGTCCGCGGTCGCCCGGTGGCACTCGGCGGCGGTCGCTCCCGGACGGCGGTCCCGGGCCAGCGCGCCCAGTCTGCGGCCGTACTCGTCCGGAGTACGGGAGGTGAGCACGGCGCGGGCGTAGCGCAGGAGGGTGACGGGGCCGAGCCTGCCCGCCGTCGCCTTCCTGTCCTCCGGGTCTGCGAGCTGCCGTTCGTAGAGCTCGCCGATGCCGACGAGGCCTGACGCGAGCTGCGCCCCGACGACGGCGCCCGACGAACTCCCGACGATCAGATCGGCCGTGGACAGGTCTACGCCCGCCTTGGCGAGTCCGTGCAGGATGCCGGTTTCCCAGGCTGTGCCGGTGACGCCTCCGGCACCGAGTACGAGAGCTGTGTCTGCCATCCGCCCAGTCTGACGCACAGGGTGCTGCCCGCCTCCCCGGGGCCGGGGAGGCGGGCAGGCGGGCAGGCTCAGAGCAGCCCGGTGACCGTACCGGCGCCCACCGTCCGGCCGCCTTCGCGGATCGCGAAGCCGAGGCCGGACTCCAGCGGGACGTCACGGCCGAGCTCGACCGTCATCATGACCGTGTCGCCGGGCCGCGCGACCGCCGCCTCACCCAGGTCGACGTCCCCGACCACGTCGGCCGTGCGGATGTAGAACTGGGGCCGGTATCCCGTGGTGACCGGTGTCGTGCGGCCCCCTTCCCTGGCGGACAGGACGTAGACCTGCGCGGTGAACCGCCTGCTCGGGGTGGTGCTGCCGGGCGCGGCCACCACATGCCCACGGCGCACCCGGTCACGCTCGACCCCGCGCAGCAGCAGCGCGACGTTGTCACCGGCCTCCGCGGACTCCATCGGCTTCCCGAAGGTCTCCAGGCCGGTCACGACGGTCTCGACGTCCGCGCCGAGCACCGACACCCGGTCCCCGACGCGCACCGTGCCCCGCTCCACAGCCCCGGTGACGACGGTGCCACGGCCCGTGATGGTGAGCACGTTCTCCACGGAGAGCAGGAACGGCGCGTCGGTGTAGCGCACCGGCATCGGTACGTACGTGTCGACGGCGTCGAGCAGCCCCTCGATGGACGCGGTCCAACGCGGGTCGCCCTCAAGGGCCTTGAGCCCGGACACCCGTACGACCGGCAGGGTGTCCCCGCCGTAGCCGTGCGCGGTGAGCAGCTCACGCACCTCCAGCTCCACCAGGTCGGCGAGCACCGAGTCCTCGTCGTCGGTGACGGCGTCGGCCTTGTTCAGCGCCACGACGATGTGGTCGACGCCGACCTGACGGGCCAGCAGGACGTGCTCGGCGGTCTGCGGCATGATGCCGTCGAGCGCGGATACGACGAGGATCGCCCCGTCGAGCTGCGCCGCGCCGGTGACCATGTTCTTGACGTAGTCCGCATGGCCGGGCATGTCGACGTGCGCGTAGTGACGGGTGTCGGTCTCGTACTCGACGTGCGAGATGTTGATGGTGATGCCGCGCTGCGCCTCCTCCGGGGCCCGGTCGATCCGGTCGAACGGCACGAAGGTGCCGGTCCCCCGGTCGCTCAGCACCTTGGTGATGGCGGCGGTCAGTGTGGTCTTGCCGTGGTCGACGTGGCCCATGGTGCCGATGTTGAGATGCGGCTTGGTGCGCACGTAAGCCGTCTTGGGCATGGCTCGTTCCTTGGTGTTCGAAGCTGAGAGGAGAAGACCCCAGGGCCCCGCCGACCCTCCCCTTGCGGGGTCCGCCGGACTGTCGGGGGAGGGTCAGCTTCGGGCGCCGCCGAAGGGCGCATCGGCAGCGGTGAACGCTGCGACGGTTGCTGCTGCGACCGCGGATGCGCGTGTGGCCGCGAGGCTCACGGCAGCCTTCGGCGCGGCCGCGACTGCGGACCGAGCTGCGAGGAAGGCGTACCGGAACATGCCCTGATCATGGCTCAGCGGAGCGGCACCGTCGAATGCTTTTCGGACGAGGCGAGGCCACCGCGTGGGGGGGGGCGGGGCCGCCAGCCGCCACCCGGCGCGACTCCTGGAAGCTCGGGGCCCGGCACCCGGGCTTCGAGGGCCGGAACGCGGCGACTCACTCGTTCGAGGGTATGAGAGGAGGGATCGGCTCGATCCTTGAGCTTCGGGATTCGGGCGTCGAGACGCGGGCTCCGGGATTCGAGCCGTATGGGTATCCGGTAGGGAGGTAAGGGTGGTTGAGGAAACCTGCCCACCCTTCCCGACCCGTCACGGCCAGCAAGTATGACTAATGGTGACCAGCTTGCGGCGCAGCGTCGCGGCTGCTTACCGTGCCCACAACGAAACGACCCCGACACGGTGCGATCAACACCGGGCCGGGGTCTCACCCCAAGATCGAAGTAGGCGATCTCGTGGCTACCGAGAACCTTAGCTCCGCCCTGCGCGCGCCCGCAGCATCGCGCCCGTACGCCAAGGCCGTGCACGGCTACGGAAAGCGCTCAACTCCTCACCAACACCCGCCCCGCGCCGACGACTTCAGGCTCCTGCCGGAGCGGGAGCGGTACATCGCCGGATACGTCGACCGGCTGCCCGAGGGTGGCGCCATGGACGTCAAGTCACTGGCCAGGGCCCTGCCTCTGTACGGGCAGATGGCCGTCGGCACCGCGTTGAGGGCCTTGGGCGTGGCGGGTCATCTCCGGCGCGTACGGTGCCAGGTCGTCGACGGTGGCCGGAGCCGCTGGGTCACCCGGACCTTCTGGTCCCGCACCGCCCGCGACGGCGAATGGTGGGACGCCTTCACCATGGCCGAGGACCACCGGGCCACCCAGGCAGCCGATACGACCTCGCCGTCCCTCGGATCTGCGGCGGCCGTCGCAGATCCGGCCGAAGCGGATATCCCGACACCGGCCGCACCGCCCCGGCCGGCCACCGTGCCTGCGGTGCCCCGGCAGCGGAACTCCGAGCCGGCCGAGCCCGATCCGTCGCCCGCGTACCTGGCACTCGCCCGACTCGGCCGCATCGAACCCCGCCTGGCCCTGTCCGCCGCCGACTGCACCGCGCTGGAGGGGCCGGCCGCCGCGTGGCTGGACCGGGGGGTGAACACCGACTACCTGACCCGTGCCCTGGTGTCCGGCCTGCCCGCCGAGGTCGGCTCGCCAGTCGGCCTCGTACGCCGTCGCCTCACCGACAAGATCCCACCGCGCCTGCCTGCCACACGGGCACCGGCAGCCTCAGCCGCTCCGGTACGCCGCGTGCTGATGGAATGCACCGGATGCGGGGCTCCCGGACCGTCCGAGGCCCTTCCCGACGGCCTCTGCCGCGCCTGCCGAACAGCGGCACCGGGCTCGACGCAGGCAGCCCCTGCCGAGGTGCCCGCCGCACGCGATGTCCAAGCGCTGGTCAGCGGCCTCCGAGACCTGCTGCGAGCGCCCTGAGCTCCGTGGTCGAGCGGGCCTCGGACAGCGACACCCCACCGTTTGTACGCGCAGGTGTCGCACCTGTACACGGGGGCTACGTGACGGGGCAGCCGGCCGCCGCGTTGATCCGGACGGCGGTGACCAGTGGTACGGGACCTACGGGGCGGGGCGTGACGATGAACGCGGACATGGGTACGGACGAGGCGGCCGGGGCACGGCCGGAGGACGAGCCGGGCACGGGGATGGTCGCGGCCTTCGGCCGGCTGCTGAAGCGTGTGCGTACGACAGCCGGAATGGAACGGGCCGAGCTCGGGGCCCGGCTGGGATACGCGGCATCGACGATCGCGTCCTACGAACTGGGACGGCGCATCCCGCCGCCGAAGTTCATCGATCAGGCGGACGAGGTCCTGGGCGCCCGAGGGGTGCTGAGGGAGCTCAAGGAGGACGTGGCCAGGGCCCAGTACCCGGCGTTCTTCCGGGACGCGGCGAAGCTGGAGGCGGAGGCCGTCGAGCTGCATGTGTACGACACGCATGTGATCAACGGGCTTTTGCAGACAGAGGCGTACGCACGAGCCGTCTTCGCGATGCGGCGCCCCCTGTTGAGTGAGGCAACGGTCGATCAACGTGTAGCGACACGGATGACCCGACAGGAGGTCTTCGCCCGGATGAACCTACCCACACTCAGCTTCGTCATCGAGGAGTCGACGGTGCGGCGCCCCATCGGTGGCCGGGCGGTTCGGCGTGGGCAGCTCGAACAGCTGTTGCTGCACGGCCGGAGGCGGAACGTCGAGATCCAAGTCATGCCCACCGACCGCGAGGAGCACTGCGGGCTGGCGGGCCCGTTTACCTTGATCGAGACACGCACCGGGCAGCGGATCGCATACGTTGAAGTACAGAGGGACAGCCGTCTGTACACCGAACGGGCGACGGTCAGAGAGATCGCGGGGCAGTACAGCATCCTCCGGGCGCAGGCGCTGACCCCGTGTGAGTCGCTGACCTTCATCGAGAGGCTTCTGGGGGAGAAATGACCATTCAGCACGCGGAGCTGACCGTGCCGGAATCGGCTTGGTCCAAGAGCAGCTACAGCAGCGGTGAAGGGGGGCAGTGCGTGGAGGTCGCGGCCAGTGGAGGGGCCGTGCACATCAGGGATTCCAAGGACCTTTCCCAACCGATCGTCTCCGTGCTGCCCGGAACTTGGGCGGGATTCATCGGCCTGGCTGCTGAGCGAACTACCTGAGGCGGCAGTTGCCGTTCGGCGCGAGGGCCCCGCAATCGAAAGGGGGGCGCGGCTCTCGCACCCTTACTCCCGACAGAACATGGTCATCAGCCGACCGGAGCGACCGCCCATGCCGCCCGGCGGTGCGCAAGGGGTAGGTGCGTGATGAGTGACTTCCCTCCCTCCGCCCGCACACAACGGCGATCACACATCTGTTTCGGTTACGCTCCCCAGATGTTCGACCCCGTCTCCGCAACACGGCCGTCCGGTGGCCTCGCAGTGCGCTGTACGAGGGCGCTGCTCTCCCCCTGGTCCCGGTTCTCCCTGCTCGTGGCAGTGCTGTTGGGTGCCGCCACCACGATGCTGCTGTTCGAACCGCAGCGGCTGCTGGCCTCCGGTTGGCCACCCCAACTCACGGGTTCCGCAGCGGCGATGCTGTTCGGCCTGGCGTACGGCGTGTGCACCGTGGCGTTCGTGCCACGCCCACTGCTCAATCTCGCCGCCGGAGCGCTCTTCGGCGCCCAGGCGGGCCTGGCGGCGGCGCTGGCCGGTACCGTCCTGGGGGCCGGCGTCTCCTTCCTGCTGGGCAGGGTGCTGGGGCAGGACGCGCTCCGTACGCTGCTGCGCGGAAAGTACCTGAAGGCGGCGGACGGGCTGTTGAGCCGGCACGGCTTCAGGTCGATGCTGGCGCTGCGTCTCTTCCCCGGGGTTCCCTTCGCGGCGGCCAACTACTGTGCGGCGACCTCCCGGATGGGCTACCCGCCGTTCCTCCTCGCGACCGGACTCGGTTCCATCCCCAACACGGCCGCCTACGTGATAGCGGGCAGCTCGGCCTCCTCCCCGACCTCTCCGGCTTTCCTGGCGGCGATGGGCTTCATCGTGATGTCCGGCGCGGGGGCGGCGTTGGTCGCCTGGCGCAGGCGCCACCGGCTCACCGTGGCCGCCGGCCCGTCCTGACGGCTGTCCGACGCGGCGAAGCCGGGGGCAGCGGAGTGTCTGTTCACTCGCAGGCGATACGCTGCGCGCAACCGACAGAGGATGTCCGGGACCGTGACGTCCCGCCCCCTTTTCTGACCGTATCCGCACACCGCCGACGGGCTTCGCGTCCGTCGGCCGTTGCATGAGCATCTCCGGGATGGCCAAAGCCCCATGAGCTGGTTCGAATCATTCGTCCTGGGCCTCGTTCAGGGACTGACCGAGTTCCTGCCGATCTCCTCCAGCGCGCATCTGCGGCTGACCGCGGCGTTCGCGGGCTGGCACGACCCGGGAGCGGCGTTCACCGCGATCACCCAGATCGGTACCGAGGCCGCAGTCCTCATCTACTTCCGCAAGGACATCGCACGCATCGTCTCGGCCTGGTTCCGGTCGCTGACCAATTCCGCCATGCGCAGGGACCACGACGCCCAGATGGGCTGGTTGGTCATCATCGGGTCGATTCCGATCGGCGTGCTCGGAGTCACCTTCAAGGACCAGATCGAGGGCCCGTTCCGCGACCTGCGCCTGATCGCGACGACCCTGATCGTCATGGGTGTGGTCCTCGGCATCGCGGACCGGCTGGCGGCCCGGGACGAGACCGGCGGCAAGCACCGGGCGATCAAGGAGCGGAAGTCGCTGAAGGAACTGGGGGTCAGGGACGGTCTGATCTTCGGCTTCTGCCAGGCGATGGCCCTGATTCCGGGCGTCTCGCGCTCGGGCGCGACGATCAGCGGTGGCCTGCTCATGGGCTACACCCGCGAGGCGGCGGCCCGCTACTCCTTCCTGCTGGCGATCCCGGCGGTGCTGGCCTCGGGCGTCTTCGAGCTGAAGGACGCGGGCGAGGGGCACGTCTCCTGGGGGCCCACCATCTTCGCGACGATCATCGCGTTCGTGGTCGGGTACGCGGTCATCGCATGGTTCATGAAGTTCATCACGACGAAGAGCTTCATGCCCTTCGTGATCTACCGCGTGATCCTGGGCATCGTGCTGTTCATCCTGGTCAGCGCGGGTGTGTTGAGCCCGCATGCCGGCGAGTCGGCGGGCTGAGGCAGGTTCGAACGAGCGGATTCATCCCGTTCGTTCCTCACGAGAGGGCCGGCCGAGCGACCACGAATCGTGCGGGCATCCCGGACGGGCCGGTCGGATCGCCGGCCCGCGGCCGTAGAATCGGCCCATGCCCACACCACACTCCGAGCCGACACCTGCCCGGTCGCTCGCCGAGCTGAACGCGGAGATCCGCGCGCTCGTGGACAGTGGTCTGCAGTCCCTGGACGCCCGCCAGGATTACGAACGGCTGCTGGTCGAGTGGGGTTCCGCGGTGCAGCACGGCGCTGCGGAGGCGGCCTGAACCGCGGAATGGCCGCAGCGGTCCGGCCCACCGTCCGGCGGTGGATCGAAGGTCTGGTCTCCGGGCCCGGCGACGCCGTGGTGGTTGAGGAAGCGCCGGCACAGAGGGTCCGGTGGCCCAGGAGGAGTTGAGGTCATGCCCGGTCGTCCGGGCGCGCGTTGACGTCGTAGGCCCTGACAGGCCCGTCATCGCGTGCTGCCCCTGATGTTGCGGCACAGCGAGCCTCCTTCTGCCCGGACCGCCGGGCGCACCTCCGGTGTGCGCGGTGGCGGGCCTCGTTGTCGGCAACCCGAGGGGTCTCCATGCCGTCCGCCGCATCTGCATCCGATCGATCCGTCCCGTCGAGCCTGTGGCGGAACGCCGACTTCCGCAGACTGTGGCTGGGGCAGACGGCATCCCAGCTCGGCGAGCACGCGGGTCTTGTGGTGCTGCCGCTCATCGCCGTTCTGACACTCGACGTGGGTGCGGGCCCGCTCGGCGCCCTGCGTGCCGTGGGTCAGGCGCCGGTTCTCCTGCTCTCGCTCTTCGTCGGCGCCTGGGTGGACAGATGGCGCACTCGCAGGGTGATGGTGCTGGTGGACGTGTGCCGGGCCCTTGTCCTGGGGGCCGCGGCCTTGGTCGGTGTCCTCGGCGGGCTCGACATGCCCGCGCTGTTCGCCGTCGCCTTCGCCATCGGGGCGCTGTCCGTGTTCTTCGACGTCGCCTACCAGGCCTCCGTGGTACGGCTGGTGCGACGGGACGAACTGGTGCGTGGCAACAGCGCCCTCGAGGGCAGCAGGTCGGCGGCCCAGATCGGCGGCCCCGCGCTGGGCGGTGCGCTGGTGTCCCTGCTGTCTGCACCGATCGCCGTTGCCGCCGGTGCGCTGTTCTTCGTGCTGTCGTTCGTGTCGATCCGGGGGATCCGCCGTTGCGAATCGATCCCGGAGCGCACGGAGCGTCCGCCCTCCGTGTGGCGGCAGATCCTCGATGGCCTGCGTTTCGTCGCCGGCGACGCCTCGCTGCGGACCGTGTGCCTGGCTTCGGCCGTCTTCCAGTTCGCCTTCGCCGCCGTGATGACCGTGTACCTGCTCTTCCTGCCACGCGAACTGCATCTGTCGGGCACCGCCGTCGGACTGACACTCGCGGCGACGGGACCGGGCGCGCTCCTGGGCTCCGTGCTGGCAGCCGGGCTGCCGAACAGATTCGGCTACGGCACGGTACTCGTGTCGGCGGCGGTGCTCGGCGACGGCGTGTTCCTGCTCGCACCCGCGCTGCACGGCTCTCCCTCGGTGACGGTTCCCGCGCTCGTCGCCATCAACTTCGTGTTCGGCGCCGGAGGCCAACTGGTGAGCGTGGCGGCCATGGCGGTACGCCAGACGGCCACCCCGGACGGGATGCAGGGCCGCGCCGCCGCGACGATCACCTTCGTCGGCATGGGGCTCACGCCTCTCGGCTCCCTGCTCGGCGGATTCCTCGCGGAGGAGTGGGGGCTGCGCACGGGTCTCCTCGTGTCGGCCGCGGGCATGATGCTGTCCCCGGCGGTGATGGCCCTGTCCCCGCTCGCCCGCCTCGGCAGGACGCTTCCGGCAGAGCTGGACGGCAGCGCTCCAGGGGCACCGGCAGCGGGCCGCCCGGCTCGGTAACCCCGCACGGCCCTTGGCGCGCCGCCCGCGCGGGCGCAGGATTGGGCGATGACACAGCGCGTGGCTCTCGCGACGGTGATGGACCGGCTCTCCATCGATGCAGTGATCACCGACTACGCCGTGGCGGTGGACGACGGCGCCTGGGAGGACTACGGCGCCCTGTTCACCCCGGACGGGCGCGCCGACTACCGGAGCGCGGGCGGCACGGAGGGGCCGGTGGCGGAGACCGTGCGGTGGTTGGAGGACAGCCTGCGTCTCCTCCCCGTCCGCCAGCACCTGATCGTCAACCGCCGCCTGGACCTCCAGGACCTCGGCGGCTACCCCGGCGACCAGGCGCGGGTGCGGGCCGACTACCTCAGCCCGGCCGGTACGTCCGGCGCATCCGGTACGTCCGGCACGGACGCGGAGGCCGGGGAGGCGGGGAGCGGGGGAACGGCGGCCCGGGGACAGCCGCCGGCCCTGGTCTCCGGCGGCCGGTACGTCTTCGAACTGCGGCGTACGGAACCGGGATGGCGGATCCGCACCGTCACGATGCACGAGAAGTGGCGGTACGGGCCCGGACCCGGCGGCTCCGAGACGAGCGGCCCGGGGGCAGCCCCCACCGGCTGACAGTGCCTGCGGCCGACGGCACGCCCCCTGTGCGCTGCTGATCTTCTGCACCACACTGGGATCAGGCGGATGACGGGCGAGGAGGACGAGGTATGCCGAAGAGGGGCGTGCGGCTACCGGACGGACCGGCCGACGGGGGTGCCCGGCCGTACCAGCGGCTGCTGCGTTCCCGCACCGGGCGCGGCGCAGCCGCCCTGTGCGCGGGGGCTCTGCCCGCCCTGGCCTTCCCCGCCCCGTCGCTCTGGTGGTTCGCGTATGTCGCACTCGTGCCCTGGATGCTGCTGATCCGGTCGGCGGGCACGGGGCGTCGCGCGGCGGTCGACGGCTGGCTCGGCGGCACGGGTTTCATGATCGCCGTCCACCACTGGCTGATGCCGAGCCTCCATGTGTTCATCGTGGTGCTCGCGGCCCTGCTCGGGCTGCTGTGGGCTCCCTGGGGTCTGCTGGTGGCTCGGCTGCTCGGCGGAGCACCTTCGGTCCGGCGGTCGGTGGCCGCCGTCGCCGTGGTGCCCTCCGGGTGGCTGATGATCGAGCTGGTCCGCTCCTGGGAGGGGCTCGGCGGGCCCTGGGGGCTGCTCGGTGCCAGCCAGTGGAACGTCCCGCTCGCCCTCCGTACCGCCTCGGTCGGAGGTGTGTGGCTGGTCAGCCTCGGTGTGGTGGCGGTGAACACCGCTCTCGCGCTGCTGATCGCTGTACCGTCGGCCCGGCGCGCTTCGGCTGTGTGCCTGGTGGTGGGCGCGCTGGGCGTGGGCGCGACCGCCGTGTGGGCGCCGAGACCCGAGGAGACGGGCACGGTCAGGGTCGCCGTCGTGCAGCCCGGCATCGTCGACGGCCCGGGCAGCATCCAGCACCGGTTCGCGCGCAGCGAGGCGCTGACCCGCGGACTCGCGGGGCGGGACGTGGACCTGGTGGTGTGGGGCGAGAGCAGCGTGGCCGTGGATCTGTCCCGGCACCCGGAGACCGCCGACCGGGTCGCGGCGCTTTCACGCCTGGTCGGGGCGGACGTGCTGGTCAACATGGACGCCAGGCGCACGGATGGCCCCGATCGCGCCGGGATCTTCAAGTCGGCCGTGCTGGTGGGTCCTGACGGCCCGACCGGGGACCGCTACGACAAGATGCGCCTGGTGCCGTTCGGCGAGTACGTCCCGGCCCGCGCGCTGCTCGGCTGGGCGACCTCGGTGGGCAAGGCCGCGGGCGAGGACCGGCTGCGTGGGAGCCACCCCGTCGTGATGGACCTGCCGGACGGCCTGCGGGTGGGCCCTCTGGTGTGCTTCGAGTCAGCCTTCCCTGACATGAGCAGGCGGCTGGTCAAGGACGGCGCCGGGTTGCTCGTCGCCCAGTCGTCCACCTCGACGTTCCAGCACAGCTGGGCACCCGAGCAGCACGCCTCGCTCGGGGCACTGCGGGCCGCCGAGACCGGCCGCCCGATGGTGCACGCCACGCTGACGGGTGTGAGCGCGGTGTACGGCGCCCGGGGTGAACGGGTGGGCGCACCTCTCGGCACGGACGCGAGCGAGGCGGCCGTGTTCGACGTACCGCTGGCCCGTGGCACCACGCTCTACGTCCGGCTGGGCGCCTGGCCGGTGTACGGCGCACTGGCGGTGCTGGCCGCCTTCCTCGGCGTACTGGGGCTCAGAGCGCTCAGGACGCCTGCTCCGAAGCGTCCAGAAGCACCCGCTCACACAGCCGGTGGGTCTCCAGAGCGTCCCGGGCGCTGAGCACCTCGCCCGACCGCACCGAGTCCAGGAAGGACACGACGCTCTGCTCGATGCCGCGCTGGCGGGCGACCGGTACCCAGTCGCCACGTCGCCGCAGGGTCGGCTGGCCCTTGTGGTCGACGACGTCGGAGAGGTTGAGGACCTGGCGCTTGGTGTCCTGGCCGGAGACCTCGAGGATCTCCTCCGTCGATCCGTTGAGCCGGTTCATCATGCCGATGGCGGTGAATCCGTCGCCGGAGAGCTGGAGTACGACGTGGTGCATGAGGCCCTCGACGATCCGGGCCCGCACGACGACGTTCGACACCGGGCCGGGAACCAGGAAGCGCAGGGTGTCGACGACGTGGATGAAGTCGTCGAGCACCATGGTCCGCGGGTCCTCGGGCAGCCCCACCCGGTTCTTCTGCAGGAGGATCAGCTCGCGCGGGTGGTCGGCGCACTGCGCGTACGACGGGGCGAGCCTGCGGTTGAACCCGACGGTGAGCGTGACACCACGCTCCTCGGCGAGGGCGACCAGCCTTTCGGAGTCGGCGAGTTCGTAGGCGAGCGGCTTGTCGACGTACGTGGGGACGCCCGCTTCGAGGAGCCGCTCGACGATCTCGGCGTGGGCCGCGGTCGGCGCGTGCACGAAGGCGGCGTCCAACCCCTGGGCCAGGAGCGCGCCGAGGTCCTGGTGGCACTGGTCCACGGGAATCCGGTGGGCGTCCGCGACGGTTTTCAGCGTGGCGGGGGTGCGGGTCTGCAGATGCGGTTCGACGCCCGGCAGAGTCGTCAGTACCGGCAGATACGCCTTCTGCGCGATGTCTCCGAGCCCGATGCAGCCGACCTTCACGAAGTTCTCCCTGTCGCCTCGACCAGGGTGTTTCACGGTCACGTCCTCCGACCGTCCCTGGTCCGGGCAGCATACGTGTGGCGCGGCGACGTCCGGTGCGCCGCGGGGCACGCCCGGGACCGGCCGCCTGTCACGGCCCCGCCGCGCTCCCCCGCATCCGCTGTTCCATCCGCCCGATAGCGGTGCGCACCCTGTCGCCGTAGCCGTCGTCCTCCAGCACTCCGACGGCGTCCCACGCCCGGTCAAGGTGGAGCCGGGCCGCCTCGAAGCGCTGGAGCTTCAGGTAGTCCGCCGCCAGGTTGAGGTGGAGCGACGGGAGGAAGGTGCGCACGGCTGACGCGTCCGGGCGTTCCGAGGAGGCGCCGTGTGCGCCGCAGGCGTCCCCCCGGCGGCATTCGTCGCACCCGTCGTGGCAGTCGCATCTGTCACGACCGTCGTGCCGGTGGTCCCCGGCCGGCCGCTCGGCCAGCCCCTCAGCGGCCGTCAACGCCCTCAGGTCCCAGGCGAGCTCGTCCCCCGGGTCGTCCTGCGTGTCCGCCATGTAGTGGGCGAGGGTGCAGCGGTGGAGGTCGTCGCCGTACTCCCCGATCTCCGACCAGATGGTGCCGAAGCGGTTGCGTGCCTCCTCCCTGTCCCCCGCGTGGAGCAGCATGATCGCCTGGCCGATCCTGGTCATGACGGCATCGCCCCGCACGTCCCGCTGCTCCACGTCAGAGGTCTCCCTGATCACCGTCCGGCCTGTTCCGGTCGGTCCGACGCTAGCCGCAGCCGTCGGCAATACCTCTCAGGCGCGGGTCCGAGCCGCCGGCCGGGTCGCCTGAAGGCCCAGGTCAGGGATGCGCCAGTCGATGGCGTCGTGGCCCTGGGCGGCGACGGCCTCGTTGATCTGGGTGAAGGGGCGGGAGCCGAACCACTTCTTGGCCGAGAGGGGCGAGGGGTGCGCGCCCTTCACCACGATGTGGCGCTCCTGGTCGATCAGCGGGATCTTCTTCTGCGCGTAGTTGCCCCAGAGCACGAAGACCGCGGGGTCGGGCCGCTCCGCCACCGCGCGGATCACCGCGTCGGTGACCTTCTCCCAGCCCTTGGCCTTGTGCGAGTTCGCCTCGCCGCCGCGGACCGTCAGCACCGCGTTGAGCAGGAGCACGCCCTGCTCGGCCCACGGCATCAGATAGCCGTTGTCAGGGACCGGCAGGCCGAGCTCGTCGTGCATCTCCTTGTAGATGTTCCGGAGGGAGGGAGGTGTCTTGACCCCGGGCAGCACCGAGAAGCACAGGCCGTGTCCCTGGCCCTCGCCGTGGTAGGGGTCCTGGCCGAGGACGAGCACCTTGACCCGGTCGTAGGGAGTGGCCTCCAGAGCGGCGAAGACCTGCTCACCCGGGGGATACACCGGCCCCCTGGCGCGCTCCTCCTCGACGAAGTCGGTGAGCTCCTTGAAGTAGGGCTTCTGCAGCTCTTCGCCGAGGACGCCGCGCCAGGACTCGGGCAGCAGGTCGGTGTCGGTCACGTGCACAACCTCCGGTAAGCAATCGGTTCTTGACCACAGAACCTACCGGGGGCCACTGACAGCGCTCCCGGGGAACCTGCCGCCGCCCCGCCTACCAGCTGGTCTTGCGGTACAGCTCCCACATCTGCATCACCGTCTGCGGGTCGAGCGCGCGCTCGCCGCCGCCGATGTCCTCGCCGGCCGCGACGTACAGTTTGCCCTGCCACAGCGGGAGCAGCCGGACGTCCTCCACCAGGATCTCCTGGGCCCGTTCGAACTGCGCGGAGACGGAACCGCGGTTGCTCTCCCTGCGTGAGGAAGGCAGCAGTTCCTGGGTGATCTCCTTGGCCGGGTACGGGGTGCCGGTGACGCTGTCCTGGCCCACGAAGGGGGCGATGAAGTTGTCGGGGTCCGGGAAGTCGGGGAACCAGCCTCGCCCGAAGGCCGGGTAGTCGCCCTCGTTGAAGCCTTCCTGGAAGGTCTTCCAGGGTGCGCTCTTCAGCGTGACGCGGAAGAGGCCGGACGCCTCGAGCTGCCGCTTGAGCTCGGCGAACTCGGGAGCGGTGGAGGAGCCGTAGCGGTCCGTGGTGAACCAGAGGGTCAGCTCGACCGGCTCGGTGATGCCCGCGTCGGTGAGGATTCGCTCGGCCTTGGCCGGGTCCGGATCACCGAAGGAGTCGAAGAAACTGGTGGCGTGGCCGGCGATGCCCTTGGGGACCATGGAGTACAGCGGCTCCGCGGTGCCCTGGTAGACCTTCGCGACGAGCGCGTCGCGGTCCACCAGCTGGGCGATGGCCCGTCTGACGGGGAGCTTCCCGACGGCCGGGTCCTTGGGGTTGAAGACCAGGAAACGGATGTCGGCGCCGACCGTCTCGACGATCTGGAGGCCGTTGTTGTCCCGCTTGTTGTCCTCGAGGTTGACGACCTCCTGCGCGGTCAGACCGCGGTAGGTCGCGTCGATCTCCTTGTCCTTCAGCGCTGCCACCATGAGGGTGGAGTCCTTGAAGTAGCGGATCGTGACCGCGTTGTTCTTCCGGTTCGCGAAGCCCTTGTAGGCGGGGTTCTTGGTCAGCTCTGCCTTGTTTCCCGGCTCGTACGACTCCAGGACGTACGGCCCGGATCCGGTGACCTTCCCGTCGTCACGGATCTTGTCCGCCGGGTAGTCGCCCGGTGCGACAAGGGACATCGCGGGGGTGGCCAGGACGTAGGGGAAGGTCGCGTCCGCCTTGCCGAGGTGGAAGACGACCGTGTCCTCGCCCTTGGTCTCCACCCGGTCCAGGGAGCCGAGCAGGCCGGCGGGACCGCCCTTGACCTTGATGTTCCTGATCCGGTCGATGGAGTACTTCACGGCCTCGGCGTCGATCTTCTCGCCGTTGGAGAACTTAAGTCCGGACCGCAGTGTGCACCGGTAGGCCATGCTCGTGGAGTCGGTGAACTTGCAGGACTCCGCCGCGTCGGGCTCGGGGCTGGTGGTGCCGGTCGGAAAGCTGACCAGGGTCTGGAAGACGTTCCTCATCAGTTCCCAGGAGCCGTCGTAGGCCGCCGCCGGATCGAGGGTCGAGGGCGAGCTCGTCGTTCCGACCGATATCTGCTGGTCCGTCTCCGAACTGCTGTCGGGCAACAGGCCGCAACCGGCAAGAACGCTAAGGGATACAAGGGCTGCAGCAGCCTGCAGACCGGCCCGGTAGTACACGCGCACGCTCCTCGATCAGCCTTAAGGTCGGCAGACCATACCGCAGCGCCCCGCCGGGTCAATCCGCAGGCCCGGCAGGGCACTTGAGTAAATCGTGGCCAAACCGGCGCAGGCGTCCCTCAGGCCACGCCGGCATTCAGGAAGATACCTCCGTCGACCACGAGTGTCTGCCCCGTGACCCAGTCGGACTGCGCGGACGTGAGGAACGCCGCGGCTCCCCCGATGTCCTCCGGCACACCGAGTCGGCCGAGCGGGTAGGCGGCGGCGGCCTCGGCCTCTCGGCCCTCGTACAGCGCCTCCGCGAACCTGGTCTTCACCACGGCCGGGGCGATCGCGTTGACCCGCACGACCGGCGCGAACTCGTGCGCCAGCTGGAGGGTCAGGTTGACCATGGCCGCCTTGCTCATCCCGTAGGCGCCGATGAACGGCGACGCGGAGACGCCGGCGACGGACGCGATGTTGACGATCGCCCCGCCGTTGTCCTTCTGCCACGCCTTCCAGGTCTGCTGGGCGAACCCGAGCGCCGAGATCACGTTGGTCTCGTAGACCTTGCGGGCGACGTTGAGGTCGAGCTCGGCCATCGGCCCGAACACGGGGTTCGTGCCGGCGTTGTTGATCAGGAAGTCGACCCGGCCGAACGCCTCCATCGCGCGCTCGACGGCCGCGGCCTGGTGCGCCTCGTCGTGCGCCTTGCCCGCGATGGCGACCGCCCGGTCGGCGCCGAGCCTCTCGACGGCCTCCTTCAGGGCATCCTCGCCCCGCCCCGTGATGACGACCCGGTCACCCCGGGCGACAAGTGCCTCCGCGATGCCGTAGCCGATGCCCCGGCTCGCGCCCGTGATGAGCGCGACCTTGCCACTGTCCTGCACAGTCATGGTGTCCGTTGCCCTTCCGGGGTCAGTTGAGCGGTCCGCCGGCGACGTACATGACCTGGCCGGACACGAAGCCCGCGTCGTCGCCAGTGAAGAAGGCGATGGCGTTGGCGATGTCCTCGGGGTGCCCCACGCGCTGGACGGGGATCTGGGTGGCGGCGGCTGCCTGGAACTCCTCGAAGCCCATGCCGACCCGGGCTGCGGTCTGCGCGGTCATCTCGGTAACGATGAAGCCGGGGGCCACGGCGTTCGCGGTCACTCCGAACTTGCCGAGCTCCTTGGCGAGCGTCTTGGTGAAGCCCTGGAGACCGGCCTTGACCGCGGAGTAGTTGGCCTGGCCGCGGTTGCCCAGGGCCGAGGAGGAGGACAGCGAGACGATGCGTCCGAACTTGGCCTCCACCATGTGCGACTGGACGGCCTTCGCCATCAGGAACGCACCCTTGAGGTGGACGTTCATGACGAGGTCCCAGTCGGACTCGCTCATCTTGAAGAGCAGGTTGTCGCGGAGCACACCCGCGTTGTTCACGAGGATCGTCGGGGCGCCGAGCTCGGCGGCCACGCGCGCGACGGCGGCTTCCACCTGGGCACTGTCCGACACATCGCAGCCGACGGCGAGGGCCTTGCCCCCGGCGGCGGTGATCTTCTCGACCGTGTCCTTGCACGCGGCCTCGTCGAGGTCGAGTACGGCGACGGCGCGGCCCTCGGCCGCCAGGCGAACGGCGGTGGCGGCGCCGATGCCCCGCGCCGCTCCCGTCACGATGGCGACGCGCTGCTCGGTGGTGGACATGCTTGGTTCTCCTCGCCCTTGGATCGCGGCTCAGCGGACGTCAGGAAGTTCCCGATAACTGAGCAACCGCTTAGTACCTTCAGCAGACGAGACGCTAGAAGCCCTGGCACGCGGTGTCAACGGCCGACAGGGGCACGGGCGCATGTCACACCCGACGGCGTCGCGACCGGCCGCGCTTCCGGCCGCACTCCCGGCCGCGTCCCCGTGCCCGGATCAGCGCACCAGCAGATCGAGCAGCCGCTCGACCTCCGCTTCGGGGTCCGTGGTCAGACCGCTGTGCACCACACCCGGCTGGACCACGGTCGAACGTGGCGCGATCAGCCAGCGGAAGCGCCGCCCGGCGTCGTCGCCGGCCGCCTGGCCCGCCGCCTCGCCGCCGCCGCAGACCCCCTCGACCGCCCGGAGCGCGGCGCGTACGCCGGCCACGTCCGCCCGCGGGTCCAGCGCCCTGAGCTTGCTCTCGTCCAGGAACGTCCGGGCGGCAACGAAGGACTTGGCACGGCAGTACACCAGCACCCCGGCGTTGAAGCACTCGCCGCGCTCGACGCGCGGCACGACGCGGAGGACCGCGTACTCGAAGACGTCGCGGCGGCTCATCGGCCACCCTCCTCGGCGTTGCGCGCCACGGCAGCCTGCGGGTCGCGTTCCTTCCTGACGGGATGCGGCCAGGGGGCCGCGTGCCCGGTGAGCCAGCCCGGGGCCCGGGACGGCTGGGTCCGGGTCGGCTGCCCCAGCGAGATGCGCTCGTGGATGCTCGCGGCGCGGCTCAGCAGCGGCTCCACGTAGGCGCGCCGCAGCTGGTCCGTCGTGTCGAACCCGGGCTCCCCGGCCAGCCACTCGTCGGGGACCTCGGCGGCCACCTCGGTGAGCAGTTCCTCGGTGACGAGCGGCGCGAGTTCGGCGGCCGCGGACGCGATGTCCGGGTCGAAGGGGGCCAGGACGTGGTCGGATGCGTTGTACGGCTTGGCCGCCGACGCCTGCACACCCGGCCAGTTGTGGTGCCAGATCATGGTGGCTCCGTGGTCGATCAGCCAGACGTCGCCGTGCCAGACCAGCATGTTGGGGTTGCGCCACGACCGGTCGACGTTGTTGATCAGCGCGTCGAACCAGACGATCCGCCCGGCCTCGGCCGGGTCCACCCCGTAGGCCAGCGGATCGAACCCCAGCGAGCCGGGCAGGTAGTCCATCCCGAGGTTGAGGCCGCCGCTCGCCTTGAGGAGCTCCTGCACCTCCTGGTCCGGCTCGGCGAGCCCGATGACGGGATCGAGCTGAATGCTCACCAGCTCGGGCACCCGCAGCCCCAGCCTCCTGCCGAGCTCCCCGCAGATGACCTCCGCGACCAGGGTCTTGCGGCCCTGTCCGGCTCCGGTGAACTTCATGACGTACGTGCCCAGGTCGTCGGCCTCGACGATCCCGGGGAGCGATCCACCTTCACGCAACGGCGTGACATACCGGGTCGCTACGACCTCTTCCAGCATTTTCCCAGGCCACCAATCTCTACAGCCTTGTAATCCACGGACGGCTCCTCCGAGGCGTAGGGGCGGGAATCGGCGCTCCCCGCTCCCCGAGAAGTCCGTCGATGGCGCCCCGCCCCTTGCTGCCGGCCTCCCGCACGAAGTGAGCATAGTAACCGAGGGTGATCGCGGGCGAGGAGTGCCCGAGCCGCCCGGCCGAGGTCACAACCGACTCTCCGGCTCCCAGCACGCCAGCGTGTCGACAGGGAACCACTCCGTCTCCGGATCGGGCGGGGTTCGACACCCGCTACGAGACCACGCGGTTCCCGACGTGGGGCCGGACACCGTGCCTCGACGCACGGCACGCCACATTCGCCGGCTCCGCCCTTGTCCACCGTGCTGACCGCGCCTCCCCTCGTGCTGTTCGGGGTCATTGCGTACCGGCCCGGGCGGACCTGGTGCCACTCGTCGTAGTCGTCAAATGTTTGGCGGTGTGAACAGGGCCTGGATGGTTTCGGTGGCCAGGTCGCGCAGCCATGTGTGGGCGCGGTCGTCGTCGTAGCGCTGGTGCCAGAGGAGGTACAGCGGGACGTCGGGCAGGAGGAGTGGCGGTGTGAGCGTGACGAGACCGGCCTGGTCCCGGGCCGTGCGGGTCACCGTGTCGGGGACGGTGACCACCAGGTCGCTGCCGAGGGCGAGTTGCAGTGCGAAGGCGGCCGTGGGCCCGGCGGCGGCGACGTGCCGTTCGAGGCCGAGCTCGGCCAGTGCGTCGTCGATCGGGTCGCGCAGGCTTCCGCGCCGCGAAACGGTGAGGTGTTCGGCGGCCGCGTAGCGCTCGAGACTCAGCGGGCCCTCGGCGAGCTCGTGGCCAGGGCGGACGGCGACGACCAGACGGTCCCTGCCGACGAGGCGGTGGCGGACGTCGGGGAGCGTCGGAACGCTGGAGCTGGATTCGAGGTCGACCTCGCCCCGGCGCAGTTCGGGGCCGTCCGTGCCGGGTTCGGCGGTCAGTCTCAGTCGGACGCGGGGCGCTTGGCGATGGGCGCCGGTGATCAGTGCGGCGCCGCAGGCGGTGGTCAGGGCATCGTGCCAGCGCACGGTGAACACCCGCTCCAGAGTCGCCAGATCGAGTTCCGTTTGTGCGGACAGGAGTTGGTGTGCCTGCTGCACCAGGCCGTGGACTTGGGCGCGCATGGCCAGCGCGCGGGTGGTTGGAACCATGCTGCGGCCGGTACGCACCAGGATCTGGTCTCCGGTGGCCCTGCGGATGCGGCCGAGCGAGCGGCTCATCGCCGGTGAGGTCACGTGGAGGCGGTCTGCGGCGCCGGCGACGCTGCCCTCTTCCAGCAGTGCGTCCAAAGCCGTGAGCAGATTCAAATCCAGTTGCATGAGAGTAACTCTACAAGTGAAAAACATGCACTTGTTGTTAAGTATCTGGCGGCCTACCTTCGAAGTGCGGGGGCGAGACAGACCGCCCCAGCCCCACATCGATCCATCCCAGGGAGCCCGCCATGAGCACAGCCATGCCGTTCGATGCCGATCCCCAGCTGCTGTCCGAGGTGACCGCCGCGGTGAAGACCGCGGGGCTCACCCTGCGGAACCGCTACGCCCCGAACGCCCGGGGCGTGGGTCTGGACGAGATCGTCGATGAGATCCACGCCAACGACGATGCCGTGCTGAAGGTGCTGCGCGAACCGCTGCTGCGCGCCCGGCCCGGATCGCAGTGGGCCGAGGACGAGCTGGCCGGCGGCGCGCTTCCGGCCGGGGAATGGTGGGTCGCCGATCCCGCCGAGGGCAATGTCAACCACGTCCACGGCATGGACGACTGGTCTCTCACCGCCACCCTGGTCCGCGACAACCAGCCGGTCCTCACCGTCGTCCACGTCCCGCTGAACGGCGACACCTACACCGCCGTCGCCGGCGGTGGCGCCCACCTCAACGGCCGTTCCCTGAACGTGTCCGCCAAGACCGATCTGGGCGCCGCCCTCACCGGTACCGGTCAGGCCAAGCCCGGCGAGGACGAGCGGACCTTCCGGCAGATCGGTGACTCCGTCACCGCCATGCTCGTCAATGGCCTGGTCGTGCGCGTGTCCGTGCCCGCCACCATGCAGCTCATCCACGTCGCGGCAGGACGCATGGACGCCTTCTGGCAGTTCTCCGACGTCCGCTCGGGCCTGGTCGCCGGCGCGCTGCTGGTCTCCGAGGCCGGAGGAACCGTCACCGACCTGGCGGGCGAAGCCTGGAACACGGCAAGCCGCGACTTCCTCGCCTCCGCCCCCGGCATCCACGCCGCCGCCCTCGATGCCCTCTCCCCGATCGCCTGACCGCACGCCTCGCTCTTCCAACCCGATCCCCGCAAGGAGCATCAACTCATGACCAGCATCGGCATCCTGGGCGCCGGCCGCGTCGGATCCAACCTCGCCAACAAGCTTTCCGCCGCGGGACACCACGTCACCCTCGGCGGCCGGACCGCCGAAGACATCACCGATCGTCCCGCCGGGATCGCGCCACCGATCGCCTTCACGGACCAGCGGACCACCGCCCGCACCGCGGACATCGTGATCAACGCGACACCCGGCCACAGCTCCCTGGAACGCCTCACCGAACTGAGCGCCGAGCTCTCCGGAAAAATCCTCGTCGACGTCTCCAACGCCACCCGCGACGCCGCCGACGGCCTGCCGGGCGACCTGTGCTACCCCGGCAGCAGCCTCGCCGAGAAACTCCAGGCAAACCTCCCCGACACACAAGTCGTCAAGACCCTCAACACCATGCTGTTCATGGTCATGACCGCGCCCGAAAGCCTGGCCACCCCACCGACCGTCTACGTCTCAGGCAACGACGAGAACGCGAAAAGCGCCGTCACCGGCCTGCTCAACGACCTGGGCTGGCAGCCCGCATGGATCGAAGACCTCGGCGACATCGGCACAGCCCGCGCCACCGAGGCCATGATCCTGGTCGTCCCCCACATCCTGCGCCGACACGGCCTCAAGCCCTTCGCCGTCTCCCTCTCCCGCTGAACGCACACGGAGCCAGAGAACTGCCCTCCGGACGGGTTCCGCGGGCGCGCAAGCGGAACGGGTGGCCCAGTTCGGGTCGAGCGCCCAGCTCCAGCGTGAGCCGGCCGTGATGGATCGGCCCCGTCAAGGTCGCTCCGCGCCGGCCCCGCGGCCTGGACACGGCCGAGCAGCCGCGCGCCGGCTGCGGCTATGCATCAGCGCCCTGCTCGGCGAGGCGCTCGTCCGCGCGACCGGGGTCAGTCCGCCGGACCGGTACCTGCACGGCGGCCTCACACGGCCCCGACCTATGAACTCGCGACAGGGATGTTCAGGGTCCTGCTTCTTCTTCCCGCATATCGAAGGCGTCGCGTGCGCGCGCGATGGCGGGCATGTTCTCGGAGGACCAAGCCAGAAGGGCGTCGATGGGAGACCGAAGGGTCTTTCCGAGTGGCGTGATCCCATACCTGACCGCCACCGGGCGGGTGGATACGACCTCACGCTCGACCACGCCGTTGCGTTCGAGGCGCCGAAGCGTGGCGGTCAGCGACTTCTGCGTGACCTGGGGGACGGCCCGGCGCAGTTCGTTGAAGCGGCACGGGCGTTCGCACAGCTCGTTCAAGACGCTGAGCGACCACTTGTCCAGGATCTGGTCGAGCAATTCGCGGTGCGGGGTGGTGATGCGCAGTTCGTTGTCGGTATCCACGGCGAAACCTGGTCTCGTTGAAGTGTCTTTCTCCTACTAAGTAGCTTATTGATACCTACTTCAGAGGAGGAACACCCATGCCCGTTCAGCACTTCACTCCGGAAGGCATGCTGCAGGCAGTCCCGTACCACCACGTAGCCGTGGGTACCGGGACCAAGCAGGTCCACGTCAGTGGACAGATCGCGCGCAGAGCGGACGGAACACCGGTCGCCCCCGGCGACCTGCCCGGGCAGGTCGCCCAAGCGCTGCGCAACACATCCATCGGGCTGGCGGGTGCAGGCGCGTCGTTCACGGACGTGCTCCGCCTGACCTTCTATGTGACCCGTTGGAGCCCGGAGAAGATCGGCGACTTCATGGCCGGTGTGGAAGCCGTCGCCGAAGAGATCGGGCTCCAGCTTCCCATGCCGCCGGCTTCCCTCATCGGCGTCGACCACCTCTTCGAGCCGGATGTCCTCGTCGAGGTCGAAGCAACCGCACTGCTCGGCTGATTTCCTGACGCAGATGTTTCCAGACTGCTCTTGGCATGAGAGCTCTGAAAGTGTGGGCAGTGGTCGGCTGCCTGTCGGCGTGGACCGGATCGATCGGCGGTCACGGTCGATCGATCCGGTACCCGTCGGAGTTGAAGGCGGACGCGGTCGCGCTGGACGAGTCGCGGCCTGGGCACCGGAACGGCCCCGCCGTCACTGAGCGGTTGCCGTCGCGGTCCGCCCCGGTCCCTGGCCCGGAACGGACGGCGCCGGGTCCGGGTCCGGGCCCTCCCGCTCCGGCTCCGGCTCCCAGGCTGCCGCGCACAGGGACTCGGCCACGGCTGCCGTGTAACGGGCGGCGGCGAGCCAGAAGGCGGCGAACCCGTCGGTGTCGGCAGGTAGCAGGCGGCCGAAGAGGTCGCGATCCCGCTGGGCCGCCGAGGCACACAGCGCGTTCAGGAGTCCGGCGGCCGTGGGGAGGCCCGCGCGGCGGACGCGGCGGGTCTCGGCGGTGACGTCGCCGAGCATGCCGAGCGCGGCGCGGCCCGCCGAGACCGCCTGTTCGACACGGCGCTCAAGGAGGTACAGGGGCGAGTGCGTGCCGGACCCCTCGGGGTGTGACGGGGCCGTGTGCACGGGGGCGGCCGGGTCCGGGAGGTCGGCGCGGCGCAGGCGGTCGAGGCCGAGGTCGACCGTGCCCTCTCCGGTGGGATGGGAGCAGGCGAGGAGGGTGAGCCGGGGGTGGTGGGCGGGCACCAGGCGGCCGATGATCCTGAGGCGTGTCCCCGGCGCCGTGGCCAGCAGCATCAGGTTGTCGCGATGGGCCAGCGCGGGGTCGTCGTCGGCAGCGGTGAGCCGGACGGCCGCGCCTGCTCCCGCACACCGCGCGAGCAGGCAGGTGCCGCCCGACTCCCTTACAGCGCCGAGGAGTTCGACGTCCAGGAAGAGCAGGTCTGTGCCGCCGCCGTCCGGGTCCGCGTAGCGGGAGGTGGACCGCAGGGCACGGGCGGCCTGTTCGGAGGGCGGCGCCTCCCACAGGGCGACGAGCGGAGGTTCCGTCCACGCCGCGCCGCGTGCGGTGACGGCCTTGACACCCTTGCCTGCGCCCAGTCTGCCGTCCGGCGAGACCGTCGCCCCCGAGACCGCCAGGCCGGCTCGGCCCAGCTCCCGGTGGGTGAGCGCGCTGTCCCCCAGGCGCACGGCCCGGTCGGCCACGCCCAGGGCGCGCCCGGCACCGCCGGGCGCCACGTCGCCGACCGTGAAGAGGCGGCCGTCCGTACCGGCGACCCAGGTGCGGACGCCTCCGTGCCCCGAGTCGGTGACCACGGGTTCGGTGAACAGGCCGTACAGGCGCACCGAGCCGTCCGGGCTGTACGGGCGGCGCGCGCGACCTCTCACGCCGGCCAGCTCCGCCCCGGAAGCCGTCCCCACCCGACGTGCGGTGCCCAGGAGTTCGGCCAGGGCCGTGACGAGATCGGCGGTGCGGTAGGACGGGTCCCCGGCGCGGGCCGCGCGCAGCAGTGTGACGACGGACAGCGCGGCGCCGGCGGCTCGCGGCAGGTGCCGGAGCCGGGCGGTGTGCGCGGCGCGGAGGAGGGCCGACTGGGTGACGGCGCCCGCCCCGTCCACGCCGGCCTCCAGGACGGCGGCGCCCGCCGACCACAGGGCGTCGGCCGCCGCACGCTGGACCGGGCTCGCCACCTCGGGCGAGGAGCCGGGATCGGGGTCGGGGTCCGTCGCGGCGGGCGGTGCGGGGACCGCCTGCCCCGGACCGTCGGCGGGCTCCGGCACCGGTTCCGCCGTAGGGGCGGCGCAGGCGGCGGCCGCACGGTGGACGCATGCGGGAGCCAGCAGGCAACCGCAGGTGATGGCGTCCGCCGTCGCCACCACGCCGCCCTGGGCGTGCAGGCGCAACTCGGTCTCGTCGTCGACCGAGATCGTCACCGTGTCCCCGTCACGGTGCGTCGGGCGGCTGCCGAGCTTGGTGACTGCCGCGTCCAGCCGCTTGCGCAGCCGGGGCGAGAGGTCCTCCACCAGCGTGGCCGTGACCTCCGGCGCTACCGGAGGCAACCGGTCGGCGTTCATACGGTCTTCTCCCCTATCCAGCGGGCCAGTTCGAGTGGGCTGAGGGCCGCCACGGGCATTCCCGCGGCGACGAGCTGCCCGGCGACGCCCGTCGAGTAGCGGGGCCGGCCGGCGTCGTCGAGACTCGCGCACCCGAGGACGTGGCAACCGGTGTTCACCAGGGCCCGCACCTCGGCGAGCAGCCCGCCGAGCGGCGCACCCTCCTCGAAGTCGCTGATGACGACGACGAGGGTGCGGGTGGGCACCGCGATCAGGCTGCGGGCGTGCCGCAGCCCGGCGGCGATGTGCGTGCCCCCGCCCACGCTCACCTCCAGCAGGAGGGAGAGGGGATCGCGTACATGGTCGGTGAGGTCGACGACCTCGGTGGAGAAGGCCAGGAAGTGGGTGCTCAGGGTCGGTACCCCGGCGAGCACGGAGGCGGTCAGCGCGGACCAGATCGTGGACGCCTCCATGGAGCCGGAGACGTCGGTGACCAGGATCAGGCGCCAGTCGGCCGACCGGCGGGCGCGACTGCGGAACACCGGCTTCTCGGGGATCACCTGGACCGTTCCGTCCGCCGTCCGGCGGGCGGTGGCCAGGTTCGCGCGCAGCGTGCGCGGCAGGTCCAGCCGGCCGCCGGGCCGGCGGGTGGGCCGGGCGAGCATCGTGCCGGTGAGGGCGGGCCGCAGCCGGGTGGCGAGCTGCCGGGTCAGTTCGTCGACCAGACGGCGGACCAGGGGCCGGAGCGCGGCGAGGCGGGCCTCGGGGAGGCCGCCGGCGTACCGCAGGATCGTCCGGAGCAGTTCCACGGAGGGGGTGGCGGCGGCCGGGTCGAGTTCGGCGAGGACGTCCTGCCGGCCTGTCGCGGCCGCAGCGGCGAGGACCTCCTCGCGGACGCCGGGGCCGAACAGCGCGGCCAGTTCCTCGGACCACTCGCGGACCCCGGGGAACGACGGTTCCCGGCCGCCGCGCGGTCCGGAGCCGCCGTGATCGGGCAGGCCGCTGCGGGAACCCTCGCCGTGTCCCGCGCCGTAGAGCTCGTCCAGAGCGGTCGCCAGGCGGGCGGCGCCGGACGGCAGCCGGTCGGGACGCCGGCCGAGCACGAGCCGCCACCGGTCGCCGGGGGCGAGGGTCCGCGCGGGGATGGTGCCGGTGGGTGGGACGGCGGGGTCCGTCGCGGCGGGGTGGCCGGGCAGCGGTGGGAACCGGTCGTCGTGCGTGGGTGGCGGGACGGGCAGGCCGAGGCCGGTCAGGAGTTCGCGGGCCGCGAGGTCTGCGGCCGTCCGGCGGGCCGACTCGGCCGGATCGTCCGCGTCGAGGGTGTCCACCCGTTCGCCGAGACGCTCCTCGACGGTGTCGAGCAACCGGTCCCGGGCGGCCGGGCTCAGGGTGTCGAAGCCACCGCGCAGGGCAGGCAGCCGGGCGAGGAACGCGGTGTCGTCCAGCTCGACGACTCGGTGCAGCAACGGGTCCAGGGCTCCGACGCCGACGGTCAGGAGCGGGCCCGCCACCGTCAGTACGCCGGTGAGGCGGGCGGTGAGCGCCGCCCGGGAGGCACTGTCCGCGGCGCCGTCCACCCAGGAGGCGACGCGTCCCCCGAAGGTCTCGGCCTGTTCGTGACCCGTGAGCACCCTGACCGCTCCGGCGGCGGCGGCGATCAGCGGAGTGCCGTCGGCGGCCAGTCGGGCGAGGGCGTCGGTGAGCCGGATGCCGCCCATGCGGTCGGCCCGCTGGGCCAGTTCGAGCAGCGCCCGGGCGTCCTCGGGCTCATCGGAACCTGTCAGGCCGTCGACCTGGCGGACCGCGGCCGAGGTCAGGAGTTCGGCGGCGCGCGCGGTGCGGGCGGAGGCCGGGGTGTCCGGGGCCGAAGGGTCGTCGGGCGCGGCCGGGCCCGGCAGGTGGCCGGCGCCGATGCGGTCCAGCAGATCGAGCCCGGCGAGGAGTTCGGGAAGGGTGCCGCTCGCGGGGAGTACGGCCGCCAGTTCCGTCAGCCGTTCGTCGGCCAGGGCGGGGAGCCCGCACTCGGCGGCCTCCGTGAGGCCGCGGACGACCTGGGCGGCCGTCGGGCCGCCCTCCGCCTGCTCGGCGGCGTGCCGCTGCCTCAGCACGCCTTCGGCCGCCTGGGCCGGGGTGACACCGCGGACCCCGGCCGCGGTGAGCATCGCGGCCGTCGCCGGAGTCCACCGCACCTGCCAGCGGGTCGTGAGTCCTTCCGTGCCCGCCGCGCCGGTCACCTCCTGCTGCCGCCCGTAAGGGATGCCGCACACCGTCAGCCTGCGCAGGAGCAGTTCGCGGCGCCGGTCCAGGGTGGAGCGTGCCGGGTCGAGCCGGAGGTCGCGCGCTGTCTTCTCGTGCGCGTCCTCCGGGCCGGGGAGGGAGAGCGCGGTGGTCTCGGCCTCGACGGCGGGGCCCAGTCCACCGCGCGGAGCCGCCGGCGCGGGCCGTCCGGTGCGGGCTCCGACGAGTACGCGTTCGAGAGCCCGGGCGACAGCGCGGCCCGTGCCGTAGGTCTCGCCGCGCCCCAGCACCGTCTGCACGGCTTCCAGGAGTTCACCGCGGCCAGGGGCGGGCAGGCCGCGCAGGCGGGCCAGGTCGCCTGCCACCCGGACGATCTCCCGGCCGTCCGCCGGACCGGAGGGGTGGCCCTGTTCACGCAGGGCGGCGCAGACGCGGACCGCCGTGCGGACGAGCGCCTCGTGCAGCGCCGCCGGGTCCCCGGCGGCGTCCAGGACGGTGTGCTGCCACTCCGGGTCCCGGATGCCGGCCGGGTAGCCGGACCGGGAGTCGAGCAGGGGGTAGGTGTACGGGACGAGGGAGACCGTGCACGCCGCCGTCCCGGCAGTGCCGTTCGCGGGGCCGGCCGCGCCCGGTCCGGGGCTCCTGGCGGCGGACGGCAGCAAGGCCGGGGTGTGGAAGGCTCCCACCACCACGGCGGGCCGCCGCCCGACCTCCAGGGCCTCGGCGACATGCCCGCGCATACATGCCTCGCGTACCAGGTCCGTGCTGTGCACACCGCCCCGCGCCTCGGCCTCGTGGCGCAGGGCCCAGCCGGTGAGCAGCGCGGCACGCCGGAGCGCCTCGGGTGTCGAACCGGGCGCCTGGGCCTCCACCAGCCGGTCCCACAGGTCGTCGCCGTCCCGGCCGGTCAGCCCGGACCGGAGCGCGGCGGACAGCCCGTGGCCTTCCCCCGGCAGAGGTGCGGAGTCGGCGCCCGGGGCAGGGGCGGGGGCCGGGGTGTCCGGACCTCCCCCCGCCCACGCCCGGTCGGTCAGCGGCAGATCGCAGGCCACCGCCGGGACCCCGTTCGCCGCCGCCCAGCGCAGAGCGACCAGCTCGGGCGAGAAGTCCGCGAACGGGTAGAAGGCCGGACCTCGTTGGCCTGCCGTGCCCACCCCGGGCCCGTCGGCGGGTACGGCGGCCAGCGCCACCGGGGCCTCGGTCTCCTCGTGAGCGAGCCAGCCCAGCCAGGGCTGGAACTCGGCGGGCAGTTCGACGAGGAGGACATCGGGGGCCGCCTCGTCCAGCAGCGCCGGGAGGACGGCCGCCAGCGAGGGCGCGTGGTGGCGCACCCCGATCAGGAAGGGCGCCCCGGGGCCGGTCGCCGCGAGGGCCGCCACGGCGGCTTCCGGGGTGGCGGGCCCTGCTTCCGGGCCCGGTGCCCGAGACACGGCCGGGGAAGGCCCCGGAGCGCCGGCGGTGGGCGGCTCCGCGGCGGCGGAGCGGGTCCCGGGGGTGGTCGACTCGCTCATCCGTCAGTTCTCCAGCACCGCGCGCAGGTCCCAGAGGGCGCGCCAGGTGGCCGCGCCCTGCTCAGCTCGCCTGCGCACCGGCCCGTCCCAGTACCCCAGCAACCGGGCCGCGTCGGCGGGGTCGTCCTTTCGTACGACCCCGAGCAGATGGCCGGGCAGGAGGGAGAGCACGTCGCGGTCGCCCGGGAAGTAGGCGGCGGCCAGGCCCAGGGAGGCCGCGACGGACACCGCCTCCGCCGTGCTCATCACCGTGGAGGGGCGCTCGACCTCCCAGCCCTCCACGGAGCGGCCCTCGCGCAGGTCCCGGAAGGCGGTGACGAGGGCTTCGAGGACCGCGTCGTCCACCTGGTAGGCGGCGCCCACGCGTTCGAGGGCCGCCCGCGACTGGCGCCGGACGAGCGCGGTCTCGGCGTCCACGTCCCCGATGGGGCCCACGGTCTCGAAGTTGAAGCGCCGCTTCAGCGCGGCGGACATCTCCGAGACGCCCTTGTCCCGCAGGTTGGCGGTGGCGATGAGGGTGAACCCGGGGGCCGCGTGCACCTGGGCGCCCTCACCGCCCGCGAGTTCGGGGATCGCGATCCGCCGCTCGGAGAGGAGTGACACGAGGGCGTCCTGGACCTCCGGCAGGCAGCGGGTGACCTCCTCGACGCGGGCGACTGCCCCACGGGTCATGGCGGCGAGTACCGGGGAGGGCACCAGGGCCTGCTCGGTGGGGCCCTGGGCGAGCAGCAGCGCGTAGTTCCAGCCGTACTTGAGCTGGTCCTCGGTGGTGCCCGCGGTGCCCTGGACGGTGAGCGCGCTGGTCCCGCAGACGGCGACGGACAGCAGCTCGGAGAGCATGGACTTGGCGGTGCCCGGTTCACCGACGAGCAGGAGTCCGCGTTCTCCGGCAAGGGTGACCACGCACCGTTCGACCAGGGCGCGCTCGCCGACGAACTTCTGCTCGATCACCAGGCGGCGCGGGACCCCGGCCCCGGACCGGGTGGCCTTCGGCAGGCCCAGTGCCTCGCCCGCGCTGCCCATCACGAAGGTGACGACGGCGCGCGGGGTGAGCAGCCAGCCGGGTGGGCGGGGCCCGGGGTCGTGTAGGGCGAGGAAGGCCAGCTCGGTGGCGTACCGGTCCTCGGGCGGAGTGACCTGGCGGTGCTCCCGGCCGGGCGCGGCCGCCTGGTCGGGGACGCCGTTGTTCGTGGTGCTGTCGGTGGTGGTCGTGGTGTCGTTCGTCATCGGCGGCGGCCCTTCCGGGTTGCGCGGGTGTCCAGCTCTTCGAAGGCGGGGGCGTCGCCGCCGCGGACCCGTGCCCAGGCGGCTGCGAACAGCGCGGGCACGGGGAGGTGGGGCAGGGTCCGGGTGGAACCTGTCACGGGGTACAGACCTTCCTTCCAGGTCTCCAACGGCACTCCGGGAGCGCCGCGTTCGAGCCAGCCGCAGGGGAGGAACAGGGTGCGGCCGGCCCGGGAGCGCTTCGCCTCGACGACGAGGTCGGTGGCGGCGAGTTCGGCCCGCGCCTTCTTGACCCGTGCCGGAGTCCACCCGGTCCAGCGGACGCAGTTGCGGTCCGTCGGGTCGGGCAGGGCGAGCAGCATCAGGTAGAGGGCGGCGCTGTCCGCGCCGAGACCGAGGGCGTCGACCACTTCGGCCACCAGGCCGGGTACCGCACGCGTCGGGTCCTGGGCCGGGTGGTGCGGGGAGCCGTCGGGGGCACCGGACGAGGCCAACGCCTCGGTCTCGTCGCCCAGCAGGGCGCGCAGGGCGCGCACATCGCCCGCGCCGTGACCGCCGACGGTGCCCTCGACGAGACCGAAGGCCGGGTCGTCCGGGCCCGCCAGGCCGGCCGGGCGGATCAGCACCTTCTCGCTGTCGCCGTGGCCGGGGGCGAGGAGCAGCGCCGTGCCCGCCCTGACCAGCCCGTCGGCTCCGGCGCCGCCGGACTCCGGGAGCCCGTGGGCGGCGCGGACCGCGGGGCCGATCGAGTGGCCCGAATCGGTCCAGTGCAGACCGAGGTCCAGCACCAGGTCCGGTTCGGCGAGACGGCCGCGCAGGGCCGCGAGCCCGACGGGCAGGTGCGCCCGCAGCGGGTGCCCGTACGGCAGCGTGTAGGCGAGGGTGCGCAGGGCGGTCAGGGCCACCGGGACAGCGCCGCGTGCGCCCACCAGGCGCAGGCCCGCACGGCCGGTGCCGTCCTGGACATCGGTGCCGTGGGCGAGCCAGGTCCGGTGGCCCGCGTTGAGGATCAGGTCGACGGCGTCCGAGGTGGTGCCCGACAGGTCGAGGTCCAGTTCCTCGGGGACGCGGACGAGGGAGGCCAGGCGTTCCTGCCAGACCTCTGCGGCGGTCCGGACGTCCGGGCCCGTGGACCACAGCTCGGCCGGGTCCGCGGGCAGCAGCGCCTGGAGCAGGGCGTGCCGGTCGTCGCGGGGCAGTGCGTCCAGCCTGGACCGCGCCGCCTCGAAGGTACGTGCCTTCGCCCCGAGCAGCGTGAGCGCCTCGGCGCCGGGCTCCTGGACGGCTGCCGACAGCAGGGCGACGGACTGGAGGGGGCCGATTCCGGTGGCCGTGTGGAACGCCTCTGCGGCCTCCGGACGCCAGGGTGCCGGGCCCTTCTCCCGTACCAGGGTGGTGAGCCGGGTGAGCCGGTCGCGGGCGATGCCCTGCCGGTGGACGTGCTCGCGGTCGAGGGTGAAGCCGGGGACGGGGCCGAAGGCGCCGGTCGGGTCGTGGTCGAGGGCGAGCCAGCGTGCCGCGTCGTTGCGGGAGTTCCGGCCTCGGTCGGCAACGATCACCACGGTGCGGTCGCCCTTGCGCAGCACCTGGCCGAGGCGGTGCACGACCTCGGGGCGTACGTGCCCGGATGCCGGTGTCCCTCCGGCGAACGGCTCGACGAGTTCCATCTGCCGGACCGTGCCCGCCGGGTCGGCAAGCGGGCCCGCGGCGAGGGTCTCCAGCAGCACGAGGAGCCCGGTGCGGTGCTCGGGGGAGGTGGCCTCCGAGGCTGCCCGGTAGGCCAGTTCGGGCAGCTTGTCGAGGAGGGAGGTCCAGCCCAGGGAGTCGCCGGGCACGGTGAACTCGTCACGCTGCCAGCCGTCCGCGGGGGTGAACGGGACCTTGGACGGCGTGGGCGGGCCGAACGCCGGTTCGCCGCCGAGGACATGGTTGACGGCGAGGATCTGCCGGATCACGGTCCACCGGCTCCCCGCTCCCCACCAGCTGCCGTGCATCCGCGCGGAGCCCCATGCGGAGGCTTCCCGCAGGGTCGTGTCGTCTCCGTGCTCGGGCTCGTGATCGAAGAACATGCCCTGGGTGCGCGCGGTGTTCCGGGGAGTGGAGGGCTGCGCGGGCTCGGGCGGTTCGACGTACAGGGCGGCTGCGACAGCCCGGTCCACCGCGTTCATGATGATCCCGGTGACGCCTGCGAGGAGCCTCGCGTCGGACACCTCGGGCAGCTCCCGGGCGACGGCCTCCTCGCTCAGCTCCCGCGACGAGGGCCCGGTGTACTCCTCGACGGCCCGGAGCGCCTCCAGGTGCCGGGTGACCGCGGCGGCGACCTCGTTGAACAGGTCCTCGGCCCGGGAGTCCGTCAGGTTCCGCAGTGCGGTGGAGCCCCGCTCGTCCCTCGGGCGCAGGGCGTGCCAGTAGCCGGCGGGAGGCACGTAGGGCGTGCCCGCCGCGTCGTCCCCGCCGGAGGAGTCGGGGGTGACGGACCACAGGCTGCCACCGGTGCCGTCCGTGTCCGCCGGGTGCGCTTCGACGGAGCGGTGGCGCAGGGCCATGACCGGCCGTGACCCGCCGGGCAGGGTGAGGGCGCCGAGCGGCACCGGGGAGCCGCCGTCGGGCAGTGGGTGCGGCAGGGTGACCGTGTGGCCGTCGGGGGTGCCTGCGACGATCCGGTGCCCGTCCGCGGGTGCGGCCGTGCCGGGCTCGGCGACCGTACGGCGGACCCAGCGGCCGAGGACCGTGCCGTCCGTGCCGAACGGGGTGCCCTCCAGACCGGGCTGGAGGGGCAGCACCTGGCAGTGCTCGGTGAGCAGCCGGGTGCCGTCCCGTACGCCGGAGCGGAGGAAGGCGGGGAGGGATGCCCGGCCGTGCGTGCCTCCGGCCGGGTCGTACTCGAGCCACACCTGCTGGGTGCCCTGGTGGCCTTCCCGCCAGTGACCGGTTCCGTCGGAGATGACGGCGCGCTGGGGCGGGAGGGAGGTGTCGCCCGCGTGCAGGGCCTTGCCGCCGGTGGCGCGGCCGCCGCCGGGCAGCGGCAGGCTGACCTCGTCCGAGAGGCCGGAGCCGCCCCATCGGGGGATCTGCTCACCTCCGACGGTGAACACCTCGGCGGGGCGGTGCGACCAGTAACCGCGCTGCTTGCCGTCCTCCCACCACATGACCAGCAACTCGCCGTCGACGTAACGGAAGGCGGGTGTCCGCCAGGGGTCGACGGCGGTGGGAAGCCGCAGGGTGTGCCGCAGCAGCACGTCTTCCGGGCCGACGACGACGGCGCGTTCGAGGGTGTTCAGGATCAGCGCGGGCCAGGCGCCGGTGACACCGACCGTCTCCGGCCTATGGCGCCGCTGAGGCGCGGCGGCGGCCTCAGCGGCCAGTTCGGCGTAGGTCGCGTCGAGCGCGGGCCAGCCGAGTTCGTCGAGGACGCCGGTACGCAAGGTGGAGGCGAGCAGCGGCACGACATCGTGGTGCTCGATGAGTCGCAGGGCTTCCGGGGCGACGTCCGCGACCACGGCGCGGAACGCCGAGAGCCTGGTGAAGGACCTCTGCAGCCCGGGGAGCCCTCGCGCGGCGGTGTACTCCTCGGCGCAGGAGGTCAGCCACTCCCGCAGGATCGCGGACAGCACCGGGTGCGCCGCCAGCTTCGCCATGCCGGCGTCGCCCAGCCGCTGACCACGTCCGCCGCCGAGGCCGCCGACGGTCCGGCTCAGCAGAGCGCGGAAGGCCGGCTGTTCGGCGACTGCGGTGAGATCCCGCGCGCCGGGCGCGGTGTCGGTGAGCCAGGAGCCGAGCGGGACACCGGGGCCCCGTGAGGTGCCCGCGTCCTGGTCGTCCGGCTCGGCGACGGGGACTCCGGAGGCCAGGCAGAGGTCGAGGAGGTCCAGATCGGCGGTGGGCTGCCAGCGGCCCTGGAACAGCTCGACGGGGCGCCCGTCGGCGCGCAGCCGGTCGGCCATCCGGGCGGCCAGGCCAAGCGTCTCGCTGCTGCGGCCCGACGTGGCCCGGTTGTGCCGGCGGTGTGCCTCCCAGCGGGCGAGCCAGTCCGCCGGCGAGACGGACGGGTCGCGGGGGGCGGCGGGATCGGAGCTGTCGGGAAGGGCTGTCAGCAGCTGTTCGGCGCCGGACTCGGCCAACAGCGCGAGCCAGCCGCGTTCGCTGTCGGTGTCCCTGCCGCTCTCGCTGAAGGTCTCCGGGAAGAAGCCGAGGAGCCTGGCGCGTACGGCCGCCTCCCGTTGGGCGAGCGCGACGAGCGCGGAGCGGTAGGCCGTCCAGAACGACGCGGGGGCGCGGACGACTCCCGGGGAGCCGATCAGGTCGGCCACCAGCTCACGTTCGACGGCCTCGCGGTCCAGCCCGGCGGCCTTGACCAGCGCGCGCACGTCCTGCGGCAACGCCGCGTACGGCGGCATGCCGGCCGCGCAGCGCTCGACGAGCAGGCGGCGGAACTGCGCCCAGGCGTCCGCCGGTGCGAGCCGTGCCACCAGGTCCCGCACGTACTGCCGCAGCGCCTTGACGGTCAGCGCGCCGGCGAGGGCGAACTCCAGGAAGACGGCCCGCTGCCGGTCCTCGTCCACGACGAGCCCGTGCACCCGCTCGGCCTCGCGGGCCTTGCCGAAGAAGGAGGCGGCGTAGGTGGTGTTCTCGGCCTGGAGGAAGAGGCGTGCCACCTGCTCGTAGTAGGTGGGGAGGAAGTGGGGCACGGCCCGGCCGAGCCGGGTGCCGAGGGCGTCGAAGCCCTCCTTGGCCGCTCCGGCGCGGGTCCTGGCCTGCCGGCCCAGCCGCTCGATGTCCTTGACCAGGGCAAGGGCGTGGTGCCCGTTGGCCGGGTCGTTGACCAGCGCCCAGGCCGGGAAGCCCAGCGTCTCGCGGCGCACCTGGCCCACGACGGGGGCCTCGGCGGTCCGGGACAGCCCGAGGAACTCCAGGGCCAGGTCCTCGGCTTCGCCGAGGGTGGCGGGCACCAGGCGGATCACGGGGCGGTCGCCGAGGGCGGTGTGCGTGTAGGTGCGGGCGGTCAGCGCGTCGGCGTCGTCCCGGTCGGTGGTACCGGCCGGGAGGATCGAGCCGGCGTCCAGCAGGGCCGACGCACGGGCCTCGGTGGCGGAGGCGCTCTCGCCCCGGGCCTGGGCGGGCAGGAAGGCCGCCCCTGCTGCTGTCGTGTTCTCGTTGGTGTTGGTGTTGGTCGTCGTGGTGCTCATGCCGCCCGCTCCTCGTCCGCCACGTCGCGGCCGGCGTAGAGCGCCGCCGCCATGCGCATGCCCTCGGACCACGCGACGGGGCCGACCTCGGCGGCCGTCAGCGCGCGCCCCGCGGGTTCGGTCCAGCCCAGGGGGCCCGTCTCGGTGCCGTACTCGTCGTATCCGTCGTGCTCGCCGATCCAGATGCGCGCCTCGGCCGTGGCGCCGTCCTCGACGACCGGGCAGACCGCGTATCCGCCACGCGACCGGTAGCCGAGTTGGGTGACGCGGCCGTGCAGGAAGCGCAGTTCCTTGAACACTCCGCCGGCGTAGGTGTCCACCGAGGTCGTGTCGGGGGCGAGGCCCGGTGGGCGGTGCCACACCTCGCGGAACAGCTGTTCCACGTTCTGGCGCACCCCCAGCTCGACCGCGAACTCACGCAGTTCTTCGAGGTCGTCGAGGAGGACGGGGTGGGGCACGCTGACGACGTCGGGGGTGATGCGGACGGTGTCGCCGTCCAGGTCGACGAGGCCGAGACCACGGTCGGGATCGACGTCGCGCAGGAACCCGGCGACCCCGCCGTCCGCGCCGGTGACCACCACGTCCCGCAGGGCCGCCTGCCAGGCCGGGTCAGGCCAGACCTGGGCGAGCACGGCGGTGGGGACGGGCAGCGAACGCACCATCCACTGCTCGACATCGGCCAGGCACCGGCGCTCGTGCCGCTCCAGCCACTCGGTCAACTGCCGGAGCCCGACGACCGCCGGGTCCTCCTTCAACTTGGCCGGAACGGACTTCAGCCGTCGGCCCTTGCCGTTGCGGCAGACCACCTTGCCCGCCTCCAGGGCGACTTCGTAGTCGCCCGCCGGAACCCACCCCATGCGCTTTTCTCCCCGTTGTTCCGGACGGCCGCCGACCCGGCGGCAGCCTGATGGAACCCGTCGACGGCAACGCACCGTGACGAGTGGGAGAGACTCTAGGCGGCACCAGTGACAACGAGTCCTGGCCCCTCCGCTTCGCCGTACGGACCGGCCCCCGGGAAGCACCGCACGGCCGTGCCCGAAGGACCCGGGACCGGGGCGTACCGGCCCGGTGTGGGCAGGCCCCCGCCGGTGCCCGGTTGCAGGCATGACATGAAGCGCACACCGGGGACAAGCGGCGGAAACCGCACCGCGTTCAGGAAACGTTAAGTAAATCATGTTGTCGATTAGCAACGAGAGACAGCAGGAACCATTGACGAGCACCGGAAAAGCAGCCACCTTCATGGCGTCAGGCATCTCCGTTCCTCTGCGAAAGCCGGGACAACCATGAGAAGAACCCGACGTCTCGTCACATCCGCGTTGACCGCAGCAACCGTCTTCACGGCGGCATTCGGCTTACCTGGGGCAGAATCCGCCCAGGCATTTCCCGCGACTCCCAAGCAGACCGTGGTGGACTATCTTCGCTCGATCTCCGGGAACCACATCGTCTCAGGGCAGCACAACAAGGAGCCGGCTTCCGCTCCCGGGCAGTACACCCAACAGGTCAAGGACGTCACCGGGCAGTACCCCGGCCTGTGGGGCGGCGACCTGATGTTCGGCGCAACGGACGTGGCGAACCGCCAACGCGTGGTGGACCAGGCGAAGACCGAGTGGGCGAACGGGTCTCTGGTATCGCTGACCTGGCACGTCTGTCCGCCGACCGGAGGAAGCACCTGCGCCTTCGAGGGCGGCGTGAAGTCGAACGTGTCGAACGCCCAGTTCTCACAGGTCATCACCGACGGCAGCACCCTGAACAACGCGTGGAAGCGGCGTCTCGACGAGGCCGTCCCCTACCTGCAACAGCTGAAGAACGCGGGAGTGCCCGTGCTCTTCCGCCCGTTGCACGAGATGAACGAATCGTGGAACTGGTGGGGGAACCGGCCAGGGGCCAACGGGAGCGCACGGCTCTTCCAGATCACACGTGACTACCTCGCGGGAAGCAAGGGGCTGGACAACCTGATCTGGGTCTGGAACGTGCAGGACAACCCGGCGGGCGGCTGGAGCAATTACTATCCCGGAAACCAGTACGCCGACGTCGTCTCCCTTGACGTCTGGTACAAGAACCACCCGAGTTCCGCCGATTACCAGCAGATGCGGAGCATCGCCGGGACGAAGCCCATGGCAATCGGGGAAATGGGCAAGATGCCGACCGGCGCACTCCTGGATGCCCAACCCCAATGGGCGTGGTTCATGATGTGGTCCGAACATCTGCGGGGGAACAACAGCAACGCCGAGATTCAGTCGGCGTACTTCCATTCCCGCGTGCTGAACCAGGGCGAGCTCGTTCTCCCCTGAGCGCGACCGGTGCCGACTCACGACTCCCGGTCCGGGACCGTGCCGGTGGGGTCCGGCCGTCGCGGACGTCCTGACCCCACCGGTTCCGGCCCTGTCGGTCGGAGCCGTCCCCGCACCCGGGAGGGCCCGGTCACGGGTCGCTCACGGGCGCGGCCCAGGAAGGCGGCGCGGTGCTGCCGCGAGGCAGCAGTACGGGAGGAGCCGCCGGACCTGACGACGGGTTGCGGCGCTGGACCACGTCGAAGAGCCGGCGGGTCACCTCGGCACCGAAGCCGAACACGTCATGGCTCATGGCGGACAGGGTCGGGTGCGTGAGCTGGCACAACTGCGAGTCGTCCCAGGCGATCAGGCTGATGTCCCTCGGTACGCTCAGGCCCATCTCCGCTGCCACCGACAGACCCGCGACCGCCATGATGTCGTTGTCGTAGACGATGGCCGTGGGTCGTCGGGGGGACGTGAGCAGCGAGCGGGTGGCCCGGGCGCCCTGCTCCCCTGAGTAGTCGGTGGTGACGCTGCGGGCCGGTTCCAGCCCGAGCTCCGTCACGATCGAGTGCATCGCGGCGGTTCGGATCATGGTGTGGCCGAGCGCAGCCTGGCCGCCCACGCGTGCGATGCGGGTGTGCCCGAGGGCGGCGAGATAGCGCACCGCCTCGTGGACGGCGGCCTCGTCGTCGGTCCACACCGAGGTGAAGCCGCCGGTCAGGGAGGGGTGACCGACCGCGACGGCCGGCAGCCCGATCGTCGCCAGTTCGGTGACCCGGGGGTCGTCGTGCTGGATGTCGACGAGGATGGAACCGGCGATGCGGCGGGCCTGCCACCACTCGCGGTGGACGGCGATCTCCTGGGCGGTGTCCCGTGCCAGGTGCAGGAGCAACGAGCACCGGTTCTCCTCCAGGACGGACTCGACCCCGGAGACGAACTCCATGTAGAAGGGCTCGAGTCCGAGCTGTCGTGCGGGGCGGGAGATGACCAGGCCGACGGTGTCGGCCGCGCCGGTCACCGACCCGGACAGCTTGATCGCGGTCTGGCTCGGCACCCACCCCAGCTCGGCGACCGCCGCCATGATGCGCGTCCGTGTGGCTTCCGAGACCCCGGGACGGTTGTTGAACGCCAGGGACACCGCGCCCCGGGACACCCCGGCCAGGGCCGCGACGTCGTTGATCGTGACGCGCCCCGGCCGGCGTGCGTGGGCCTCACTCACGTTCGGCACCGCTGTCGACGCAGAACAGTGCCGCTCGGGCCGCCTCCTCGTCTGGCCGCGGCCAGCCGGTGACCCTCCAGGTGGCGCGTTCGCCGGGCAGCAGCGTCACCCTTCCGCCGTCGGCGCGGGCGTCGGCGGCCAGCCGGTCGGCCTGGAGCAGCAGATCACGTACGAGACCGGCTGCGGTCACCGTGACGACCGCCGTGCCGTCCCGGGCGTCCTCGGTCACGGAGACGTCGTAGGAGGCGGCCGGGTAGGCGAACTCACGGTCCGGACAGGCGAAGTGCACCGCGCGCAGGCCGTCGGCGTCAGCCACCAGGAACTCCCGGCGTGGGTCGCCGAAGGCCGTGACCGGGTCGGGGAGCCCTTCCAGCGCCACGCTGCGGCCCTCCGCCTCGAGCGGGACCTCGACACTCGCCAGGACGGTCCCGTCGGCGGCCACCCGGCGGACGGTGGCGTGGGTGTCCCAGGTCGCCGCGGCCTGGTTGCACCCGGCGACCACGAGTTCGCCGTCGCGGTCCTGGATCGTCAGCAGCCGGTCGGCGTAGAGGCGGCGCATCTCGAAGTAGAGGGGCTTGAGGCGGGCGTCACCGTCGATCGCCGCCCAGGAGGTGACCGGCCAGCAGTCGTTGAGCTGCCACAGCACGGTGCCGGCGCATCGGGGCCAGTGCGAGCGCCAGTGCTCGACGCCGGCGGCCACCGCACGCGCCTGGTTCAGCTGGGTCAGATAGTGCCAGGTGTCGAAGTCGGAGGGGGCGGCGAAGTACGGGGCGAGGCCCCGGTTCAGCTTTCCGTTGCCGTCCTCCGCCTTCTGGTGGTGCAGCATCCCGGGCGATTCGGCGGTCAGCGGGCGTTCGGACAGGGCGCGTTCGAGGGTCGCGTACGCCGGCGGGGCCTGCCAGCCGAACTCCGCGACGAAGCGGGGCACCGTGGTGAGGTAGTCGCTGTAGTCGCGCCGGTTCCACACCTCCCAGGAGTGCGCGGTGCCGTGGTCGGGGTCGTTCGGCGTGTGGTCCCACGAGCCCGACCAGGGGCTGCCGGCCCAGTACGGGCGTGTCGGGTCCGTCTGCGCGACCACGCGGGGCAGCAGGCCGAGGTAGTAGCCCTCCCCCCAGGAGTCGCCGGTGAGGGCCTGTTCCCACTCCCAGTCGGCGAAGCCCCACAGGTTCTCGTTGTTGCCGTTCCACAGGACGAGCGACGGGTGGGGCATCAGCCGGGCCACGTTCTCCCGCGCTTCGGCCTCGATCTCCGAACGCAGTGGCTGCTCCTCCGGGTACGCGGCGCAGGCGAAGAGGAAGTCCTGCCAGACCATCAGGCCCAGTTCGTCGCAGACGTCGTAGAAGGCCCGGTCCTCGTAGATCCCTCCGCCCCACACGCGCACCAGGTCGACGCCCGCCTCGGCCGCCTGGGTGAGACGGGCGCGGTAGCGGCCGGCCGTGACCCGGGAGGGGAGGACGTCGTCGGGAATCCAGTTCACCCCCCGGGCGAAGAGCGGGGTGCCGTTGACGACCAGGGTGAAGGCGCTTCCGTGCGCGTCCGCCGAGGTGTCGAGCTCGACCGTGCGGAAACCAAGGCGGCGTTCCCAGCTGTCCAGGGCCTGTCCGCCGCCGTCGCACAGTGCCACCGTGCACCCGTGGAGCGTCTGATCCCCGTAGCCGCGGGGCCACCACAGCGCGGCGTCCGGCACCCGCACGGTCACCGTGGCGGTGTCAGCCCCGGGGTCGACGGCGATCTCCCGGGAGGTGTCACCGACGGTGGCGACCAGCCGCAGGGCGCGGTCCCGTCCGGTGGCGGTCCGGTCGAGTTCGACGACGATCTCGACGACGCCCGTCCCGTCGGGTTCGACGCTGACCTGCGGCCGGACGGCCGCGAGCCGGGCCGTGGACCATTGCTCGATCCGCGCCTCACGCCACACCCCGGCCGTCACGAGCGTGGGGCCCCAGTCCCATCCGAACGAGCAGGCCATCTTCCGGATGTAGTTGAAGGGCTCGGGGTAGGAGTTGGGCCGCTCCCCCAGCGTGGCCCGGACACCCTCGGCCTCGGTGTACGCGGAGGTGAAGGCGATCTCCAGCGGCGCCGGACCGTCCGCCACCAGGTCGGTGACGTCGAACCGGTAGGAGCGGTGCATGTTCCGGGTGCGGCCCAGCAGCCGGCCCCCGACGCGGACGGCGGCGACCGTGTCCAGCCCGTCGAAGACCAGGTCGGCCCGCTCGAAGGTGCCTGTTCGCCGGGGCAGTTCGGCGGCGTACGTCCAGTCGGCGAGCCCCACCCACGCGGCCGCGGTCTCGTTGCGGTCGAGGAAGGGGTCGGCCAGCAGTCCCGCCGCCATCAGGTCGGTGTGGACGCAGCCGGGCACCTGCGCCGGCACGTCCGTCCCGGCCAGCCCCGGCGGTGCCTCGCCCGGGGTGACACGGTCGGTGTTCAGGCGCAGCGTCCAGCCCTGGGACAGCGGCGTACGGACCTTCATGCGGACTCCTCGTGAGATGTGGCGCGGGGGCGCGGGGCGCGGGCGGGTCACTTGGTGGAACCGGCCGCGAATCCGCTGTAGATGAAGCGCTGCAGCGTCAGGAAGACGATCAGGGTGGGCACGATCACCAGGACGGTGCCGGCGGAGATGGTCTCCCAGTGGGCACCGAACGGGCCCTTGAACCGGAACAGGGCGGTGGAGACGGTGCCGAGTTCGGGATCGGGCATGTAGAGGAAGGGCACGTAGAAGTCGTTGTAGATCGCGATGCTCTTGACGATGACCACGGTGGCGACGGCCGGCCGCAGCATCGGAAGAATGATCCGCCAGTAGATCGTCCAGGAGTTGGCGCCGTCGATGCGTGCCGCCTCGTCCAGGGAGACGGGGATGGACCGGATGAACTGCAGGAAGATGTAGATCGAGACGATGTCCGTGCCGGTGTAGAGCAGGATCGGCGCCCAGCGGCTGTTGAAGGCACCCAGGTCGTCGATCACCTGGAAGGTGGCGACCTGGGTGGTGACGCCTGGTACCAGCGTGGCCAGCAGGAAGAGCGCCATCACCGGCTTCTTGAGGCGGAACCTGAAGCGGTCGACGGCGTAGGCGGTCATCGAGCCGATGAGGACGGTCCCGGCGGTGGAGACCACGAGGATCAGCACCGTGTTGCCGAACGCCCTCGGCATCGCGCCCTGTTCGAAGGCCGTCGCGTAGTTCGTGAGGTTGAACCAGTCGCCGGGCATCGACAGCGGCCCGCTGCCGGCCACCTCCGCCTCGGTCTTGAGCGAGGTCAGCAGGATGACGACGAGGGGGACGAGCACCACCGCCGAAGCCAGCAGCAGCGAGAGGTACTTAAGGACCACGGGCGTCCGGAGCGGTGCGCCGCGACCGGCACGGGCCGTGCGTCGGGAGGCGGTCGGGGTGTCGGTGGTCACGAGAGCTCCACTCTCTCCTCCGGGAGCAGCCGGCGATGGATCCAGGTGATCAGCAGGATCAGGACGAGCAGGACGACGGCCGAAGCGGAGGCCAGACCGACCTTGTCGAACTGGAAGGCGAGTTTGACGGTCTGGATGACGAACGTCTCCGTGCCGTTGGCGCCGCCGGTCATGATGTACGGGATCTCGAAGACGGCCAGCGCCCCCGACACGGCCAGGACGAAGCTGAGGCTGATGATCGGCTTGATACCGGGGGCGATGATGTGCCGGAACTGCTGCCAGCGGTTCGCGCCGTCCAGCTGCGCCGCCTCGTACAGGTGCGGGGGTATCGACTGGATCGCGCCCAGGAACAGCACCATGTTCAGGCCCATGAAGCGCCATACCGACACACCCGCGAGCGAGGGGTTGGCCAGGTCCGGGTCCCCCAGCCACAGGTGCTCGCCCCCGGCCCCCACCAGGCGCAGCAGTGTGTCGAGAGTGCCGTCGGGCTGGAAGAAGTACAGGAAGACGAACCCGACGGCCACTCCGTTGATGAGGTAGGGGAAGAAGAGCAGGCCCTTGAACAGGTTGCGGAACCGGGTGTCGAAGCTGAGGACCGTCGCGAAGTACAGGGCGAGCGCGATCTGGACGAACGAGGCAGCCAGGTAGAAGCCGCTGACGAGGAACACCTCGAACCGCGCGGGCCGTCTCACCAGGTCGCTGTAGTTCTCACCGCCCACGAAGGAGCGTGCGGGGCTGGTGCCGTCCCAGTCGGTGAAGCTGTAGCCGATCATGTCGGCGACCGGGACGAGCGTGAACACCAGCAGCAGTGTCAGGGGGGCGGCGAGGAAGAGCCAGGGAGTGAGGGCCGCGGTACGGGGCCGCCTTGCGAGGGGCGGCCTGCCGGGGGCGGACCCCGGCGGCGGTGCGCTTCGCCGGCCGTTGGCGGGCTCCCCGGCACGGGCCTTGTGGGCAACGGTCATCTCATGCTTCCTCGTGGTGGGTTCCCGGTCGGGCGGAGTTCGGGGCGGTGGCACACACGTCCGGCGCGGAGCACTGCGCGGGTGAGTGGGCGAGCGCGGGCTGTCCCGTGATCCCCGGTGGATCAGCGGGCGGCGCCGGATGCGGGGCGCCACTCGGCGGACGGACCTCTCGTCCCGGAACGCGGCCGGGCGTTCGGACGGTGCGGCGAGCAGCCGTGGCCGAGGAGCTGGGGCTGTCGTCGATCACGGAAGGGCCCATGGGGGCAGGCCGGTCCTGACAGGGGGTGTCACCGTGCCGCGGCACGGTCAGCCGCCGAGGGTCTGCCGGGCCTCGGCCCACTTGGCGTTCAGCTCGCCGAAGTAGCTGTCCATGTCCCCGTCGGCCGCGCCCCGGGCGACGTCGACCAGCTTCTGCCGGTAGTCCTGCGCGGTGATGCCGATTTCGGACGCCTTGTCGATCTTGTTGACCTCGGCGATGTTCTCCTGGTCCTGCGGAATCAGCTTGACATCGTTGTCGGAGAACGCCTTGAGGGTGTCCGGGAGCGGAGCGCCCTTCACCGAGGAGATGGACCCCTCACTGGCGGCCTGGCCCGACTCGGTGATGTACCAGTCGAGCCACGCCCGGGCCGCGCCCTTGTTCTCGGAGTGCGCGTTGACCGCGTACTGGTAGTCAGGACTCAGTACGGAGCAGTACGTCCCGTCGCGCCGCACGGGGAACGGCATGAACGCGATGTCGTCGGGGTTCTTGCCCGCGGCTTCCGCCGCGGCCCGCATCTGCGAGATGGCCCAGGAGCCCAGCCACATCGCTCCGACCTTGCCCGCGCCGATCCGCGACTTGGAGTCTTCCCAGTTGGTCGTGGTGGGATCGGGTTCGGCCAGCCCCTTGTCGACGATCGTGTAGAGGAGCTCGTCGATCGCGTGCAGGTCCTCTCCGCCACCCCAGGGTTCCTCGGTCTTCGCCAGGGCGTCGTAGGCTCCGGAGTCGCAGGAGGGCGAGCCGATGGCGTTCGTCCAGTTGGTGAGCGGCCAGCCGTCCTTGTAGTTCGTGTAGTAAGGCACCGCGTCCGTCTTCGACTTGACCGCCTCCAGGTCCGCGACGAACTCCTGCGGCGTGGCGGGCCAGCCCTTGACTCCCGCCTTCGCCCAGACCGACTTGTTGTAGACGAAGCCGTTCGCCACACCGATGTTGGCCAGGCCGTAGACCCTGCCGTCCACGGTGGCGTGGTCGGTGTAGTCGAACTTCGCCGACAGCGCGCCGGAACCGCCGAGCGGGGCGAAGAAGTCGGGATACCGCTCGACGGAGAGGGAGTTGGGGATCAGCAGGACGTCACCGTAGTTCTCGGTGTTCATCCGGATCTTGGTCTCGCCCTCGTAGTCGGTCAGGCCCTCGAACTTGACCTTCACGCCCGGGTAGGTCTTGTTGAACTCGGCCGCGTACTTCTTCAACGTGCCGTCCGCTATCTGGTCCGTCCTGTTGGTCAGAACCGTGATGCCACCCGACACCTTCGCGGGATCGCCCGGTGGAGCCGCGGTCTCACCGCTCGCCGCACCCCCCTGCCCGCTACAGGCTGTGACAGCGACCAGTGTGGCGGCCGCCAGGACCGCATACGCTCTGCTCATTTCCGGCACCCCTCAGTGCATAACGTCCGGCGCCACGCCCAGGGGGATGCCGCATCGACTCCCGCTGTCCCGGCCTGATGAGCGCTCAACGTAGACGTAACGCGGCAGCAATGTCCATAGACCGGTCAACCTTGATTCGACGCCCCCACACCGCCCTGAACAGCGACTTTACTAAACACTGACTAAATCGATCGGGACTTGGACGCACCGGCCGGGGGCCTTCTCCGGAGTTCTCCACGACGTTGTCGGGCGGCGGTCGGACGTGGTGTCCCCCAGCCGGACAGCGCACGTCGTTCCGGCCCGAGGTTGATCACCATGAGTAGTCAGCGATCGGCGTGCCACCTCGGACGACGACGTGCACGACTTGAACGCCGTCCCCGGTATCGGCGGGCGAGGGTTCGGTGGGCGCACCACTCGCAGTTCCCGGTGGCGCGCGGGTACGGCCGCTCGGGTGCGGCTCTCGGCCCGCGCCCTACCGGGGGGCGGTTCCGTAGGTCGGCGATGACGGCGGGCATGGCGTTCGGGAGCACGCACCGTCGCCGGGGCCGGCGTTCCGACGAGAGCGCACGGTTGCCAGGGCCGGCCCTGGCCGGGGCCGCGAGCCCGGGTCAGGGCCGTCGGCACCAGGGGCTCAGCGCGTGCGTCCTCGGCGGGACAGCGTCGAACGCTGCGTCAACCGCCTCAGGAGCGGCGCGGACCGGCCCCGGAACCGACGAACTCGCAATCGACCACCAGGCCGCACTCCGCCTCACCGCCATCCTCGTCCGGGCACGCCGACGACCAAGGAACACGAGCTAGACCCGTTCCAGCGGGCGGTGAGGGGGTGGTGGGGGCTCGACCTGGATGGAGTCGTCGGGGCGGACGGTCCCTCCACAGCGGACCACAGCCATGACGCCACACTTGAACGTGAACTCGCCGGACAAGGGGTCCATGGCGAACACCTCACCGAGCAGCCCCTCGCGGAAGTCGTTGATCTTCGAGCACGGGTTGCGCAGTCCGGTCACCTCAAGCACCGCCTGCTCCCCGAGATGGAGCAGGGCGCCGGTGGGCAGGCCCAACAGGTCCACCCCGCGGGTGGTGATGTTCTCACCGAGCCGGCCCGCAGAGACGTCGAAGCCCTTGAGCGCGAGTTCGTCGAAGAGTTCCTCGTGCATCAGGTGGACCTGGCGCAGGTTGGGCAGGTTCGGCTCGTAGGTCATGCGGAACTGGTGGCGGATCGTCTCACCTGCGTGAACGTCTCCTTCCACCCCGAGCCCCGTGATCAGCCTGATGGAATCGCGATTGGGCTTGCCGAACGAGTACCCCTCGCTACGGCTCACTGCGGTCACCTGACCAGGCATCACGCCCTCCGCCCGTCGTCGTTCCACGGCCGGTCGATCACAGAGGCGGTGAAAGCCGCCTCGTGAGAGAGGCATGCGGTGACCGGACCTCGTCGGGCGCAGGCGTCAGGTCCGGCTCCCCGCCGGGCGGCCCCGTCACCGAACACCGAGGAGACAGCCCTTAGGTGTCGGCCCCGTAGGTCCCGAACTCCGGGCGTCCCGCCGATTCGAACACGTGCACCGACAGGCCACCCGGCGTCGTCCGACGGCTGACGGGCCGCAGGCCGGCCGGTGCCCCGCCGTCCGGGAACAGTCGTCGCCCCTGCCCGACCACCACCGGCGCGATCACGAGCCGCAGGGTGTCGATCAGCCCGGCGGCCAGCAGGGACTGTGCCAGCCGGGCGCTGCCGTGGATCTGGAGCTCCCGGCCTGGCCGCCGCTTCAGTTCGGCGACCTGGGCGGGGACGTCACCGGACAGGACCGTGGTCGGGTTCCACTCGGCCCGGGTCAGGCTGTGCGAGGCCACGTACTTCGGCAGGCCGTTCAGGATGGCGGCGGCGGGGTGGTCGGTCATGGTCGGCCAGTCCCGCGCGAAGTTCTGGTACGTACGGCGGCCGAACAGGAACGCGTCCGCTTCGCCGAGCCAGGAGTCGACCACCCCTTCGAACTCCTGGTCCAGATACGGCACGAACCAGCCACCGCGTTCGAACCCGTCACTGGTGTCCTCGTCGGGGGAACCCGGCCCCTGGGAGACACCGTCGAGCGTCAGGAACTCCTGGACAACAAGCTTCATCGTGCGCCACTCCCTCTACGGCCCGGAAGGCCGGTTCAGCCCATCGGCGGGGAGACACGACCGTCTCCGCTCCTACGACCCCGCGAAGCACGGAAAATCATCGGCCGGAGTGCCGTCGGCCACGTCTGCCCGTGTCCGCACGCGTGGCTCGTCCGCACGATTCCGCACGATACGGCCCCTCCCGCCGCCATGCCCCAGGCGCCGCGCGCCGCCCGCCGGGCGGCGGATCCGGATACCGCGCGGCCTCTACACTGGGACCCTTCGGGCCCGCGGCGCGGCCCGGGCCGGACGGGAGAGTGATGGTGGCAGCAGGGGGCTCCGACGATCCGTCCGCCGAGGTGCTGGCGGACGCGGCTGCGGCGTTCGGGCTGCTGGCCTCGCCACCGCGGCTGCACATCGTGTGGGCCCTGGCGGAGGGTGAGAGCGATGTCAGCGGACTGGCCCAGCGCGTGGGCGGGGCTCTGCCCGCGGTGAGCCAGCATCTGACGAAGCTGAAACTCGCCGGCCTCGTACGCTCCCGGCGGGAGGGACGGCGGCAGGTCTACTTCGTCGACGACGCCGACGTGGTGACGGTGGTGCGGTTGATGATCGGCCAGCTCACCGACCGCGCCGCGCACGCTTCGGTCCCCCGCCTCCGTGACCTGGGTGCCTGAGGCGGCAGCGGCCGGCAGTACCGATCCTGCGGGTCCCGGGGAGCAGTGGCCGCGGCGGGCGGCGGGCACGGCCCTCCTCCCGGACGACGGATCGCAGGCTCGCACCTCCCTCCAGGTACTGCGGCACCTGGACAGCGGGCCCCGCGGGCTCGTCGAGTCGGAGGCGGGCGAGCGGCTCGCCCGGTTCGGCGGGAACACGGTGCCGTCACGGAGCACGGCCTCCTGGCCCCGCCGCCTCCTGGGAAGCCTCCGGGACCCGTTCACCGTGGTGCTGCTCTGTCTGGGCCTGGTGTCGGCCACCGTGACGGCCTGGGGCACCGCGAGCGTGATCCTCTCGCTGGTGGTCGTCAGCTGCGTCCTGCGCGCGGGCGGGGAGCGCCGGGCCGACAGGTCCGTGGCCGCGCTGCGGAAACTGGTCGCGACCACGGCGACCGTGCTGCGGCGCTCGGAACAGGACGCACCACCCCGGTCACGGGAGATCCCGGTCGACGAGCTGGTACCGGGCGATGTGATCCGCCTGGGCCCAGGTGACCTGGTCCCCGCCGACGTACGGCTCCTGCGCGCGAGCGGCCTCACGGTGCACCAGGCTCCGCTGACGGGCGAGTCGGCGCCGGTGGCCAAGTACCCGGTCGACGCGCCGGAGCCACGGGGCGGACTCTTCGACCAGCCGCAGTCGTGCTTCCAGGGCAGCAGCGTGGCCTCGGGAAGCGGTACGGCGGTCGTCGTGTCGACCGGGGCGCGGACCCGCTTCGCCGCCACCCGGAGCGGGCCGGGTCCGCGCGTGGCCAGTGCGTTCGACCGGTCGGTGCACGGGATCTCGTGGGTCCTGATCCGTTTCATGCTGCTGACCCCGCCGCTCGTGCTCATGGCCAACGCGGCGCTGCGCGGCCGCGGCCTCGAGACGCTGCCCTTCGCGGTCGCGGTCGCGGTCGGGCTGACCCCCGAGATGCTGCCGGTCATCGTCACCACCGCCCTGGCCCGTGGCGCGGCGCTCCTGGCCCGTGACCACCGGGTGATCGTGAAGCGGCTACCGGCGCTGCACGATCTCGGCGCCGTCGACGTGCTATGCCTCGACAAGACGGGCACGCTCACCCGGGACAAGCCGGTCCTGCACCACGCGCTGGACGTGCGGGGCCGTCCGGCTCCCGAGGTTCTGCACTGGGCCGGGGTCAACGCCTGGTGGACGCTCCAGCTCGCCGACCTGCCCGCACCGGACGCCCTGGACGAGGCGATCCTGGACGCCGTCGAGGAGGACGGGCTGCTGGCGTACGAGGGCGTGACCGCGCTGCCGTTCGATCCCGTACGGCGCCTCTCCACGGCGGTCGTACGCGGCCCTGGCCGCCTCGGCCTCGGCCTCCACACGATGGTCGTCAAGGGCGCGGCGGAGGACGTACTCGAGCGCTGCGCACTGACCGAGGACGAGCGGGGCCGGCTGCTGGCGCTCGCCGCGCGGGAGGCGCGCGGCGGGCTGCGGCTCCTCGCGGTCGCCACCGCCGAGCGGCACGCACGCACCCGCGACTACACCCCGGCCGACGAACGCGGCCTCGCCCTCGTCGGCTTCGTCGCCCTGCGCGACGCTCTGGCGCCGACCGCGGCGGACGCCCTGGAGGTGTTCGCGGACCGGGGCGTCGCCGTCAAGGTCCTCACGGGTGACCACCCCGGCACGGCGGCCCGCGCCTGTCGGGACCTCGGGCTCGATCCCGGGTCCGTCGTCACCGCCGACACCGTCGACGGCCTCACGGACGGCGAGCTCGCGGAAGTCGCCCTCCGCACCACCGTCTTCGCGCGCTGCGCCCCCGAGCACAAGGCCCGGATCATCTCCGTACTGCGAGCGGACGGCCGCACAACGGGGTTCCTGGGCGACGGCGTCAACGATCTGCCCGCACTCCGGGCGGCCGACGTCGGCATCTGTCCGCGCGACGCCGTGGACGTCGCGCGCGAGAGCGCCGACGTGGTCCTGGCGGACAAGGACCTCACGGCCATCGCCCACGCGATCACGTCCGGCCGGCACAGCAGTGTGAACATCGCCACCTATCTGCGCATCACGCTCTCCTCCAACCTCGGCAACGTGATCGCGATGCTCGCGACCGGCCTGATGCTGCCCTTCCTGCCGATGCTGCCGGTGCAGATCCTGGTACAGAACCTGTGCTTCGACGCCGCACAGCTCGCCTTCGCCTTCGACCGGCTGCACCCGGCCGCCCTCCGCCGGCCGACGGTGCTGCAGCCCCGCCGCTTCCTCCGCTTCATCACGGGCTTCGGGCTGCTGGGAGCCGCCGCCGACCTGGCGACCTTCGGAGTACTCGCGCTCGCCCTGCACGACGCGGGGGGCTCGGCTGAGGCGGCAGAGGCGGCCTTCCACTCCGGCTGGTTCACCGAGAACCTCCTCACCCAGGCGCTCGTGATGCTGCTCCTGCGCACCGGCCGCCGCAGGGCCGAGGGCCGGACCGCCGGCCCGGTCCGCAGGGCCGCCTCCGCCTTGGCCGTCATCGGCGTGCTGCTGCCGGTCTCCCCGCTCGGACCGCTGCTGGGCCTGACCGCGCTGCCGCCCGTGTACTACCCGCTGCTCGCAACCGTGCTCGCGCTGTACACGGCGGCGCTGGCAGTCGCCCGGTCACGTCACGACAGGGCCGGCCCCGAGCGGTAGGGCGCACCGTACGGGCCGGGGGCACCGCGGGACCCCCGCAGACGGGAGCCTCGGTCGTCCGGTCCGCGTACGTGCGGCGACACCGCCGTGGCCGAGGGCGATCCGTGTCCGGGTGCGCCCTGTGCGCGGGCCCGGGACTCGGGCCGTTCGCGCCCCGTTGGGCGGTCGTCGCCACCCGGTGACTGCCTGTGTCCTGTGCGCCCTCGTTCGTCCGGCTCCGGCGGAGGGGGCGACTGACCGGCCCCCGGCTTGTACAGTTGCGCAATCTAGCAACTTTTGAAGTGTGAGCCGTGGAACCGGCGCCGCACCGACAAGAGAAAGGACGGGGTGGCAATGCTCCGCAACGGACTGGAACCCTGGCACCTGCTGATCCTGGCGATCGTGGTCATCACGCTGTTCGGATCGAAGAAACTGCCGGACTCCGCACGGGCGCTCGGGCAGTCCCTCAGGATCCTCAAGAGCGAGACGAAGGCCATGAGGGAGGAGAACGCGACGCCGGAACCCACCCCCACCGACGCCGCACCCCGGGCCGCACACGCCGCCCCCGTGACCCCGCCCCCGGCGGGCGGCGCCGGGGCCCGCTGAAAACGCGCCCCGACGCGTGCGTCAGGGGCTGGCCGCGTCGAAGCCGTAACGCAACGGCTCGCCCCGCATCGGCGGTTCACGGCGATAGAGGTACAGGGCGTCCACCCGCATCCGGGGTGGCGGCGCGTCCAGCTCGCAGGGACAGGTCACCTGGACCACCCCTGGCCGGTCGGCGACCCTGATCCGCAGCCCGTGGGCAGGCCCTCCCTCGAGCACCGCGACCTCCCACACCGTCGTGACGTCTCCACTCATGCGAAACATTTTAATAGTTGCGCATATTCTAAACTATAGTGAGGCCGGTCACGCCGAGCCCGACCAGTCCGGACCCGGCCGCGCCAATAGTTTCAAAGTTGCGCAATCGATGGAACCATCGTGGCCGCTCCGACGTTGAACCGGATGACGACGCAGTCCAGAGCAACGGAGGAACACTCGTGGGAGTCAGCCTGTCCAAGGGCGGAAACGTCTCGCTCAGCAAGGAGGCCCCCGGCCTCACCGCCGTGACGGTCGGACTCGGCTGGGACGTGCGCACCACCACCGGTGCCGATCACGACCTCGACGCCAGCGGCCTGATGTGCACCGAAGCCGGCAAGGTCGTCTCCGACCAGCACTTCGTCTTCTACAACAACCTGACCAGCCCGGACGGTTCGGTTCAGCACACCGGCGACAATCTGACCGGGGAGGGCGAGGGCGACGACGAGTCCATCCATGTGAATCTGGCGTCCGTACCCACCGAGGTCGCGAAGATCGTCTTCCCGGTCTCCATCCATGACGCGTCCGCGCGGGGGCAGAGCTTCGGCCAGGTCCGCAACGCCTTCATCCGGGTGATCAACAGGTCCGACGACGTCGAACTGGCCCGCTACGACCTGAGCGAGGACGCCTCGACCGAGACGGCGATGGTCTTCGGCGAGCTCTACCGCCACGGCAGCGAGTGGAAGTTCCGCGCCGTGGGCCAGGGATACGCCTCCGGCCTGGCCGGCATCGCCGCCGACTTCGGCGTCAACATCTGACGCCGGCGACAGACGACCGTACGACGCGGGGCGGGCCGGGGATGCGATCTACCCGGCCCGCCCCGCGTCCGTGCGGAGCGCGGAACACGGAACGCCTTACGTGCCATGAGCGGTCGGCTCCGCGCGTCCTTCGGGGGCTGGCCGTGGAGCCCGTGCCGCATGTCGTGCGGGGGTGGACGCCGGGGCGCCGGTGAGGCAGCGGCCGCAGGCGCGGTCGAGGGCGTGGTCCAGGGCCTCTTCGGTTCGCGGGTTCCGGCGATCGAGACGTGGACAGTGGACCCAGCGGTTCAGGCTTCCTTGCCGGCGGACTGGTCACTCTTCGGCCCGACGCCTTCGATCCCGGTCGGAGCTCCCTCCGGGCCGAACGCTTCCTGGAAGGTGAAGGCGTGCGGCGCGGAGCCGTGGTCGTGGAGGTGTTCCAGCCTGGAAACCCCGTCCTGCCAGGTGGGTGTCACACCGTCGGAGACCCACCAGAACACGTATGCCGGGCGTCCTGTCCGCTCGAACCAGTCGTAACGCCTGTTCAACGCCTCTCGGTGCAGACCGGTGTAGACGGCGTCGAAGGCGGAGCGCAGGTCGGTCCAGAGTGAGAGGGTCGTGGCCAGGGCGGTGGTTTCCACCGTGAGTCCTTTGCCGTACCAGGTCGGTACGGCGAACTCTCCCCAGGCGCCCCAGTCCGCCTCGAAGAGCATGCCCCGGTCACCGCCTGCCGCTTCGGCACGACCGAGGTACCCGGGGTGCCGGCCGATCTCCCGGTAGACGGCCTCACCGATGTCGTAGAACTCGCGTGTGAGAGGTGCGGGATCGGCGAGAGGTGACTTCAGGACGCCGAATGTGTACAGCGCAAGAGGGGGCATGCGTCTCTCCCTGGTCGGTGCTGCCTGGTGTGGACCGGTTCGGTGGCTGACGCACGGGCGAGGATGCCTGCGGTGCGACCCGCTCATCCCTCATCCCTGCGCCGGTGGCTCAGCCTGAGGGAACTCCCGGTGCGACCGTGGGCGATCGCCGGGGGCCAGGTGAAGCTAGCTGCCTCTGCGGGCCGTGTCGAAGTTGCGTTTTCCTTGCCCACGTGTCCCCCCGCACCGGTCGTCACGGGGCGGGGCGGTGACGGGCGGGTGGCGGGCCGCGGGTGCGCCGGGAGGGCGACTCCCCCGGTTGCCGAACAGATCGCCCTTGTTGCCCTAGGCTGTCCATGTTCCCTGCACCGCAAGAGAGTTCGACGGCTTTCGCGATCTCCTACCTCTGCGGACCTCGCTTCGACGACTCGTCGCGCGGCGCGGAAACCGGCACACACCGTCACTCACCCACCCTTCGGTCTGGAGCCCTGTTGAACACGTCACCGGAGAACTCCGCAACCGGCCTGCCCCACCGCCTGGACCCGGCCGGCGGCTGCCCGCACGCCGCCAATGCCCAGCTGCTGTCCCAGGGCGCCGTGGCGCCGGTGCTCCTGCCGGGCGAGGTGGAGGGCATGGCTGTGCTCGGCCACGACGCGCTCAGGGAGTTCCTCGCGCACCCGGACGTCGCCAAGAACGCGGAGCACTTCACAGCACTGCGGTCCGGGGCGATTCCGGACGGATGGCCGCTCAAGACCTTCGCCACCGTGCAGGGGATGACCACCGCGGACGGCGCGGACCACCGGCGGCTGCGGTCGCTGATGAGCAAGGCGTTCACCGCGCGCCGTGTCGAAGAACTGCGCCCGCGCGTGGAGGCGCTGACGGCGTCGCTCCTGGACGGCCTCGGCCGCGAGGCCGCCGCGAACGACGGTGTCGCGGACCTGCGCGGGCACTTCGCCCTGCCCCTGCCGATGGGAGTCATCTGCGAGCTGCTGGGCGTGGACGCGGAGCACCAGGACCGGTTGCACCACCTGTCCAACCAGATCGTCGCCACGGACATCGGCCCCGCGGAGTCCATGGCCGCCAACCGGGAGATGGTCGAGGTCCTCGGCGCGGTGGCCGCCGCGCGGGCGGAGAATCCGGGGGACGACCTCATCAGTGCGCTGATCGCCGCCCGGGAGGCGGACGGCGACCGGCTCGGACCGCACGAGCTGATCGGCACCCTGATGCTCACGATCATCGCGGGGCACGAGACGACGCTCAACCTGATCACCAACGCCGTAAGGGCCCTGTGCACCCACCGTGAGCAGCTCGCCCTGGTCCTGGCGGGCGAGGCGAGCTGGGCGGACGTGGTCGAGGAGACACTGCGCTGGGACAGCCCCGTCAGCTACTTCCCGTTCCGCTACCCCACCCGCGACCTGACCATCGACGGTACGGTGATCCCCAAGGGGACCCCGGTACTGGCCGGTTACTCCGCGGCGGGCCGCGACACGAAGGCGCACGGCCCCGATGCCGGACGCTTCGACATCACCCGCGACGGTGAGGCCCGGCACCTCTCGCTCGGTCACGGCGCGCACTACTGCATGGGGGCCCCGCTGGCCCGGATGGAAGGCACGACGGCTCTCCAGCAGTTGTTCGCGCGCTTCCCCGACCTCGATCTCGCCGTCCCCGAGCCGCGGTTGCGCCGTCACGCCTCCTTCGTGGGGAACAGCGTGCGGGAGCTGCCGGTACGCCTGTCCGGCTGAGCCCGGCCTCCCGGTTCGCGCAAGTCGTGGACACGGATCCGCTCCCCGTCTGAACGCACTGCCGTGCGCATCCGTATCCACCGGCGACGTCGCGTGTTCCGGACCCGACGTCGCGTACTCCGACGAAGGGAATGCCGGCATGAGCGCATCGCAGGAGCGTCAGGTCCACTTCGGGCGCCGAACCGTGGTGGCGGCGGTGGGCGCGGCGGGGGTGGCCGCCGCTATCACCGCGTGCGGCGGCTCGAAGGACGACAAAGGAGCGGAGGCGGCCGAGCCGGCCGGGAAGGGCGGAGGGGAGACCCTCGCCAGGACGGCGGACATACCCGAGGGCGGAGGAGTGGTCTTCGCCGACCAGGGTGTCGTGGTCACCCAGCCGACGGCCGGCGCGTTCAAGGCGTTCTCCTCGAAGTGCACCCATCAGGGCTGCGCGGTGAAAGGCGTCACCGAAGGGGCGATCACCTGCCCCTGCCACGGCAGCACGTTCGACGCGGCCACCGGAGAGGTGACGGCGGGCCCCGCGGCGCAGCCGCTGCCGGAGATGCGGATCCAGGTGACGGGCGACTCGATCGCGCTGGCGTAGCGGGCGCGTCCACCGGGGCTTCCGCCGGGTGGCCCGCACGTCGGGCGCACGACCCGGGGCGGCGCGTTCGAGCGCGGGGCCTCGAAGCCGGCCCCCTCCCCGGCGCCCGGGGCGGACCGCCCCATTGCCCAGGTCCGGCGCAGGCCCCATGATTTCGGGCACCCGGCCGAACCATGGCCGAACAGCGGGAGGACCACACCCATGTCGGCAACCCAGCGTCGCGGCCGCCGGATCATGATGTCCGACACCGAGCGGGACGCCTACCTCACCGGACAGCGCACCTGCAGGGTCGCCACGGTCTCCGCCGAGGGCCGGCCGCACGTCGGCGCGCTGTGGTTCGTGTGGGACGGCACGTCGCTGTGGCTGTACTCACTCACGCGCAGCCTGCGCCGGGCGCAGTTGCTGCGGAACCCGGGCATCGCCGTCGTGGTCGACGACGGGGTGGAGTACGGCGAGCTGCGGGGCGTGGAGCTCTCCGGCGAGGCGGAGTTCATCGGCGAGGTGCCGCGCACCGGTGAGATCTGCGCCGAACTGGAGCTTCCGGAGCGGATGTTCGCAACGAAGTACTTCGGCCTGGACACCTTGCCGCACGATTCCCGGCACGCCTGGATCCGACTCACCCCGCAGACCGTGACCTCATGGGACTTCCGCAAGGCCGTCGGCCCTTAGGTCGCCTTGTCCCGGTCCTGCGGGGCTCGTCCCGCCGCGCGCAGTGCGTCGACCGCCGCCCTGATGGACGGTCTCCGGTCCGCGTCGGTACGCCACACGGCGTGTACGTGGCGCCGCATTGTCTGCCGCACGGGCACCAGCCGTACCCCTTCCGGTACGGGACCACGCCCGAGGCGGGGTGCCACGCAGACTCCGAACCCTGCTGCGATCAGGGCGAGTTGCGTGTGATGCTCGCCCGCGAGGTGTGCGATTCGGGGTTCGATCCCCTTGGACCGCAGGGTGAACATCAGCCAGTCGTAGCAGAATTCGCCCTCCGGCCAGGACACCCACTCGTCATCGGCGAAGTCCTCGAGGTCGACCTCCGCACGGTCGGCCAGAGGGTGTCCGGACGGCATGGCGATGTCCGGTGCGTCGTCCAGGAGTTCCGCCTTGGCCAGGCCGCCGGGTACCGGCAGACGCTTGTTGCTCCAGTCGAGGACGACGGCGAGGTCGGCGTCTCCGCGGAGCACCGCGCGGACTCCGTCCTCGGGCTCCATCTCCGTTGTCCTGACCTTCAGTTCGGGGTGTTCGGCGCGGAGCGTGTTGAGGGCCGCGGGGAACAGTCCGCGAGCGGCGGTCGGGAAGGCCGCGAGCCGGACCTCGCCGACCACCTGACCACGCTGCGCCTCGATGTCGGACTGCGCGATCTCCACCTGGGAGAGGATCCTCGCGGCGTGGTCCGCGAGCAGCCGGCCGGCGTCCGTGAGCCGGACCCCCCGGCCGTTCCTGGCCAGCAGTTGCTGGCCCACCTCACGCTCCAGCTTGGCCATCTGCTGCGAGACGGCCGAGGTCGTGACGTGGAGGCCGTCCGCGGCCCCGCCCACCGAGCCGTGCCGGGCCAGGGCGTCCAGGGTGCGCAGCCGCTCCAGATTCAACATGTAAGCGATGCTACGCGAAGAGCGCAACTTATTATCACTTGTCCTACGCGATCACTCGCGTCATCGTTGCCCCATGAGCGCTCCCTCCGCACCGGGCACCCGGCGGACCCCCGACAGACCCACCCTGTCCTTCACCCAGCGCCTCCGGGCGCCTCGGCGCGTGCTGGACTGGCGCATCCGCTTCACCGCGCTGTCGCTCGTCTGGGGCTTCAGCTTCCTCCTCATCAAGGTCGGCACCCACGGGTACGCTCCCTTCCAAGTGGCCTTCGGGCGACTGCTGTTCGGCACAGCGGTACTCGCGGTCGCGATGGCCGTACGCCGCGAGAGGCCGCCGCGCCCCGGGCGGACCTGGGCCCACCTCTTCGTCGCGGCGTTCTTCCTCAACGCACTGCCGTTCTCGCTCTTCGCGTATGCCGAACTGACCATCCCGTCCACGCTCGCCGGGGTCTGCAACGCGACCTCGCCCCTGTGGGGCATGGCCCTCTCCGTCGTGGCCCTGTCCGAGGACCGCCCGACCCGCCGCCGGGTCGCAGGCCTCGGCCTGGGTTTCATCGGCGTACTGACCGTGCTGGGAGCCTGGCAGGGATTCACCGGCCTGGACCTCACCGGCACCGCCATGGCCCTGCTCGCCTCGCTCAGCTATCCGATCGGATGGATCTACGTCCGCCGCACGCTGGCGGGGACCGGGACGTCGGTGCTGACGCTCACCGGAAGCCAGCTGTTCGTCGCCACCGCGCAACTCGCTCTCGTGACAGCCTTGTTCACCTCGGTGCCCGCACGATTCCCACTCCTGCCGACGCTCGCGGTCATCGCACTCGGCGCCCTCGGGACCGGGCTCGCCGTCCTCCTCCAGTACGGGCTCGTCGAGGAGGTGGGCCCGACGACGGCGCAGATGGTCACCTACTTCATCCCCGTCATCGCCACCGCCGCGGGAGTGGCACTGCTGGGCGAGAAGCTGAGCTGGAACACCCCGGTGGGCGCCCTGGTGGTCTTCGCTGGCGCCGCACTCACCCAGAGCCGGGCCCGCGGCCCCGCCGCCTCCCGCCGGATCGCGGGCGCCAGGCCCCTCAGCCGTAACTGACCGGTCGGGCGGGCCGGGCCGCCGCCGCGACCGCGTCCGCCAGCGGCTCGACGTCGGCGGCGGACAGCGGGGACACGGTCAGGCGCACCCCCTGCGGCGACGTCATCCGGAAGCGAGCCCCCGGCGCCACCGCCCAGCCCGCGCGCAGCATCCTGGCCACCGCGCCCGTCTCGTCGCTCACGGGCACCCACACGTTCATCCCGGTCCGCCCGTAGGCCGTGACCCCCCGCTCGCCGAGCGCACGGACGAGTGCGTCCCTCCGCAGCCCGTAGGACCTGGCCACCTCCACCGGATCGACGGCACCGGACGCCCACAGATGCAGCACGGTCCGCTGCAGGAGTCCGCTGACCCAGCCGGGCCCGAGGTGCTGACGGCCCGTCACCCGGTCGACGGTCAGCGCGTCCCCGGTCAGCACGGCGAGCCGCAGATCGGGGCCGTACGCCTTGGAGACGGACCGGACGAACGCCCAGCGCTCCGTGACACCCGCGAGGGGATGGACCGGCAGATCGACGATGGCGTGGCCGTGGTCGTCCTCGATCAGGAGCACCCCGGGATGCCCGGCGAGGACGGACCGCAGCTCAGCCGCACGCGCGTCCCCCACCGCGGCACCGGTCGGGTTCTGCGCCCGGTCGGTGACCACCAGAGCCCTGGCCCCCGCCCCCAGCGCCCGCTCCACATCCCCCGGCAGCGGGCCCTCGTCGTCCAGCGCGACCGGCACGGCGTGCATGCCGAGCGCGGGAATCAGGTCGAGCAGGGCGCCCCACCCCGGATCCTCGACGGCGACGGCGTCGCCCGGCCTGAGATGCGCAGACAGCACCCGTTCGATCGCGTCGAGCGATCCGGACGCGAGCACCACGGGCCCGGCCGGCACCCCGTCGGAGTCGAGACCGGCGCGCACGAGTTCCGCCAGCTCGGGGAGCACCGGGGGGTCCCCGTACATCCCGGGCCGGCGGGCGTACGCCTCCGAGGCGGCGGCCAGCGCCGGTCCGAGGGGCGGCAGGAGTGCGGGGTCCGGGTTGCCGTCGCCGAGGTCGCGCACCCCCGGCGGAGCCTCGACCCGGAGCGATCCGCGCGCCGTACTGGCAGGGCGCGGGCGCACCCTGCTCCCCCGCCTGCCCGCCGTCTCGATGACTCCGCGCTCACGCAGCGTCCGGTAGGCGGCGGCCACCGTGTTCGGGTTGACACCGAGCTGGAGCGCCAACTCCCGCATGGGCGGCAGCACATGACCTGGCGTCAGATCCCCCGACGCGACCCCGCGCTCCACGCTCCCGGCAATGTCCGATGCACGCCGCCCACTGATCCGATACTCTCCTAGCACAAACGTTATTATGCACTAGCGCAATGGAGTACGCAATGCGGGACACCACCACACCCGACAGCACCGGCACCGCGTACGAGCCGACGGAACGTACGGTCCCGAGCCGCGCCAGGCAGCGCGCCTCGTACGACAGGCGGACCGTCCACTCGATACTCGACGCCGCCTACCTGTGCCACCTGGGCTTCGTACGCGACGGCGCACCCGTCGTACTGCCCACACTGTTCGGCAGGATCGGCGACCGGCTTTACGTCCACGGCTCGACCGGATCGCGACCGCTTCGCGAGACGAATGCGGCGGACCCCGGTCTCGCCGTCTGCCTGACCGTGACCCACGTCGACGGACTGGTGCTGGCCCGCTCCGCCTTCCACCACTCGATGAACTACCGCTCCGTGGTGGTCCACGGCACCGCCCGCACGGTGACCGACCCGGAGGAGCGGCGCGTCGCGCTCGACGCCATCGTCGACCAGGTCGTTCCGGGCCGGTCGAAGGACTCGCGCCCGGCGGACGCGAAGGAGCTCGCCGCCACCGCGGTGATCCGGCTCGATCTCGACGAGGTCTCCGCCAAGATCCGTACGGGTGGCCCGAACGACGACCCGGCGGACCTCTCGCTGCCCCACTGGGCGGGCGTGGTCCCGGTGACCCGGGGATACGGGGCTCCGGTACCGTCCGGCGACCTGGACCCCGCCGTCCAGGTACCGGACTACCTGGCGGAGCTCTGACCCGTCGGCCGCTGGGCCTGCGCCACCTCGGCGCTCAGCACTCCCGGCCCCGACGCGACCGGTCCCGACGGGGGCCTGGGCGCCGACGACTGGGCGATGAAGGCGCCCACCAGCACCAGCGTGCCGCCCAACAGTTGTGGCGCGGAGAGGTGCTCCCCCAGCAGCACCCAGGCGAGCACGGTCGCGATGACCGCCTCCAGGCAGGCGACGACGCCCGCCACCTGCGGCGAGAGCAGACGCACCGACACCACACCGGTGAGGTAGGCCAGCACGGTCGCGAGCAGGACGATCCAGCCGAGCAGGACCCATGCCGGGACGGCGCGGCCGTCCATGACCGCGTCGCCGCCGAGCAGCGCCCAGTCCATGCCCCACGGCCGGGCGACGACGGTGAGCACCGCGGCGCCCACCAGAAGTCCGTACGCGATCACGCCGACGGGATGCGGAGGCTCGGCATCCGCCCTGCCCCCGGGCCCGGCGCCCTGGTCCGACAGGACGAAGTAACCCACCTGGCAGCACGCCGCCGCCAGCGCGAGCGACAGCCCGATCGCGTCGAAGCCGAGGCCGGCCCACACCTCGACGACACAGGCGAGCCCGCCGACCGCCAGCACGACACCGGCGGCGGCGGCGCGGGTCACGGGCCGGCGCTGCACGAATCGCACCCAGCCGAGGACGAGGGCGGGCGCGAGGTACTCGACGAGCAGGGCCACTCCGACGGGGATGCGGGAGATCGCCGCGAAGTAACAGGCCTGCACACCGGCGACGGCGAACAGCCCGAACCCCGCGAGCAGGGCCGGCCGCTCCCGCACCAGAGCCCGGTGCCGCCAGGCGACGGGCAGCATGACGAGCGCGGCACCCGCGACCCTGAGCCACACCACGTGCAGCGGGTCGAGCCCGGCCTCGATCAGCGGCTTGGCCGCCACCCCTGAACCACCGAACGCGAAGGCCGAGACAAGGGCCAGGCCCAGACCGGTACTTCTCCCCTGAGACGCGTGCATCGGCACATCATGGCAGCAGGAGTAAGCAGCGTCACCCCTGATACCCCTGACCTCCACGTGTCCATGATCACCATGGCGGGTCACCGGCGGCCGGCCTGTCGTCCGTACGGGCGGCCAGCCATTCGGCGCCGACCCCGGCCCGCTCCAGCACCTCGACAGCGCGGCACCGGGGATCGGCGACCAGAGCGGCCAGCAGATCCGGACCACCCGCATGGGACCGCCCGCGCAGGGCCGCACCCCGGCCCGCACGGTCCAGCGCCGCCGTCGCCGATGGGGACCACCCCTCACCACCGGGCTCCCGCACGACCGACTGCGCGCCCGGACCCTCCTGCCTCCCCTGCCACCGCAGGCCGTACCCGATACTGCGCTGCACGAGATAGCCCAGGACCCTGGCCAGCCTGGCCTCTCCGTCGAAGACCTCCCTGACCTCGGGATCGGACTCGACGAGGGAGTGAAGGAGATGGGCCGTGTCGACATGGTGGTCGCCGTCGCGCAGCGCCCGGCGCCGCGCACCACTCACCACCGCGGCCATGGCGGGGCTCAGCGGGGCACCGGCCCACGACCGGTCGGGCGGGGCCTGCTCGGGGATTCCTGATGTCCGGAACTGCACCTTCACACCTCATCAGCCCCGAGCGGCGAAAACATCCCCGGTGGGGCCCATCCGGCGTCCCGCGGAAGGCGGGGGTCATCCGGGGGTCCCTCATCCCTGCGGATGAGATCAGGCCGGCACGGGGAGCACACGACGGACGAAGGGCCCCGCGAACGGGGCCCTTCACCGGTGTTGCACGAGCCTCACGGCTCAGTCCTCGTCGGCGAGGATCAGGTACAGCTTCTTGCGGGCGTCACCGATCACCGTCAGAGCCTTCTGCCGCTGATCGGCCGAACCGGTCTTCCAGACCTGGCCGAACGCCTCCATCAGACCGAAGCCGGCCTGCCGGATCTCGTTCACGCCCTCCCAGTCGACACCGCGCCCGGCCTCCTCCCAGGGGGCCTCGGGACCGGACTCGGACTCGGTACGCCCCAGGTCGGTCAGGGTGAACAGCTTCTTGCCACCCTCACTCGCACTGACGATCAGCCCCTCGTCCTCCAGCAGCTGGAGGGTGGGGTACACCGAGCCGGGACTGGGCCGCCAGGCCCCTCCACTGCGCTCGCCGATCTCCTGGATCATCTCGTATCCGTGCATCGAGCGGTCCTTGAGCAGAGCCAGGATCGACGCGCGTACGTCACCGCGCCTGGCCCTCCCCCTGCCGCCGCCCCGGCCTCGCCCGCCGCCACCGCCGAAGGGTCCGCCCCCGAAGGGCGGTCCGAACGGCCCGAAGGCCGGGCGGCGTCCGTCGAAGTCTCCCCTGCCGGCACCGCGGCGACCGGGGCCGCACTCGTGGTCGTGTCCGTGTGAACGCATGGTTGCGCTCCTCTCGTCATCGTCGTCACGCGACTTTTCGTTGACCCGTCGCGATGGCTCAACGATATATCGGAAGCTATCGCCTGGCAAGCCGCTCGTGTCCCGCGCGACTCTCTCCGTGTTCTCCGCCGTACGCTCGGCGCGCACCGCCTCGGGGGGTGGCGATGACGCCGCGCCGAGTGAGCCGGCGCAGCCCAGTCCCTGCACGTGGAAGGCACCCCAGGCCAACGCATCGGCGTATACACCGCCGACCCCGGAACCCCCGACCACGACGCCCTGCTCCTGCTCCTGCTCCTGCTCCTGCTCGACCTGACCGCGCCGCAACCAGCTCCCCGCCACGGCCCCTCCCCAGAAGCCGCCGGTCAACAGCCTTGAGACGGCGCTTCCTTCACGACGGGGACCTCCGAGGCGCCGGCGTCCCGGGTGGCGGCCCAGGACGCGAGGAGGCGCAGTCCCTCTTCGGAGGGTGAGCCGGGTTCGGCGGTGTAGACGGTGAGCGTGAGGCCGGGCTCGGCGGCCATCTCAAGTCCCTCGTAGGCGAGGGTCAGCGCGCCGACCGCCTGGTGGTGGAAGCGTTTGGTGCCGGTGCCGTGGTGGCGGACGTTGTGCGCACCCCAGCGGGTCCTGAAGTCGTCGCTGCGGGTGGAGAGTTCGCCGACGAGGTCGTGCAGACCCTTGTCGTGGGGGTTGCGGCCCGCCTCGGTGCGCAGGATCGACACGGCGACGTCGGCCGCCTGCTCCCAGTCGGGGTAGAAGCGCCGCGAAGAGGGGTCCAGGAAGTTGAACCGGGCCAGGTTCGCCTGGTTGTGGGGGACCGCGTAGACGTCGTCGTAGAAGGCGCGGGCGAGCTGATTCGTGGCGAGAAGGTCCATACGGCCGTTGCGCACGAAGGCCGGGCCGGCGGTCACCGCGTCCAGGACCCACTGCAGGCTGCGGTGCGCCTTCCACTGCGGGCTACGCCGCCGAGGGCGGGTGAGGGCGTCGGAGCCGTCTGCCGCGTGCGCGAGGTTCAGCAGGTGGGCACGTTCGGCGTCATCGAGCCTCAGGGCACGCGCGAGGGCCTCGATGACGGTCGGGGACGCGCCCGCGAGGTTCCCGCGCTCCAGCTTCGAGTAGTACTCCACGCTCATGTCGGCCAGTGCGGCGACCTCACTCCTGCGCAGGCCGGGCACCCGGCGCCGACTCCCGGAGGGCAGACCCGCCTGCTCGGGGGTGATCCTGGCTCGCCGCGAGGTCAGGAACTCGCGGACCTCTGCTCGGTTGTCCACGCCTTCGACGGTACGTCCCGCACGCGCACACAGCGATGTACTGGCAGTACACCTCTTGACCGTGCCTCGCTCCGCGCACCGGGAGCGGGTTATCTGGATGACGTGGTGCTTTCCGCCCGGCCGGGAGCCGGCCGGACGGGAAGCCGGAGCACAGCACTCGGCGACGGCCACTCCCCCGGTACGTCGCCCCGGCAAGTAAAGGAACTCCCCTCATGCGCGGCGCAATGATCTACGCTCCCGGCGACATCCGCTTCGAGACACTCGACGACCCCGAGATCCTCAATCCGACCGACGCGATCATCCGCACCGCCGTGACCTGCGTGTGCGGCTCGGACCTGTGGCCGTACCGCGGCCTGGAGCAGGCGGACGAGCCGCACCCGATGGGCCACGAGTACGTCGGCTTCGTCGAGGAGGTCGGCTCCGAGGTCACCTCGGTCAAGCAGGGCCAGTTCGTGATCGGTTCGTTCGCCACCTCGGACAACACCTGCGCGAACTGTCTGAACGGCTTCCAGTCCAGCTGCCTGCACCGCGAATTCATGACCACCTGCCAGGCGGACCGCATCCGCATCCCCAACGCCCAGGGCACCCTGGTCGCCACCGAACACGTCCCGGGTAAGGAGCTGTGGCCGAGTCTGCTGGCCGTCTCCGACGTCATGGGCACCGGCTGGTGGGCCGCGGACGCGGCCGAGGTGAAGCCCGGCTCGACCGCCGTCGTCGTCGGGGACGGCGCGGTCGGCCTGTGTGCGGTGATCGCCGCCAGGGAGATGGGCGCGGAGCGGATCATCGCCATGTCCCGCCACGCCTCCCGGCAGAAGCTGGCCCGCGAGTTCGGTGCCACCGACATCGTCGCCGAGCGCGGCGAGGAGGGCGTCGAGCGGATCAGGGAGCTGACCGGCGGGATCGGCGCGGACAGCGTCCTGGAGTGCGTCGGCACGAACGAGGCCATGCAGCAGGCCCTCCACTCCGCCCGCCCGGGCGGCAACGTCGGCTTCGTCGGCGTCCCCCACGACGTCGGCGTGGACGGCCAGGAACTGTTCTTCTCCCACGTCGGCCTGCGTGGCGGACCCGCCCCCGTACGCCGCTACCTGCCCGACCTCGTCGGCCGCGTGCTGACCGGCGCGATCGAGCCGGGCAGGGTCTTCGACCTCACCCTGCCGCTCGACGAGGTCGCCGAGGGCTACCGCGCGATGGACGAGCGCCGTGCCATCAAGACGCTGCTGAAGCCCTGACCAGTGCACCCGAGCGACGCGAACGCCCCGCCCCGCGTCCTGATCATCCGGAGGAACCCTTCATGACGACTTTCGCCCTAGTCGGCGCCGGACCCGGCCTGGGCCTGGCCTGCGCCCGCCGCTTCGGTGCCGCCGGCCACGGCGTCGCCCTCCTGGCGCGCAACGCCGACCACCTCGCCCCTCTCGTGGCCGACCTGGGCCGGGACGGCATCCAGGCCCGTGGCTACACCGCCGACGTCCTGGACCCCGACTCCCTCACCACATCCCTGCGACGGGCCGGTCAGGAGCTCGGGACGGTGGAGATCCTCCAGTTCAGTCCGGTGCCCCGCGCCGACTTCATGAAGCCGGTCCTGGAGACCGGCCCGGCCGACCTGGACGATCCGCTCGCCTTCTCCATCAAGGCTCCACTGACCTGCGTGAACGCGGTCCTGCCCGGGATGCGGGCGCTGGGGCGCGGCACGCTGCTCTTCGTCAACGGCGGCAGCGCGGTCCGCCCGCACCCTGACCGTGCGGGTACCTCGATCGCGTTCGCAGGTGAGAGCGCGTACGTGGCGATGCTGCACGACGCGCTCGCGGGCGAGAACGTCCACGCCGCCCAGCTCATCGTGCCCGGTGCCATCAGCCCGGAGTCCGAGCACTCGAGCCCGAGCGTGCTGGCTGAGCGGCTGTACGGCCTGCACACCGCTCGGGACGGCTTCCGGCACTACGCCGAACCCATGCCCGGCTGAGCCGGAGGCCTTCCGCCGTGCCGCGCCCCGCGCACCTGTGCTCACGCGGTCCCGGGCCCTTCTCCCTCCCCCGAACGGAGCAGGGCGCCCGTTCTTTCTCCGTACGGGACGAAGTCCGGGCGCCGCGGCAGGGCCGACGGCGGACCGGCGGCGGCACACACGACCGCTGAAGCAACGTGGTCGCGAGGCTGAACCGGACCGGCCTACGCGCACCCCCTACCTGGAGCACCCCCATGAACCCCACCTACGACTTCACCGGGCAGGTCACCTTCATCACGGGTGCCGGTTCGGGCATGGGCCTCGCCGCCGCCCGGGCGTTCGCCGAAGCGGGCGCCGCCGTGGCGCTCGCCGACATCGACGAGGCGGCCGTCACGGCCGCCGCCAAGGAACTCACCGAAAACGGGCACCGGGCGCTCGCTCTGGCCTGCGACGTCACCGACGAGGGCGCGGTCGCCGCCGCGGTCGACCGCACCGTGGAGACTTTCGGACGGCTCGACATGGCCTACAACAACGCGGGCATCATGCCTGCGCCCACCGACGCCGCCGACGAGAGCGCCGACCAGTTCGACCGTGTCCAGGACATCAACCTGCGCGGCATCTGGGCGGCCATGAAGCACGAACTGCGCCACATGCGCACCCGGGGAAGCGGCACCATCGTCAACTGCTCCAGCCTCGGCGGCCTCGTCGGCAACCCCGGCCGCGCCGCCTACCACGCCTCCAAACACGGCGTCATCGGACTGACCAGGAGCGCCGCTCTCGAATACGGCGCCCGGGGCATCCGCGTCAACGCCGTGTGCCCCGGCACCATCAGCACCCCCATGGTCGACGCCATGGTCGACGGCGGAGAACTCGACCTTGCCGAGGCCGAAGCCGGCCAGGCCATCGACCGGCTCGGCACCGCCGACGAGATCGCCCAGGCCGTCCTGTGGCTGTCCAGCCCTGGCGCCGGCTACGTCACCGGCATCGCCCTGCCCGTCGACGGCGGCTACACCGCCCAGTGACCGCCCGGCCTCCGACGCTTCGTCGGACCGCACCAGAAGGGCAGGACCCGTCAGGCCCGAGCAGTCCGCCCCGACGAGCCGCGGGGCATCGCCGCCAGGCCCGCCGAGGTCACCCACCACCCGGACAACGGCCCGAGCGCGCGGGAGCTGTACGAGACCGTCACCCACCTCGCCTTCCGCCCGGGCCGGCCCAACACGATGACCGCGGCCGACCGGCTCGAGATCGCCGAACCGCGCCACCCCTCCTGAACCGGCCCCCACACCTCAGTAGTCCCCCACCTGACAAGGACGAAGACCATGGAGCACATCACCTCGACCCCGACGGCCAAGGCACCGGCCGAGCGATTCACCGGCGACGTCTACCTCAACATGATCGAGGCCCCGACCGAACCCGCTCGTCTGGCCACCGCCCTCGTCCGCTTCACCCCCGGCGCACGCACCAACTGGCACAGCCACGCAAACGGCCAGTGCCTCTACGTCACCGACGGCGTCGGCCTGGTCGGCACCCGCGACGGCAGCGTCGTGCGGGTCAGCGCCGGACAGATCGTCAAGTGCCCGGCCGGCGAGGAGCACTGGCACGGCGGCACCGACACCACGCTCATGGCACACATCGCCATGGTCGTCGGCGACGCCGACGGTGACGGAACCCGCTGGCTCGAACCCGTCACGGACGAGCAGTACGCCCGCGCCCTCAGCAGCACGACCGCCTGAACCGCACTCACACCGGACCGGTGGCCCTGTGAACGCGCGGCACCCCGCGGCCCGTACGTGGCACGAGCAGGCGCCGCCCCTCGGGGCCGCGCACCCGCGATTGGCCTTGGACCGCACCGCACGGTCCGCCTACCGTCGGCATCATGAAGATCCGCATCGTCGACGCGTTCACCGACCGCCCCTTCGCGGGCAACCCCGCCGGGGTCCTCCTCCTGGACACGGCCGCCTTCCCCGAGGCGGCCCGCCTCCAGCTGATCGCATCCGAGCTCAACCTCTCGGAGACCGCCTTCGCCCATCCGCTGCCTCCGGGCGGGGAGGCCGACTGGGCGCTGCGCTGGTTCACCCCGGCCACCGAGGTCGATCTCTGCGGGCACGCGACACTCGCCACCGCTCACGTCCTGCACACCACGGGAGCGGCGAGCGGCACGGTGCGCTTCTCCAGCCGTTCGGGCATCCTGCGCACCGTCGCCGACGCGGACGGCACACTCACGCTGGACTTCCCCACGGCTCCGCTGACGTCCGTGCCCACCCCGCCCGGACTGGCGGAGGCACTCGGCGTCACCCCCCTCTCGGTCCACGACACCGGGGAGCACGTCGGCGACCTCCTGGTGGAGCTGGCCGACGAGGCGGCCGTGCGTGCGCTGCGGCCGGACTTCGCCTCACTCGCCACCTGCTCACGCCGTGGCGTCATCGTCACCGCCGCGGCCGAGGACCCCTCGGGCGCGTACGACTTCGTGTCCCGCGGTTTCTTCCCGCGGGTCGGCATCGACGAGGACCCGGTGACGGGCAGCGCCCACACCGCTCTGGCGCCGTTCTGGTCGGCCAGAATCGGCCGTCCCGAACTCACCGGCCTCCAGGCGTCCGCCCGCTCGGGCCTGGTCCGCACCTCGCTGCGCGGCGGACGCACACTGCTGACCGGAAGCGCCGTCACGGTCGTCGACGGGGAACTGCTCACCGGGCTCTGAGGCCGCGGCCTTCGGTACGGGTGCTTCGCCCGGAGAGGGGCCTACAGAGGAACGCGCCCTCAGGGAGTGGGCAGCCAGCCCACCTTCCCGGCCAGCAGGGCGTATCCGACGAAGGCACCGATGTCGAGGAGCGCGTGCGCGACGACGAGCGGCCCGACCCTCCCCCAGCGCCTGTACAGCAGCACGAAGACCACGCCCATGACCAGGTTGCCGATGAAGCCGCCGATCCCCTGGTACAGGTGGTACGAGCCGCGGAGCACCGAGCTCGCCACCAGGGCGGCCATCGGAGTCCACCCCAACTGGCCCAGCCTGCGCAGGAGATAGCCGACGACGATGACCTCCTCGACGAGGGAGTTCTGCACCGCGGAGAGGATCAGCACGGGGAACTTCCACCACACCTCGGGCAGCGATTCCGGGACCACCGTCAGGTTGAACCCCCCGGCGCGCGCCAGCAGGTAGAACGCCAGCCCGGCACTGCCGATGCCGGCGGCGACCAGAGTGCCCCGGCCGAGATCCTGCCAGGGCCGGGTGCGGTCGAGGCCGAGGGTCCGCAGGCCTGCCCCCTCCCGCAGGAGGAGATGGGCCACCAGGGCGACCGGCACCAGTGCGGTGGTGATGCCGAAGAGCTGCCACGCCAGGTCCAGCCAGGGCCGTCCGGGAGCGTACGAGCCGTTCAGGGTCGCGGCCTGGTCCTTGAGGCCGCCCGGCTTCGTCAGCGACCCGACGAAACTGATGAGGGCGGATACGCCACTGGCCCCGAGCGAGAGGGCCAGCACGAGCAGGGTCTCCGACCGCAGGGTCCGCGGGGACACCCCCTCGTGAGGAATGGATTCAGCCACGCGACCCGCCTCACCTTCGAACCTGCCGTCAGTTGTGCGTCCTAGCTTGCCTGACGGCGCGGGTGAGGCGGGACACCGGGCGGACCACTCCTCAGGGGGCGGGGAAGCCGACCGGCCAGGTGTGCACCGGCTCGCCGGTCTGCATCAGCTCGCCGTAGCGCCGGGTGGTGGCCGCGAGCGCACCCTCCCGTTCCAGACCGGCCTCCAGTGCGCGGTGGTACGTGTCGACCTGCCAGGAGGCGCCGTTCACCCGGAGACGGCAGCGTTCCTCGATGACGCCCAGGTAGCGGTCGCGGTCGGAGGGCTCGATGTTCCATGCGTCCAGCCCCGCGGCCGCGAGCGGCAGGAGCTCGTCCCGTACGAGCTTGACCGCGGGCACCTTCGCGAAGCCGCCGGAGCGGCCTGGACGGGGCCACAGCAACTCGGCGTCGATGCCGTGGCGACAGGCGGCGCCGAAGTTCTCCGCGGCCGCCTCGAAGGGCAGTCTGGTCCACACGGGTCGGGACTCGTCGGCGAGGGCGCGCACCAGCCCGTAGTAGAAGGCGGCATTGGCGATCACGTCGGTGACCGTGGGGCCGGCGGGCAGTACCCGGTTCTCCACCCGCAGGTGCGGCACGCCGTCGGCCAGTCCGTACACCGGCCGGTTCCACCGGTAGACCGTGCCGTTGTGCAGGACGAGTTCGGCCAGGGCGGGTACGCCGCCCTCGTCGAGGACCCGCAGCGGATCCTCTTCGTCGCAGATCGGCAGCAGCGGCGTGTAGTAGCGCAGGTTCTCCTCGAAGAGCTCGTAGGCCGAGCCGATCCAGCGCTCCCCGAACCAGGTCCTGGGGCGTACGCCCTGGTTCCTGAGCTCGGGCGGGCGCACGTCCGTGGCCTGTTGGAACAGCGGCGGCCTCGACTCGCGCCACAGCTCCTTGCCGAACAGGAACGGAGAGTTCGCGCCGAGGGCGATCTGCACGGAGGCGACGGCCTGCGCGGCGTTCCAGACGTCCGAGAAGCGGTCCGGCGTCACCTGCAGGTGCAACTGCACGGAGGTGCAGGCCGACTCGGGGGCGATGGAGGGTGAGGTCGAGACCAATCGCTCGACGCCCTCGATATCGAGGTCGAAATCCTCTCCGCGCGCCGCCGCCATTTGGTCGTTGAGGAGGGTGTAGCGTTCCGCGTCCGACAGATTCGCCGGCACCACGTCGTCGCGCCCGAGTGTCGGCAGGATGCCGATCATCATGATCCCGGCGTCGACCTCCGCGGCCTTCCGATGGGCGTACGCGAGCCCGGTACGCAACTCCTCGGCGAGCTGATCGAATACCCGGCCGCTCAGCCGGTGCGGAAGAATATTCACTTCCAGATTGAACATCCCCAGTTCCGTCTGGAAATCCCGGCTGGCGATGCGCTGGAGCACCTCAGCATTCCGCATCCTCGGCATGCCGTCCGCACCCGCAAGATTCAGCTCGATCTCCAGTCCCATGAGATTCCTGGGCCGATCGAACCGCCGCTCCGACAGGAGCCTCTCCAGCGCGGTCAGGCACTGGGTGAGCTTCTCGCGGTACGCCTGCCGATCGGACGGGGCAAAGGCGCCCGCCACGATCTTCTCGCCCATCGAAGGGTCCCTCCTCGAGTGGGCGGCCCGCGGCACAGGCCGCTCGCATCACGATCGATAATGCCCCGCCCAGATGATCCGTAACGCCCACAGCGCCAACGGACTCGCAGTAGTGTGTCCACCGAAGCCGGAGGCACATTCCGTCGGCATGAGGCATATGCAGTTCGGGCCGCCGTGCGCCATGGCGCCAAAACCGACGGGTTTCAGCCTACCGCCGCAGCGGGAAAATACCTGGCGGCAGGAGCTCGGGGCAGCCCGAATCCACAGAAACTCCGCAATTCAAAGGCTCGAATCCCCCTTGTGCGCAATACCCGGGACAGCTAGCCGAAACACCGCGTGAACATTTGTCGTATAAACTCTGCGAACGAGGCAGAGAGTTGACGCACCGGCTCGGCCGCCTGTCACCGGCCGTCCTCTTGCCCCGTAGTACGCCGACAGCGCCGTCTGCACCCGCCCATGCACCACCGTGTCTCCAAGTGAGAGGCAACCCACTATGCCGCTGCATGTCTCACCGGCTCCCGCGCCCGCACTGCGCAGCGTTCTCGCAGCACTCGGTTCGCCCACCGCGGTCCGCGACGCCCATACGCCCGCTCTGCGGTCCGTCCAGGGATCACTGAGCCCCGAACTCCCGCTCCCGGTCCACGTACTGGACCGGATCGTGCCGAACCAGGCCGCGCCGCGCACCCGCCTCGCGGGCTGGCGGTTCCTCATCCGCGGCAAGGAGCGCGCCGTCGCCGCCGCGGACACCATGCTGACCGCCGACGGCTGGACCTTCTCGCACTTCTTCGAGGGGCCGTACATCGTCTCCACAGAACTCGCCGTACGGCAGGCGGAGTCGGCGACGACGCACTACCAGCCGCGCCTGCTCTCCATCCCCGAGCTGTACATGCTCACGCTGTGGCTGCACGCGGACACCCAGGACGACGCCGGCGGCGGTGTGCTCGCGCCGAACGACGTGCTGGTGCCCCTGGCCCCGGCACCTCCGGGCATCACGCCCCACCGTCCGCACCGGGTCGCCGACCTCCTCCCGGTCATGACACTGCGTGTCACCCCGGCGCCCCTCCCGGACCTTCCCGAACTCCCCGGGCTCCTCGGATCGCCCGCCTGAGCCCCGGCCGCGTGTGCCCCCGCCGGTCCGTCCGGCGGGGGCACACGCGTACCCGTGCGGACTAGTCCGGACAGGCCACCCCGAACCACCCGAACGGACAGTGCAGTTGGTTCGAGCCGTCCGGCCGGGTGATGCGTCCCGGGAGGAGAACAACAGCTGCCGCGAAATCCCTGCGGATCGACGCCCGTAGGGCAACACTGGGTACGGACCGACCTGATACGGGGGCCGGCCACGAACAGCTCGTCCAGCCGCAGGACATTCGACCCACCGCAGCGAAAGAACCCATCCATGTGCCAGCACCAGCCACCCTGCCCGACCGCCGACTCCAACGACCGGGAGGCCGCGCGACTGATGGCCCATCACCCCGAACAGGGCTGGAGCCTGCTGTGCAACGGCGTCCTGCTCTTCGAGGACACCGGCGAACTGCTCCCGGACGGCCAGATCATCGCACCGCACCGGCCGCTGAGGAGCGGCCGCGTGATGAAGGCCGCCTGACCCCGGTCGGGGAGACACGGGGGCCGGCCCGGAGACGTCTCCGAACCGGCCCTGACGCGCGTCCGCGTGCCTACTGGTCGTACTCTTCCAGCGGCGGGCAGGAGCAGACCAGGTTGCGGTCGCCGAAGGCGCCGTCGATCCGGCGCACCGGCGGCCAGTACTTGTCCGAGGGCGTCACACCGGACGGGAAGACCGCCTCTTCGCGGCTGTAGGCGTGCGTCCAGTCGCCGCCCAGCGCAGCCGCCGTGTGCGGGGCGTTGCGCAGCGGGTTGTCGTCACCGCTCCAGGTACCCGCCGCGACCTTCTCGATCTCGCCGCGGATGGCGATCATCGTGTCGCAGAACCGGTCGAGCTCCGCGAGGTCCTCGCTCTCGGTGGGCTCGATCATCAGCGTCCCGGCCACCGGGAACGACATGGTCGGCGAGTGGAAGCCGTAGTCGATGAGCCTCTTGGCCACGTCGTCGATGCTGACGCCGGTCGCCTTGGAGATCGGCCGCAGGTCGACGATGCACTCGTGCGCGACCAGACCCGCCGGGCCGTTGTACAGGATCGGGAAGTGCGGCTCCAGGCGCTTGGCGATGTAGTTGGCGGCGAGTACGGCGACCTGCGTCGCACGCTTCAGACCCTCGCCCCCCATCAGGCGTACGTACGCCCACGAGATGGGCAGGATGCCCGCCGAGCCCCACGGGGCGGCCGAGATGGGTCCGACGCCGGTCTCCGGACCCGCCGCGGGCTGAAGCGGGTGGTTGGGGAGGTACGGCGCGAGGTGGGCGCGTACGCCGACCGGACCGACGCCCGGGCCACCGCCGCCGTGCGGGATGCAGAAGGTCTTGTGCAGGTTGAGGTGGGAGACGTCGCCGCCGAAGTGCCCCGGCTTGGCCAGGCCGACCAGAGCATTGAGGTTGGCGCCGTCCACGTAGACCTGGCCGCCCGCGTCGTGCACCTCACCGCAGATGTCGGCGACGTGCTCCTCGAAGACTCCGTGTGTGGAGGGGTAGGTGATCATGAGCACGGCGAGTTCGTCGCGGTGCTTGGCGATCTTGTCCCGGAGGTCCGCGATGTCGACCTCGCCGTCGTCGGCGGTCTTCACGACGACGACCTTCATACCGGCCATCACGGCGCTCGCCGCGTTGGTGCCGTGCGCGGACGACGGGATCAGGCAGACCGTACGTCCGTGGTCCCCGTTGGCGCGGTGGTAGGCGCGCACGGCCAGGAGGCCGGCGAACTCGCCCTGGGAGCCCGCGTTGGGCTGGATGGAGACGGCGTCGTAGCCGGTGACCTCGGCGAGACGCTCCTCGAGCTCACGGATGAGGGTGAGGAAGCCCTGCGCCTGCTCGGCCGGCGCGAACGGGTGCAGCGCACCGAACTCGGGCCAGGTGATGGACTCCATCTCCGCGGTCGCGTTGAGCTTCATGGTGCAGGAGCCCAGCGGGATCATCCCCCGGTCCAGGGCGTAGTCCCGGTCGGCGAGCTTGCGCAGGTAGCGCAGCATCGCCGTCTCCGAGCGGTGCTGGTGGAAGACCGGGTGGGTGAGGACCGCGTCGGTGCGCAGCAGCGCCTCGGGAAGGGCGTCTTCGGCGGAGGCGTCCAGTGCCTCGACGTCCCCTTCGGCTCCGAAGGCCGCCCAGACCGCGGCGATCGTACTGCGGGTGGTGGTCTCGTCGCAGGCGAGGGAGACGTGGTCGCCGTCGACGAGGCGAAGGTTCACACCCCGGCCGCGCGCGGCGGCCACGACGTCGGCAGCCCCGCCGGGGACACGCACGGTGAGGGTGTCGAAGTACGCGTCGTGCACGACGTCGGTCCCGGACGCCCGCAGCCCGCCGGCCAGGATGGCGGCGAAACGGTGCGTGCGCCGCGCGATCGTCCGCAGGCCGTCGGGCCCGTGGTAGACGGCGTACATGCCCGCCATGACGGCGAGCAGCACCTGGGCGGTGCAGATGTTGCTGGTGGCCTTCTCCCGGCGGATGTGCTGCTCGCGGGTCTGCAGCGCCAGGCGGTAGGCCCGGTCGCCGTCGGCGTCGACGGAGACACCGACGAGACGGCCGGGCAGGCTCCGGGCGAACTTCTCGCGTACGGCCATGAAGCCGGCGTGCGGTCCGCCGAAGCCCATGGGCACGCCGAAGCGCTGTGTGGTGCCGACCGCGATGTCGGCGCCCAGTTCGCCGGGCGAGGTGAGCAGGGTCAGCGCCAGCAGGTCGGCGGCGACGGAGACGATCGCACCCAGTTCGTGCGCCTGCTCGATGACGGGCCGGATGTCGCGTACCGCACCGGACGCGCCGGGGTACTGGAGCAGGACACCGAACACGCCCCGCTCGGCGGCCTCCGCCGGGATCCCGGCGGAGAGGTCGGCCACGACGACCTCGACACCGGCCGGCTCGGCGCGGGTCTCGATCACCGCGACGGTCTGCGGCAGGGTGTCGGCGTCGACCAGGAAGACGCCGCCCTTCACCTTTCCGACACGCCGTGCCAGGGCCATCGCCTCGGCGGCGGCGGTTCCCTCGTCCAGGAGCGAGGCTCCGGAGGTCGGCAGGCCCGTGAGGTCGGCGACCATCGTCTGGAAGTTCAGGAGCGCTTCGAGGCGGCCCTGGGAGATCTCCGGCTGGTAGGGCGTGTACGCCGTGTACCAGGCGGGGTTCTCCATGACGTTGCGCAGGATCACCGGCGGGGTGAAGGTGCCGTAGTAGCCGAGCCCGATCATCGGGGTGAGCACCTGGTTGCGGTCCGCGAGGCTCCGCAGTTCCGCCAGTACCTCGGCCTCGGTGCGAGCCTCCGGGAGGTCGAGCGCCTCGGCACTCCTGATCACGTCGGGCACCGCGGCGGCGGTGAGCTCGTCGAGGGAGCCGTAGCCGACCTGGGCAAGCATCTTCGCCTGGGCCTCGGCATCGGGCCCGATGTGACGCTGCTCGAAGGGGATGCCCTGCTCGAGCTGGGAGAGCGGAGTGCGAGGGGGGGTCATGATGGAGGCCTCCTGGTCTGTAACGACCTGCGAGGGGCGCGCCACGGCGTGGCTGCCCGAACGGCCTCCCCCTCTGTCATCTCGACCTGAGAGCTTCACCGGCGGCCTTGCGGCACACCGGCTTTCACCGTCGGTGAGGGCGGTGCCCGTCGCGGCGTGTGCCGTACGGATTCCGCCCTGCTTTCCAGAGTGACCTCGTCCGTGCGGTACGGGGGCCTGAGAGATTCCGGGGAGGAGTTGCTCCTTCGGCGCCTCCGGATCGCTCCGAAGGACTCTCCCGCGCGGGGTCAGCAGCCGTGTTCAAGCCTACCAGCGGGCCGGACGGCGGCCGTCTCGAGTGGCCGATACCCCGGATCTGGCCTTTTGTAGTGGCTGTGGAGCAGTTGCGACCACCCTGACGCAGTCGCGAGCAGTGGGAGGCACCGTGCAGAGCGACATCGATCCGCGCAGCCTGATCGGCCGCAAGGCCTTCGACCGCCGAGGTGCCAGGATCGGAACCGTGGACGAGGTCTACCTGGACGACGCGACGGGCGTACCCGAGTGGGCCGCCGTGCGTACCGGCCTCTTCACCCGGGACGCGTTCGTCCCGTTGGAACCGAGCGAAGTGGTCGACGGCTCGCTGCGGATCCCGTTCGACCGGGCACTCATCAAGGACGCGCCCGACTTCGGTGTCGGCCGCCATCTCTCCCCCGAGCAGGAGTTGCAGCTCTACCGCCACTACGGGCTGGACTCCGCCCCGTCCGGCGGAACGGGCCCGGACAGGGACTTCGGCAGGCTGGCCGGCCAGGAGGAGTAGTCCACCGGCTCCCGGACCAGGGGAAGCGGTTCGGCCGGCTGGAGGCCGGGGTCGTCGATACGGAACGTGCGCACCCGCCCCGGCGGTGTCCACGGCTCCTCGAACCGCACGGTGACCCGGCCGATGCCGCTGCCCTGCACCCAGCCGTGCCCGTGGACGTCGTGCCGCACGTCGTGGCCGGCGGGCCAGCGCCGGGCGGCGAGCTGTACGGCGTCCTCGGCAGCCGCCTCCTCCTCGGTGACGACGGGTTCCGCCGGGGCGGCGTCGGAGGCCGCCGCCTGCTCGGCCTCGGCCGCCGTCTCCGCCTCGGCCGCCTGCGCGAAGAGGTCCTCCTGCGTGAAGTCCGCCAGCCCGGTCACTCCGACCCCGAGCAGCCGCACGCCGCCGGTGGTGTCCACGGCCTCCAGAAGCCTCGCGGCGGCCTCCTTGACCACCACCGGGTCGTCGGTGGGGCCCCGCAGCGTCTCGGACCTCGTGAGCGTCGAGAAGTCGTAGCGGCGCACCTTGAGGACCACCGTCCGCCCGGACCGCCCGGCATCCCGCAGTCGGCGCACGCACCGGTCCGCCAGCCGCTCGACCTCGGCCCTGACCCTCACGCGGTCGTGCAGGTCGACGTCGAAGGTGTCCTCGACCGATACGGACTTGGCGTCCCGCTCCGTCACGACGGGACGGTCGTCGAACCCCTGGGCCATGCGGTGCAGCGCGATGCCGTGCGCCTTTCCCAGCAGGCGCACGAGCTCCGCCTCCCCGGCGTCCGCCAGGTCCTGGACGACGGTCATGCCGGCGCGCCGGAGATGGTCCCCGGTGGCGGGCCCGACGCCGGGGAGGATGCGTACGGACCTGGGCGCCAGGAGTTCACGCTCGGTCCCCGGCTCGATCAGCATCAGCCCGTCGGGTTTCGCCTCCTCGGAGGCGATCTTGGCGAGCATCTTGGAGCCGGCCAGACCGACGGAACCGCTGAGGCCGGTCACCGCCCTGATCACCGTGCGCAGGCGGACACCGATCGCGCGGGCCGAGTCGGAGTCGTCGGCGACCCCGCCCGCCTCCAGGTCGACGAAGGCCTCGTCCAGGCTGAGCGGCTCCACCAGCGGGGACAGCCGCCCGAGCAGATCCATCACCTGGTCGCTGACGGCGCGGTAGAGCGGGAAGCGCGGCACCAGATAGGCCGCGTTGGGCGCGAGCCGTCTCGCCTGCGCCGTCGGCATGGCCGAGTGCACTCCCAGGCGCCGGGCCTCGTAGGACGCGGTGGCGACCACGCCGCGTGTCCCGAGTCCGCCCACCACCACAGGCTTGCCGCGCAGGCTGGGCTTCGCCGCCTGCTCCGCAGAGGCGTAGAAGGCATCCATGTCCAGATGCAGGATGGTGGGCGCGGCTCTCACATGGACCGATGGTGCCCTACGCCACTGACAACCGCCCCGCACGGCACGTGCGGGGCGGTTGTCAGTGGCGTGGATCAGACCGCGCGGTTGCGCCGCCGGGCCAGCTCATCCGCCGGGTTGTTGCCGATCAGCGTCTCGCCGGTGTCGACGCGCTCGCCGTGCAACTGCGAGAGCGCCGCGTCTACGTCCCGCCACACCACGCCGACGGCGATACCGAAGACCCCCTGGCCCCCTTGGAGGAGGCTGACCACCTCGTCGGGCGACGAGCACTCGTAGACCGTCGCCCCGTCGCTCATGAGGGTCATCCGCTCCAGGTCCGTGAACCCCCGTGCCCTCAGGTGCTGGACGGTGGTGCGAATGTTCTGGAGCGCCACACCCGTGTCCAGGAACCGCTTGACGATCTTGAGGAGCACGACGTCCCTGAAACTGTAGAGACGCTGCGTCCCCGAGCCGTACGCCGGACGGACACTGGGCTCCACGAGCCCGGTGCGTGCCCAGTAGTCGAGCTGCCTGTAGGTGATCCCGGCAGCCGCGCACGCTGTGGGCCCCCGATAGCCGATGTCCCCTGCCACTGCCACGCCGTCCGCTGCCACTGTCGCCGGCTGAGCCGGCTGCCTGATGGAGTGGTCGGTCGCCCTGCCGTGCTGCCGGTACCGACCACCCTCAGCCGTACCGTCGCCGCTGCTTCCCACGCCGACCTCCGTCCTTGACCTGCCATCTCGAAGGTAGGCAGTCACCAGGGGTGCGTCAACGATCGCCACACTCGGCACGCCGAGTGATAATCACCCTGAGGGTGGTTTCCCGTGACTGATTTCCGGGAACGGCTTCTCGGATGCGCTGACGGAGCCCCCGTAGGGACGGTCACTGGCTGTTGGTGCCGAAGTCCTCCGGGGAGATCTGGTCGAGGAACTCGCGGAACTTCTCCACCTCGTCCTCCTGCTCGTCGGGAATGGCGATGCCCGCGTCGTCCAGCACCCCGTCACTGCCGTAGATCGGCGTACCGGTGCGCAGGGCGAGCGCTATGGCGTCGGACGGCCGCGCACTCACCTCGACCCCACTGGCAAAGACCAGCTCCGCGTAGAAGACCCCTTCCCTGAGGTCCGTGATGCGGACCTCGGTGAGCTCCTGGCCGACGGCCTCGAGCACATCCTTGAAGAGATCATGGGTCAGCGGCCTGGCCGGAGCCATGCCCTGCTGGGCGAAGGCGATCGCGGTCGCTTCCCCAGGGCCGATCCAAATAGGGAGGTACCGGTCGCCTCCCACTTCACGCAGGAGCACGATCGGTTGGTTGGAGGGCATTTCCACCCGGACACCCACAACGTCGAGCTCGTTCACACAGCAACCCTAGGACGTGCTCGCCATGTTTGGATAGTCGGGCTCCCCCGCACTCAGTGGAAGACGGCCCTCAGGGCGGTCTGGACGAGCGCGGCGTGGAGCCGGACGGAGAGGTCGGCGAGCTCTTTGGCGGTGGCCTCCGCATGGACCCTGGTCTGCGGATTCCTGTGCCGTCGCAGGGGCGCGACGACCTGTTCGACCAGGCCTGCCTCACGTTCGGCCGCCGCCTTCACGGCCCGCAGGTGCCGCGGTTCCAGTCCGAACCGGCCGAGCTGGGCCACCAGCCGCGCCACGGTGACCGCCTCGGCGTCGTAGCTTCCGCCGGCCGCCGCCACCACGAGACCGTAGGACTCCCACTCGCCGAGCTGCTCCTCGGAGACCTCCGCCGCGGCAAGGAGCTCGGAGCGCCCGATGCGGACCGCGGTGGCCCGACCGTTGTCCTGGTCCCACGAAGTCCCCCCGGAGGCTCCCTGGCCGCCACCGGGCGGCAGGGAGGCCTTCTCGCCGCGTTCCAGGCCATCCAGGTGCTCACGGATGACCCTGAGCGGCAGGTAGTGGTCCCGCTGCATCCGCAGGACCTGGGCCAGCCGCTCGACGTCGGCAGGGCAGAACTTCCGGTAGCCCGAGGGAGTCCGCTCAGGCTCCACGAGCCCTTCGGACTCCAAGAAGCGGATCTTGGAGATGGTGACTTCGGGAAATTCGTCGCGCAGCCGGAGGAGCACCGTGCCGATGCTCATCGCGCGCTCGACCGTGGCGGCGGTGCCGTGACCGGCACCGCCTGTCGGTGTTCGCAGCATGGACCTTCCTGGGGGTCCCCCCGGACGACGTCCGGGGAAGGGTCACACGCCCCGCTGGCTCGCGTAGAAGACCAGTCGGTACTTCCCGATCTGGACTTCGTCGCCGTTGGACAGCGCGACGGAATCGATGCGCTCGCGGTTGACGTAGGTGCCGTTCAGACTGCCGACGTCGCCCACGGTGAAACTACCGTCCGGATTCCTGTGGAACTCCACATGACGCCGCGACACGGTCACGTCGTCGAGGAAGATGTCGCTCTGCGGGTGACGGCCGGCCGTCGTCAGGTCGCCGTCCAGCAGGAACCGGCTGCCCGAGTTGGGGCCGCGACGTACCACGAGGAGCGCCGAACCCGCGGGAAGGGCGTCGACCGCGGCCTGGGCTTCCGGTGACAGGGACGGGACTACCGCCTGGCCCGTCGCCTCGGCCTCGTACGCCTCGATGCCGGAGATCGAGATGGTCGAGGTCGTCTCCGAGGCGCGCTCGGGGATGCCGCCCCTCAGCGGCGCACCGCAGTTGGAGCAGAAACGGCTGGCTTCGGCATTGTCATGCCCGCACCTCGTACAAACCGGCATGGACGAGCCCTCCGGAGCGGGGGCGAACCCTCCACCCGTACTTGAGGTCGATGGTGACCCGAAACCTATGCGTCCTGCACCGGCGGGGTCAACAGACGACGCGCCGGACCCGCCGCCGGGCGTACCCGGCACCTCATCGCGGAAGAGCGGGCGCTCCGTGCCCTGCTCCTCGGCCTCCTGACCCTGGCGCGGAGCGCGGTGGCGAGCAGCGTTGCTGTCCTCGCGGGCGCTCTTTCCGAACAACTTCGCAAAAAACTTCACGGGCGTTTCCCCTTGACCGAAATAGACCCGCCCGTGGGGCAGGACGAACCCTGAACGAACACACCTGCCGACCCGGACATCTTCACAACGTCCGTATCCACCCGACAGTTTCCACCACGCGTAACCGATCCGTCGCGCCGACCCCCCGCAAGCGCGTACGCGTGTCCTTCGCCCCCTCCGCAGCACGTCCTCACCCGGACGACGACCGAGCGTAATCAGGCTGCTGCGCAGGCCGCAAGGCGTCGACGACGATGTCCTCGGCGCGTGCGACCTCCGCCGTGGCCTGCTCCTTCTCGAGCGTCTGCACCACCCCGCCGGGGATGTTCAGCGCCGGCTCGAGGTCCTGCGGCTTGCCGATCACCTTGAACTCGTAAGGTGCCTCGATCTTGCGCCCGTCGACCCGCAGCTCCCCGGCGTCGCCGGAGAAGTACGTGTCGGCGACCACGCGGACACCGTTGATCTCGATGGCCTCCGCACCCGCCGCACGCAGCTCCTGGATGGTGTCGAGGAGCATGTCCGGCTCGACCGCGCCGCTGGGGTCGTTGATCGTCAGCGTGATGCCGGGGCCGTGCGCGGCGACCGTACCGGCCAGGATACCGAGCTGGCGCTCCTTCTCGAGCGTCTGCTTACGGGCCTCCTCCGCCTGGTCGGAGCTGTTCTCCAGCTCCGTGCGCTGGTCGTCGAGGCGCTGCTTCTCGTCCTCGAGGCGCTGGGTGCGGTTGTCGAGTTCGTCGAGGATGCGCACCAGGTCCTCCTGGCGGGCACCCCGCAGCGCGCTGTTGTCGCTGTTAGACCTGACCTGGATCGCCAGGCCAAGCCCCAGGACGAACAGCAGGAGCGCGACGATGAGTTGGGCCCTGCTCACCCTGGGCGGCCAGAGCCCGGCCATCAGCCGCTGCCGGCCGGAGGTCTCCTCGGCGGGCGGCGACGGCGCGGTGTGCGGCGCGGGCGGGGGTGTCTCGGGCGGGAGCGCGCCGGACGGCTCCCCGCCGCGAGGGTTCGGGTTCTGTTCGCTGCTCATCGGCCTCAAGCCCGGAAGACGTGACGACGGATCGCCGCGGCGTTGGAGAAGATCCGGATGCCGAGCACGACCACCACTCCGGTGGAGAGCTGGGCTCCGACACCCAGTTTGTCCCCGAGGAAGACGATCAGTGCCGCCACCACGACGTTCGAGAGGAAGGACACCACGAAGACCTTGTCCACGAAGATCCCGTCAAGCATGGCCCGCAGGCCGCCGAAGACTGCGTCGAGTGCCGCCACGACGGCGATCGGCAGATACGGCTCGACCACCGCCGGCACTTCGGGCCGGACCAACAGTCCGACCACGACTCCGACGACGAGGCCCAGTACGGCGATCACGATGTGCCCTTCCCTGCGTCTGCCGCACCACTGCCCGTGTCTGCGGCCTGAGGCTCTGCTGTACGTACGATCAGGCTGGGCGCGGCAGGCAGACGCACCTTCTCCTGGGCGGAGATGCTGGTGCGGATGTCGAAGCTCTCCTGCAGCGCCTGGAGGTACTGGCCGTCCGCGCTGTCCTTGAAGGTACTGACGAGCTTCTTCCCGTCCCCCACCGCGAGCACCGTGTACGGCGGCACCAGCGGCCTGTTGTCGACCAGTATGGCGTCGCCCGCGGCACGGATCGCCGACAGGGCCGTCAGCCGCTGCCCGTTGATGGAGACGGCCTCGGCCCCGGACTGCCAGAGGCCGTTGACGACGCGTTGCATGTCCCGGTCGCGCACGCGGCCCGTATCGGCGAATCCGGTGGACTCGCGCGGACCGCCACCGCCTTGGTCGGTGTCCTCGGCGTCGTCGACGACCAGCTTGACACCGGGTCCTTCGACGGGAGTCGCCCCGGACAGCAGAGCCACCAGAGCGCCTTGGTCGCCACCGTGCTGTTCGAGGGCCTTGCGCTGCCGTTCGCCGACGTCCTTGCGCAGTTCGTCGACGTCCTTCTCGAGGGCGTCGGCCGTGGTCGTCTCGGCGTTGACGCGGTCGATGAGCTCCTCGCGCTCCTTGGCCACGACGGGAGCCGCGACCCGGGCCTCCGCGGCGCCGAGGGTCACCACGAGTGCGGCCAGCACGAGGCCGCCCGCGAGCCCGAGCTTCCCCCTGAGAGTGCGCGGCAGGCCCGCGCTGCCGTCGGCCCTGCGGCGCGCCGAGGCCTCGGCGTATCCCTCGTCGAGGCTGTGCTCCATCACCGTGGTCAGCAGCGACATGGAGGCGTCAGGACGCGGAAGCGGCGGTGTGCTGCTCCGATCGGGGGGCGGCTGCGACATGCCGCACATCGTCGCACGTCATGACCGCAGCCACCGAATGCCCCCACCATTGGCCCGGAAGCCGCAGCACACCGGCTCCCGGGCCGTGCCCCCTCTGCTAGTCGCCCGCGCTGTCCACGACCGCCGCCCACTCGTCGAGCAGCGCCTGGGCCGACGCGTCGTCGGGGCCTTCCGCCCACAGATGGGTGACCGCTTCCGACGGGTCGGGGAGGACCATCACCCAGCGGCCGTCGGTCTCCACCACCCTGACACCGTCGGTCGTGTCCACACTGCGCTCTCCCGCCGCCTCGACGACCCGGCGCATGACGAGGCCCTTGACCGCCCACGGCGTGGCCAGGTCGCGGCGCAGCACATGCGCGCGCGGGATGCGGGCGTCGATCTGGCTGAGCGTGAGCTGTGTCCGCGCCACGAGGCCGATGAGCCTGACGAAGGCGGCGGAACCGTCGAAGACGCTGCTGAACTCCGGGATGATGAAACCGCCGCGGCCGTCACCGCCGAAGATGGTGGTGTCCTCCCGGCCCACACGCGTCAGATCGTCGGGGGACGTGGTCGTCCACTCCACCTGCGTGCCGTGGTAAGCGGCGACCTGCTCCGCGACCCGCGTGGTCGTCACCGGCAACGCCACCCGCCCGCTACGCCGCTCTGCGGCCACGAGGTCGAGCATGACCAGCAGCGCCCGGTCGTCCTCGATGATGCGGCCGCGCTCGTCCACGAGGGAGAGTCGCTCACCGACGGGGTCGAAGCGGACGCCGAAGGCGGCCCGCGCGGACGAGACGATCTCGCCCAGGCGCACCAGACCCGCCCGGCGTGACTCGACGGACTCCGTGGGACGCGACTCGTCGAGCCCCGGGTTGATCGTCAGGGCGTCCACACCGAGGCGTCCCAACAGGCTGGGCAGGACAAGGCCGGCGCTGCCGTTGGAGGCGTCCACGACCACCTTGAGGCCCGCGTCGGCGATACCCGCGGTGTCGACGTTGCGAAGGAGCGACCCGGTGTAGGAGTCGAAGACGCTCGACGGGAAGTACAGGTCCCCGATCTCGCCGGGGAAGGCCCTGCGGTACTCCTGCCGGGCGTAGACCCGGTCCAGCTTGCGCTGCCGCGCCTGGGAGAGGTCGGCTCCCCGCTCGTCGAAGAACATGATGTCGACCGAGTCGGGCACGCCCGGAGAGGTACGGATCATGATCCCGCCGGCACTGCCCCGCGCGGTCTGCTGACGGGCGACCGGCAGCGGAACGTTCTCCAGGTCGCGTACGTCGATGGCGCTGGCCTGCAGTGCGGAGATGACCGCTCGCTTCAGCGCACGGGCACCACGGGAGTGGTCCCGCGCGGTGGTCACCGTCGAACCCTTCTTCAGGGTCGTCGCGTACGCGCCGGCGAGCCTGACCGCGAGCTCCGGCGTGATCTCGACGTTCAGGATCCCGGAGACGCCGCGGGCACCGAAGAGATTGGCCTGTCCGCGGGACTCCCAGATCACCGAGGTGTTGACGAAGGCGCCGGCCTCGATGGTCTTGAACGGATACACCCGGACGTTGCCCTGGATGATCGATTCCTCACCGACCAGGCACTCGTCGCCGATCACCGCACCGTCCTCGATGCGGGCTGCCCGCATGACGTCGGTGTTCTTGCCGATCACGCAGCCGCGCAGATTGCTGTGCTCACCGATGTAGACGTTGTCGTGCACGACGGCCCGGTGCAGGAACGCACCGGATTTCACGACGACGTTCGAACCGATCACACTGTGCTCGCGGATCTCGGCGCCTGCTTCGATCTTGGCGTAGTCACCGATGTAGAGCGGTCCGCGCAGGACCGCGTCCGGGTGGACCTCGGCGCCTTCCGCCACCCATACACCGGGCGAGATCTCGAAGCCGTCCAGTTCGACGTCGACCTTGCGCTCCAGCACGTCGGCCTGGGCCTTCACGTAGCTCTCGTGAGTACCCACGTCTTCCCAGTAGCCCTCTGCGATGTAGCCGCAGATCAGCTTGCCGTCCTTCATCAGCTGCGGGAACACGTCTCCGGACCAGTCCACCGAGGTGTCGGCCTGGACGTAGTCGAAGACCTCGGGCTCCATGACGTAGATGCCCGTGTTCACGGTGTCGGAGAAGACCTGGCCCCAGGTGGGCTTCTCCAGGAAGCGCTCCACCTTTCCCTCTTCGTCCACGATCGTGATCCCGAATTCCAGGGGATTCGGGACCCGGGTGAGGCACACCGTGACGAGTGCGCCCTTCTCCTTGTGGAAGGCGATGAGGTCGGTGAGGTCGAAGTCGGTGAGCGCGTCGCCGGAAATCACCAGGAAGGTGTCGTCCTTGAGGGCTTCCTCGGCGTTCTTCACACTGCCCGCGGTACCGAGTGGCTTCTCCTCGTTGGCATAGCTGAGCTCCATACCGAGCTCTTCACCGTCGCCGAAATAGTTCTTGACGAGAGAGGCGAGGAACTGGACGGTGACGACCGTCTCATTGAGCCCATGCCGCTTGAGCAGCCTGAGCACGTGCTCCATGATCGGCCGATTGGCCACGGGCAGGAGCGGCTTGGGCATGCTCGAAGTCATGGGGCGAAGGCGCGTGCCTTCGCCGCCTGCCATTACGACGGCCTTCATGTCGGTAACGTCCTCCTCGAAGAGACGACGGTCGAGCCGACTCCACCCATCGGGGCAACACCAGCGGGCGGTGCGGGCCGGCGACACTGCACGGCGCCACGACAACTAGCTAATCGGCTACTACGTCCGCCTTGACCAGACGGCGGACTTGGACCACGTATAGGATCCCTGCCCACCAATAGAGGGTTGTACCCCATCCGGCGAACGCCCATCCGAAAATGGTGCCCAGTGACGCCAGCCAACCACTTCCGTCACTGAGCAGCAACAAGGGGAAGGCGTACATCAGGTTGAATGTTGCAGCTTTGCCGAGGAAGTTCACCTGGGGCGGCGGGTAGCCGTGGCGGCGCAGGATTCCCACCATGACGAGGAGCATGAGCTCACGAGCCAGCAGCGCGGCGGTCAGCCAGAGCGGCAGGACCTCACGCCAGGTGAGCCCGACGATGGTGGACAGAATGTAGAGGCGGTCGGCAGCCGGGTCCAGGAGCCGGCCCAGCCTGCTGATCTGGTTCCACCGACGGGCCAGCTTGCCGTCGAGGTAGTCACTGACACCGCTCAGCATCAGGACGAGCAGGGCCCAGCCATCACTGTTGGGCCCGCCGAACACGGGGCGAAGAATCAGCCACAGGAAGAGCGGGACGCCGACGAGGCGGGCCATGCTGAGGATGTTGGGGATGGTGAGTACTCGGTCCGTCTGAACTCGAGTCTCCTGGACCTCCACCCGGGGGCCTCCTGTGAAGAACGTGCCAATGATGCCCCTGACCCTACCCGCAGTTCCCGAGCTCCGGCGCACAGGGGTGCGAGAAATGGGTCCGGAACGCAGAAAAGCCCCGTGCCACAAGGGCACGGGGCTTTCCCGGAATAATTGTTCGGCGGCGTCCTACTCTCCCACAGGGTCCCCCCT
>NZ_JBFALP010000007.1:0-339480 GCF_040660235.1 Streptomyces sp. NPDC049970 | reverse complement strand
TTCCCCACTGCTGCCTCCCGTAGGAGTCTGGGCCGTGTCTCAGTCCCAGTGTGGCCGGTCGCCCTCTCAGGCCGGCTACCCGTCGTCGCCTTGGTAGGCCATCACCCCACCAACAAGCTGATAGGCCGCGGGCTCATCCTTCACCGCCGGAGCTTTTAACCCCGTCCCATGCGGGACAGAGTGTTATCCGGTATTAGACCCCGTTTCCAGGGCTTGTCCCAGAGTGAAGGGCAGATTGCCCACGTGTTACTCACCCGTTCGCCACTAATCCACCCCGAAAGGCTTCATCGTTCGACTTGCATGTGTTAAGCACGCCGCCAGCGTTCGTCCTGAGCCAGGATCAAACTCTCCGTGAATGTTTTCCCGTAATCGGGATCACAACACGAGAGCGGAACAACCAGGTCGGAATAAGACCGGCTGTTCACAGCGTCCTCGCTGTTGTTGCCTGCCAGGCCCGAAGACCCCACAGGACTTTTTCAAAGGAACCACCAACCTGCCGAAACAGGCCGGGGTATCAACATATCTGGCGTTGACTTTTGGCACGCTGTTGAGTTCTCAAGGAACGGACGCTTCCTTCGGTCCCGTTTCACCGGGCCCCTCCGGGCGCTTCCCTTCGTTCTTGCGTTTCCGACTCTATCAGACTCTTTCGCGTCCGATTCCCGGCCGAAGCGGGTAATACTTGTTCCGCTTTCCAGTTCTTCGCTTTCGCGTTTCCCTTTCCGGCGAGTCCGACTCTATCAGGCCTTTTCCTATTCCCTTGACCACGTCTCGCGGGCATGCCGGAGGAGGATCAGGGTTAGAGTCTGGGCTTGGAAGTCGCTGCCGACTCCGGGCTCGAAGTCCCGTTGGGGTCAGGCAGGGGTACGACAGTACAGGCCTCTGTGAGGCGAGGCAAATCGTTTCCGGAGCGTCCCTAGGTCCGTCAACCGGTAGCTCTCGGGCGGAACCAGGACTTCATATGACTTACGCTGCTGATCAGTACGCCGCCCTACATCAGCCGTGGCGGTGACCTACGGACCCCCACCCCCTGGAGGCTCTCCATGACAACAGTGACGTCCCCTCTCGCCGGCCGCGTCATCGGACTCACTGCGGTTCCCGACCCGGTGTTCTCCGGAGCGATGGTCGGTCCCGGTACCGCCATCGACCCCGTGCGCGAGCCTTCCGAGGCCGTCTCGCCGGTCGACGGAATCGTCGTATCCCTCCACCCCCACGCCTTCGTGGTCGTCGACGACCAGGGGCACGGAGTACTGACCCACCTCGGGATCGACACCGTGCAGCTCAACGGCCAGGGCTTCGAGCTTCTCGTCAACAAGGGGGACACGGTGACCCGTGGCCAGGGCATCGTGCGCTGGGACCCGGCCGCCGTGGAAGCCGCCGGCAAGTCGGCGATCTGTCCGGTCGTGGCTCTGGAGGCCACGGCTGAATCCCTCTCCGAGGTCCGCGAGGACGGAGACGTGAAGATCGGCGACGCACTGTTCGGCTGGCAGTGACCCCATTCCGCGCGGTGTAGCGCGGTACCCGGCCAGTTGGGCATCAACCGTGGTGGCGCAGTCACCGCACAATCGGAGACGGTGAAATGGAGACAACGCTGCGAGGCGTCGGCGTGAGTCACGGTGTGGCGATCGGCGAAGTTCGGCACATGGGTACGGCCGTGCTGGAGCCGCCGGCCAAGCAGATTCCCGCGGAAGAGGCAGGGCGCGAGCAGGGGCGTGCCCGTCAGGCGGTCGAAGCTGTTGCGGCCGACCTCATCGCGCGCGGCAATCTGGCGGGTGGCGAGGCACAGCACGTGCTGGAGGCCCAGGCCATGATGGCGCAGGACCCCGAGCTCATCGCCGACGTCGACCGTCGCATCGCTGTCGGCAGCACCGCCGAGCGCGGGGTGTACGACGCGTTCGCCGCTTACCGGGCTCTGCTGGCCAACGCCGGGGAGTACCTGGCGGGGCGCGTTGCCGACCTCGACGACGTGCGGAACCGGATCGTGGCCAGGCTGCTCGGTGTCCCGATGCCGGGCGTGCCGGACAGCGACGAGCCCTATGTGCTGATCGCGCGTGACCTGGCTCCCGCCGACACGGCCCTGCTCGACCCCGCGCTGGTGCTGGGTTTCGTCACCGAGGAGGGCGGGCCCACCAGCCACAGCGCGATCCTCGCGCGGGCGCTCGGGGTGCCGGCCGTCGTGGCGCTTCCCGGAGCCGGCGAGATCGCCGAGGGCACGGTCGTGGCCGTCGACGGCAGCACCGGTGAGGTCTTCGTCGAGCCGAGCGCCGAGAAGCGCGCCGAGATGGAGAGCGCCTCGGCCGCCCGCAAGGCGGCTCTGACCGCCGTGACCGGTCCCGGCGCCACCTCCGACGGTCACAAGGTCCCGCTGCTCGCGAATGTGGGCGGTCCCGCCGACGTGCCGGCGGCGGTCGAGGCGGGTGCGGAGGGCGTCGGGCTGTTCCGTACGGAGTTCCTCTTCCTGGACGACAGCAAGCAGGCACCCTCCGAGGAGAAGCAGATCGCCGCGTACCGCGCGGTGCTGGAGGCGTTCCCCGAGGGGCGTGTCGTCGTGCGGGTGCTGGACGCCGGCGCGGACAAGCCGCTGGATTTCCTGACACCCGCGGACGAGCCGAATCCGGCGCTGGGTGTGCGGGGGCTGCGCAGCCTGCTGGACCACCCCGATGTGCTGCGGACACAGCTGACCGCGCTGTCGCGGGCTGCCGAGGGGCTGCCTGTCTACCTCGAGGTCATGGCCCCGATGGTCGCCGACCGTGCGGATGCCAAGGCGTTCGCCGATGCCTGCCGTGAGGCCGGACTCCAGGCGAAGTTCGGCGCGATGGTGGAGATTCCGTCCGCCGCGCTGAGGGCCCGCTCCATCCTGCAGGAGGTGGAGTTCCTGTCGCTGGGTACCAACGACCTGGCGCAGTACACCTTCGCCGCAGACCGTCAGGTGGGCGCCGTGTCGCGGCTGCAGGACCCCTGGCAGCCGGCGCTGCTGGACCTGGTCGCCATGTCCGCCGACTCGGCCAGGGCCGAGGGCAAGAGCTGCGGTGTCTGCGGCGAGGCCGCTTCGGACCCGCTGCTGGCGTGTGTGCTGACCGGTCTGGGTGTCACCTCCCTGTCGATGGGCGCCGCGTCCATCCCCTACGTGCGGGCCACTCTGGCGAAGCACACGCTCGCGCAGTGCGAGCGCGCGGCCTCCGCGGCGCGCGCGGCGGACTCCGCCGCGGAAGCACGGCTCGCGGCGCAGGCGGTGCTGTCCGGCGAGTGACATCCGCGGGCTCGCGGATGCGCGCCGGGTGTGAAGGGGGTCCCACCGCGGGCGGTGGGACCCCCTTCGTGCGTCAGTGGTGGGCCTCCGGTTCGTCGGCTCCGAGGTCGAACCCGGCGCGGTACTCGACACCGGGTTCGGGCGGTACGGGCTCGCCGGTGTCGGCGTCGGTGCAGTAGGCGCCGAAGACCTCGCCCTCCGTGAGGGGTACGAGGGTTCCGCGGTTCAGCCGCCAGCCGTGCACGCGGTCCGGGATGTCCGGTGCCGTGGTGCGCAGGACGACGCCGCCCCGGGTCTCGAGTGCCACACCGACAGCGAGCACGGTGGCGAACTCCGCCCCTTCCGACGGCTCCAGGTCGGCCGGTCCGTCCGTGTCCCGCCTGGTGCGGAGCACGGCGAGGAGCTGCTCGGACTCCGTCGGCGTGCTGCAGACGATGTGGTGGGTGCCCGGACCTGCGGCGGCCAGCAACCGCGACAGGAGGTGCGAGGCCCGGTCGAAGGAGGCCCGGCCGATGTCCTGGCCGCAGTCCGCGCAGTCGCCGAGGCCGGCGAGCAGCATGGTGGCGTACTCCCAGGTCGCGCGGCGGACGGCGCGTGAGACGAGGAGTGGGACGAGGGCGTCGATGGGCTGGCCGGTGTACGCGACCGTGGCCCCGGAGGCGGCGATCTCGGCGGTGAAGCGGCTGCGGCTCGCGTGCGCGTCCGGGTCGAGGCCCGATTCCGTACAGAAGTCCGCGTAGTCCTCGGGGTCGAAGAGGGCGACGGTGGTGTGCGTGCCCTGTGCGGCGAGTGTACGCAGCAGGGATTCGACCTGCCGCAGGTAGACGGCGTGGTCGTCGAAGGTGAAGCTCCGGTAGTGACGCATCGCCGCGAAGTCCTCGGGGTCGACCAGGAGGCCGACGGTGCTGGGTACTTCGCGGCGGAGCGCTCGCCGCATGGACGTTCCGGATTGGTGCCGGGTGCGCCTGGTCTGCTTGATGTGCGCCATGTGTCCCCCTGTGCGCTGTCGAACGATGCTCACTCAGCGTAATCAGGGGGACTGACAACGGTCCGCTCCGGAGCGGTATCAGCGGCGGGCGCGGGCGAGTTCCTCGTAGAAGTGCAGGAGTTCGATGTCGTCGACCGAGCCCGGGTTGACCGCCTTGGAGAGCGCCGTGCCCTGGAGCAGCCGCTTGACCGGGACCTCGATGCGCTTGCCCGTGAGGGTGTGCGGGATCCCGGGGACCTCGATGACCTCGTCCGGCACGTGCCGTGGCGACAGGTTCTCCCTGATGGTGCGCTTGATGCTGTCGCGGAGGCCGTCGTCGAGTGTGGCGCCGTCGGCGAGGTGGACGAAGAGTGGCATCCAGTAGCCGCCGTCCGGTTCTTCGAGGCCGATGACGAGGGACTCGCGGATCTCGGGGAGCCGTTCGACCGCCTCGTAGATGTCTGCGGAACCCATGCGCACCCCCTGCCGGTTGAGGGTGGAGTCCGAGCGGCCGTGGATGACGACCGATCCGCGGTCGGTGAGGGTGATCCAGTCCCCGTGGCGCCAGACGCCGGGGTACATGTCGAAGTAGCTGTCGTGGTACCGGCTGCCGTCGGGGTCGTTCCAGAAGCGCACCGGCATCGAGGGCATCGGCGCGGTGACGACCAGTTCACCGACCTCGCCGGTGAGCGGTTGGCCGGCCGGGTCCCATGACTGGAGGTCCGTGCCGAGGCAGGGGGCCTGGAGCTCGCCGATGTGGACGGGCAGGGTGGGAACCGCCCCGGCGAAGCAGCTGCAGACGTCCGTCCCGCCGCTGACCGAGGCGATCCAGAGGTCCTCGGAGACCTGGTCGTGCAGCCAGCGGAAGCCGTCGGGCGGGAGCGGCGAGCCTGTGGTGGCGACGCACTGGACGCGGCTGAGGTCGTGGTCGCGGCCGGGGTGGACGCCGGCCTTGCGGCAGGCCATGACGTAGGCGGCCGAGGTGCCGAAGAGGGTCGCGCCCGTCTGTTCGGCCACCCGCCACTGGGCTCCCACGTCCGGGTGGCCGGGGCTGCCGTCGTACAGCACGAGGGTGGTGCCGGTGAGCAGCCCGGAGACGAGGAAGTTCCACATCATCCAGCCGGTGGAGGTGTACCAGAAGAAGCGGTCGTCGGGACCGAGGTCGCAGTGCAGGCCGATCTGCTTGAAGTGTTCGAGGAGGATGCCGCCCTGGGACTGGACGATCGCCTTCGGGAGCCCCGTCGTGCCGGAGGAGTAGAGGACCCAGAGCGGGTGCTCGAAGGGGACCTGCTCGAAGACCGGTTCGAGGTCGGCGGCCGTGAGCGCGGACCATTCGAGGGCGCCTTCGGGCGCGTCCGTGCCGAGGAGCGGGATGTGCACGACGGCGCGCAGGCCGGGGAGCTCACCACGGAGCTCGGCCACGGTGGCGGTGCGGTCGTGTTCCTTGCCGCCGTAGCGGTAGCCGTCGACGGTGAACAGTACGACGGGTTCGACCTGCTGGAAGCGGTCGAGCACGCTGCGGGCGCCGAAGTCGGGGGCGCAGGAGGTCCATACGCCGCCGACGGCGGCGGTGGCGAGGAACGCGACGACGGCCTGCGGGATGTTGGGCAGGTATCCGCTGATCCGGTCGCCGGGGCGGACGTCCAGGGCGCGGAGTTCGGCTGCCAGCGAGCCCACCTGGCGGCGGAGTTCGTTCCAGCTGACGGAGACCTGGGTGTGGGTCTCGTCGACGTACAGCAGGGCGGGGGCGTCGGCGCGGAGCGGGTCGTCGGCCGTGCGCAGGGCGTGCTCGGCGTAGTTGAGGGTGGCGCCGGGGAACCACTGGGCGCCGGGCATGGCGCGGTCACCGATGACGGCTTCGTAGGGGGTGGAGAAGCGTACGTCGAACCACTCGGCGACGGCCTGCCAGAAGGTGTCGAGGGCGTCGACCGACCAGCGGTGCAGCGCCGCGTATCCCCCGTCGGCCGGTGCTCCGTGGTGCTCGGCCGCCCATCGCTGGAAGCGGGTGACGGCGGCGGCCTCGATGCGCTCGGGCTCGGGCTGCCAGAGGGGGGCGTCGCCGGCTGCTGAGGTCATGGAGGTTCCCTGGCCTTTCGGGGTCTACGCGGGGTCTGCGTGCGTCGCGCACGGGCTGGGGTGTGCGCGTGAACGGCACCTACGGACGATGCCATGTGATCGTCTTGCGCACCAGGGTCCCCCGGCCATGGTTGCGTGTCCGGCTGTGTGGTGGAGCCACAGGTGAACGGAAGCTGAACGGAGCACTCTTCCGTCCGGGCGGATGGCAGGGTGGCCCGTATGGATGGTCGTGACCTGGTGCGCTCGGTGAAATTGGTCGGCTCCGTGCGGGGGGTGCGCACGGTGCGCTCGGCCTGGCGGCGTCGGCGTGCGGATGCCCGGGCGCTTGCGCCGCGCGGTGCGGAGCGGGCCCGGGTGCCGGGGCTCCTCGTCGGTGCGGAGCCGGGTCCGGGCGGCGGGGTGGTGCGGTTCGCCCGCTCGGAGCTGCGGGTCCGGGTCGCGGTGGGCGGTGCGGTGTTCTGGTCCTGGGAGGGTGCGGAACCGCTGCCCTCGTACGCACTGCCGGGGGACGAGCCGGAGCCGGACCGGCGGGCGCGGCTGGAGCCGGACAAGAACGGTGGCTGGCAGGTGGTGTCGGAGCGGCTGACGGTCGCCGTGTCGCGGCACGGGGCGGTGGAACTGCGTACGCCGGGCGGGGTGGTGCTGCGGCGTGACCTGCCGCCGCGCTGGTGGGAGACGGTGGCGGGAGGCACGGCCCGGTGGGTGCAGCGGTCGGAGGTCCCTGCCGATGCCCGCTTCTTCGGGCTGGGCGGCCGGGCGGGCGGGCCGAGGCTGCGGGCGGGGACGTACCGGTTGTGGAACACCGACCCCGGCGGGCGTTTCGGTCCCGGGGACGATCCGCTGTACCTCACGATGCCGGTGCAGGTGGTGGTCTCGGACGCGGGGACCCATCTGGCGTTCCACGACAACTCCTGGGCGGGCCGGGTGACGCTGCGGGAGGGCGAGGAGGGCGCCGGGTCGGGACACGACCGCCCCGGCACCTGCGAGGTGCGGATGGAGGGCGGTCCGCTGCGCTGCTGGGTGGTCGTGGGCACTCCGGCCAGGGTGCTGCGGAGTTGGACGGCTCTGACGGGTGCGCCGGCGTTGCCGCCGTCGTGGGCGCTGGGTCCGCAGCACGCGCGGTGGGGGTTCGGCGGCGAGCGGGAGGTGCGGCGGATCGTGGCCGGGTACCGGGAGCGGGGGCTTCCGCTGTCGGTGCTGCACCTGGACATCGACCACTACGACGCGCACCAGGTCTTCACCGTCGACCGGGAGAGGTTCCCGGAGCTGCCGACGCTGGCCGAGGAGCTGCGGGAGGACGGTGTCCGGCTGGTGTCGATCGTCGATCCGGCGGTGCGGGCGTCGACGGGTAACGCGGTGTACGACAGCGGCGGTGAGGTCGGCGCAGAGGGCGCGTTCGTGCGTGACGCGGCGGGGTGTCCGGTGCTGGGAGAGGTGTGGCCGGGTGAGTGCGTGTATCCGGACTTCACCGATCCGCTGGTGCGGGAGTGGTGGGGCGGGCTGTACGAGGAGCGGCTGGGCCAGGGGTTCTCCGGGGTGTGGCACGACATGAACGAGCCGGTGTCGTTCTCGGCCTTCGGGGATCCGTCGCTGCCGCTTTCGGCACGGCACGTGATGGAGGGCCGGGGCGGTGACCACCGGGAGGCCCACAACGTGTACGCCCTGGCGATGGCGCGAGCCGGGTACGAGGGGCTGCGCAGGCTGCGCCCCGACGAGCGGCCGTTCCTGTTCTCCCGTTCGGGCTGGGCAGGGATGCAACGGTACGGCGGTACCTGGTCAGGCGACGTGGCCACGGGGTGGCCGGGTCTTCGGGCGTCGCTGGCGCTGGTGCTGGGGCTGGGGCTGTGCGGGGTTCCGTACTCGGGGCCCGATGTGGGCGGGTTCGACGGGTCGCCGTCGCCGGAGCTGTACCTGCGCTGGTTCCAGCTGGGTGCGTACATGCCGCTGTTCCGTACGCACTCGGCCATCGACGCGGGGCGCCGGGAGCCGTGGGAGTTCGGGCCGGAGGTGCTCACGCACGCGAGGGCCGCGCTGGAGGAGCGGGAGCGGCTGCGCCCGTACTTCGTGACACTGGCGCAGACGGCGCGGCTGACGGGTGCGCCGTACGTGCGGCCGTTGTGGTGGAGCGCGCCCGGCGACCGCGCGCTGCGGGAGTGCGAGGACGCGTTCCTGCTGGGTGACGCGCTGCTGGTGGCGCCGGTGCTGGAGGAGGGCGCGGAGCGGCGGGCGGTCCGGCTGCCCCGGGGCAGGTGGTACGACACGGCGACCGGGCGGGCGTACGAGGGGCCGGGGCAGGTGGTGGTGGACGCCCCGCGGGCGCGGATTCCGGTGCTGGCGCGGGCCGGTGCGGTGATTCCGGTGCGGGGCGCGGACGGGGGCCTGGAGCTGGAGGTGTGGGCTCCGTCTCCGGGGCGGGCCGGCGGCGGGACGGTCGTGCGGGACTCGGGCGACGGGTGGGCGCCGGCGGAGGTCGAGCGTTACACGTCGCGGCTGGTGGCCGGGCGGGTGGTGGTCGAGCGGGACGGCGAGGAGGGGGCGGTGGCGTATCCGGTGCGCGTGCGGGGGGCGGCGGACCCCGGTCAGCGGTAGCGGCCTGCGAACCAGGCGCGTACGGCCTCGGTGTGCAGAGGGAAGGCGAGTTCGTCCGGCGCGTGGAGCAGGTGGTGTCCCGCTGTCTCGTCCGTCGGGGCAGGGGGCGGGAGCTCCTCGGCGGGGCGCGCCGGGAGCAGTCCGAAGAGGAGCAGGTGGCCGCCCGGCGAGCTGAGTGCGTCGGCGAGGCGTACGTCCGCCTCGTCCGCCAGGATTCCGGTCTCCTCGCGCAGTTCGCGCACGACGGCGTGGCGCCAGTCCTCGGTCCCGTCGATGAAGCCGCCGGGCAGGGCGATGCCGCCCTGGTGCGGTGGGATGGTGCGGGTGATGACGACGAGGCCGGTGCCGTGCGGTGAGGTGACCGGCAGGAGCGCGACGGCGACGGGCAGCGGGTTGCGGTAGGCGGTGTGGCCGCAGGCGGTGCAGGTACGGGGCCAGGTGCCGGCGGCGTACCGGGCTCCGCAGTTGCCGCAGTGGGAGTCCTTCACGGGGCGGACTGTATCGGCTTCGCGGGGCGGGCCGTGTCCGATCACTCTTCTCTTGCGGCCCCGAAGCTGATAGACGGTGTGGCCATGACAGGAATTGCTCGTGCCCTCCGCACCCTGACCGCCACCTGCTCGGCCCTGCTCGCCGTGGCGGCCGCCGCCCCGGCGGCGACGGCCGCGTCCGAACCCAAGGCTCCCCCGGAGTTCGTCGACCTCCGTTCCGTCGATCCGACGATCATCACGGAGATGCGCTACACCACCGCGCACAACTTCATGGGAGAGCCGGTGGACGGCTACCGCCGGCCGGTCTGCATCCTGACCCGCCCGGCCGCCCGGGCACTGCGCACCGCTCAGCGCAGCCTGCTGCGCGAGGGCTACTCGCTCAAGGTCTACGACTGCTACCGGCCGCAGCGGGCGGTGGACCACTTCGTGCGCTGGGCGAAGGATCTCGACGACCAGGCGATGAAGAACGAGTTCTATCCCAAGGTCGACAAGACGCGGCTGTTCGAGGACGGCTACATCGCGGAGAAGTCCGGGCACAGCCGGGGCAGCACGGTGGACCTCACCCTCGTGAGACTGCCCGCGCTGCCGACCAGGCCGTACGAGCCGGGTGAGGAGCTGGCACCCTGCTACGCGCCCAAGGCCGAGCGGTTCCCCGACAACTCGGTGGACATGGGCACGGGCTACGACTGCTTCGACACCCTGTCGCACACCGACGACCCGCGGGTCCAGGGCCCCCAGCGCGCCAACCGGCAGTTCCTCAAGACCACGCTCACCGGCCTGGGTTTCGTGAACCTGGCCGAGGAGTGGTGGCACTTCACCTACAAGCCCGAGCTCTTCCCCGACACCTACTTCGACTTCCCGGTGAGCAGGCGTTCCGTCGCGGGCCGCTGAACGGACCTGCTGCGAGGGGAACGGGCGACCGGGACCACCCCCGTGGGCTCCGGCCGCCCGTTCTTGTTCTCGGACGCCGAACAGGCGTGTCCGGTTGCCGTCCGAGCAGTTACGGTGCCTCCATGTCACAGCAGACGTTCGGTTCATATGAAGAGTTCTGGCCCTATTACGTCGCCATGCACTCCCGGACCGCCACCCGGTGGATTCATCTGACCGGGACTCTGACCGGGCTGGCGATCACCGTCCACGGGCTGGCCCGGGGCCGGAAGCGGTACGCGCTGGCGCTGCCGCTGATCGGGTACGGCACCGCGTGGCCGGCGCACTTCCTCATCGAGAGGAACAATCCGGCGACGTTCGGGCACCCCGCGTGGTCACTGCGCGGTGACGCGCAGATGATCGGGATGATGCTCGCCGGACGCGACAGGGAGCTGGCGGACACCGCGTCCGAGTGGCTCGCGGAGAACACCTGACGATCCCCTGCACGCACAGGGTTGACGGCCCGTCACCCCGGGTGAAGACTCCTTCCACGCCCGCTGCGGGCGGCACCGTACGCGCGGCCCGTACCCCGGTCGGCGGGGGTACGGGCCGCGTTCCCGGTGTCATGTCCTGACGGGTTCCCGGAGCTGGTCGGCACGGGCCAGGGCGTGTTCCACGACGGCGACCAGTACGTCCCTCGCGGAGTTCCGGTCGCGTGCGTCACAGAGCAGTACGGGCACCTCGGGGTCGAGGTCGAGCGCCGCCCGCACCGTCCCGGTGGAGAACTCGCCGGCGTCGTCGAACACGTTCACCGCCACCGTGAAGGGGATGCGCCGGCTCTCGAAGTAGTCGACCGCCGCGAAGCAGTCCGCAAGCCTGCGGGTGTCCGCGAGGACCACGGCCCCGAGGGCGCCTTGGGCCAACTCGTCCCAGAGGAACCAGAAGCGGTCCTGCCCCGGGGTGCCGAACAGGTAGAGGACCAGGTCCTCGCGCAGGGTGATGCGGCCGAAGTCCATCGCCACCGTGGTGGTGTTCTTGCCCTCGACCCCCGCGACGTCGTCGACGGGGCGGCCCGCCTCGCTGAGCCGCTCCTCCGTGCGCAGGGGTCTGATCTCGCTGACCGCCCCCACCAGGGTCGTCTTGCCCACTCCGAAGCCGCCCGCAACCAGGATTTTCAGGGTGACGGGCTCGACGGGCCGCTTGCTGCGGCTAGAGCGCCCGAAGGCCATTGATCACCTCGCGAAGAATGTTCACGTCCGGCAGCTCGGCCGGCGGAACGGGACGTGTGACGTGCACCAGTTCGTCCTCGACGAGGTCACCGACCAGGACCCGGACCACCCCGACGGGGAGGTCCAGTCCGGAGGCGAGTTCGGCGATCGACTGGGGCATGTCGCTGCACAGTTCGACGATCTCCACGTGTTCCGGGGAGAGCGTCTGGTCCCGGCCGGGATCGTCGGCCGCCGGCTCGGGGACGACGATCGCGATCAGGTCGAGACGGTGACGGGTCGCGCTGCTGGTGCGCCCGCGGGTCATCGCGTAGGGCCGGACCACAGGGCCCGCTTCGGCGTCGTACCAGCGGGAGGGGTCCGCACCGGCGCTTGCGGACGGTGCCTCGGACGCGGCGTCCCGGACGGAGTCGGCGCTCATGCCCTGCCCTCACCCTCCGGCGGGCATACCGGTGGTCCGGGGGGCGTTGGCCAGGTGGACCCCCACGCGCTTGACCATGAGGGTCATCTCGTACGCGACCTGGCCGACGTCCGAGTCGGAGTCCGAGAGCACGGCGAGACAGCTGCCGTCACCGGCCGCCGTGACGAAGAGGAAGGCCTCGTCGAGCTCGACGACGGTCTGCCGCACCCGGCCCGCTTCGAAGTGGCGGCCCACACCCTTGGCGAGGCTGTGGAATCCGGAGGCCACGGCCGCCAGGTGCTCGCTGTCCTCGCGCGTCAGGTCCTGGGACGTACCGGTGGCGAGGCCGTCACTGGAGAGCACCAGCGCCTTGCGGATGCTCGCGACGCGCTCGACGAGTTCGTCGAGGAGCCAGTTGAGTTCACCGGAGCCCTGGCGTGCGGTGTTGTGTGCTGCGGCGTTCGGTGCGGTCATGGACCGTCCCCTCCCGGAGTGGTTCCTGGTGCTGTCTCGCCGTGGCCGGTCACGTCCTCGGCGTTCTGCCTGCGGCCGCGCTGCCAGCCGCGTTGAAGCGAAGCCATGCGATTGCGTACTTCGTCCGCGTCACGTTCGAGGTCGTCGTCGGTCACGGCGGGGACGATTCCGGGAGTCCGCGCTGCGGAGTCCTCCCGGAGCTGTGGGGCGAGGCTGGCCTGCCGGACCCGGCGAGGGAGCCCGCCCACGGTGTCCGGCGCGGACCGTCCGGGGGCGGGGCGTCGCGGCGTCCCGGCACCCGCGGAAGGGTTCCCGGAGCCCGCGGGGAAGGGGTCGGAGCCCTGGGCGGACGTGCGGCCTTCGGAGGGCGCCGGGCGGGAGCGCCCGCCGTCGCCGACGCGGCGTCCCCGGTCGGTGACGAGCGTCGGCGGCTTGCGCCGGGGCAGCGGGACGGGGCCCGAGGGCCGCCGCATCGGCCGGACGTCGGCCGACCGGCCGTCGGAGGGGTCGGAGGCCTGCTGGTGCTGCTCGCGATCGGCGTCCCGACGCAGTTCGCGGGCCCGGAAGATGCCGCCGCGCTCGCTCTCGGTGTCCTCGAGGTCGGACACACCGTCCAGGACGGGGGCGAGTGCCGGGTCGAGCGCCCGGTCGAGCGAAGGGTCGTCGGTGAGTTCCAGTGCGCCGACGGGGCCCTCGATCTCGATGGGGCCGTCGAGCACCGACGGGTCGGTGAGGCCGGTGGGAACCGGGGCGAGTCCGGACGGCCTGCCGGGGATGTCCATGTCGGCGACGCCGTCCCTGCGGGCCTTGTCGCTGCCGGGCACTCCGGCACCGGGCCGGCCGCCGATCGCCTTCTCGGCCCTGCGGTCGAGGCGGAAGCCGGTGCCGTGGGTGTCCGGGGCGTCGGTGAGCAGCTGCGACGGAATGAAGACGACCGCGGACGTCCCTCCGTACGGCGAGGTCTGGAGCGACACCCTGACGTTCTGCCGCTGGGCGAGCCGGCTGACGACGAAGAGGCCGAGCCGGTCGGTGTCGGACAGTTCGAAGTCGGGGGTCTCGGCGAGGCGCAGATTGGCGTCCAGGAGGACCTCCGGTGCCATACCCAGACCGCGGTCGTGGATCTCCAGGGTGAAGCCGTTGGCCACGCGTTCGCCGTGCACCTGGACCGCGGTGTGCGGGGGCGAGAACACCGTGGCGTTCTCCAGGAGTTCCGCGATCAGGTGGGTGAGGTCGGCGACGGCCGGGCCGCCGACGCCGATGCGGGGCAGGCGGCGGACCTCGATCCGCTCGTAGTCCTCCACCTCGGCGACCGCCGCGCGCACCACGTCCATCAGCTGGATCGGCTTGCGCCACTGCCGGGACGGTGCGGCGCCGGAGAGGATCACGAGACCTTCCGCGTGGCGGCGCATGCGGGTGGTCAGGTGGTCGAGGCGGAAGAGGTCGGCGAGCTCGTCACCGTCGTCCGTACGCCGCTCCATGGCGTCCAGGAGTGTCAGCTGGCGGTGCAGGAGCACCTGGTTGCGGCGGGCGAGGTTGACGAAGACCTCGGAGACACCGCGGCGCATGTCGGCCTGCTTGACCGCGGCCTCGACGGCGGCACGTTGCAGGGTGTTGAGTGCCTGGCCGACCTGGCCGATCTCGTCGCGTTCGTAATTCAGGTGAGGTGCTTCGGTCTCGACGTCGACCTGCTCGCCGGCGGCAAGCCGCCGCATCACGCTGGGCAGGCGCACCCCGGACACCTCGTGCGCGTCCTTGCGGAGGCGGGAGAGGTCGCGGACGAGCTCGCGTCCGACGCGTACGGAGACGAAGACCGACACGAGCAGGGCGACGAAACCGAGGACTCCGGCGACTCCCGCCCGGATCAGGACGCGGTACCCGGCGGGCTCGGCGCGGTCCTGGAAGCGGTTGGACATCTCGGTGCCGTCGTTGGCCAGGTGCTCCAGGACCGGCGGAGCGGCCTCCTGCCAGCGATCGGCGTCGATGGTGCCCGGCTTGGTGAACGGGCCTGCGGCGATGAGCTTCTGCTCCGCCGTGCGCAGGGGTTCGGAGTCGGGGCTGGTCCAGTACTGCTCCATGCGCGCGCGCTCGCTCTCCGGCAGGAGTTCGAGGTTGACGTCGTACAGGAGCGTGCGGCTGGCGGCGAGGTCGGACATGACACGCAGCTCGGGGGCGCCGAGCCGGCCCGCGATGAGGCCCGACGCGACCAGGGCGTCCTCGCGGGAGAGCATCTCGCGGGCGCGGGAGATCCCCACCAGGGCGCGGACCTGCTTGTCCATCGACACGTTCTCCATCGTGTGGAGGCCGTTCAGGAAGCGGTAGCAGGGGTCCACGAGACCGTTGTAGAACGCCAGCGCCCTGGTCCGGTCGATGGTGCGCTTCTCCACCGCACCGCGCAGGGCGTCCAGACCGTCGACCTCACCGAGGATCGAGTCGAGCCTGGCCTCGGACTCGGCGCTCAGCTTGTCGCGGACGTCCTTGCTCGTCGCGCTCCGCCGGACGTCGGCCACGACCCGGTCCGTCGCCGCGCGCTGACGGCGCAGGAGGGGCAGGGCGTCCGAGGCCCGCGGGTCGGCGAGGAAGACGAGTGTCTGGCGGCGCTCGTCCTGGACGGCTCGGATCGTGTCCTCGAGGGGGTGACCGACCTCCTCGACGATGGCACTCGCGCCCATCAGCTCGTCGGCCTCACGGCCTGTGACGTAGGTGGCGAAGACCCACAGACCCGTGAGGGAGGCGAGCGGCACCATGAGCAACGCCACGATCTTCCTGCGGATGGACTTCCCGCGAAAGCGCATGGCCTCCCCCAGCTCGGTCCCGCGTCGCGGGGTGGTCGCGTCGGTGCTCCGGTCGGTGTGGTCTTCCGGTCTTCCGGTCGGTGGGGTGTTCCCCGGCCGGCCGTCGTCCGGCAGGCCTGCGGGGCCCATCGAGCGTCCGTCGGTGTTCCGTCAACAAACGGCGCGAGCCTACTACTGACCTACCGCCAACTCGAAGGCGTGTCCGGGTGATTTCCGGCCGGGCTTCCCTGAGTTACCGACCAGTTGTCCTGGTATTACCGGTGAAGAAACTCGCGAAAGCGACAGAGGAGTCCCGGCCGGACGCGCTACATCCTCACAAGGCAGTTGGCTGGAATTTTTCGCTCCGTGACCTTTGTGGGCTGATTGGGCGTGCTCGGCGGGAATCTTCGCGTCCCGGCGTTCGTCCAGATGTACGGGGGCAGAAGCACCTCGCGGGGGATATGCGCCACGGGCGAGCGGCTCCGCCGCGTAGAACGGGCGCCGGCCGGGCAGCCACCCTTGAGTCGGCCAGCGGTGGGGAGTTGAACGTCCTTGGATACGGAAGAGCGCCGGGGGACGGCGTCGTCGGCACCGGAGGCCGCGTCGTCGGAGACCGGCGCCACGATCCCGCGGCAGCGGCAGCTGTGGGTGGAGGAACCGGCGATACGTCGCAGGATGCCCGATCCGGTGCGCCGGGCGGCCGTGCGCGCCGTCCTGATCATGTCGCTGACGATGATTCAGGCCATGGTGGCCTTCCTGTGCACCCTGGCCGGATCCTGGCTCGCCTTCCCGATGGTGCTGAGCGGTGTGGCGGGCACGGTGGTCGCGACGTGGTCGGTGCTGGACGTCTGGGTGACCCGGCAGGTGTGGAACCAGCGCAACGGGGTGGTCTCCGTCCCCAGCAGTACGGCCCGCCGTATGCGCCGGGAGCGCAGGACGGCCAGGCGCTCGGCCAGGGCACGGGGGCGTACGGAGGACCGGATACGACGCCGGGGCGAAGGCAGGCTCTCCCGGGCCTGACCGGCCTGCGCCCCGGTGACCGCTACGGCGTCTGCGATGCCTCGGTCGGCTGCGACGGGGTGCCTGTCGTCCCCTCGCGCACCTCCGTCCCCGTGCGCGCCTCCGTCTCCGTCCCCGCGCGCATCTCCGAACGCATCTCGGGGACGACGGACCCGGCGGATGGCTGGCTGTTCCGCCTGAACATGCGGGTCGCGGTGATCTCGCCGTGGACGGTCTCGCCCTCGGGGTCCTGCTGCGGCAGACCAGGCCTCAGGTGCTCCTCGACGCTGATGTACTTCAGTCCCGCCCGGAGGTCGGCGTCGTTGCGGAGCCGGATGACGAGCGGGAACTCGGCGAGTGCCGTGGTGTCGAACAGCCCGGTCGTGTAGAGCAGTTGGACTCCCAGTGCGTCGGACACCGCGCGCTGCAGCTCCAGCAGGTAGGTCGCGTTCGCGCGCCCGATGGGGTTGTCGAGGAAGAGCGTGCCCGCGTGACGGTGCCGGTCGCGCCCTCTGTCGTTGCTGCGCAGCGCCGCCATCGTGCAGTAGAGCGCGATCGCGGCGGTGAGCAGCTGGCCACCGGAGAAGACGTCGCCCATCTGTCCGACCGGGACGCGCTCGGCGCGCAGCACCGCGTCGGGCTTGAGGATCTCCACCGCGATGCCCTTGGGCTGCAGCGCGGCCCGCACACCGCGCAGCAGGAGGGACATGCCGTCCCTGCGCAGGTCGGAGTTCTTCTTGAGAGCGGCGTGCGTGGCCTCGTCGACGACCTCACCGAGCCGCTCGGTGAGGGTGGCCTGATCGGGTTCCTCGAAGCGGATCCGGAGGAACTCCTGGCCGGACCACTCGCCGAGGCCTTCGGGCAGTCGGGAGAGCCGCTGGGCCGAGCGGAGCGTGGTGAGCGCGGAGTCGACGAGCCCGCGGAGCCTGTCGACGATGGAGTCACGGTTGCGCTCCAGCTGGGCCAGCTCGTCGGTGAGCACCCGCAGCCTGGGGGCGAAGGCCGCGGCCCACTTCTCGGCGTGGTCGGGCAGCGCCGCCGCCGGGAGTTCCCGGATCTGCTGCCGCGCCGGAGTGCGGACCTGTTCGTAGCGGGTGGAGTTGGCGTGCCGTACGAGGACGTCACTCGTCTCCCGCACGGAACTCTCGGCCGCCGACAGGTCGGTGGCACAGCCGCGCAGCGACCTGCGGGCCTCCGCGGCGGACTGCCTGGCCTCCTCCAGGGTGCCGGAGTACGGGTCGGGGCCTTCGGCGTCGTCGTCAGCGCCGTGGTCCCTGAGCAGGTCGCGCAGGAGCGCGGCCGTCTCGTCGAAGCCGCCGGCCGAGTCCTCGGCGGTGCGGTGGGCGCGCAGGAGTTGGGCGTGGGCGGCCCGGGCGGCGTCGAGCGCCGCCGTGACGGAGGCGAGTTCGGCCGCTGCCGTTCGCAGCAGGGTCTGGGCCTGCTCGGCGTCGACGGGAACCAGGCCGTCGGGGAGCTCGGTGTGGCGGGACGCCTCGTCGGCGGGGGCGAGCCGCTCCGCCTCGCCCCGCAGCCTGCCGAGCTGCTCGCTGGCCGTGGAAGCCCTGGTCTCCAGGAGCTGGACGAGGGATTCGGCGCGGGCGGCGGCCGCCTGGCGGGAAGGTCCGTCGGCACCGTCGGTGCCTTCGAGGAGCTGGGCGGCGCGGGTTCGGACCTTGTTGGTGAGCCGGTCGAGTTCGGCCAGGGCGGCGCTCTCGTCGCTCTCGGCCCGCGCCTGCTCGGCGCGCAGGTCGGCGCCGACACCCACCTTCTCGTACAACTGGGAGGCCGCGCGGTAGGCCTCGCGCAGCGCGGGGAGGGAGGTGCGTTCGGCGGCGGCCGCGGGCTCCGGAAGGGTCTCCGGGGCGCCCGCGATCTCGGCCCGCTCGGCGCGCAGCGCGCGGGAGGTGCGGTGGGCGTCGTCACCGGCGCGCTGGGCGGCCCTGCGGTCCTCGTCCGCGGCACGTGCCCGCTCCAGGAGAGTCGTCGCGCGTGCCTCGGACTCGGCCGCCTCGTCGGTCAGTTCGCGCAGCCGCGCCTGCCAGCCGGCCCGGTCGCGGAGGCGGTGGGCGAGCCCCGCGAGCGCGTCGGCGGCGCGTCGGGCGCGCTGAGCGGTGTCCTGCCGCTCGTCGCGGACGCGTGAGGCGTCGGCTGCGGCCTCGTCGGCCTCCGCACGGACCGTGCGCGCCTCGGTCAGCGTGGCTTCGGCGGTCTCCGCGGTGGTGCGGGCGGTGTGCGCGGCCTCACCGAGCTCGCCGAGCATGCCGGGCGGGCAGTCGGCGCGCCAGGAGCCGATACGGGCGGCGAGGGAGCGGTCGGCGGTGAGCCGTGCCGCGAGGGACCTGATGTCCTCGTCGCGTGCGGCGGCGCGGGCCCGGAGCGCCTGGCGCTCCTCGTCCGCGGCGTGTTCGTCGTGCATGGCCGGGTTCGGCGGGACCAGGAAGACGTCGTCGCCACCGGATGCCGGGACGGGGGCCAGGAGGGCGGCGGTCGTCCCGACGGCCACGGCCGAACGGGGCAGCAGCGCGGCGGCGGCGAGCACCTCACGGGCGCGTGTGTGGGCGTCGGGGTCGGTGATGACGACGCCGTCGACCAGCTCGGGCCGTGCGGCCAGGACCGCGGCGTGGTCGGCCGGGGCGACCGCCTGCGCGAGGTAGCGCCAGCCCGGCAGTGCCGGGATGCCGTGCTCACCGAGGTGTTCGACGGTGGCGAGCACGTCGGGTCCCGGGGGCAGCAGTCCGCCGTCTCCGAGGGCGCCGAGGATTCGGGAGTCGTCGGCCGCGGCGGTACGGAGGTCGAAGAGCCTGCGCTCGGCGGCGGTGATCCCCTGGTCGAGGAGTTCCCGCAGTTCGTCGGCGCTGTTGTCGAACTCCTCGGCCGTCAGGGACCGCAGGTCGCCGGGGGCCTCGTACGAGCCGTCACGAGCCTCCTCGCCCGTCCCGGCGGCAGCCGCACCTCGGGGTCGCGGTACGCCGGGGCCAGGGGCCGTCGGGAGTCCCAGCAGGTCGGTGAGGCGGTGGTCGGCCGCGATCGATTCGGCGGCCCTGCGCTCCGTCTCGTAGGACTGCTCGGCTGCCTGCGCGCCGTCGGCGGCGCGGGCAGCGGCGAGCTCGGCACGGCTCTCCTCGGACGCCGCCTCACGCGCGCGGTCCGCGGTGGCGCGGGCGGCCTCCCGTGCGGTGTCCCAGGCGGCGACCGCGGACTTCTCCGCGTCGTTCGCGGCGAGGGCGGCGCGGGCCGGGTCGGCGTCCGGCGCGCTGTCGTCGAGCCAGCCGGCCCGTACCGCCTCCGCGGTCTCCTGTTCGACCTCTGCGAGCCGCTGGCGCAGGTGGCCGGCCTCGCTACGGGCCCGCTGGGCCTCGGTGGCGGCGGTGGTGGCGTCCCTGTGCGCGGTCTCGCCGGTGGTCTGAAGGAGGGCGGACCGCTCCTCCTCCTCGTTCGCCACGCGCTCGCCCTCCTCTGCAGCCGTGTGCAGGGCGCGTACGAGGTCGGCGGCGGCCGTGGCACGGGCGGCGAGGGCCGGGGCGGCGTCGCGTTCGGCTTCGCGGATGGCCACCGCGACGCGGACGGAGCGGTCGGCGGAGGCACGGTGGCGCAGGACGGCTTCGGCGGCCTGCCAGGCGGCGTGCAGGGTGCGCGCCTCACCCAGCTCGCGCCGCTGCGCCGCGGCGCTCTTCTCCGCGGCGGTCAACGCCAGGGAGGCGTGCCGGTAGGCGAGTTCGGCGGCGATCCGGTCCCGGTGGCCACGCGCCGCCTCGGCCTCGTCGACCGTGTGGGCGGCGGCCGTGACCTGCTGGGAGAGCTCGGCGGTACGGCCGCGCTCCTCTGCGGCGCGGCCGGAGAGCCTGCGGACCAGGGTCCGGGTGCGCCGTTCCGCACCGGCGTGGACGTCACGGCTGCGGGCCCTGGTGGCGGTGGCCTCGACGATCCGGCCCAGCAGATCGACGGATCCGGCGGTGAAGTCGCGCTCGGCGGTGAGTTCGGCGCGGCGGCCGAGCTTGTTGCCGAAGCCGCTGACGAGGTCGGCGAGACCGTCCGTGTCACGGGTGTCGGTGACCGCCCGCAGCAGCAGGTCGGTGAAGTCGGAGTCCTTCTTCACGGCGAAGAGGCCGGCCGCCTCGCCCTCGTCTGCGTTCATCTCGCGCTGGTAGCGGAAGAGTTCGGGGTCGAGCCCGAGGTCGCCGAGGTGCTCGTTCCAGCGGTCGTGGATCTCCTCCCAGTGCACGTCGAGGTGCGGGTAGAACTTGCCGGCGTCCGTGAGGGCGTCCCGGAAGCCCTTCATCGTCCGGCGCCGGCCACGGGCTCCGGAGACGCCTTCGGCGGGCCGTCCCACCGAGGTGGCCTCGGCGACGGGAAGGCTGTCGAGGCTGAGGCCGGGCCCGGGGCGGAAGGAGTACCAGGCCTCGGCGAACTTGCGCGGGTCGTTGGAGACCTGGCGTCCGCGCCATTCGCTGACCTTGCCGACGACCACGCACTCGCCGGTGAGCGTGTGCTGCCATTCCAGGGCGACGTGTCCGCAGTCCTCGGCGAGCAGGAACTTGCGCAGGACGCCGGAGCTCGCGCCGCCCAGGGTGTTGCGGTGACCGGGCAGCATCACCGAGAAGATCAGTTTGAGCAGGACGGACTTGCCCCCGCCGTTCTCCAGGAAGAGCACGCCGGCCGGCGCCGGGCGGCGCGGCGGGCCGACGGGCTCGTCCTCGAAGAACTCCGCCTGCGCCGGGGCGGGCCTGGGCACGGGCTTGCCGACTCCGCGGAGGTCGAGCACGGTGTCGGCGTAGCGCGCACCCGCGGGTCCGATGGAGTAGAGGCGGACCCGGGACAACTCGTACATGGCGGCGGACTCTCGTCGTTCAGGCGGCGGGCGGACGGCTGCGGCAGCCGGTGCGGTTCGGAGCGGGCGGCTGCCGGTGGCGCGGTTCGGAGGGGCGGGCTGCGGGGGTCAGGAGTGGAAGGGAAGGCCCGCGTCGGCGGCCAGCTCCAGGCCTTCGGCGTCGGGCGGTGGCAACAGGGTGGCCGAGCCGTCCGTGACGGGGACGACGCCGAGCTCCAGCAGTTCGGCCATCGCGGCGCCGCCCGCCATGTCGCGCACCTGGAGCTGGTAGCGGGCGGTGGTGCGGTACGCGCCGCCCGCGTCGTCCCCGGTGCGCTGGAGGAAGCCGGACTCGGTGAGGAAGGCGACCGCCTTGCCGATGATGCCGGTGGTGGATCCGGCGAGCCTGCGGGCGTCCTTGGTCGCCCCGGTGGAGCTGCGGCGGGCGTAGACGCGCCATCCCGATTCGAGGCCGGGCGCTTCGGTGGCGGGGTCGGTGTTGTCGCCCTGCTCCTCGGCGCGCTCCTCCAGGCGTCGGCATGCCTGGCGGACGAAGGCGTCGACGCCGTTGACCGTGATGCGGCCGATGTAGGAGTCGTCGGCCAGGTCCTCGGGGCGGGGGAAGCACATGGCGGCGACGGCGAGGTGGGCGAGTCCGTGCAGGAACCGGTCGGCCGAGTCGGGGGACGCGCGCCGCGCGTAGTCGCCCATGCGTACGGCGAAGACCGAGTCCTCGCCGGCGGTCACGGCCATCCCGGCGCGAGTGGAGACCTCCAGCACGATGAGTCCGAGCCCCGTGGCGACGGCGTCGGCGAGCCGGGCGAATGCGGACTCCTCACGGTAGCGGCGGAGCAGCTCGGTGTACTCGGCGTCCCGGGCAGGCATCAGCTTGGGCTGCAGTCCGAAGGAGACCAGCCGGGCGGCGTCGGCCGCGTCGGCGGGGGTCACAGCTGCGGGAGCGGCCGGCCGGGCGGCGTCGGCCGCGTGCGTGAGGTCCTGATCGCCCCACGCGTCGGTGTGCTCGGCGTGCTGCTCGCTCAACTCGGTGACTCCTCGGTACGGGTGCCGCTCTCGGGCGGCAGCGGGTGGGGGGTTGGTCCGGGGACGTTCACGAGGCGTCCTTGCGGTCCGCGGCCATGCCCGCCGCGTCCAGCAGGGCCATGCCCACTATCAGGTCGGCTCCGCCGAACTCGTGGTCCTCCAGCGGTGTTCCGTCGTCGACCGCGAACAGCAGCCGGCGCTCGCCCTGGCGGTATGCCGTACCGACCGGGGGGCTCGCCGCGTGCACGGCGAGCAGGGCGACCAGATAGGGCAGTTCGGGGTCGCGCAGCCGGGCCTCGGCGAGGAGTCCGGAGAGCCGGCGGGGGGCGTCGTGCTCCAGGTCGAGCAGCTCCATGGCGTGCCCGAGCTGTTCCTCGCTGAACCGGCTGTCGTCCGGGGTGGCGATGAGGTCGGGCTCGGGCATCTCGGCCCCCAGGTGTTCCCGTTCGACCGGGGGCATCAGCAGCAGGTCGACGAGGTCGCCGACCCGGACCGAGGTGGGGGTGCGCAGTCCGGTGCCCTGGGCGAAGAAGGCGTCGGTGGCGCGGATGGCCTGCTCGACGGGGAGCGGGAGCAGGGGTACGACGAGCTGCCCGTAGAGGTCGAGGCCCGCCTGCGCGGTGGGGGTGGCGAAGGCCTGCCGGTCCTGCTCGGCGCGGAACAGCGGTCCGGCCTCCAGGAGTCTGGACTGCAGCTGGGTGTGGCGGCGGATGCAGTCCTTGACGATGTCGACGAGTTCGGCGGCGCGGCGCTTGTGCTCGGGTTCCTCCGCCTCGTCCCTGGCCTTGCGGATGTTGGTGAGGATCGCGTTCTCGTGGCGGTAGCGGTCGGCCACGTGGTCCAGCGCCTCGGTGATCATGTCCGGGACCGCGTTGAGCCAGTCCACGGCGCGGACGTTGCGGCGGGTCGCCTCCAGCGTCCTGCGGAGCGTCTCGGCGTACTGCACGGTGCGGTAGCGGGCCTGTTCGGCGGCGAGCTGGGCGTCGGCGAGGCGCCCCCTGCTGATCAGGACCTCGAGCTTCACCTCGGCGGCGATCTGGGCGCTCGTGACGTCCGTGTCCAGGGCGCCCACCAGTACGTTGACCGCCTCGTCGGTGGCCCGGAGGTAGACGCTGCCGCCGTGTCCGGGCACTTCCTCGATGAGCTTGAAGTCGTAGTCCCTGCGGACGTAGACACCGTCGGGCCCGAAGGTTCCGTAGACGGCGCGGAAACCGCGGTCCACGCTCCCGACGTTGATGAGGTTCTCCAGCACCCAGCGGGCAACGCGCTCGTGCTCGGTGACGGGCCGGCGCGGAGCCTGGGCGGCGATCCGCGGGAGGAGTCTGGCCACTATCTGGTCGTGGTCGGCCCCGGTGTCGAAGTCCATGTTGAGGGTGACCAGGTCGATGGCCGCGAGGGCGACCTCGGCCATCGCGTAGACCGTGTACTCGCCGGCGAGATTCGTCTTGCGTACGTCGAGGTCGTGCAGGGGGGCGGTGCAGGCGAGCGCGCGCAGCCGACGCGAGAGCCCCTCGTCGGCGGCGGGGCCCGGGGCGGGCCTCGGTCCCGCGCTGAGCTGGGGCGCAGCACTGAAGGTGTCGGCAGGCGAAGTCACGCTGCACAGATTAGGTCCTCACACCGACAACGGTCGAAACGGCGCAGAAGCGACCCGTCGCGCGAGCACCTGAGCGCCCGTGCCCGGCCGGCACCGGACCGGTCACGCTGGCCCGTAGCCCCCGCCACCGGGGGTGCGCACGACCAGGACGTCGCCGGCGGCCAGCTCCGCGGTGTCACGGCCCTCGAGCGGGGTGACGGTGCCGTCGGCGCGTTCGACGTGCTGGTCCCCGAGCGCGCCGGTGCCGCCGCCCGCCATGCCGTACGGCGGCACCCGCCGGTGGCCCGACAGCAGGGCCACGGTGACGGGTTCGAGGAAGCGGATCCTGCGTTCCACCCCCCGGCCGCCGTGCCACCGGCCCGGGCCGCCGCTGTCCTCGCGTACGCGGAAGCTCTCCAGGAGCACGGGGTAGCGCCACTCGAGGATCTCGGGGTCGGTGAGCCGGGAGTTGGTCATGTGGGTCTGTACGGCGTCGGCGCCGTCGAAGCCGTCGCCCGCACCGGATCCGCTCGCGATCGTCTCGTAGTACTGGATGCGGTCGTTGCCGAAGGTGAGGTTGTTCATGGTGCCGGAGCCCTCGGCCTGGACGTCCAGGGCGGCGTAGAGGGCGCCGGTGACGGCCTGCGAGGTCTCGACGTTGCCGGCGACGGTCGCCGCCGGGTGGACGGGAGCGAGCATCGAGCCGTCCGGGACGCGGACCTCCAGGGGCTTCAGGCAGCCGCTGTTGAGCGGGATGTCCTCGTCGACGAGTGTCCGGAACACGTAGAGGACGGCGGCCGTGACCACGGACTTCGGGGCGTTGAGGTTGCCGCTCCGCTGGGGCGAGGTGCCCGCGAAGTCGATGACGGCGCGGCGGGCGTCGTGGTCCACCGTGACGCGGACGCCGATGACGGCCCCGTCGTCGGTCTCGTAACGGCAGGAGCCGTCGCGCAGTCCCGCCACGATGCGGCGTACCGACTCCTCCGCGTTGTCCTGGACGTGGTGCATGTAGGCCTCGACGACGTCCTGGCCGAACTGGGCCGTCATCCGCCGCAGTTCCGCGATGCCCTTCTCGTTGGCCGCGATCTGGGCGCGCAGGTCGGCGAGGTTGGTGTCCGGGTCGCGCGAGGGATGGGCCGCGGTGGTGAGCAGGTGCCTGGTCTCCGCCTCGCGGAGGGCTCCGTCGCGGACGAGGAGCCAGTTGTCGAACAGGACTCCCTCCTCGTGGATCGTGCGGCTGAAGGCGGGCATGGAGCCCGGGGTGATCCCGCCGATCTCGGCGTGGTGGCCGCGCGAGGCGACCAGGAAGCGCAGCCGGGGCCCGGGGCCGTCCGACGGCTCGTCGAACACGGGGGTCACGACGGTCACGTCCGGCAGGTGGGTTCCGCCGTGGTACGGGTCGTTGACGGCATAGACGTCGCCGGGGCGCAGGGAGCCCCGGTTCCGGTTGAGCACCTCTTTGATGGACTCCCCCATCGATCCCAGGTGGACCGGGATGTGCGGGGCGTTCGCGACCAGTTCGCCGTCCGCGTCGAACAGCGCGCACGAGAAGTCCAGCCGCTCCTTGATGTTGACGGAGTGCGCCGTGTTCTCCAGCCGGACGCCCATCTGTTCGGCGATCGACATGAACAGGTTGTTGAAGACTTCGAGCATGACGGGGTCCACGCGGGTGCCGACGGCGGTACGTCCGGGCCGTGGGTCCGCCCGCTTCAGCACCAGGTGTCCGGCCGGGCCGGCCGTGGCCTGCCAGCCGAGGTCGACGACGGTGGTGGCGTCGTCCTCGGTGACGACGGCGGGGCCGGCCACCGTGTCCTCGGGGCGCAGCTCCGCCCGCCGGTACAGGCCCGCGTCGCGCCATCGGCCGCCGGTGAAGACGGGGATGTCGCCGAGGGGCGTCGAGGGTCCCTCACGGGGGCTCGTGCGGGTCTCGGGCGGGGCGTGCGGTCCGGCCGCGGCGGTGGCTTCCACGGAGACGGCCTCGATCACGAGGGGCTTGTCCATCGTGAAGCCGTAGCGCGCGCGGTGGGCTCGGGTGAACTCCTGCGCCATGGCCGAGGGTGTGCCGTGGTCGACGGGCAGCGGGGCGTCCGTCCCGGCGTAGCGCAGGAGGATCCTGGCCCGGGTGCGGACGGCGTCCCCCGGTACGCCGTCGGCGAGGAGGTCGGCCCGCGTACGTCCGGCCAGGCCCTCGCAGATGCCGCTCAGCGGAGCGGCGCTCCCCCCGTCCAGTTCGGCCTCGACGGACTGTTCGCGCATCGCCGTCGCGTCGGCGAGGCCGATCCCGTACGCCGAGAGGACCCCGGCGAGCGGCGGTACGAGGACGGTGTCGATGCCCAGCGCGTCGGCGACGGCGCAGGCGTGCTGCCCGCCCGCGCCGCCGAAGCCGGTGAGCGCGTAGCGGGTGATGTCGTGACCGCGTTGGACGGAGATCTTCTTGACGGCGTTCGCCATGTTCAGCACGGCGATCTCCAGGAAGCCCGCGGCCACCTCCTCGGCGGTGCGGGCCCGGCCCGTGGCGGCGGACACCTCGTCGGCCAGCGCCTCGAACCGTTCGGCCACGAGACGGGCGTCCAGCGGCTGGTCGCCCCCGGCGCCGAAGACCGCGGGGAAGTGCTCGGGGCGGACGCGGCCGAGCATCACGTTGGCGTCGGTGACGGTGAGCGGCCCGCCCCGCCGGTAGCAGGCGGGGCCCGGGTCCGCACCGGCCGAGTCGGGGCCGACCCGGTAGCGCCGTCCGTCGAAGTGCAGGACGGAGCCGCCACCGGCGGCCACGGTGTGGATGCTCATCATCGGGGCGCTCATCCGCACTCCGGCGACCTGTGTGCCGAGCTCGCGCTCGAACTCGCCGGCGTAGTGGGACACATCGGTGGAGGTGCCGCCCATGTCGAAGCCGATGACCCGGTCGTACCCCGCCTGTCGCGACGTGCGCACCATGCCGACGACGCCCCCGGCGGGGCCGGAGAGCACCGCGTCCTTGCCCCGGAAGTGGGCGGCCTCGCGCAGTCCGCCGTTGGACTGCATGAACATCAGCCGGATCCCGGCGAGTTCACCCGCCACCTCCTCGACGTACCGGCGCAGGATCGGCGAGAGGTACGCGTCGACGACCGTGGTGTCGCCGCGCGGCACGATCCTGATCAGCGGGCTGACCTCGTGGGAACAGCTCACCTGTGTGAAGCCGGCCGCCCTGGCCTCCTCCGCGACGGCGCGCTCGTGGCCGGGATGGCGGTAGCCGTGCATGAGTACGACGGCGGCGCTGCGGATGCCGTCGTCGGCGACCGCCCTCAGGCTCCCCGCCACCGCGGCGCGGTCGAGGGGCCTCAGGACCGTCCCCCGCGCGTCGACGCGCTCCGGGACCTCGACGACCCGGTCGTACACAGCCTCCGGGAGCAGGATGCGGCGGTCGAAGAGGCGGGGCCGGTTCTGGTACGCGATCCTCAGCGCGTCCCGGAACCCTTCGGTGATGACCAGGACGGTCGGCTCGCCCCGCCGTTCCAGAAGGGCGTTGGTGGCGACGGTGGTGCCCATCTTGACGCCTGCGACCCTGTCGGCGGGTACCGGTTCACCGGGGGCGAGGCCGAGCAGGAGCCGGATTCCGGCGACGGCCGCGTCAGGGTAGCGGTCGGGGTCGTGCGACAGGAGTTTGCGGGAGACCAGGTGTCCCCCGGGGTCGCGTCCGACCACGTCCGTGAAGGTGCCGCCGCGGTCGATCCAGAACTCCCAGCGCCCGGTCATCCCTCCATACTGGCGCGAGGGACGAAAGGCCGCACAAGGGGCGCATCGCCCGGCCGGGGCCGGGGCAGCCGCGCGCGGGCCGTTCCGCCTGCGGGCTTCGTGCCGCGCGCCCCCGCCGCGCGGCGTCCGCTCCCGGGCGCCCGGGAGCCACGGGCTCAGACCGCGGGTGCGTCCGGTCCGATCCTGCTCCGTACCGCGGTCTGGACCTCGGCCTCCTCGGCCGGGTCCGCGGCGAGCCGGCGCAGGCGCTCGGCGACCCGGATGTCCCCGGTCTCCGCGTGCAGGGCGGCCACCTCCCGGGTGGTCTCCTCGCAGTCCCAGAGGCACTCGACGGCGAATCCGGTGGGGAACGTGGGGTCGGTGGCGGCCAGCGCGCGGGCGGCCCGTCCGCGCAGGTGCGACGAGGACGTCTCCCGGTACACGTGCCGCAGAACCGGTGCGGCACACACGATGCCCAGGCGGCCCGCCCCGTCGACGAGCGTCCACAGGCGCGGGGCGTCGGGGCCGTCTCCGCGGACAGCCTCCCGCAGCGCGGCGAGGACGAGCGGGGCGTCCCGCGCCGCGCCCCGGCAGGCGAGCACTCCCGCCGACGATGCCCCGAGGGCGTCGGGCCGGTGGGCCCACTGCCGGGCACGCTCGACCGCGGCTTCCCCGCACATGCGCTCGAAAGCGGCCAGGGCGGCCTCGGCGACGACGTGGGACGGGTCGGCGGCCGCCCGCTCGACGAGGTCGAGCACGGCGGGGTCACGGATCTCGGCCAGATAGTGCAGGGCCGCGCACCGGGCGCCCTCGGAGCCGCTACGGGCGGCCTCGACGATGACGGGCCGGTCCTCGGCGCCCGCGACGGCCGAGAGGCAGCGGGCCGCGGGGACGTGGAGGACGCTGCCGCGCTCCAGGCCTTCGTGGGCCCAGTCGAGGACCGCTTGGACGCTCCAGCCCGGACGGGGACCGCGGGGGCTCATCTGGCGGTGCCAGCGGTCGAAGGAGCCCTGTTCCGTCGCCGTCCTGATCCGGGCGCCCACCGCTTCGCGCGGGTCGTCGGCCCAGAGTCGCCACGGGCGGGGCTCGAAGGCGTCACGCACGGTGGCGGCCAGCTCGGCGGCACCGGCGGCGGTGGCGGGGAAGCGGGCCAGTACCGGGCCGGCGAGGGAGCGCAGCCCGGCGTCGTCGTCGCGCAGGGCCAGCTCGTCGAGCGCCCAGGCCCAGTTGGCACCGGTCGCGGCGTAGCGCCGGAGGAGGGCGAGGGCGTCGGCGCGCCCGTAGGAGGCGAGGTGTCCGAGCACGGCGAGGGCCAGCCCGGTGCGTGAGTCATCGGTGTCGAGCCGGTCCTCGGGGTCCCACAGGTGCCGCTCGATCTCCTCGGTGCCACCGTCGAGGTCGAGGTAGAGACGGGCGTAGTAGAGGCTGCGGTTCTCCACCTGCCAGTCATGGCGCGGATCGCTCAGGACGCAGTGGTTGAGTGCCTCGAGGGCCTCGGGGCGCGGGGCGGCGAGTGCGTGGAGCGTGCCGTCGCCACGGCCCCTCTGCAGCAGGCCGAGCAGTGTGCCGCTCGGCGCTATGAACGGATCGAACATGGGGGAAGCCTCACATCAAGCTGTCGACGCGACCGGGACTGTGCTGTTCCATTGCCGGGGAGACATCTCCTAGGCCGCGCAGCAACATGATCGGCCGACTGCCGTCTTCTGCCTGGTGCTCATCTTCCTCTGCCTCTCGTCGGTGGCCCGGAGCGGGCCCGCGACGTCATGATGACCCAGCCATTTCGCCGACGCGACCACATTTACGGCGCAACGACCGACGGGCGGCCGGGACGGCCTCTCAGCGCGCACCGAAGAGTTCCAGCAGGTCGTCCTTGCCGAACATGCGCGCGGTGTCCGTCGCGGACGGCGTTCCGGCCGCCGGATCCGCCCCCGCAGCGAGCAGCGCGTCGATCACCGGGCGCTCGCCCTTGAAGACCGCTCCGGCCAACGGGGTCTGCCCCCGGTCGTTGGCACGGTCGGGGTCCGCGCCGCGGTCCGCGAGTGCCACGACGGCGGGCGCGTGCCCGTGGTACGCCGCGAGCATGAGCAGGGTGTCGCCCCGGTCGTTGGTGAGGTTCGCCGGGACGCCCGCGTCGACGTAGGCGGCGAGGGTGTCGGTCTCGCCACGGCGGGCCAGGTCGAAGACCTTGGTCGCCAGCTCGACCACCTCGGGATCGGGGGACTCGCTCATCGGACGGACCGCCTTCCATCGCCGTTGTCTCGGTTGCCGCCCTGGTCGGGGGTGCGCCAGGGGCCGTACGGGTGAATCGACAGGGTACTGCTCCGGGACGGTCGTGAGCCTGCCCCGATGCGGCGGAGGACCACGGGCGCGGGCGTCGGTTCGGGGCAGAGCGGGCGACGCCCGGCCCACGGGGCTCCCGAGTGCCCGCTTTTCGCCCACCAGTCGGGTGAAATCACAAGATATTCACCCAGTTGCACCTTTTATCGTATTGATACATCTTGTGATCCTGGAAGTACTCATGGTGACTGTCCCCTCAACCAGGAGAACCGCTCATGATCCTCTCCATCTCGGGCGTGGTACTGCTCGGCATCATCGTCTTCCTGTTCTTCAAGAAGGACGGGCTCAAGGCGTCCCACGGCCTCATCTGCGCCCTGTTCGGCTTCTACCTGGCCGGCACGGCCATCGCCCCCAGCATCACGGCCGGCGGGGCGAGCCTCGCCAGCATGCTGGGCGGGATCAAGTTCTGACGTTCCGAAACCGCTCCCACCTCTCCAGGAGACCGACGTGGCCCGGCGACCACTCCCCCGCATTCTGAGCAGCGGCAGCGCTTCGATCACCCGCAGTCGCGAGATCGCGCGCACGGCGGCCGACAATGCCACCGACGTCCTCCATCCGCTGATCACGGTCACCCGTGGTCTGCGGCTGCTGGCGGGAACAGGACGGCAGAAGTGGGCCGCGACGCCCAGGGACCGGCGCGGACACGTGCTGTTCCTCGTCGCGGCCTGCGTGATGGTGGTGGCGCTCATCCCCTACGGGCCCCTGCTGGCCCTCATCTCGGTGATGGGCGCCGCCGCGTGGCGGGGACGCGAGCGCGCCCCCGCGAGGACCGGCCCCGACGAGGCCGGGACGGCTCGGCTGCGGGCGCTGTACGAGGCGCTCGTCCCGCACTTCTCCGTGGCCGACGACCCCGGTCCGCTGTTCTCCCACGGCGGCGACTGGGAGAAGGCCTTCGACGCGTCGTACGCCTTCGACGACGACGGGCGGCTCACGCGGCTCCGGGTCAACTACCCCGCGTACTTCACCGACGGCGACCCCGCGTCCCGCGCCCGGGTCGAGCAGGTGCTCCACGCCAAGTCGGGGCGGGGCCGCGAATACCACTTCGCCTGGGACGAGGAGGGCAACCACCTCCTGATGACCGTGCTCGCCGCCCTGCCCACCGGCATCACCGCCCAGCGGTTCGTCACCGCCCCGGGCGAGACGGTGCTGGGGTTCACCGACGCGGACGCCGTGCGGCGCACCGTCCCGGTCCAGGACGGCGACGTGACGCGCGACGCCTCGCCGGTCATCTGGCGCACCGGCGCCCGCTCCACCGAACCCCATCTGCTGATCGCCGGGCACCCGGGCAGCGGCACCACGACGCTGATGCGCTCCCTCGCCCTCCAGGCCCTCCAGTACGGCGACGTGCTCGTCGTCGAGGGGAGCGGCACGGGCGAGTACGGCTTCCTGACCGGGCGGGACGGCGTGCTGGCCGTGGAGTGCGGCCTCTCCGGGGCTCTGGCGACACTGGAATGGGCCGCGCACGAGACCGAGCGACGGCTCATCGCCGCCAACCGGGCCCGGCAGGCCGGACATCCCGAGCCCGAGGACATCAGGCGTCCCCTCTGGATCCTGCTGGACCGGCCGAGCGCGCTGGGACACCTGGCGGCGGCCGACGGCCGGCAGGATCCGCAGGGGCTGCTGGAGGTGCCGCTGCGGCACGGGCGCGCCGCGGGGGTGACGGTCGTGGTGGCGGAACAGACCGACAGCCTCGACGCACTCACCGAGACCGTACGGACCCACACCAGGGCGCGGGCCGTGCTGGGTCCGGCGAACCGCGAGGAGGTCGAGTCGGTGCTGGGCGTCCAGCCGCACACCACGCCGACCGACGACGTGCCGCCCGGCCGCGGCTACACCCGGCTGGGCACAGGGCCGGTCCTGCGCCTCCAGGTCCCGGCCACGCCCGACCCGTACGACGGCGCCACGAGCGAGGCGCACCGGCAGGCGGTCCTCGACCTGCTGCCCGGTGGGGCGCCGGCCGTGGAGCAGACCGCCCCGGAGGGCGCCGCCGAGCCGGTACCCGTCCGGGCGGATCCGCTCGTCGCGGCTCCCGCCGTAGCGGAGGGGTGAAGCGCCGGGGCGTCTCAGGCCACGAAAGACCTGGGCGCCTCGGCTCCCGCGCCGGCCCCGGAACCGACCAGCTCGGCAGCGGCGGCGAGCCGCAGGGCAGCCTCGTCCGCCACCGGACCGCCCACGGTGAACGGCAGCCGCACATAGCCCTCGAAGGCCCCGTCGACCCCGAAGCGCGGACCGGAGGGGACCCGTACGCCGACCCGCTCGCCGGCGACGGCCAGCCGGGAACCGGAGAGCCCGCCGGTACGGACCCAGAGCGTGAGTCCGCCGCGAGGCACCTCGAACTCCCACCCCGGGAGTTCCCTGCGCAGCGCCCGTACCAGGTCGTCCCTGTTCTCCCGCGCCTGCCCGCGCCGGACGTCGACGGCCTGCTCCCAGCCACCCGTCCTCATCAGCCAGTTGATGGCCAGCTGTTCCAGCACCGGCGTGCCCATGTCCGCGTAGGCGCGTGCCGCGACCAGGCTCCGGATGACGTCCGGCGCCGCCCGGACCCAGCCGATCCGCATCCCGGCCCAGAACGCCTTGCTGGCGGATCCGACGGTCAGGACCGTGCTGCCGGCGGGGTCGAACGCGCAGACCCTGCGGGGCATCTCGACGTCCTCGTCCAGATGGAGTTCGTGCATCGTCTCGTCGACCACCAGGACCGTGCCGGCCGAGCGGGCGGCCTCGACGAGGGCGCGGCGCTGCTGCTCGTCCGCCAGCGCGCCGGTGGGGTTGTGGAAGTCGGCGACGACGTAGGCCAGCCGGGGCGCCGCGTCGCGCAGCACCTGTCGCCAGCGGTTCATGTCCCAGCCGCCGAGCCCCTCCTCCATCGCCACGGGTACCAGCCGGGCGCCCGCCTCCCGCATCAGCTGGAGGATGTTGGCGTAACTGGGCGACTCCACGGCGATGCGCTCACCGCGTCCGGCGAAGAGATGGCAGATGGCGTCGATGGCTCCCATCGCCCCGGTGGTGACCATGATCTGTTCCGGCATCGTGGGGATGCCCGACTCCGTGTAGCGGTCCGCGATCATCTGCCGCAGCGCGGGCAGCCCCGCCGGGTAGTCCCCGTGGGTGTGCGCGTACGGCGGGAGCTCCTCCAGCGCACCCTGGACGGCGCGGGTCAGCCACGGCTCCGGGGCGGGCAGCGAGGCGCAGCCCAGGTCGATGACCGAGCCGAGCGACTCGGGCGGCAGCGGTTCGAGTCCACGGGCAGGCAGCGGGTTGCCCGCCGGGACCGCCGTCCAGCTGCCGGCTCCACGTCGCGACTCCAGGAACCCCTCGGCGCGCAACGCCTCGTAGGCTGCGGCGACGGTGGTGCGGCTGTGGGACAGCGCGAGCGCGAGTTCACGCTCGGCGGGGAGCCGCGCGGCGACCGGGACCCGGCCCTCCAGGACGAGCAGGCGCACCCCGTCGGCGAGGGCGCGGTAGGCGGGCGGTTTACGGCCGCCCGGGGCCAGGGGACGGGGCTGCTGCGCCCGTAGCTGCCGGGCGAGCTGAGCCGCACCGACCGTAGAAGTCCACTGCGCCATGAAAATCAGTCCACCTTCCTCGGATTGGCCGTAGTTGGCGGCCGATCCCCCGCCACAGAGTGACACGGAGCAGTCCACTACCACTACACAGGGGGCACCACTTGTCCGACACCACCGCCCGGAGCGGCACCAGGACCGCTCGGCGACTGACCCATCTGTACGTGGGCCTGGCGCTGTACGGGGCGAGCTCGGCGCTCCTGGTCAGGGCCGGGCTGGGACTCGAACCGTGGGGGGTGCTGCACCAGGGGATCGCCGAGCGGACCGGCGTGTCGATCGGAGTCGTCTCGATCATCGTCGGAGCGGTCGTGCTGCTCCTTTGGATCCCCATCAGGCAGCGGCCGGGGCTCGGCACGGTGTCCAACGTCTTCGCCGTCGGCATCGCGATGGACGGCACGCTCGCCCTCGTGCCGGACGTGCACGGGCTCGGGGCGCGGATCCCGCTGATGGCCGCTGGCATCGTGCTCAACGGCGTCGCCACCGGGCTGTACATCTCCGCGCGGTTCGGTCCCGGGCCGCGCGACGGGCTGATGACCGGGCTGCACCGGCTCACGGGGCGTTCCATCAGGCTGGTGCGTACGGCGATCGAGGTGGCCGTCGTCGTGACGGGCTTCCTCCTCGGCGGTTCGCTGGGCGCCGGCACGGTCCTGTACGCCCTGGCGATCGGCCCGCTCGCACAGGTCTTCCTACGCGTCTTCGACCTCTCCGCGACGGACGCGGGCACCCCGCCCGTCGCGGGACGGTCGCCGCGAGGGGCGATACTTCCGCGGTGACCGCAGCGACCTCGGGGCGCCACCCCTATCTGGACCATCCTTCGACGATCCCCTTCGCCCACCGCGGCGGGGCGGCGGACGGCATGGAGAACACCGCCGCCGCGTTCCGGCGGGCGGCCGGCGCCGGCTACCGCTACTTCGAGACCGATGTGCACTCCACCGCCGACGGCCGACTGGTCGCCTTCCACGACCCGACGCTGGACCGGGTCACGGACTCGCGCGGCCGGATAGCCGACCTCCCCTGGGACGAGGTGCGCCGGGCGAGGGTGGCGGGCAGCGAGCCGCTCCCCCTCTTCGAGGAACTGCTGGAGGCGTTCCCCGACGCCCGTTGGAACGTGGACATCAAGGCGGAGCGGGCACTCGTCCCGCTCGTCGGACTGATCCGCAGGACCGGCGCCTGGGACCGGGTGTGCGTGGGGTCCTTCTCCGAGGCAAGGGTGGCCAGGGCGCACCGCCTCGCGGGCCCTCGCCTGGCGACCTCCTACGGGGTGCGCGGCGTACTCGGCCTGCGGCTGCGCTCGTACGGCATACCGGCGGCGCTCCGGGCCGGCGCGGTCTGCGCGCAGGTCCCGGAGAGCCAGAGCGGCGTGCGCGTCGTCGACCGCCGCTTCGTCCGCGCCGCACACGCGCGCGGTCTCCAGGTCCACGTCTGGACGGTCAACGAACCGGAACGGATGGCGGCGCTCCTGGACCTCGGGGTGGATGGCATCATGACCGATCACATCGAGACGCTGCGCACGGTGCTGAGCGGGCGTGGGGCCTGGGCCTGACGCCGGGACCCGCTCCGTCCGCACGGGACGAGCGAGGGGGCCCGGTGTGAGCACCGGTACGACAGGAACTGCGGGGCCGGCCGAACAGCCGGCTGGGGACACGGACCGCAGGCGCGAGCAACGCGGCTGGTACTTCTACGACTTCGCGTGCTCCGTGTACTCGACCAGCGTGCTCACGGTGTTCCTCGGCCCCTATCTGACGTCGGTGGCCAAGGCCGCCGCCGACGCGGACGGCTTCGTGCACCCCCTGGGCATACCCGTGCGGGCCGGCTCGCTCTTCGCGTACGCCGTGTCGGTCTCCATCGTCGTGGCCGTGATCGTGATGCCGGTCGTCGGCGCGGCGGCGGACCGCACCGGACGCAAGAAGCCGCTGCTCGCGGCGGCCGCGTACACGGGCGCGACCGCGACGGCCTGCATGTTCTTCCTGGACGGCGAACGCTATCTGCTGGGGGCGTTCCTGCTGATCGTGGCGAACGCGTCGATATCCGTGTCGATGGCCCTGTACAACGCCTACCTTCCGCAGATCGCCACCCCGGACGAACGCGACGCCGTCTCCTCCCGGGGCTGGGCCTTCGGCTACACCTCGGGGGCGTTCGTCCTCGTCCTGAACCTGGTGCTCTACTCGGGCCACGACTCGTTCGGGCTCTCCGAGTCCGACGCTGTCCGGATCTGCATCGCCTCGGCCGGGGTCTGGTGGGGGGCGTTCTCGCTCGTACCGCTGCGCCGGCTGCGCGACCGCCGGGTGACATCGGGCGGCGAGGGCGCGGTCGGCTCCGGCTGGCGACAGCTGAGGGCGACGCTGCGCGACATGCGCCGCCACCCGCTCACCCTGTCCTTCCTGCTCGCCTACCTGATCTACAACGACGGCATCCAGACGGTGATCTCACAGGCGTCGCTCTACGGCTCCGAGGAGCTGGGCCTCGACCAGACGACGCTGATCACCGCGGTACTGCTCGTCCAGGTGCTCGCGGTGGCGGGCGCGCTGGGGATGGGGCGACTCGCCCGGGTCCACGGCGCGAAACGCACGATCCTGGCCTCGCTCGCCGTGTGGACACTGATCCTCGCCGCGGCCTACGTGCTGCCGGCCGACGCACCGGTGTTCTTCTACTCGCTGGCCGCCGCGATCGGCCTGGTGCTCGGCGGCAGCCAGGCCCTGTCGCGGTCGCTGTTCTCGCACCTGGTCCCGCGCGGCAAGGAGGCGGAGTACTTCTCCGCCTACGAGATGAGCGACCGGGGACTCAGCTGGCTGGGCCCCCTGGTCTTCGGTCTCGGCTACCAGCTCACCGGCAGCTACCGGGACGCGATCCTGTCCCTGGTGGTCTTCTTCGCGCTGGGTTCGGTACTGCTCGCGAGGGTGCCCGTGCGGGCCGCGGTGGCCGCCGCGGGCAACCCGGTTCCGGACAGGATTTAGACGTTGAAGTGAAAGGCCGGTAGTGTACGCCTTTGGCCTGCCCGGAGGACCGTTACTGCGAGTGGAAGAAGTCAAACCGTTGGGTGACAACTTCGACCACATGTGACAAAACGGGCACCGGTGGGTAAGCACCCAGACAATGGCAGCGCCACGACGGGCGACGCATGACCGGAAACGGGAATCTTTCCCGCCGACCGGACGTTGACCGGATGACGACGACAGCGACATCTGTCCTGTGGGCGACAAGCCCGGGAGGCACGATTCATGAGTGAGCGAGCTCTCCGCGGCACGCGACTCGTGGTTACCAGCTACGAGACGGACCGCGGCATCGATCTGGCCCCGCGCCAGGCGGTGGAGTACGCATGCCCGAACGGACATCGATTTGAGATGCCGTTCTCGGTAGAGGCGGAAATTCCGCCGGAGTGGGAGTGCAAGGCGTGCGGCGCCACGGCACTCCTTGTGGACGGGGATGGCCCCGAGGAGAAGAAGGGCAAGCCTGCGCGTACGCACTGGGACATGCTCATGGAGCGGCGCACCCGCGAGGAGCTGGAGGAGGTGCTGGCCGAGAGGCTGGCGGTTCTGCGCTCCGGAGCCATGAACATCGCCGTGCATCCGCGCGACAGCAGGAAGTCTGCCTGACCGCGAACAGCGCAAAGATCAAGAGCCGCGGGCCGCGACACAGAACATGTGTCGCGGCCCGCGGCTTTCGTCTGCCTGCCCGCGGCGGGCGAGCGGTCTCAGGGAGTCAGCGGCGGGCGGTCCGCGCCCGGCCCGTCGTCGGGACGCCGGTGCGGGGCCGCACCGTCCTCACGGATGACCTCTCCCTGGACCACCTTGCCGTCCGGCCGGTGGATACGCGCCTGCTGGAAGGCGTCCGAGAAGCCGCCGGGCGCCGCCGCCCGCATACGGCGCTCCAGCGAGCGCTCCGCGTAGCGCCCGAGGACGGCGCGGACCGGGGGCAGCAGGAGCAGGAGCCCCGCCACGTCCGAGATCATTCCGGGGATCATGAGGAGCAGGCCGCCCAGCATGAGCAGGCCGTTCCCCTTGCCGCCCGTGGAGGCGGCAGGCGCGCCATCGGCGGCGCCGGGCTGTCCGGGCATCTGCTGGAGGGTCTCGGTGAGGTTGCGGAAGGCCCGCCGTCCGGCCCGCTTGATCACCGCGGCGCCGAGCACGGCACCGGCGACCAGGATCAGCAGCACGGTGAACCCGTTCGCCGCGCCGGCCACCACGGTCAGCAGCCAGATCTCCAGCACCAGCCAGGCGGCGACGCCCAGGGGCAGAAGGGTACGGGCGCGTGAGCGCCGTGAACGGTTCGGAGGCGGTGTGCCGGTCGTCATGCACCCAGTGTGCCTGCACGGGCGTGCAAGCGGCGTAAGGGGGTGATCTTGAGGGCCGCGGCGGACGGGTCAGGGCGTCTTGCGCCCCAGGACCTTGTTGGCCCGGCCGGTGATGCCCCAGCCGGTGACCCGCCACAGCGCCTCGACGAGGATGTCGCGGCTCATCTTCGAGTCACCGATCTCGCGCTCCATGAAGGTGATCGGCACCTCGACGACGTGGAAGCCGGCTTCGACGGCGCGCCGGGCCAGGTCGACCTGGAAGCAGTACCCCTGCGAGGCCACCTCCTCCAGGCCGAGGCCGTCAAGCGTCGGCGTGCGGAAGGCGCGGTAGCCACCGGTGACGTCCCGCACCGAGAGCCCCAGCAGCATCCGGGAGTACAGGCTGCCGCCGCGCGAGATCATCTCGCGGTGGCGCGGCCAGTTGACGACCCGGCCACCCGGGACCCAGCGCGAGCCGAGGACCAGGTCGGCGCCCTTGAGCGCGGTGAGGAGGCGGGGCAGTTCCTCGGGCTGGTGGGAGCCGTCCGCGTCCATCTCGACCAGGACGCCGTAGTCGTGCTCGGCACCCCACCGGAACCCGGCGAGATACGCGGCGCCGAGCCCTTCCTTGCCCTTTCGGTGCAGGACGTGCACCTGGCTGTCGCCCGCCACGAGCTCGTCGGCGACCTTGCCCGTGCCGTCGGGGCTGTTGTCGTCGGCGACGAGGATGTCCGCGTCCGGGACGGCGGCGCGCACCCGGGCCACGATGAGCCTGACGTTCTCGGCCTCGTTGTAGGTGGGAATGATCACCAGGACTCTGCCGAGCGGGCCGAACTGCCTCTGACCGCCGTCGTTCACTACTGCCCCTTAAAGTCCGTACGCAGGTGCACACCATATCCAGCGTGCGGGAGCCCGACTCCGACGCGGTCGCGGGGCTGCGGGCGGCGCCGAGGACAGATGCGTGGAACTGCGGACAGAAGCACAGCACTGCGGGTCGGGGCCCGGTGTCCTTCGGGCCGACCTGGGACCCGCTGGCTGCGGGTCGACCGAAAGCCGTTGTCTACTGAACCTCCGGGCCCCACCCGGGTCACACCTGCCGTCCGGACGAGACCTGCCCTCGCCCCGAGGCGTCGGCGCTGAACCTGGCTGTCAGTGGTGGTGCGCCGGTGCGGCACACCACCCCATGACCCAGCGGCGTTCGACGACTGCGTGGAGGTCTGCCCGGTCGGACGTCCAGTGGTGGACCCGGCCGAACCTACCGGCCCTTGGGCGCTTTCTGTCAACAGCCGTCCTACCTGCGGTTTCCTCCGAAAGCGCCTGGTCAGTGGCGCTGAATCGCAGGTCGCGGCAGAGTAGCCGCGCCATCGATCGGCGGTACGGAATCCGAGGACGTCACTCGTTCGGCCTCAGGTAGACAGTTTGTCCGAGGACCACCGTGCGGAGGCAGACCGGGAGGTCCGCTCCGGGTGTGAGATCGGGCAGGCCGGGGGTGCCGGACCGGGGGTCGGTGGACCAGCGCGCCACCCGGTCGTCGGGGGCCTGGACCAGCAGTTCACCGGTGCGCCAGACCGCGTAGTCGGCCGGGGCTCCGGGCACGAGCACACCCGCGTCGTCGCGGCCGACGGCGCGCCAGCCGCCGCGGGTGTGGGCGGTGAAGCCGGCGCGTACGGAGATGCGGTGCTCCGGAGTGCGGTGGTGGGCCGCGGCCCGCACCGTTCCCCAGGGGTCGAGCGGTGTCACGGGGCTGTCCGAACCGAAGGCCAGGGGAACCCCGGCGCGCAGCAGGGCGGCATAGGGGTTGAGGGTCGCGGCGCGCTCCGCGCCAAGGCGCCTGGCGTACATTCCGTCGGGGCCTCCCCAGGCGGCGTCGAAGGCAGGCTGGACCGAGGCGGTGAGGCCCAGTTCGGCGAAGGCGGCGACGGTCTCCGGGGTGAGCATCTCGGCGTGCTCCACCCGGTGCCTGGCGGCCCGGACACGGGCGAGCCCGAGGGTCTCGGCGGCTGCCCGGACACCCGCCACGACGGTGGACACCGCCGCGTCACCGATGGCGTGGAAGCCGGCCTGCAGTCCCGCCTCGGTGCACGCCGTCACGTGCGCGGCGATTCCGGCGGCGTCGAGCCGCCCGGTGCCGGAGTGCGGGGCGTCGGCGTAGGGCTCGTGCAGCAGGGCCGTGTGGGAACCCAGCGAACCGTCGACGAAGAGGTCGCCCGCCGCGCCGACCGCACCGAGCCCACGGACGCGGCGGGCTCCCTCCGCGTCCTCGATCCGTTCGGCCCAGTAACCGAAGACACGGGGGCCGGGCAGCTCGGTGGCGAGCTTCAGCAGCCCGGTGAAGTCCTCCTCGTCGGAGATGTCCGGGCCGGCGCACTCGTGCACGGTGCCGATCCCGAGCGAGGCGGCGTGCGCCAGCGCGGCGCGCTGGGCCTCGGCCCGCTGCCGGGGTGTGACCGCGCCGTGGGCGGCGGCGCGCACGGCGTGGTGGGCGTCGCCGGTGAGCGGGCCTTCGGGGTGGTATCCGGGCATCGACGTGACACCCGGGACGAGGTCGAGCAGAGCGGTGGTGACGACGGCGGAGTGGACGTCCACGCGGGGCAGGTAGAGGGCCCGCCCGCCCGCCGCCTCGTCGAGTTCACCGCGCGAGGGGGGCCGCCGCTCGGGCCAGCGGGCGGCGTCCCATCCGTGGCCGAGGACCACCCGGTCCCCCGCCCGGTCGCCGACGGACGCGCGGACGAGCCCGAGTGCCTCGGCCAGGGTGCGCGCACCGGAGAGGTTCAGTCCCGTGAGCGCCAGCCCGGTCGACGTGGTGTGGACGTGGGAGTCGGTGAACGCGGGGGTGACCAGGGCGCCTTCCAGGTCGATCACCTCGTCGACGCCGCTCGCGAAGGCGTCGGCCGCGCCCTCCGACCCGACCCAGGCGACATGGCCGCGTTCGACGACCATCGCGGTGGCGAACGGATCGGCGGGGCTGTGGACGTCTCCACCGCGCAGCAGCACGGTGCGGTGTTCGCTCTGGGGGGCGGTGCTCTCGGTCATGGGACCAGTCTCGCGCCTGCCGGGGGCGGTCCGGCCCGCACCCCCTCCCCTCCACCTCAGATGCGCGGTGGACGTGCTTCGTACGGGGTGGAGAGGACGACCGTCGTGCGGGTGGAGACGCCGGCCAGCGTACGGATGCGCGTGAGCAGGTGCTCCAGTTCCAGGGGGCTGGAGACCCGCACCTTGAGGATGTAGTTCTCGTCGCCCGCCACGCTGTGGCACGCCTCGAGCTCCGGTACACCGGCGAGCCGCTCGGCGATGTCGTCGGGGGCGCTCGGGTCGAAGGGTTTCACCGAGATGAACGCGGTGAGGGGCAGGCCGAGCGCCTCGGGGGCGACGACGGCGGCGTAGCCCCGGATCACCCCGCGCTGCTCCAGGCGGCGGACACGCTGATGAACGGCCGAGGTGGACAGGCCGGTGGCCTTGCCCAGGTCGGTGTAGCTCATCCGCCCGTCCTTGACGAGCAACTCCACGATCTGACGGTCCAGCTCCTCCATGCGGATCAACCTATGGCCCCGGGTCCCTCCACGCACAGTCGTGAGCGGCCCGGAGGGGCCGCTTCGAGGGGCATGTGATGAATGCCACATGTTTACGGGTGGGTAGCCGACGGGCTCGCGGTTACGGCCGACGCGCGACGGGAAGTGCTTGCTGTGGCCGAGGCCGTGGCGCCTGGCCGGCCCACCTGAGGGGGAAGATCCCATGCAGAGCCTGAAGCTCACCGGACGTACCGAACCGGATCCCGACGAGTACGCCGCCCGCGACGAGGACAGCGCTCCCGACGCGTACGACACATTCGAGATGTACCGGGTGGTCTGCCCGGACTGCGCCCGGCCGATCGCCCTGCTGGCGGACGAGGCCGTGCTCCCGGAGCACGCCCTGTGCCCCTCGCCCTGGAACCCGTTCGTCCTCACCGTGTGCCCCGGCACCAACCGCGACGCCTCCGGCGCGCGCCCCGCCGACGAGACCCTCGAGGCCCAGGAGCAGGAGACCGCACTGCTTCTGACGCTCCCTCAGGGACTCGACTGGCGGATGCAGCCCTTCTCGCACGCCGGCGGTCCGGGCTCGCGTCCCGTGCGGTACGTGCCGCTGGCCCAGCGCCACGCCGCCTGAGCTCCCGCGCATCCCCGTCCGTACCAGGCCCGGCCTGGTACGGACGGCTCGCCGCCCCCGCTGCGGGCGCGGACCCCGAGGAACGGGCGCACGATTCGGCGGGACAGTGACCTGGGGCCCTGTACCGGCGTTGGTCCTGCATGACCACGCTGCATTCAACGGCCGGCACCGTACGCCGCCGCCTCGCCGCACCGACGGCCGGAGAATCGGTTCCGCTTCCCGGACCGCAGTCCCGGGAGTCCGCACGGCAGTCGGTGCCGCACACCACCGATCCGCCCATCTACCGCGCCATGCTCCGCAACTGGGAGAGCGCGGGTCTGACACTTCCGGGGCGCCATGACCAGGAGTGGAACCGGATCATGACGACACCCGTGTGGTCGGACCGCCCGGTCCGGCTCAGCGCGTCTCGGGACCCGCGAGGTGACGGGCGATGACCATGCGCTGGATCTGGTTGGTGCCTTCCACGATCTGGAGCACCTTGGCCTCGCGCATCAGCCGCTCGACGGGGAAGTCGAGCGTGTAGCCGTAGCCGCCGAGGACCTGGACGGCGTCGGTGGTCACCCGCATGGCGGCGTCGGTGCAGAACAGCTTGGCCATCGCAGCCTGCCGCGAGAACGGCAGGCCCGCGTCGCGGAGCCGGGCCGCCTCGAGGTAGAGCGCACGGCCGGCCTCGATCTGGGTGGCCATGTCGGCGAGCATGAAGCGCAGCCCCTGGAAGTCCGCGATCGGACGGCCGAACTGGTGCCGCCCGGTGGCATAGCCGACCGCCTCGTCCAGGGCCGCCTGGGCGACGCCGACGGCGCAGGCCGCGATTCCCAGGCGCCCGGAGTCCAGCGCGGACAGCGCGATGGCGAAACCCTGCCCCTCCTCACCGAGGCGGCGGTCGTCCGGGATCCGCACACCGTCGAAGTGGAGCTGGGCGGTGGGCGACCCCTTCATGCCCATCTTCTTCTCGGGCACGGCCGCGTCGAGCCCCTCGGCGTCGCCGGGCACGAGGAAGGCGGTGATCCCCCTGGGGCCCTCCACCCCGGTCCGGGCCAGCACCGTGTAGAAGTCGGCTACGCCGCCGTGCGTGATCCAGGCCTTGGTGCCGGTGAGGACCCAGCCCTCGCCATCGCGCACGGCCTTCGTGCGGAGCGAGGCGGCGTCGGAGCCCGAGGAGGGCTCGGAGAGGCAGTAGGCGCCCAGCAGGCCGCCCGAGAGCATCGCCGGGAGGTGGGCGGCCCGTTGCTCCTCGGTGCCGTATCCGGCGAGCGCGTGACAGGCCAGCGAGTGGACGCTGACGCCGAGGCCGATCGTGAGCCTGGCGGCAGCCAGCTCCTCGAGCACCTGGAGGTAGACCTCGTACGGCTGGTCGCCGCCGCCGTGCGCGGAGTCGTAGGGGAGTCCGAGCAGTCCGGCCTCCGAGAGCAGGGTGAAGACCTCACGCGGGAAGAGTCCCGCCTCCTCCTCGTCGGCCGCCCGGGGAGCGATCTCCTTCGACACGATGTCGCGTACGAGCTCGACGAGCTGCCGGGACTCCTCGGTGGGCAGGCGGCGTTCCACCGGCTGCGGGGCACGGTCGGACATGACTGCGCTCTCCTCCCTGTCGGGGGTTTCGGCGGTCGCGCGCGCGGGGTGTGAGCGGCGACGCCGGACGGTCCCGGGCGATGCCCGGAAATCTACGGCTCCCCAGCCGATCCTGCCTTCCCGGATCACGGGAGGCGCCGGTCAGCGGCTGTGGCGCGTTGAGTATGCCCGATCGGAGCGCCCGCGTCACCGGGCACCCGTGCCCCTGAGCGGGGAAATTGGTCCGAACCATTGACCCAACTGGTCTAGTCCTTCTACGGTCTCCCCCAATGCCTCACCGCGTCCATGCCAAGTGTGGTGGACCGGTCGGCACCTTCAACCAAGCCCTCCCCCACGAGGAGCCACAATGACCGGACTTCACCGTCCCCGCGGCGCCCGCCTCCGGGCGCTCGCCGCAACCCTCTGTACCGCCGCGCTCGGAGCCGCCCTGCTCGGCGTGGCCGGCACTTCGACGGCGGGAGCGGCCCCCACCGCCGCGCCCGCGGCCGCCGAAGCGGCCCCGGCGGCCGCGGGTGGCAAGGTGGTCGGATACTTCACCAACTGGGGTGTCTACGACCGCAATTACCACGTAAAGAACGTCGAGACGTCGGGCTCGGCCGACAAGCTGACGCACATCAACTACGCCTTCGGGAACGTGCAGGGCGGCAAGTGCACCATCGGCGACAGCTACGCCGACTACGAGAAGGCCTACACCGCGGACCAGTCGGTCGACGGGGTCGCGGACACCTGGGACCAGGAACTGCGGGGCAACTTCAACCAGTTGCGCAAGCTGAAGAAGCTCCACCCCGACCTGAAGGTCATCTGGTCGTTCGGCGGCTGGAGCTGGTCCGGAGGCTTCGGTGAGGCCGCGCAGAATCCGGCCGCATTCGCCGAGTCCTGCTACAACCTGGTAGAGGACCCCCGCTGGGCCGATGTCTTCGACGGCATCGACATCGACTGGGAGTACCCCAACGCCTGCGGCCTGACCTGTGACACCAGCGGCCGTGACGCCTACGGCAACCTCCTGTCGGCGCTGCGCACCAAGTTCGGCACCGGCAACCTGATCACCTCGGCGATCACCGCGGACGGCTCCGACGGCGGCAAGATCGACGCGGTCGACTACGCGGGCGCGGCGAAGTACCTCGACTGGTACAACCCGATGACGTACGACTTCTTCGGCGCCTTCGCGGCGAAGGGACCGACGGCCCCGCACTCACCGCTGACCTCCTACCCGGGCATCCCGACGGAGGGCTTCAACACCGACGCGGCCATCTCCAAGCTCAAGGAACTGGGCGTCCCCTCGGAGAAGCTGCTCCTCGGCATCGGCTTCTACGGGCGCGGGTGGACCGGCGTCACGCAGTCGGAGCCGGGCGGTACGGCGACGGGCGCCGCGCCCGGTACGTACGAGGCGGGCATCGAGGACTACAAGGTCCTGAAGAACAGCTGCCCGGTCACCGGCACGGTCGCCGGCACCGCGTACGCCCACTGCGGCACCAACTGGTGGAGCTACGACACCCCGGCCACGATCGCCACGAAGATGGACTACAAGGCCGACCAGGGCCTCGGAGGCACCTTCTTCTGGGAGCTCAGCGGCGACACGGCGAACGGTGAGCTCATCAAGGCCATCAACTAGCCCCGAGGGGGTACACGGACCGCAGGGCGGGTCAGGGGTGGGGTGCCGGGCGGGCGCCCCACCCCACCGGTCGGCCACGGCGGTCACGCGTCACATGAGTCCCGCACCGGTGACGAACACGGCGAGCACGACGACGAGCGTCCAGCCCAGGACGTGTTCGAGGATGTCGGGCCCGTCGCCGGGACCGCCCGTACGGGCGCGGCGGGCGCGGGTGGTGTTCTCGCTTGCGGCTGCTGCGGTCATGGCATCTCGCTCGGTCGATCGGTGACGGTCGCCCCCCGTGACCCGAACACAGTGCAGCAGAAACGGGCTGCGGGGTAGAGACCCGGGTCACAGCGGCCCACCGGCGGGACCCCTCTGCGGGACCCGCCTCCCGTTCCCCACAAGGGATCCCGGCCCCTACGGACCCGGCACGGCTGTGGGCCGTTCCACACCTGCGCGCGGGGGCCGGCGTCCTCACCGTCGGCCGGGCGGTCCCGGGCCGCCGCGGGCGGTCCCGGGCCGCCGCGGGCGGGCCGGGACCGCCGGACCGGCGTCACCGTGAACGGTCGGACGGAGCCGTCAGCGACGCGACGTCGCCCGGTCGAGGACGGCGACGCCCAGTGCGGCCACGCCGACCTGGATGGCGATCTCTATCCAGTCGATGCCGTTGGTACCGGAGACGTCCAGGGCGGCGGCGATCGCCGTACCGATGAACGCCGCGACGATGCCCACCACGATCGTCAGCAGGATGCCGATGCGCTGACGGCCGGGAACGACCAGGCGCCCCAGAATGCCGATGATGATCCCGATCAAGATCGCCCCGATGATGCTCGAGATTTCCATGTCTTTCCGCCTCCGCACTCCGGCTGCCGCTCTTCTTCGACAGCACTGTCGAAGTACGAATGCCCCGGGCCGCCCCGCGCATGCCTCCTCGCCTCCCGATCCCCCGGCAGGCGAGGCCTCGCGCACAGATCGGCCCCGGGGGCGCCCACAGGGCACCCCCGGGCGATCGCACCGCGCGGCTCAGGCCGGCTGAAGCCCCATCAACCGGGCGATCAGGTCGTCGAGGCTGACGAGGCCGACGAGGCGTCCGTTCCCGTCCCGGATCACGGCCAGCGAAGCCCTGTTGCGGCGGAGTTCCTCCACCGCGTGGGCGACGGTGTCGTCGGTGAGCAGCTCGGGGACGGGCCTGGCCAGCAGGCGTGCCGTGACCTTCCGGCCCCGGGTGCGCGCGACCAGGGCGTCCCGCGCGTGCAGCGAGCCGAGGATGCGCTCGCCGTCGCTGACCAGGAGGCGCGTACGGTCGGCGAGGCGCGCCCGGTCCAGGATGGCGTCGAGGTCGGCCCCGGCGGGCACGGTGATGATGTCCTCGGCGGGCGTGAGCAGTTCCGTGACCGGTGTCCGAGGCTCGGTCAGGGACCGGGTGATCAGCTCCGAGTCGGTCCTGTTGATGAGGCCGAGGCGTTCGGACTCGGCGACCAGATGTGTGAGCTGCTCCCGGTTGTGCACGTCGGCGAGCTCGTCGCGCGGCTCGACCCGGCACATCCGCACCAGGGTGTTGCTGATCCTGTTCAGGAGCCAGATGAGCGGGCGGACGCACTTCACCAGGGCCCGGAAGGGGGGCGTCAGCAGCATCGCCGAGCGCTCCGGGTGGGCGATGGCCCAGGACTTGGGGGCCATCTCACCGACCACCATGTGCAGGAAGACGACGACGGTCATGGCGAACGCGAAGGCGATGCCGTAGCTGAGGCCACTGGGCAGTCCGAGATCGTGCAGCAGCGGGTCCACCTCGTGGGAGATGGCGGGCTTGGAGATCGAACCCAGACCCAGGGTGCAGACGGTGATGCCGAGTTGGGCCCCGGCGAGCATCAACGACAGCTCGCGCATCCCCGCGAGGGCTGCTTTCGCGCCTCTCCTCCCCTCCTCCGCCGCCTTCTCCAGGCGGTGGCGCTTGGCCGCGACGAGCGCGAACTCGGCCGCCACGAAGAATCCGCTGCCGATCAGGAGCAGCACGGTGATGAAGAGTGCCAACGGGAAGCTCACGCCTGTGTCTCCTCGGTCGAGGGCCCGGCGGGCGGCGTGCGCCGCTCGACGCGTACGCGTTCGGGCACGTGGCGGTCAAGGGTGAGAACGGCGATGTCGACGTCCGCCACGGCGAGGCGGTCGCCGATGCCCGGGAACCGTCCGAGCCGGTCGATGATCAGCCCGGCCACGGTGTCGTAGTCCGGCCCCTCGGGGAGCGCGATACCGGTGGCCGACGCGACCTCGTCGAGGCGGCGGCCGGCGTCCACGAGCCAGCCGCCGCGGTCCGCGACGGCGAGTTCCACGACGGTGTCGGACTCGTCGGCGATGTCGCCCACCAGCTCCTCCGCGATGTCCTCGTAGGTGACGACACCCGCGACACCGCCGTGTTCGTCGAGGACGACGGCGAACTCGTCGTCCCGCTCCCGCATCCGGGCGACGGCGTCCGGGAGCGGAAGCGTCTCGGGCAGCAGCAGCGGCCTCCGCGCCGCGTCACCGGCGGCGCTCCGGTCGAAGCCGTCCGCGGGCAGGCGCATCAGGTCACGTACGCCGAGCACCCCGGCGACGTCGTCGGGGTGGTCCCCCAGCACGGGGTAGTTGGAGTGCCCGTGCCGGGCGATCAGCAGTACGGCGTCGGCCGCTGTGGCATCCTCGCGCACGAAGACGGCGTCGGACCGGGGCACCATGACCGCGTGCAGGGTCCGCTCCGAGAAGGACACGGCGTGGTCGAGCAGTTCGGCGGTGTCCGGCGGCAGATGGCCCTGCTCGTGGGACTCCCCGATCAGGTGGCTCAGCTCCTCCAGCGTGGCGCCGTGGTGCAGTTCCTCGACCGGCTCGACACCCACCTTGCGCAGCAGCCTGTTGGCGGCACCGTCGAAGACGTGGACCAGGGGGCCCACGACCTTGAGGTACGCGAGAGTCGACGCGGACAGCGACTTGGCCAGCCTCTCCGGTACGGCGAGTGCCAGGTTCTTGGGGGCGAGCTCGCCGAGCACCATCTGCACCACGGTCGCCACGACGAAGGCCAGGACGACGGAGATCACCGGGACCGCCCCGCCCGACAGGCCGATGCCTTCGAGGACCGGCCTGATCAGCGCGGAGACGGACGGCTCGGCCAGGAACCCGACCACCAGCCCGGTGACGGTGATGCCGAGCTGAGCTCCGGAGAGCATGAACGAGAGGCGTTCGAGGACCTTGAGCGCGCGGGCGGCCCTCGGGTCGCCGTCCTCGGCCTCACGGGCGAGGGCGAGCCGGTCCGCGGCCACGTAGGCGAACTCCTGGGCGACGAAGTAGCCGGTACCGGCGGTCAGGACCAGGACGGCGACCAGGCCGAGTACGGCGCTCATCGCGCACCGCCGCGCCGGGGGCCGTGTGCACGGCGGCAGGGCCCGGGGCACGGCCCCGGTAGGTCCGTCGGTAGGGCGGACACGAGCTCTCCTTGTGTCTGGAAGGTGCCGGACGACCCTGCGCGTCGCGACAGGTTCCGGCTTCCGATGCGATGATCCGCGGCCGACCGGTTGCCACTGCGTTCACAGTGATGACGAAAGCGTCCGCCCGGCGCCACGAACTTCTACAACACTGTAAAGGAACGGCAAAGCTCGTAGGAGGTGATGTCGTGCGGATCACCGTCCGGCCGTGCGCGCGGCCGGCCGACGGCCTACAGCGGTGTGGCGGCCTTGAGGATGAAGAAGAGCGTGACGGCCGAGTTCGCCGACGCCAGGGCGGAGAACGCCGCACCCGCGGCCGCACCCCACACCGCCAGCCCCACGGTCGTGGACAGCGGCGGCCACGCGCGCGCCGCGGGCGCGGGACCGAGCAGCGCGGCGACCCGGCGCGGCACCGGGCCGGGGGCCGCCAGCGCCGCGAGCGTCGGAGCGGGGGCTCCCGGGGACATCAGGGCCGCCTTGCCGATCGCCCTGGCCACGCTGCGCCGGCTGCCCACGGCGAGCGCCGCCTCCTCGTCGGCCCAGCGCTCACTGGTGTATCCGACGGCGGTGCGCAGTGGGCGCAGGAACGGGTTGGCGCGGGCCGCCAGTTGCACCGTCAGCAGGAAGCGGTGGTGGGCGCCGGCCAGGTGCGCCCTCTCGTGCGCGAACAGCGCCCGCCGCTCCGGCGCGTCGAGGGCGGCGAGCATGCCGGTGGTGACGACGACCCTTCCACGCGGACGGCCCGGCAGGGCGTACGCGTACGGTGTCGCGTCCGGCAGGAGCGCAACCTGCGTCGACGGCAGCCCCGACAGGGCGAGGCCGGCCCGTCGGCGTACCAGGAAGTGGTGCGCCGTCGTCCAGCCGCAGCAGACCGACACCACGAGCAGGAGCGGGATGGCCACCCTCCCCGCGAACTCGTCGTAGGGAACGGCCTCTCTCACCTCGGGGTCGGACCAGCCGTCCGGCAGGGGATTGCCCGGAAGCTGGGCCGTACCGACCACGACCATCAGGACGAGCGACAGCGTGCTGCACACGGCGAGGACCGAGGCGACGCCCGAGAGGAGCCAGGTCGCCGTACGCGGGTGCAGGTGCTGCTCGGCCAGGCGTGCGACCGGCCAGGCGCTCAGCGGCAGCACCATCGGCAGGAAGACGAAGATGCCCATGCGGTCAGTCTTCCTCTTCGCCGGCCGCCTGCGCCAGCAGATCCCTCAGCAGCCGCTCGTCGCCCGGGGGCAACGCGGTCACGAAACTCGCCAGCACCGCCTCACGGTTCGCCTCGGCGTCCAGTACCCGGCGCATCCGCAGAGCGGCCAGGCCCGCCTCGTCCGCCGTCGCCGTCCACTCGAACGATCGCCCCGAGCGCTCCCGTTCGACGGCGCCCTTGGCATGCAGACGGGTCAGGATGGTGATCACCGTCGTGTAGGCGAGCCCGCCGCCGAGATGCTCCTGGACCCATCCGGCGTTCACCGGGTGCGGCGCGCGGCGCAACTCGGCCAGCACCTGGCTCTCCAGCTCTCCCTGGCCCCTGCGGCGGGGATGCCGAGCGGCACCGTCCTGGTTCTGGCCCGTCATGCCGTCTCCCTCCTGCCGCGGCCGCCCGGAGATGCCCGGCGCCTGGGCCGCTCATCGTACTGAGATGCGAGCGGCTGTTCGCGCGCCGTACCGGTGGCGTTCACGCACCAGGTAGGTGAACGCCCGCGCCGCAGGGGACCGACGGTGCCGCCGGGACGCCATCGGGAGGCGGGCGTCCGCAGCGATGGAGATCGGAGCATTCCCGGCCGCGGGTGAGAATGCATCAGGGCGGCATGGACCGTGCTGTCCCACGACCGGAGGGGAAGCGCATGCAAGGGGCACAGGGGCGGGAGCGCCGTGGGCGCGGCGGGGGCGCCGGGGCCGTCCGGCTCACACGGCGCGGCAGGTACCTCGCGTGGACCGTCGGCGTCCTGGCGGTGCTGCTGGCCGGCGCCGGCGGTGCCGGAACATGGGTCTACCAGAGCCTGGAGGGAAACATCCACGCGGGCGACATCGACGGGAAGATCGGCGGGGACCGGCCCGCCAACCTCAGCCCGGGTGCCCTGAACATCCTGGTCGTGGGTTCGGACAGCCGCGACGGCGCGAACGCCGCGTACGGCAGGGACCTGGACACCATGCAGTCGGACACACTGATGGTCCTGCACCTGTCGGCCGACCGGAAGTGGGGCACGGTCGTCTCCCTGCCACGTGACTCCTGGGTGCCGATAGCGGCGTGCGACCGCGGGGACGGCACCACCTCGACCCCGCACCGGGCCAAGGTCAACGAGGCGTTCGCCATCGGAGGCACGAAGGGCGACGTCGGCGGCGCGGCCGCCTGCACGATCCGGACCATCGAGCAGAACACGGGTCTGCGCATCGACCACTTCCTGTCGGTCGACTTCCAGGGGTTCAAGGGGATGGTCAACGCCGTCGACGGCATCGAGGTCTGCCCCGAGCAGGCCATACGGGACGAGAAGGCCCACCTGGAACTGGACGCGGGCTGCCAGACCGTCAAGGACGAGGAGGCCCTCGGCTACGTCCGTACCCGGTACAGCGTCGGCGACGGCTCCGACATCGGCCGGATAGGCCGCCAGCAGGAGTTCATGGAGGCGCTGGCGGCGAAGGCGCGGAAGAAGCTGACCAGCCCCGGCGCCATGTACGACGTACTGGATTCGGCGACCAAGTCGGTCACCACGGATCCGGAACTGGCCGGGATCAAGCCCTTGACCGCGCTCGCGTCGGACATCCGGTCCATCCCCTCCGACAGGCTGACCTTCCTGACCGTGCCGAACTACCCGCGAGAGCTCGACGTCCCGGCGGACAAGGCCAACATCGCCTGGCAGTACCCCCAGGCTCAGGACCTGTTCAGCGCTCTCGCCGGGGACGAGGAGGTCGAGAAGGACCGGTTGACGACGCCGACGCCACTGACGGCGCGGAGCATCAGCGTCCAGGTGCTCAACGGCACCGGCACGTCCGGAGCCGCCGCCGGGGCCTCGGAGCAACTCCGCCTGGCGGGTTACTCCGTCGCGGGGACCGGCAACGCCCAGGAGCCGGACGGGAAGACCGCGGTCACCTGCCCCCCGGGACTCGAGGAGCAGGCGCGCGCGGTGGCGCAGAGGCTGCGCAAGCCCGCGAAGCCTCGGACGGACCCCGAAGCCGCGCCCGGGGTGGTGACGCTCACGGTCGGCGCGGACTTCGAGGGGGTGCGCGGCTGACGGAGACCGGGGCCGGGCAGCGGTGGCCGGCGGGGGTGGTCGACGGCCGGGGTGGTCAGCCGTCTGCGAAGTAGGTGGGCCGCGTGGCCACCGTCAACACCCGGCGCGGTCGAGGCCCGGTGCCGCCGGCACCCGGCGCGGTCGGAGTCCGGTGCGGTCGAGGCCCGGTGCGGCGACGGCGTTCCGGCCGCCCGCGTCGGCCGTCATCCGGACGCGCCCGGCGCGATCTCCTCGATCAGTCCCTCGACCATGGCCTTGATCTCGTCCCGGATCGCACGCACCGCCACCACGCCCCGACCGGCGGGGTCTTCGAGCCTCCAGTCCAGGTAGCGCTTGCCGGGGAAGACCGGGCAGGTGTCACCGCACCCCATGGTGACGCAGACGTCCGACTCCTCGACCGCCTCGACGGTCAGGATCTTTGGCGTCTCGGCGGAGATGTCGATGCCGGCCTCGGCCATCGCCTCGACGGCGGCCGGGTTCACCGAGTCGCCCGGGCTGGAGCCCGCGGAGCGGACCTCGACGCGGTCCCCTGCCAGGTGGGTCAACCAGGCGGCTGCCATCTGGGAGCGGCCGGCGTTGTGGACACAGACGAACAGGACGGAGGGCTTGTCGGACATCGGTGGGCATCTCTCGTCTCGCAACGGAATCGAATCAGGAAGTGCTGACGTCAGCACCTGCTGGCATCAGCGACTGCTGATGTGAAAGTATCAGCCCATGATGACTTCAGTCGACGCTGATGTGGTCCGGGTTCTGGGCGATCCGCTCCGCATGCGGGTCGTCACCCTGCTGTCCCGGGAGACGCTCTGCATGTCCCACCTGGTCGAGGAGACCGGCGCGAGGCAGACGAACCTGTCCAACCACATGAAGGTGCTGCGCGAGGCCGGGCTGGTGGATACCGAGCCCTGCGGCCGGTTCACCTACTTCAAACTGCGCCCCGAGGCACTGGCCTCGGTGTCCGCGCACTTCGCCGAGCTCGCCGAATCCGCCCGTACCGCCGTCCGGAACAAGAGGGCCTGCCCGTGACCTCCACCGAGCCGAGCACACTCCCCGGCACCGGAGAGGAGTCGGTCACCGGAAGACTCTCCACCCTCGACCGCTACCTCGCGGTGTGGATACTCGTCGCCATGGCCGCCGGCCTCTCCGTGGGCCGACTCGTCCCGGGCCTGAACGGCGCACTGGCGAAGATCGAGGTCGGCGGAATCTCACTGCCCATCGCGCTGGGCCTGCTCGTCATGATGTACCCGGTGCTGGCCAAGGTCCGCTACGACAGGCTCGACAGCGTCACCGGCGACCGGAAGCTGATGGCGTCCTCGCTGGCCGTCAACTGGATCGCGGGCCCGGCGGTCATGTTCGCCCTGGCATGGATCTTCCTGCCGGACCTGCCCGAGTACCGCACCGGCCTGATCATCGTCGGCCTCGCCCGCTGCATCGCCATGGTCGTCATCTGGAACGACCTCGCCTGCGGCGACCGCGAGGCCGCCGCCGTACTCGTAGCGCTCAACTCGGTGTTCCAGGTGCTCGCGTTCGGCGTGCTGGGCTGGTTCTACCTGGATCTGCTGCCGCGGTGGCTGGGCCTCGGGGACGGGCAGGGGCTGGACGTACCCGTGTGGCACATCGCGCTGAACGTCGTCGTCTTCCTCGGCGTCCCGCTGCTCGCCGGCTTCCTCACCCGCCGCATCGGCGAGAGGAAGATGGGCCGCGAGTCGTACGAGACGACGTTCCTGCCGAGGATCGGCCCCTTCGCGCTGTACGGACTGCTGTTCACGATCGTCGTCCTGTTCGCCCTGCAGGGGAGGACGATCACCTCGCAGCCGCTGGACGTCGCACGGATCGCACTGCCGCTGCTGGTGTACTTCGCGATCATGTTCTTCGGCACCTTCCTCCTCGGCAAGGGCCTCGGCCTGGCCTACGACCGTACGACCACGCTCGCGTTCACCGCGGCGGGCAACAACTTCGAGCTGGCCATCGCGGTCGCGATCGCGACCTTCGGCGTCACCTCCGGCCAGGCGCTGTCCGGAGTGGTCGGCCCGCTCATCGAGGTGCCCGTCCTCATCGGGCTGGTGTACGTCGCGCTTGCCTGGCGCGGGAGGTTCGCGCCCACAGCACTCACCACACGGGGCGGCAACGGCTGAAGCGCCGCCCTCCGGAGCGCGGCGCAGGCGTCACGGCCGGGTCAGGCAGGCACGTCAGGTACGCAGGTCGAGCATGGCTGACATCGCGGCCACGACGGACGGTGCGACCCGGTAGTAGACCCAGGTCCCGCGCCGCTCCGAGGTGAGCAGGCCGGCCTCGCGCAGCTTCTTCAGGTGGTGCGAGACGGTCGGCTGCGAGACACCCACGTCAGCGATGTCGCACACACACGCCTCGCCGCCCGGGTGGGAGGCGACCCTGGAGAAGAGCCGCAGGCGCACCGGATCCGACAGCGCCTTGAACATGGCGGCCATCCTCTCCGCATCCGTCCGGGACAACTCCCCCGCCGTGATGGGCGGGCAGCACGGCACATCGACGCTGCCCTGCGGGACGGGCAGCTCCACAATCTCCGACTTCGACATATGTCTATGTTGACACCCGTCGATACGAGTGGCAATCTCCAACATATCGACAAGCATCGAATTAGCGGGTCGTCGCCACGGCAGCCGTCCGAACGGCGCACCGTCCGCCACGTCGATGTGCGCTTCCGTCGGAGCCGCGCGCTTCGACACCGGCACCGCCCGGGCAAGCCGGCGGGCGGACCGACCACCCTCGTCCGCGCGCACCGCCGACTCCCCGCACTCCCCGAGGAGACCGAGCACCATGAGCTTCCAGCAGCTTCCCGTCGTCGTCATCGGAGCCGGCCCCACCGGACTCGCCGCCGCAGCCCACCTCGTCGAGCGAGGCGTCGAGCCCGTCGTCCTGGAGTCGGGCGGCACCGCGGGTGCGGCCGTCCGCGAGTGGAGCCACGTGCGCCTGTTCTCCACCTGGGGCGAAGTCGTCGACCCCGCCGCCGTGAAGCTGCTGGCTCCCACCGGTTGGGCCAGGCCGGATCCGACGACGTACCCGTCCGGAGGGGACTGGGCCCGGCAGTACCTGCGGCCGCTCGCCGACGTGCTCGGCGACAGGGTCCGCACCGGCGCCACGGTCACCGGCGTCTCACGGGCCGGCCGCGACCGGATCGTCGACGCCGGCCGCGAGAGCCGGCCGTTCGTCGTCCACGTCGAGTCCGCCGGCGGGCACGAGGAGCGCATCCTGGCCCGCGCGGTCATCGACGCCTCGGGCACCTGGAGGACCCCGGGCCCTGCCGGCGGCAGCGGTCTGCCCGCACTCGGGGAGAAGGCCGCGGCCGACCGCTTCGTCTACCGTGTCCCCGATCTCGGCGATCCGGCGGTCCGCTCCCGCTACGCGGGCCGGCGCACTGCCGTGATCGGCGCCGGTGCCTCCGCCTTCACCGCGCTGGCCGAGCTCGCCGGTGTCGCGAGGGACGAACCGGGCACCCACGCGGTCTGGATCCTCAGGCGCGGCATCGGCGGTTCCACCTTCGGCGGCGGAGACTCCGACCAGCTCCCCGCCCGCGGCGCTCTCGGACTCGCCGCGAAGGCCGCGGTCGACCAGGGTCACGCCGACGCCGTCACCGGCTTCCGCACCGAAGCCGTCGAACGCGACGGTGAGGGCCGGATCGTCCTGGTCGACGAGGACGGCCGCCGCCTGGACCCGGTGGACGAGGTGATCGTGCTGACCGGCTTCCGCCCCGATCTCTCGTTCCTCTCCGAGCTCCGCCTCGGTCTCGACGAGCGCCTCCAGGCACCCGCGGTGCTGGCCCCGCTGATCGATCCCAACCAGCACTCCTGCGGCAGCGTCCCCCCGCACGGCCACCGCGAACTGTCCCACCCCGAGGCGGGGGTCCACCTGGTCGGCATGAAGTCGTACGGCAGGGCCCCGACGTTCCTGGCCATGACGGGCTACGAGCAGGTCCGCTCCGTCGCGGCAGCCGTCGCCGGCGACCTCGAAGCTGCCGACCGGGTCGAACTCAGCCTCCCGGAGACCGGGGTCTGCGGCGGCGCCGGCCTGTTCGACGACCCTGCCGCCGAGCAGGCGGCCGGGTCAGGGTGCTGCGCCTCGCCGGAACCCGCACCGCTACTGATCGGTGCCACCGCGGCGGCGGCAGAGGAGGCACCGGCCGGCCCTGGCTGCTGCGGCTCGTGACAGGGCTCGGCGCCACACGGTCCGGTGTTGCGGGGCGCCGCCGCACGGCACCTCCGGACGGCACGCCCTCAGGCATGCCGTCCGTGGTCCCGCTCCCAGGCGCCGGCGCACCACCACGAGGGCCGGGGGCCTGCCGGATCAGGCCAGCCCGAGCGACCGCAGCACGCGGCGCTGACCCGGGGTCGGGGCAGTGGGCCAGTAGACGTAGCAGACCCCGCCCGTGCCGCTTCGGACCGCGCCGTTCGCGTCGTAGCGCTTGGTCCTCAACCAGATGTTCTCCCACTCGCGCCGCGCGTAGACGTGGCGGACCGCGTCGTTGTCCGGTGATGCCGGGTCGTTGGCGATCACGTCGCCGTCGGCCGTGAAGCCGATGACCGTCATCAGGTGGCCCGACGTCCCGTAACCCGCGCCCGTCAGCTCACCCTTGAGGAAGGACTGTGACGTTATGACCGGGATACCGGCGTCGATCAGCCTCTCCAGCTCGGACAGCGAGCCGAGCCGGGTGACGGCGGCGCTCATGTCCTTGTACGTGGAGGCGTACGCGGCGTTGAAGGGCCAGTTGCCGCACCCGTCGTACTGGTGGTCGAAGGTGTAGCGGGCCGCGTGGCAGACCTGGGGGTCGGCGAGGCCCGGCTTCACCCAGGCCAGGTCCTCCGCGGTGGGGCGCCGGCCCCAGTACTCGATGATCATCTGCGAGGAGGTGGGGCTGCACCAGGCCTCGCCCCCGTTGTCGTACTCCGGGTACTCCCCCACGTGGACGTTCTGCGAGTAGCGGGGTACCGCGAGCTCGCGGGCACCGCCGGGCGTGGTGGCCGGGACGGTGAAGCGGTCGGGGACGTCCGAGGCCATGGCGCCGACGCGGTGGACCGTGGGGGTGAGGCGGGTGCCCGGCGTGCGGTGGAGGGTGAGCCGCAGGCGGTACGAGACCAGACGGAGTCCGCTCGCAGCGTCGTCCACCGAGAAGGTGTCCGTCCAGACGGTGCTCTTCCCGTCGGTCTGGTCGTCGACGGAGGTGCGCCGGATGTCGGTGTCGCCCGAGGCCCATCGGCCCATGACGTACCAGGGGGTGTCCGTGCCGTCCGTGTAGCGCCCGCGCAGCTCGATCTGGATCCAGGTCCCCTGAGGGGTGTGCGCGTTCCAGGAGGCGATCACCTCGGTGGCCGGGACGTCGGAGCGGTGGACCGGGGAGGTCCAGGTCCCGTACTCCCAGGTGCCGGTCCTCCCGGTGTGCGGGTCGGTGTAGTCGGTGCGTCCGGCCGGGGTGGCGATCACCAGGCCCGGCCGGAGACCGGCGACGGGCCGGGTCCCGGCGGACGAGCCGAAGCGCCAGTCGGCGTACGTGGTCCAGAAACGGTTGTCCACGAGCGAGGCGACCGCCGGGGAGGAGGGGGTACCGGAGGGGACGGCGTCCGCCGGGCCGGCGGAGGCGACGGCGCCCGCCCCGGCCGCGAGCGCGGCGGTGAGCACGGTCCTGCGTGAAGTCGGTCTGGTCATGGGCGAGACCCCCGGTCGTTGGGCGGATTGGGGCTGCGGGTGCCGATCGGTGCTCCAACTATCGCGGGTCGGTACCGGATCCGGCCAGTGATTGCTCCCGCGCCGCGGGAGCAATATTGGTCTGGTCCACTGGCGTGACCTGCGCATGCTCAGGGCCGGGTGACCGCCTCTCGTAGGGTGGGACCATGAACGACCTCGCGGACCACGCGCGCCGGCTGCGCTTCCTCCCGCCGTCCTGCGGGCCGGTCCGGCTGGTCGCGGTCGACGGACACGCCGGGTCGGGCAAGAGCACGTTCGCCGGCCGGATGGCCGCCGCCCTGGGTGACGCGCCCGTGCTGCACCTGGACGACCTGGCCACCCATGAGGAGCTCTTCGGCTGGCCCGGCCGGCTCCGGGCACAGGTCCTGGACCCGCTCTCCCAGGGCGAGTGCGCGCGGTACGCCCCGTACGACTGGACGACACGGCGCTTCGGGGCGCCGAGGACACTGGCACCCGCGCCGGTGATGCTGATCGAAGGGGTGGGGGCCGGTCGCGCTGCGGTGCGGCCGTTCCTCTCGGCACTGCTGTGGATCGAGGGGGACAGCCAGGCCTCCTGGGAGCGGGGCAGGCTCCGCGACGGTCCCGGACTCGCCGGGTTCTGGGACGGCTGGACGGTCGCGGAGCGGCGGCATTTCGCCGACGATCCGTCATATCCCTTCGCGGACGCGGTGATACGGCAGGATCCCGCGGGATACGCGTGGCTGGAAGGACCTCGGGCGAAAGCGCGGGCGAGCCACATCGTGACGGACGGTCAGGACTGAGGCCGACCGGGCTCGCCGGCCGAGGGCAAGGGTGCGGACAGGGGTGCGGGAAGCGCTCCGAACCCGGCTCGACCGAGTACCGGCAGGGGCTGCGGCGTTCTCGGCATCGGCCTCCCGAGGCCCCGCAGAGGCGGTGCCCACAGCCGTTCGCACCCGGTCAGGGCCTCGCCCCACCCTCTTCCGCCACCCGAACACCCTTTCCGATCACCCTCGGTCACGGCCTCCGAAGCGCCGGTAACGGCCTTAACCGCTCACTCCCTGTGCCGGTACGATGCGTCTCGGTGTGGTCAATTCCCGTCCCCTCGACGGTGATTAGGCGCGCTGCGCTGGGCATGCTGTGCGGGCGGGACATTCTGGGGGCACGGTTTGTGGGGGACCTGATGGACATCGGCGCTCAGGGCATGCGTGCCCCGGCCGACCTCGCCTGGCTGCGCGGGGTGGACGCGTACACCATGGGCGCGTATCCGCAGGCGGAGGAGGAGTTCCGGGCCGCGGTGCGCCTGGATCCGGGCATGGCGGACGGCTGGCTCGGCCTGCACGCACTGCGGATCGACACCACCACGGCACTGTTGCGCATGTACCGCCACCGCGACCGCTTCGGCGAACAGCGCACCCGCCACCGCCGCACGCTCAACTCCTGGTACTGGCTGGGATGGTGGGTCCAGCCGGTGCTGGAGAGCCCGCGCGACCTGCTGCTCGCCCATGCCTCGCACTGGCTGGACGGACGCCATGTCCCCGACCTGGACCGCGCGTTGGCCGGCCTCCCGCCGATCGACGCGGATCCCCAGGTGCGGTTCCTGCACGCCTGTCGCTCCTATCTGGTGAAGGACTGGGAGCTGCTCGTACGGACCACGGAGCAGCTCGTCGACGATCCGCTGCTCGGAATCGAGGCGGGCCTCTTCGGCGGCATGGCCAGGGTGCGCCTGGAGATGTACGGGCAGGCGGAGCCCCTCCTCTCCGCAGCCCTGATGCGGTGTCGCAGCGAGCAGCCGCAGCGCAAGGAACTGCGCTACTGGCTGGCGCGGGCCCACGAGGGCACCGGGCGCAGCGCCGCCGCTCTGCCGCTGTACCGGGCGGTCCACCGTGTCGACCCGGCCTTCATGGACACCTCGGCCCGGCTGGCGGCGATATCCGAGGGGGACGGATACGACGAGGCCGCCGACCTGGCCGCGGTCTCGCTGGCCGGCTTCGGTGCGGACGGCACGGCGGTGGAGACCCAGCCGGACGGCGACATGGTGCTGGGAACCGACCTGGTGGAGGGCCGTGAGTCCTGGCTCGGTGGGGATCCGGAGGTCGTCGTGCCCGGGGCCTCCGCCCCTGCGTCAGGGCCCGTCGGGGCGCGGGAGAAGCCGGGCGCGCCACGGGCAGCGGTCTTCCCGGCGGGTCCCAGTGATCCCGCGCTGCTCGCGGAGGCGCTCGCGGAACTTGAGCGGATGGTCGGACTGGAACCCGTGAAACGCCAGGTCAAAGCCCTTTCGGCGCAGCTGAACATGGCCCGGTTGCGCGCCGACCAGGGGCTTCCGGTGCAGCCGCCGAAGCGCCACTTCGTGTTCTCCGGCCCGTCCGGGACGGGCAAGACCACGGTGGCCCGCATCCTGGGCCGGGTGTTCTACGCGCTCGGGCTCCTCGGCGGCGATCACCTGGTGGAGGCCCAGCGGTCCGATCTGGTGGGCGAGTTCCTCGGGCAGACCGCGGTGAAGGCCAATGAACTGATCGACTCGGCGCTCGGCGGGGTGCTGTTCGTCGACGAGGCGTACAGCCTCGCCAACTCCGCTTACAGCAAGGGCGACGCGTACGGCGACGAGGCCTTGCAGGTCCTGCTGAAACGCGCCGAGGACAACAGGGACCACCTGGTCGTCATCCTCGCCGGCTATCCGGAGGGCATGGACAGACTGCTCTCCGCCAACCCGGGGCTGTCCTCGCGCTTCACCACCCGGGTCGACTTCCCGAGCTACCGGCCCCTCGAACTCACCGCGATCGGCGGGGTGCTGGCCGCCGAGAACGGCGACGCGTGGGACGAGGAGTCCCTGGACGAGCTGCGCAGCATCAGCGGGCACGTGACCGGCCAGGGCTGGATCGACGAACTGGGCAACGGCCGTTTCCTGCGCACCCTGTACGAGAAGAGCTGCGCGTACCGGGACCTGCGGCTGTCCGGCTACACGGTGACGCCCACCCGGGACGATCTGGCGACCCTGCGGCTGCCTGATCTGATGCAGGCGTACGGCGAGGTGCTGTCCGGGCGCGGCCCGGTGGACCGGGGCACGCAGGAGCCCGGCGCCCTGTAGGAGCACGGTCTCCGGCGCCGGAGGCCCTGGCGGGGCATCCGGCGCCGGAGGGGATCAGCCCGTGGGAGCCATGGTCTTCGGCACCTCCACCGTGCGGCGGGGCACCGAGACCCGGTGGGCCGGGTCGCGGACCTCCCCCACCAGCATCTCCAGGACGTCCTCCATGGCGACCAGGCCGAGCACCTTGCCCGACGCGTCGGCGACCTGGGCCAGGTGCGTCGCAGCGCGGCGCATCACCGTGAGGGCGTCGTCCAGCGGGAGCTCCGCCCGCACGGTCGCCATCGGACGCCAGATCTGCTGCGGAACGGCCCGTTCGCCGTCCTCCAGCTCCAGGACGTCCTTGACGTGCAGGTAGCCCATGAACGGGCCGCCGCCCTCCGCGCAGACGGGGAAGCGCGAGTAGCCGGTCCGCACGGTCAGCTCCTCCAGGCGGCGCGGGGTGACGGAGGGATCCACGGTCACCAGGGACGCACGGTCGAGCAGTACGTCGGTGACGTGCCTGCTCCCGAGCTCCAGGGCGTCCTCAAGGCGCTCCTGGGCCTCCGGCTCCAGCAGCCCGGCGAGGCCTGAGTCCTCCACCAGCCGGTTGAGCTGTTCGCTGGTGAAGACGGCCTCGACCTCGTCCTTCGGCTCGACCTTGAAGAGCCTCAGCACGAGCCGGGCGCAGGCCCCGAGCGCCGAGGTGACCGGCCGGCACAGCCGGGCGAAGCCGACCAGTCCGGGACTGAGCCACATCGCGGTCTTCTCCGGCGCGGCCATCGCCAGGTTCTTCGGGACCATCTCGCCGATGACGAGATGGAGGAAGACCACGGAGACGAGGGCCAGAGCGAAGCCGAGCGGGTGGACGAACCCCTCGGGCACGTGTGCCGCGTGGAAGACCGGCTCCAGGAGGTGGGCGACGGTCGGCTCGGCGACGGCGCCGAGGGTGAGGGAGCAGACGGTGATGCCGAACTGTGCGGCGGCCATCATCTGCGGCAGGTTCTCCAGGCCGTACATGACCTGTCTGGCCCTGCTGGACCCGCTCGCGGCGAGCGGCTCGACCTGGCTGCGGCGTACGGAGACGAGCGCGAACTCCGCGCCGACGAAGAAGCCGTTGGCCAGCACGAGGAGGCCTGCGAACATCAGCTGTACGAGACTCATCGCACGGCCTCCAGCAGATCCTGGGAAGGCCGCTCCGGCTTGTGCGGTATGTCGGTGAGCCGGACGAACCTGACCCGCTCGGCCCGGTAGTGGCCGACCTGGCGGACGGAGACGCGCCAGCCGGGCAGTTCGGCCCGGTCACCGGGTGCGGGGATGCGTCCCAGCAGGTCGGCGACCAGACCCGCCACGGTCTCGTACGGCCCTTCGGGTACGTCGAGGCCTATCCGGTGCAGGGTCAGGACCCGGCAGCTGCCCTCCACGTCCCAGCCGGCCCGGCCGTCGTCGGCGACGACGGGGGTGAGCTCGGGGCGGTCGGCGCCCTCGGCGTCGTGCTCGTCCCTGACCTCGCCGACCAGCTCCTCGATGATGTCCTCGAGGGTGACGACGCCCGCGGTGCCGCCGTACTCGTCGACCACGACGGCGATCGGCTGCTCACTGCGCAGCCGCTGGAGCAGTTGTTCGACCGGGAGTGTCTCCGGGACCAGGAGCGGCGGCACGGCGATCCTGCTGAGCGGGACACGCAGCCGGTCCTGGGCGGGGACGGCCAGGGCGTTCTTGAGATGGACCATGCCGACGACCTCGTCGATGCGGTCCCGGTAGACGGGGAAGCGGGACAGCCCCGTGGCCCGGGTGAGGTTGAGGACGTCGGCCGCCGTCGCCGACGACTGCAGTGCGCTGACCTTCACCCGCGGGGTCATGACGTGCTGGGCGGTGAGACCGGCGAGGGACAGGGTCCGCACGAAGAGGTCGGCGGTGTCCTGTTCCAGGGTGCCGGCCTCGGCGGAGTGCCTGGCGAGCGAGACGAGTTCACCGGGGGTCCTGGCGGAGGCCAGTTCGTCGGTGGGTTCGACACCGAGCATCCGCACCAGCCGGTTGGCGACGGTGTTCAGCAGGGTGATCACCGGGCGCAGGAGGGCGGAGAAGCGGTGCTGCGGCCCGGCCACGAACCTGGCGACCTGGAGCGGCCGCGAGACCGCCCAGTTCTTCGGTACGAGTTCGCCGATCACCATCTGGACGGCCGAGGCGAGCAGCATGCCGGTCACCACGCTCACCCCGGGTACGGCCCCGTCGGGCAGCCCGGTGGCGCCGAGTGGCCCTGCGAGCAGTTGGGCGAGCGCCGGCTCCGCCAGCATGCCCACGACCAGTGAGGTGATCGTGATGCCGAGCTGGGTGCCGGACAGCTGGAAGGAGAGTTCGCGCAGGGCGGCGACGACGGTACGGGCCCGGCGGTCGCCTTCGGCGGCGGCGCGTTCGGCGTCCGGCCGTTCCACCGTGACGAGCCCGAACTCGGCTGCCACGAAGAACCCGTTGGCGAGGATGAGAAGGAATGCCGCGAGAAGCAGCAACAGGGGGGTGGTCATGCCGCCGCCTCCGGAGAGGGGGCGGCGCAGGTACTACCGGACGATCCGTCCATTGCTGGAGGGAGTCACTCCTTGGGTCGCAGGAAAGAGCCCCGCGGGCCTCGAAGGCCTTCTGGTGCGGGGCGGCGGCACACCGGGTGCGCCGCCGCTCTCCAGAATAATCGGGATTCGGCCGAGTGGGGCAGGGGGCTCAGCTGTTCTCGGTGGCGCCGTTCACTCCGCTGCCGTGGAAGTCGACGAGAGCGCGGAGTGTACGGGCGTCCCGGATGGCCTGTTCCCGGGCGATTCCGGGCTGGATTCCGAGGACGGGCATGCTGGTGCCGTCGCTGAGGTCGAGGAAGACCCACGGGTCGCCGGCGCGCAGGTTGACGCGCAGGATCTCCGCCCAGGCCAGTCGGCGGGTGCGGGTGATGTTGACGACGGTGACCCCGGTCACGTCGGTGGTGACCCGGGGCCTGCTGAGCAGGGCGAGTACGCCGAAGAAGAGCAGGGCGACGAAGACGAAGCTGGTCCGCTCCCCCGGGCCGAGGTTCTCCAGGACCATCGCGACGGCGGTGATGACGACGAACATGGCCACCCCCACGGTCAGCAGGACCACCCTGGTGCGGGTGGGCCTGAAGGTGACCGGGAGGTCGGGGAGCCCGGGGGGCCGGGGCGTGGAGGCGGACATGGCGGCGCTGTCGTCCTTGGGGTGTGGTGGTCCGGCCGTCAGAGGCGGCAGGCGTGGATGGCCGTCGTGAGGATGGCGCGTGCGCCCAGCTCGTACAGGTCGTCCATGATCCGCTGGGCTTCCTTGGACGCGACCATGGAACGCACGGCGACCCAGCCCTCGTGGTGCAGCGGGGAGATGGTCGGCGACTCCAGGCCCGGGGTGAGGGCGACGGCGCGCTCCAGGTGCTCGACCCGGCAGTCGTAGTCCATCATCACGTAGCTGCGGGCCACCAGGACGCCCTGGAGCCGGCGCAGGAACTGCTGGACCTTGGGGTCGTCCTCGGGGGCGCCCTTGCGGCGGATCACCACCGCTTCCGACTTCATGATCGGCTCGCCGATGACCTCGAGGCCCGCGTTGCGCATGCTGGTACCGGTCTCGACGACGTCGGCGATGATCTGCGCGACACCGAGCTCGATGGCGGTCTCGACCGCGCCGTCGAGGTGGACGACGGAGGCGTTGACGCCCTCCCGCGCGAGGTGCCTGGCCACGATGCCCTCGTAGGACGTGGCGATGGTCATGCCGTCGAAGTCCTTGGGGCCGTTGGCCGTGCCGGGCTTCGTGGCGTATCGGAAGGTGGAGCGTGCGAAGCCGAGCTGGAGGATCTCCTCGGCCTCGGCTCCGGAGTCGAGCAGCAGGTCGCGGCCGGTGATGCCGATGTCGAGCCGCCCGGAGCTGACGTAGATCGCGATGTCGCGCGGCCTCAGGTAGAAGAACTCGACCTCGTTGGTGGGGTCGACGAGGACGAGCTCCTTCGACTCCTTGCGCTGCCGGTAGCCCGCCTCATGGAGCATCGCCATCGCAGGCCCGGAGATTGCACCCTTGTTGGGGACGGCGATGCGCAGCATGAGGTCGGGTTTCCTTTGTGCGGAGGGAGTTCAGGGACGTGCGGCGGGCGTGCTCAGAGGTGGGCGTAGACGTCGTCGAGGGAGATGCCACGGGCGACCATCATCACCTGGACGTGGTAGAGCAGCTGCGAGATCTCCTCGGCGGCGGCCTCCTTGCCCTCGTACTCGGCGGCCATCCAGACCTCGGCGGCCTCCTCGACGACCTTCTTGCCGATGGCGTGCACGCCCTTGTCCACCAGCTCGGCGGTGCGGGAGGTGGAGGGGTCGCCGTCGGCGGCCTTGAGCTGGAGCTCGGCGAAGAGCTCTTCGAAGGTTTTGTTCGCCATGATGGTCCTTAGAATACGGGGTCCGGGGGCGCTGCTCAGCGCCAGGGTTCGCTGACGGTCCGCAGTGTGGCCGCGGTGGCGACGGCCGCGGTGACCGCTTCGTGCCCCTTGTCCTCGTGCGAACCCTCGAGTCCGGCCCGGTCCAGGGCCTGTTCCTCGGTGTCACAGGTCAGCACGCCGAAGCCGACGGGGACCCCGGTGTCGACGGTGACCTGGGTGAGGCCGTTGGTGACGCCCTGGGACACGTACTCGAAGTGGGGGGTGCCGCCGCGGATGATCACGCCGAGCGCGACGATCGCGTCGTAGCCGCGGCCGGCGAGCACCTTGGCCACCACCGGGAGCTCGAAACTGCCGGGGACCCGGAGCAGCGTCGGCTCGTCGATGCCGAGGTCGTGCAGGGCGCGCAGGGCCCCGTCGACGAGTCCGTCCATGACCTTCTCGTGCCACTGGGCCGCGATCACCGCCACCCGCAGGTCCCCGCAGTTGCGTACGGACAGTTCGGGTGCGCCCTTGCCGCTCATGTCTCTCCCTGTGTGTTCGTCGGTGGTTACTGGTTGCCGCAGGCCGACGCGGCGGTGGCGTCGAGCCAGGGCAGGTCGTGCCCCATGCGGTCCCGCTTGGTGCGCAGGTACCGCAGGTTGTGCTCGCCGGCCTGGACGGGCATGGGTTCGCGTCCGGTGATCCCGAGTCCGTGCCGCACGAGCGCGGCGGTCTTGTCCGGGTTGTTGGTCATCAGGCGCAGGGTGCGGACGCCGAGGTCGCTCAGGATCTGCGCACCCGCGGCGTAGTCCCGGGCGTCGGCGGGCAGGCCGAGTTCGAGATTGGCGTCGAGGGTGTCGGAGCCTCGCTCCTGGAGCTCGTACGCGCGCAGCTTGGACACCAGCCCGATGCCGCGTCCCTCGTGTCCCCGCAGGTAGACGACGACTCCGCGGCCCTCGGCGACGACGCGCTCCATGGAGGCGTGCAGCTGGGGCCCGCAGTCGCAGCGCTGGGACCGGAAGATGTCGCCGGTCAGGCATTCGGAGTGGACCCGGACGAGTACGTCCTCGCCGTCGCCGATGTCGCCGTGCACGAGCGCCACGTGTTCGACGCCGTCGACGACGGAGCGGTATCCGTACGCGGTGAAGGGCCCGAAGGTGGTGGGCAGCCGCACCTCGGCCTCACGGCGGACGGTCGGCTCGGCGCTGCGCCGGTAGGCGATCAGGTCCTCGATCGAGATGATCGTGAGGCCGTGCTTCCGGGCGAAGGGGACGAGTTCGGGCAGCCGCAGCATCACGCCGTCCTCGCCCGCGATCTCCACGATGGCGCCGGCGGGGCGCAGTCCGGCGAGGCGGGCCAGGTCGACCGCCGCCTCGGTGTGCCCGTTGCGGACGAGGACTCCCCCGGCCTTCGCGCGGAGCGGGAAGACGTGGCCCGGGCGCACGAAGTCGCCGGGTCCGGCCCGGCCGCCGGCCAGCATCCTCAGGGTGGTGGCGCGGTCGGCCGCCGAGATCCCGGTGGTCACCCCGTGCTCCGCCGAGGCGTCGACGGAGACCGTGAAGGCGGTCTGCATCGACTCGGTGTTGTGGGTGACCATCTGGGGGAGGTCGAGGCGTTCCAGCTCGTCGGTCTCCATGGGAGCGCAGATCAGGCCCCGGCACTCGCTCATCATGAAGGCGACGATCTCGGGTGTCGCCTTCTCGGCGGCGATGACGAGGTCGCCCTCGTTCTCCCGGTTCTCGTCGTCCACGACGACGACGGGCCGTCCGGCGGCGATGTCGCGGACCGCCTGCTCGACCGGGTCCAGCGAGAGGTCGTCGATGGTGCGTTCGTGCAACCAGGCGGGCTGGGCAGTCATGCCGTGGCTCCTTCCAGAGCGGGTGTCCGCGTACGCAGCCACCAGTCGCGCATGCCCCACAGGACGAGGGCGCCGTAGACGACGTAGATGAGACCGGAGAAGGCGAGTCCGCTGTGGAAGTTCAGCGGCACGCCGACGAGGTCGACGAGCAGCCAGGCGAACCAGAACTCGACCATGCCGCGGGCCTGGGCGAGCATCGCGACGAGCGTGCCGGCGAATATGTAGGCGTCCGCCCACGGGCTCCAGGACAGCGACGGGAAGACCGTGAAGAGTCCGCCGACGGCGAGGGTGCCCACGACGGCGCCGCCGACCAGGTAGGCGCGCTCGCGCCAGGTGGCGAAGCGCACGGCGATGGATCCGTCCTGCGCCTTCTGCCGGCCGCGGGTCCACTGCTGCCAGCCCCAGACGGCGACGGCGATGACGACCAGCTGCTTGCCGACACTGCCCGCCTGCTGCACGGACACGTTGGCGGCGACCAGGACGACACCCGACAGGAGCTGGGCGGGCCAGGTCCACACCGAGCGGAGCCAGCCGAGGGCGAGCGCGATCAGCCCGATGGTGTTGCCGAGCATGTCGGACCAGATGATGTGCTGCCCGAAGGCGGTGAACGCCTCCGAGTTCAGCCAGTCCAGGGCGCTCATGAGACCGGCTCCCCGCGCTCGGGCGATGTGCTCGTGCCGAGCAGCCGCTCGACGTACTTCGCCAGGACGTCCACCTCCAGGTTGACCGGGTCGCCGGGCTCCTTGATGCCGAGCGTGGTCAGCGCGAGGGTGGTGGGGATGAGGCTGATGGTGAAGTGGTCGGAGCCCGCGTCGACGACGGTGAGGCTGACGCCGTCGACCGTGATCGAGCCCTTCTCCACCACGTAGCGGGTCAGGCCGCCGGGCAGGGAGACCTTCACGATCTCCCAGTTCTCGGAGACCCGGCGCTCGACGATGTGCCCCGTGCCGTCCACGTGGCCCTGGACGATGTGCCCGCCGAGCCTGCCGCCGAGTGCCATGGGGCGCTCCAGGTTGACCCGGGAGCCGGTCTTCAGGGCGCCGAGGCTGGAACGGTTCAGCGTCTCCGCCATCACGTCGGCGGTGAACTCACCGTCCCCGGTGTCCACGACGGTGAGGCAGACGCCGTTCACGGCGATCGAGTCGCCGTGCTTGGCGCCTTCGGTGACCACGGGGCCGCGCAGCCGGAAGCGGGAGGCGTCGCCCAGCTCCTCGACGGCGGTGACCTCACCCAGTTCTTCGACGATTCCGGTGAACACTCAGTTTCCCTTCCGAGCAGGAACGGGGACGGCGGTGATGCGCAGATCGGGGCCGATTCGGACGGTCTCGGTCACGTCGAGGCGCAACGCCTGGGAGATGGTGGAGATTCCGGCGTCGGCGAGGGCCGCCGGGCCCGCGCCGAGGAGGACCGGGGCGAGGTAGCCGACGACGGTGTCGACCGCTCCCGCCGCGACGAAGGAGCCGGCCAGGACCGGACCGCCTTCCAGGAGTACGGAGCGGATCCCGCGCCCGTGCAGCGCGGCGAGCAGGGCCTGGATGTCCAGACCGGGTCCGGCCGCCGCGCGCGGCAGGCGCAGCACGGCTCCGGCGGGGAGGTGGCCGGCCTCGGCGCCGTCGGCGACCGCGACCAGGGTGGGGGCGGTCCCGTCGAGGACCCGGGCCCCGGGCCGTACGGCGGTGGCCCCGGTGTCGACGACCACGCGGAGGGGCTGGGTGGCTCCTTCGATGCCGCGCACGCCCAGCTGCGGGTCGTCGCTGCGGGCCGTGCCGGAGCCGACCACGACCGCGTCGGCCTCGGCACGCAGGCGGTGGACGTCCGCCCGGGACTCGGGCGAGGTGATCCAGCGGCTGGTGGAGTCGGCGGCGGCCACCCGGCCGTCGAGCGTGGCGGCGTACTTCCACAGGACGTACGGGCGGCCGAGCCGGACCGAGGTGAGCCATGCGGTGTTGACGGTCTCCGCCTCGTCCGCGAGCAGTCCCCGCTCCACCTGGACGCCCGCGGCCACCAGGGTGTCCGCACCGCCCTCGGCCTGCGGGTTCGGGTCACCGACCGCGTACACGACCCGGCGGACGCCGGCCTCGACGAGCGCCTGGGCGCAGGGACCGGTGCGTCCGGTGTGGTTGCAGGGTTCGAGGGTGACGCAGGCGGTGCCGCCACGGGCCCTTCCGCCGGCCTCGCGAAGGGCGTGGATCTCGGCGTGCGGCCCTCCGGCGCGCTGGTGGAAGCCCTCGCCGGCCTGTTCCCCTGCTGCGTCCAGGACGACGCATCCGACGACCGGATTGGGGCTGGTGGCGCCGAGTCCGCGGGCTGCGAGCGTGATCGCGCGCCGCATGGCGGTCGTTTCGGCTGCGGTGGCCACCGGGTCCTCCTGCCTCTTCGGGCACGGACTCCGGGGCCTGTCGATGACGACAGATGAAGCGGAACGCGACAGACGAACGCCGAAGATCCGTGGACCGGATGTGATCGCCCCGGAGATCCCGGGAACGCATCCGCCTACGGCGGCGTACCTGTGACGTGCCGCCGCGCACTGCCTCCCATCCGGACTTTAACCGTCGGTCCAGGAATCCCACCTGGTCAACCGGCCGCTGGATGCGGACGGGTCGCGGACTATAACCGCCGGTTCGGAATTGCACCGACCCCGGAGTGCGCTGCTACTGGTACAGGACACATTGTGCCACGACCGGGCCCGGGCCGAACAGACGTCCTCCGTGGGGCCGCTCACACAAGCCGGCGGAACTCCAGCCGCGGTCGAGATGGTCCATACCTATTGACTCATTGGTCTAGTCCTCTTAATCTCTGCGTCACCTCCGAGGAACGCCCGCCGGGTGTGCGCACACCCGGACGTACCGCGCGAGCCACCCATGCCAGTTGTTGTGTTCCGCAGACCTCCCCAGGAGGAACGACACATGCTGTCCCCCATCCGTGCGAGAGCCACCTTGTTCGCAGTCGGCGCAGCCGCCGCCGGGCTGCTGCTGGGCTCGCTCACCGCCACCCCGTCGGCCGCCGCCGCCGACCAGGAGTCCTGTCGCCCCGACGGGCTCTACCGGACGCCCGGCGTCGACGTGCCGTACTGCTCCGTCTACGACACCGAAGGCCGCGAGAAGATGGGCGCCGACCACCAGCGCCGGGTCATCGGGTACTTCACCAACTGGCGTACCGGCAAGGACGGCAAGCCGGCCTACCTCGCCTCGGACATCCCGTGGGACAAGGTCACCCACCTCAACTACGCGTTCGCCCACGTCGACGGAGCCAACAAGATCTCCGTGGGCACGGACGGCCCCGAGAACGCCTCCACCGGGATGACCTGGCCCGGCGTCGCGGGGGCCGAGATGGACCCCGCCCTCCCCTACAAGGGCCACTTCAACCTGCTCAACAAGTTCAAGAAGCAGCACCCGAACGTGAAGACCCTGGTCTCCGTGGGCGGATGGGCCGAGACCGGCGGCTACTTCGACGACGGCGGCGACCGGGTGGACTCCGGCGGCTTCTACTCGATGGCCACCAACGCCGACGGCTCGGTGAACCAGAGCGGCATCAACACCTTCGCCGACTCCGCCGTCGCCTTCGTCAAGAAGTACGGGTTCAACGGGGTCGACATCGACTACGAGTACCCGACGACGATGAAGGACGCGGGCAACCCGCTGGACCACACGCTCGCCAACGCCCGCCGCGCCGGTCTCGTCAAGGGCTACGGCGCCCTGATGAAGACGCTGCGCGAGAAGCTCGACCGTGCGTCCGCCGCCGACGGCAAGCACTACCTGCTGTCCGTCGCGGCACCCTCGTCCGGCTACCTGCTGCGCGGCATGGAGACCTTCCAGGTCCAGAAGTACCTGGACTACGTGAACATCATGTCCTACGACCTGCACGGCGCCTGGAACGAGTACGTCGGCCCCAACGCCTCGCTCTTCGACGACGGCAAGGACGCCGAACTGGCACAGGCGGGCGTCTACTCGACGTCCCAGTACGGGGGCGTCGGATACCTCAACACCGACTGGGCCTACCACTACTTCCGCGGCTCCATGCCGGCGGGCCGGATCAACATCGGGCTGCCGTACTACACGCGCGGCTTCAAGAACGTACAGGGCGGCACGAACGGCCTGTGGGGCAAGGCCGCCACGACCGACTGCCCGGCCGGCGCGGGCCTGACCAAGTGCGGTGACGGAGCGGTCGGCATCGACAACCTCTGGCACGACCTCGACACGAACGGCAAGGAGTCCCCGGCCGGCTCCAACCCGATGTGGCACGCGAAGAACCTGGAGAAGGGCGTCGTCGGCGACTACGTCACGCGGTACGGCTTCCCGGCGTCCACCAAGCTGACCGGCACCTACGCCCGCAACTACGACTCGACGCTCGTCGCACCCTGGCTGTGGAACGCCCAGAAGAAGGTGTTCCTGTCCACCGAGGACGAGCAGTCGGTGGCCGCCAAGGCCGACTACGTCGTGGACAAGGGCATCGGCGGCACGATGATCTGGGAGCTCGCGGGCGACTACGCCTGGAACGCGGCCAAGGGGCAGTACGAGCCGGGCTCCACACTGACCTCGGCCATGTACGAGAAGTTCAGGTCGGCCGCCCCGTACGGCGCGAAGCGGTCCGGCATCGACCTGCCCTCCCGGGCACTGGACATCGACGTGTCGTTCGAGCAGTTCCCGCTGGGTGACTCGAACTACCCGATCGGCCCGAAGCTCAAGATCACCAACAACACCTCGGCGACGCTGCCCGGCGGCACGGAGTTCCAGTTCGACTACGCGACCTCCGCTCCGGCCAACGCCAAGGACCAGTCCGGATTCGGCACGAGGATCGTGCGCAGCGACCACACCGCGGCGAACAACGTCGGCGGGCTGAAGGGCGACTTCAACCGCGTCTCGCTGAAGCTGCCGACCTGGCAGACGCTGGCTCCGGGCGCCTCCGTACAGCTGGACTTCGTGTACTACCTGCCGACGTCGACCCCGTCCAACTGGACGGTGGCCTTCGGCGGGTCCACGTACTCACTCGCCGGCGACCTGGCACGCGGTACCACCGTGGTCCAACCGGGTACGGGCACCGGACCCACGGCGACTCCCACGCCGACCCCGACGGCGACGGCGACTCCGACGCCGAGCCCGACCCCGACCCCGGGCGGCGGCAGCTGCTCCGCGGCGGCGTGGAGCGCGACGGCCGAGTACGGAGGCGGTACGACGGTGAGCCACGGCTCGCACACCTGGAAGGCCCGGTGGTGGACCAAGGGCGAGACCCCCGGCACCACGGGTGAGTGGGGCGTCTGGCAGGACCTCGGGGCCTGCTGACACCGCTCCGGCACGACACAGCCCCGCGGTGACCGGCACCGCCGGTCACCGCGGGGCACGTGCGTGCCCGGGCGGGCGCACCCCCGTCCGGCTTGGCGCGTCCCACCCGGACGCCGGCGCAGCACCGGCGCCCACCTGCTGCAGCCACCGTCCCGGTGCTGCTCGGCCGACGCGCTTCCGCTCCGGAATTCATCGTGCGGGCTCCTGGTCGTCGCGACCGGGCGTCGGCGGTCGAGGCGAGGGCGGTCCGGCGGTCACTGGCCCCGGATGCGCCGTCCCGCCTCCCGGGTAGAGCACCGCGTACCTCCTCAACCGGCTCCCGCGCCGCGCGGACGGTGGCGTCGACATAGGCGAGATCGACGTCAGTCACCTGCGGGTGGAGAAGACGGGCGAGTACGACGTCTCCCTCTCCCCCGAGGGCTACGCCCAGCTCCCCGGCTTCGGTGACGGCACGGGCGGCGCGGCGGAGGCGGAGAAGTCACTGCTGTCGGAACTGATCGAGGCGTTCAACGCCAAGTTCGGCACGGACCTTACCGAGGAAGACGTCCGCAAGCCGTTCAACAAGACCAAGGAAGACCCCAAGGCCCGAGCAGCGGCCGTCGTCAACGACGAGGCCAACTTCGGCAAGGTCTGGGACAGGGCCTTCGCCGACGACGTGGCCGACCACATCGAGACGACCGCCGGCATAGGGCGCCAGTACTTCGGCCCCGACAAGAGCTTTCGGTCCAACCTGGACCGCAGCGCACGCGGCGTGGCGGATGATCCGCCGCGAGGAGAACGTGGACGAGTAGGGCCCCTACGTAACAGGAGCGCCCCGCCGCATCGCCTGATCGGCACGCGGCGGGGCTCTCCGGCGTACGCCACTCAGCCAGTGACGAGTCCCACGAAGCCGACCCACACGCCGGGCCCGACGGTCAGCACAGGACCATTGACCTGCTTCGAGTCACGGACGAACACCTGGGCAGCTGCGGCAGCCACCTCGACACACTCGCCGCCCTCAGCCCCGCTGTAGCTGCTCTTGACCCAAGCCAGCTCCTGCGTGACAGGAGCATCAGTGGTCTTCATAGCTCTCCCAGCAACTTCTCGATGAATACCAGAGACTCCTGCGGAGTCAGAGCCTGCGAACGGATGATCCCATAGCGTGCCGCCACAGAGCGCACCTCGTCGCGATCGGTCAGCAGGATGCTGCGTCCTTGTACCTCCAAGTACGCGAGCTGCTCACCGCTCCTGCGCGTGATCAGGGTGAACGGTCCATCCAGTCCGGCGTTGTCCTCTCGGACCGTCGGCATGACCTGAATCTCAACGCTTCGCTGACGCCCCACAAGAAGAATCTGCTCAAGCACGCCCCGCAGTACGGAATTTCCGCCGAACGGCCTCCGCAGAACGGCTTCCTCGATCACGAAGCTGATCAGGGGAGCGGGCCATCGGTTGAGTACCTGCTGTCGAGCAATGCGAGACAACACACGCTGCTCAATGATGTCCTCGTCCAGCAGTGGCCGCCGCATCGCAAGCAGAGCACGGGTGTACTCCTCGGTTTGCAGGAGCCCAGGTACGGCACTCACCGCGTATAGGAAGAGCTCCAGCGCCTCGGCTTCCAACCGGGCAGCGTCCCGGAAGAACGCCGGATACTGCGACCGAGCCAGCTCCTCCTTCAACGCCACCAGCAGTCCCCCGGCGTCCAGCACCCGGTCCGCCTTGTCGACGAACTCCGGCTGCGGAATCCGTCGCCCCTGCTCGAACGAGGCCACCGACTGCGCCGCGTACCCCAGCCGCTTGCCGAACTCCACCCGGTCCAGCCCCGCCCTCACCCGCAGCAGCTTCAACTGCCGCCCGAACGCGACCGCAACCCCGTTCTCCGCCTTGCCCTCCGGCTGAGCGGCGGTGCCCGAAGAGCGCTCCACGCCCTCCGTCGTACCCACGCCCGCATCCATCTCGTCCTGCGTCATCCGCCACCGCCTGTCCCCGTACGCACACGCACCGCGTCCGTCGCGCCCAACCGTCACACAACAGCCAGCACTTCACAGCTCAACCGACAGGACGACATCACCCGCGTCGGCGGCCCCCGAACCACCGCGCCCGCCTTGCCATGTCCCGCTCGGGCACCGTAATCAACCGCTCGCACGCCTGCACGGCGTTCGCAGGCAGGTCCCTCCAAAGAGTGAGTACAAGCGGGCCGATACTCATCCGTCCCCGCCACCCGTGGATCACCTAGCCTCTGCGGTGGCGCACCCAGTCGGCCGTCCCGGCGCGCCCGAAGCACTGCCCGACGGCCTGTGCCGGGGCTGCCGCACCGCCGCGTCGGACACCACTCCGACAGCGCCCGCCGGTCCGCCGGCCGAACGCGATGTCCACGCGCTGGTCAGCCAGCTCCGCGAGCTGACACGGCTGCCCTGACCACAGCGCCCTCGCAGACGGCAGCCACGGACCTCGGAGGCCGCCCAGCCGACTCCGGCTGTCCAACCACGGAGGGGCGCCGGCGCGGTCCCCCTCCTGCGTACAGGCCGGTGCACATCACGTACAGCCTTCTGACTGCGCGGAGGACGGACCGGGCAAGACGGTCTGGGCCGTACTGGAGCTCTCCGCATAGCCGGTACGCCTTCCGCAGGTGCGACGGCCCTGTTGTCGGTCACACTGCTGCACGACACGTCGAAAGCCAATGCGCGCTCGCCGGTTCGGGCACTTCCGCACCACTCACCGTGCGAGGGCGATGGCGACGCGTCCGCGCCTACACGGGCAGCGCAGGGAACACGACCACCGAGCCGTCCTTGTCGCGGGCGATCTCGATCGCCACGTCGGCCTTGCGGTTGTCGACCATCGCGCCGTCGCCCAGCTTGTGAATCCGGTTGGCCGCGCGCATCAGGCGGTCCACCTCGCCGGTCGTGAAGACGGGCCGCAGGCTCTGCGGGCGTGCCAGCTCAAGCGCCGACAGGCGTTCCAGGACACCGGCGATGCTCGTCTCCAGTGCTTCGAGGCGCTTGTGGTCGGCCTTGAGCGCGCGCGAGAAGTTACTGAACAGGTTGTCGGGGTCGCTCTGGGCATGCTCGACGGCCTGCAGGACGATGACCCGCTGCTTCAGCGCGATGGCCAGGGCGGCGAGTTCGAGGTGGGCACGGAATGTGCCGCCCTCGTCGTCGATGCCGGGGAACGCCTTCGCCAGCGTGCCGATGTCGACGCCCTTCCCCTCGGGCAGCTTGTCGAGTGCGCTCTGCCACTGCGCGAGGCGACGGTCGGCGGCGCCCAGCGCCGTGTTGATGGCGTGCACCGCGGAGTCCAGCCCCAGAGAGGCACCGAGCTTGCCCTGGTCGAGCAGGATGGCCGTAGCTTTGTCGATGGCGTCGCGGCAGCCGTCGAGTTCGCTGTGCTCGGCGTCCAGCTTCTCTTCGCGCAGTTGCTCCAGCAGTTCTGTGATGTGCTCGATGGCCTGCTGGCGCTTCTGGTCGGCGTGCGCGCTCACCCCCACCGCTACGGCCATGAGCACGAGCGGCGCCGCGACGGTTAGCGCAGCGCTGCCTGCTGCCGCGACTCCGGCTGTAGCACCGGCTCCGCCGACTGCGCCTGCTGCTGCCACTTTTCCGACTGGTACGAACGTCGCACCGGTGACGATCTGGCCCGTCGAGTTCACGATTGGACCGCGAAAGCCACAGGCGAACCCCTTCGCCGCCATCGGGCGAACCACACCCTGACCGAGCTGGGCGGCAACCTTCGCCGGAACCACCATGCGGTAGAGGCCCTCGCCGGCGGCTTTCGCTCGCGCTGACTGCGTGATGAGCTGCGACAGGTGCTGCGCCAAGGGGCTCGCGGCATCGAGCGGGAGACCTCGGCTGCGGTCGAGCTTGCCAGGCAGCGGATGTACCTCGAGTGTGGCGATCGGCTCGTCGGCCAGTCCGGCCAGCACACTGCGCAGTTCGGTCAGTCGCTCAGCCGTCATCGGCCCGTCGCCGGCCACTGCGGGCACCCGGACGTCCCCGGTCGCCAGCGTCCACACCGGAATGATTGCCTCGTGGTCGTCAGACATCGTCTCCCCTTGTTCTCCGGCGACAGCCTACGGCCGACTTCCACAAGAACGGCACGAACCCTGCGCATCCGCGCGGGATTTGACGAACCGACCGATACGAACCGCCGACGGTCCGTCCCCCGCTCCCCTGACCGGAATCGTTCGGCGACGCGCGCACGGCCCCGGCACCGCTGGACCGGACATGCGGCGTTGCCGGAATTCGACGCTCTGGCCGACGCATACACGCGTACCGGCGGCCCCAGCAGTACTCAGGCACGTGCGTGCCGTGCTCAACCACGTACCGCAGGCCCACGTACCGCAGGCCCTGCGAGACTGCAGGCGTCCGGGTGCGGAGCCGTTCGCGTCGACGTGCCCCTCGGGCCTGATCGCCGCCGCCCGGTGGGCGATCGCACCTCGGGCATCGGGCGCAGAGCTTCCTCCCCTCCGCCCGCCGCTGTCCCAGGTCTCGGCGGCGTCCTGCCCATGGGCCTGCCCGTCCTGCGCTCAAGCCACCCGGCCGGATAGGCCGCTGCCGTCCCCGCACCTCCGGGGCATCTCCGGGGCGCGTCATGCTCCCGGGGCGAAAAGTGCGTCCTGCGCCGCCTCCCGGGCGGCGAACAGCGCACCGCGCAGGACAGCGCCACCGCCCAGCGCCCCCGCCCTGACCTCGGTGGGCAACGGTGACATCCGGGCCAGCCGCTCCTCCACCATCGAGGCCAGCACGTCACCGCCGGCGCGCCCCACCTCGCCGGCCAGCACGAGACAGCCGGGGTCGAGCACGGACACGACGGCGGCGACGCCGAGCGTGAGCCGGTCGGCGAGCGCCCCCAGGAACGCGGCACCGGCCGCGTCGTCGGCGCGCAGCGCGGCACGGACGGCGAACGCGGCTGCGGGGTCCTGCTCGTGCGTCCCGTCCGCCGCCGGATCCAAGGTCCTGATGCCGTGGTCCGCCGCCAGCTCGCAGACGGCGGCCGAGCCCACCAGGGAGTGAAAACCTCCGTCGCAATTGACGGCCGAGGGGAGCCCGGTGGTGCCGGGCACCGGCAGGAAGCCGATCTCGCCCGCGCCGCCGGAGGCTCCCCGGCGCAGCCTGCCGTCGAGCATGACGGCGGCGCCCACGCCCTGGCCGAGCCAGAGCATGACGAAGGTGTCGCGGTCGCGCGCCGCGCCGATCCGGTGTTCGGCGACGGCGGCGAGGTTGGTCTCGTTCTCCACGAGGACGGTCGCGGACAGCCGCCGCTGGAGCTCCTTGACCAGGCCGCGGTGCCAGGCCGGGAGCCCGGCGGTGTCCCTGAGTTCGCCGGTGACCGGGTCGATGAGGCCGGGGGCGCCGATGCCGACGCTGTGCAGCGGGGCCGTGCCCGCGGCGCGGGCGGCGCGCTCCACCACGGCCACGGCCAGTTCGACGGCGGGCCGCGTCCCGGTGTCGCTGCCGATCGGCAGGGTGGCCTCGGCGAGCGTGACACCGAGCAGGTCGGCGACGACGACGGCCACGCTGTCCGTGCGGACGTCGAGGGCGGCGAGATGCGCACGGTCGGCGACGATCCCGTAGAGCCGGGCGTTGGGGCCGCGGCGGTCCGAGCCGCTCTCCCCCACGACCCGGACCAGACCGGCGTCCTGCAACCGCTCGACCAGATCGGCGACCGTGGGGCGGGACAGTCCGGTCATGGTCTTCAGCTGAGTGGCCGTCAGCGGGCCGTCCTGCTGGAGCAGTCGCAGGGCGAGCCGGTCGTTGATGGCCCGGGCGGTGCTCGGGGATGCGGGCATGCCGGGATCCTTCCAGATCACTGCGTTCCCGCCGTTGCGGGGTTATTTATCAGGCAGGGTTCCTGATAGTTTACGGCCGCACCGCGCGACGGACGCCGGGGACACCGGCGGCGAGGATTTCCCAGGGGAGGGCACGGCGCATGACGAAGGATCCAGCGGTCCCGGTCTTCGGCACGGAGCAGGTCAGGCGGGCCAGATACGCGGTCGCTGCGGTCTTCGCCGTGCACGGAGCGGTGACCGGCAGCTTCGCGACCCGGGTCCCGTGGATCCAGGACCACGCCTCGGTGAGCGCCGGCCAGCTCGGGATCGCCCTCGCGTTTCCCGCCATCGGCGCCTCACTGGCCATGCCGCTGGCCGGCGGTGTCAGCCACCGCTTCGGCGCCCGCACGGCACTGCGCGGGCTACTGGCACTGTGGACGCTGGCGCTGATCCTGCCGGCCCTGGCCCCGAACCTGCTCACGCTCTGCGCCGCGCTCTTCGTCTACGGCGCCTGCGCGGGGATGTCGGACGTGGCGATGAACGCGCTCGGCGTGGAGGTGGAGAACCGGCTCGACAAGTCGATCATGTCCGGGCTGCACGGCATGTGGAGCCTGGGCGCCCTGGTCGGCTCCGCGGCCGGCACGGTCGCCGCACACGTCGGGGCCGACGCCCGGCTGCACCACACCCTGGCCGCGCTGTTGCTGACCGTGCTCGGCCTGGCCGCCTGCCACCGCGTGCTCGACCTGCGCAGCGCACCCGGCGCGGAGCCGCCGCCGCGCTTCACGCTGCCGCCGAAGTCGGCGCTGGTCATCGGTGCGGTGGGCTTCTGCGCGGTGTTCGCGGAGGGGGCGAGTCTCGACTGGTCGGCCGTCTACCTCAAGGACGTCATGGGCAGTTCCGCCGGGCTCGCGGCGGCCTCGACCACAGCGTTCGCGCTGACCATGGCCATCGCCCGGATCGCCGGCGACCGGGTCGTCGACCGGTTCGGCGCGGTGCGGACGGTGCGGGTGGGCGGCGTCCTGGCCACGGCCGGCGGACTGCTCGTGGTGCTGTCCGACGGCCCCACCCCGGCACTGTGCGGTTTCGGGCTGCTCGGCCTGGGCGTGGCGGTGGTCGTGCCGCTGGCGTTCGCCGCGGCGGGCCGCAGCGGCACGAACCCCAGCCGGGCCATCGCGGGCGTCGCCACGATCACGTACACCTCCGGGCTCATCGCGCCGTCCGCCATCGGGTCGCTGGCCGAGGCCACCTCGCTCATCGTGTCGTTCGGCCTGGTGACGGTGCTGGCGTTCGGGCTCGTCCTGGGCGCCGGTGTGCTGCGGGCGGGCGACCGCGAGGTCACGGTGAGCGGCGTACCGCGGCCGGCACCGGACAGGAGCCCGACGGGCAACTGACGGTGCCGGCCCGGTCGGTACGCCGTGGATCAGCGGTCCGGCCGGGGAGCGGTCAGCGGCCCAGGTACTCCGCCGTGTGCTCCGGGCCGTCCGCCAGGAACGCGGCGACGGCGTGACGGTGGTCGGCGGTGGCGGCCACCTCCGCGGCGACGTCGGGGAGTGCGGTGTCCGCCGCCGGAACGCCGCCGGTGAGGCATCGGCGGACGATGCCCTTGGTCGCCTCGTGGGCGCGGGTGGGACCCGTGGCCAGGCGCATGGCGTAGGCGCGGGCGTCGGCGTCGAAGGAGGCCGGCGGGAAGAGCGCGTTGACCACACCCCAGTCGGCGAGCACCGTCCCGCGGTAGAGGTCGCCGGTCATGACGAGTTCACGGGCGCGGGACGGTCCGGCGCGCTGGGCCAGGCGTTGGGTGCCGCCCATGGCCGGAGTGAAGCCGATCTTCCGTTCGACCAGGCCGAACCTGGCCTGCGGCGTCGCCACCACGAGGTCGCACGCCAGGGCGAGCTCGAAGGCCGCGGTCAGGGTCAGCGAGTGCGCGGCGAACACCACGGGGCAGGGCAGCGCCTCCAGGGCCTGTGTGATGCCCAGCTTGGCCCGCCAGAAGGACGCCGCGTCCTCGGGGGCGAGCCCGGCGAAGACGCTCACGTCCACACCCGCGCTGACGACGCGGCCCTCCGCCCGGACCAGCAGGGCGCGGGGCGGACGGGCGGTCAGCCGGCCGACCGCGTCCTCCCACGCGTCCCACATCGCCAGGTCGAACAGGTTCATCGGCGCGCTGTCCATGGTGAGGACGGCGAGCGGACCGTCGAACTCCAGCCGCAGTACCGCCTTCTCGCCCGTGAGGGACGAGGGGAGCGTCATGACACGCTCCGGAAGATACTGATCGCGTTGTTGCCGCCGAAGCCGAAGGCGTTGTTCTGGACGTGCCGCAGGTCCGGCACCGGCAGCGGCTCTCCGGTGACCAGGTTCACGTCCAGCTCGATGTCGTCGGGATCGACCGCGGTCGGCGGCACCAGCCGGTGACGCATCGTCAGGCAAGCGGCCACGGCTCCGGCCGCGCCGGCCGCGCCCATCAGATGCCCGATGGTGCTCTTGATCGCGGTGACCGCGGTCCGCGGGTACTGCTCCGCGAAGATGCCGCCCTCGATGGTGTCGTTGGCCCGGCTTCCCGTGCCGTGCGCGAAGATCACGTCGATGTCCTCGGCCTTGAGGCCGGCCTCGTCGAGCGAGCGCCGATGGCATGAGGCCACCCCGTCACGGTCCGGGGCGGTCGGGTGGCTGGCGTCGTTGCTGATGGCGGTGGCCAGCACTTCGGCGTACGGGGTCGCCCCCGGGCGCAGGGCGCGCTCGGTCTGCAGGACGAACATGCCCGCACCCTCCGAGGGCGTGACGTAGCGCCGGCTCCTGGTGAAGGGCTTGCAGGGCGAGGGCCCGATCGCCTGGAGGGTGTTGAACCCGATGATGTTCTTCTCCGAGTACGGGTCGCAGCCGCCGACGACGGCGGTGTCGGCGATGCCCGCGCGGAGCATCTCGAGCGCGCAGGAGAGCGCGACGTTCGCGGAGGCGCACGTGCTCTGGAGCAGCAGGGCCGGGCCCGATGCCCCCACCGTGCGCGCCACACCATGGGCGATGGAATAGCTGGAGAAGCCGCCTCTCCCGGCGATGCCCCGGCGCTCAGCGACCAGGTCCTCCAGCACCTCGGCCTGGCCGTCGCTGCTGCCGACACAGACGACGGCGTTGCGCAGCGCGTCGTCCCCGGGGGCCAGCCCGGCGTCCCGCAGCGCCTCCAGGGCGGCGAACTCCGCGAAGAGCGAGGCGGCCCGGGGGTTCTCCCGGGTGACCGCGTCCACCTGGGCGAGGGCGGTCTCGCGAGCCTCCCGGGGCACCCGTCCGCCGAGGATCCCGGACTTCATACCGGCGTAGAGCGGGGGCAGTTGCTCGAATCGGCTGCGGCCCGCGCACAGGTCGTCCCAGAAGGGCTCGACACCCGCACCGGCGGGCGAGATCACGCCGAGCCCGGTGATGAAGACCCTTGCTGTTCCCCGGTTCACAAGGACCTCCCGTTCGTGCTGTTCGCGTGCTGCCGGGTCACCGTCACGGTGGCGTGGCGACCGTCCGGGGCGTGGCATTCGAGGGCCGCCGCCTCGGCGGGCGCCAGTGTGTGGACCAGGTCCAGGAAGGCCCGGGTGGCGAAGGCGCTGTTGCGCTCCGCGAAGGGGACGGGCTCCGCGTCACCGGCCTCCGATCCGAGGGCACCGGCCCGGAGGACGGAGCGCACCGGGCCCGGGTGCGGCTCGCCGGTGGCACCGAAGACGAACTCGGCGGTGAACTCGGCCCCCTTGCGCAGGAAGGCGTGCGCGACGCCGTCAGTGCAGGGCGCGTCCCCGGTGTCGAGCGCCGCGTCCTCGGCGGCCTCCGGCGCGTAGACGTCTCCGATGAGGAGCCGGCTGACGGCGGAGCGGTCCTGGTCGAGGGCGGACAGCGCCTGCCACATGGCCATGACCGGGGTGAGTACGCCCGCGTTGATCGTCATGTTGCGTCCGGTCGAGCCGATGCGCAGGTTGACGAACGCCGACGCCGAACTGGACGTGGCGTTGGGGAAGTTCTGGGCGGAGAGCAGCCGCCCCTTGGTCGCCGCTTCGCGTTGCAGGCCGACAAGCGCGGCGGTGTTGCCGTACTCGGTGCCGATCACGACGGTGTCGTCGTCACGTTCTCCGGCGGTCTCCGCGCAGCCGAGGGCGAGGTAGAGGCAGATCCGGGTGAACGGATCGCGGAACCGGTCGCCGGCGGTGCCGATCACCTCGTGCAGGTCGGGCGGGAGGCCCGCGTGTTCGTCCTGGCCGTCCGTCGGTCCGGGCGCGCACAGCGCGACCGGACCCAGGGTGAACTCGAACAACTCAATTCTCCGTGGCGCTGGAATCGGGTGGGCAGGGCGCGCGCGACGGTCAGCCGCCGACCTGTTCGCTGACGTGTCGCTGCAGGTCCCCGACCGTCACGAGGTCACGGGAGAATTCGTCACCGAGCTCGATGTCCAGGGCCGCCTCCACCTGGACGACCACATCGATCAGCTTGAGGGAATCGATATCCAGATCGGCCCTGAGATTCTGATCGGCCGACACCTCGAAAGAATCGGGCAGTTCGGCGATCTGCTTCAGTACCTCGGAAATTCGTCCGTCGATCACACTGTCCGACATTCTTCCCCCATGTTTTCAGGTTGCTGGCGACGAAGATAAGCACGACGTGGGCGACATGTCAACGCAATAAGTGTGAAACTTTTCGTCCCCGGACATGCGGAACGCCCGCTTTCGACCTTCTCCAGCCTGGCCGGAATTGAACCCCCATCGACCCACTGGCCAGCACATTCAGGAAAAAGCCTGAAAGAACAGCGCCTTTTGAGCCATGACGCCCGATTCCTTCCGCCAGCCGGCCAGTTCGGCCGGAAAACTTTGTGACCTTGTTCACATTGTGATGATGTATCCAGTCAACTAATCTCGGGCTCGACAGACACATTTGCTCCGGGGGGACTTCTGCTGTGCCCGAAAACATTTCAGATCTCGCGCGCCAGGGATACGACCGATGGGACCTCGCCTCCCATTTCGGTATCGACGAGGAAAGCGCGGATTACAAAGAACTCAGGGCGGCTTACGAGGATCTTCCGGAGGATCCCTACGCGACCGGCTCAGGCCGCTACCGTCGATATGCACGCGGCGTATTCCTGCCCTGGTCCAAAGAATTCTTCTGGATGCCGGCCACCGAGAGCCAGGCACGTGAAGGAATGAACGGCTACTACCAGGGCGACAACAACCCCGAGTACGTCAACGTCACCCGCAACCTTCCCGCGATCAGCGACGAGGTGTGCGAGAACAAGCTCCTCCTGGACATGATCCAGTTCGACTTCTCCCAGACCCGCTGGAGCGAGGACGACGCGGTCTGGCCGCTCTACGTCGGCGTGCACCTGATCAAGCTGCACATCGAGGAGGACGACCGCGAGGCCGTGTCCTCCCCGAACGAGCTGCACCAGGACGGCGAGCCCTACGTCTTCGCCCACCTGATCTACCGTCACAACGCCGAGGGCGGCGCCAACCTCATCGCCACCCCCGACTACCGGGGCAAGCAGCCGGAGGACGTGCCGCCGGCGGACCGGCTCGCCGAGTTCCAGATGGAGCGCCCGCTGGAGGCGTACGCCATCACGGACGACCTCGTCAGCCACTACGTCGGCCCCATCCGCAAGGGCAGCGACCCGGAGCCCGGCGAACGCGCCATCCTCCTGGCCGACTGGGTCCCCATGCGTCACCGCATCTGAAAGGCACAACGTGAACGGCGCGCGTTACCGTTACGAACGCCCGGTCGACGCCGGGACCGCCGACGAACTGCGCAAGGCCCTGGCGTTCCACCACGACGGCGTGACCGTGGAGCAGCTTGACAGGGGCATCGAGGTCGCGGTGCCCGACGGCCCCTCCGAACGGGAAATCGGCGAGATGGTCCGCCACTTCCTGCGCGGCCACCGTGAGGTGCCCGCCACTGTCGTCACCGAGCAGGCCGGGCGTCCCGGCCTGTCCTGCGCTCTCCCCGACGACGACCGGATCGCCGTCGCCAGGGGCGTCTACCTGCACGGGCCGGAGTGGACCGCGGCGATGGACCATGTGCGCCGGCTGTGCCGGGAGCGGTTCGCCGAGGCCTTCGGCGCACCGCTGCTGGCGGGATCGGCGCAGATCGCCCGCGACGTCCTGGTCCGGGCCGGCTACTACCAGAAGTTCCCCAACCTCGTGAACGCGGTCGCCCGTATCCGGGACCGCTACTGGGACGGGGTCACCGTGTCCCAGCTCAGGGCCGACCAGCCCGAGGCACTGGGCTCCTTCTACACACCGGCCGACACCGTCCTCACCCCGGTCACGTGCTACCACGTGTACGCGAACGCGGCCGAGCTGAAGCACCGTTACGACACCGGGCTCTTCGCCATCGACGGACCGGTCTTCCGGCACGAGTCGCGCAACCACAGCGCCACCCGGCTGGGCGAGTTCAGGATGTTCGAGCTCGTCCGGATGGGCAGCGCCGAGGAGGTCGCGCACGACTACGAGCGGATCCTCGGCGCGTTCACGGACTTCTTCGCGGAACTCGGGGTGCCGCACCGTGTGGTGAGCGCCTCCGACGCCTTCTTCGGGGACGCTCCGACCATGACCCGCGAGGCCCAGCTGCTCAACAAGAGCAAGTTCGAGGTGCGGGTGCCGCTCGCCGACGGCGAGCTGTCCGTGGCCAGCGTGAACGCGCACGGCGAGGTGTTCGCCGACTCGTTCGGGCTGCGCGGCCTCGGAGCCGACGCGACCTGCTGCGCAGGGATCGGCCTGGACCGGCTCACCTACGCGCTGCTGTCGTACGGCCTGCTCGGCACATCGGCCTGACGAGCCGGTTCCCGAATCCGACCCATCGAGGAAATGAAATCCATGGAAGACCTGAGGACCGTCGTCGACGACCTGCTCCGGCAACTCGCGGCCGCACGGGATGTTCCGGCCGACGCCGAACCGTCGCAGATCATCGTCAGCTCGCTCGACCAGATGCGGTTCCTGGTCGGCCTGGAGGAGCGGCTCGACGAGATGCTGGACGTCGGCGACGTGCTGCCCTTCGACCTGTCGGGCCGTGAAGCGCTGCTCGAGAGCGTGCGGGAGCTGCTGGTCGAGTCCGGGGTGAGCCTGTGAGCCGCGCCCGTCCGCCCGCCCCGCTCCGGCGGGGCGGGCACCCCCGCCGGGGTGTCCGCCGATGAGCGTCACCCGGGGACGGCTGCTCGACCTGGACACGGTGCGCGAGGTCGTACGCATCTCGGTGCCACTGATGTTCGGCATGGTCGGGAACCTGATCCTGTTGCTCGTCGACCGGATCTGCCTGGCCCGCTACTCCGAGGACACGCTCGCGGCCTCCGGCCCGGCCGTCTTCACCGCGACCACGGTGATCATGGTGACCACGGGGGCGGTCGGCATCACCCGCTCCTACGTGGCGCAGGCCAACGGCCGCGGTGAGAAGCGCGAGGCCATGGACGAGGGCGCCAACGGCTTCGCCCTCGGCCTGCTGCTCTCGGCGCTGCTGCTCCTGTCCACCCCGCTGCTGACGTGGGTGCCGACGCTGAGCGGGCAGCCCGCGCACATCCAGGAACTGGAGGCGCAGTTCCTGGGCCTCTCCACCCTCTACGGCACCGTCATGACCCTGAACATGGCCCTGTCCTCGTACTTCAACGGCATGGGCAGGACCCGGGTGCCGATGGTCGTCGGCATCATCGGCCAGGTGGTCGGCGTCGTGATGACGGTCGGCCTGGTCTTCGGCCGCTTCGGGCTGCCGGAGCTCGGCATGCGCGGCTCCGCGCTCGGCACGCTCAGCGCCGTGTCCGTCATGTTCGTCGGGTACGCCGTGTACCTGCCCAAGGGTTACGTCGCGGGCTTCGGCCGGCTCATGCGCCGGGGCGGCCGGAAGGTGACCGGGGTGCTGTGGCTCCGGCTGCGGCGCGGCGCGCCCGCCGGCGGCTCCCTGAGTCTGGAGGAACTGGGCCAGACCGCGTTCGTGTGGCTGGCCGCGGTCCTCGGCCCGGTGGCGCTCGCCGCCAACAACGTCGCGCTGGCGCTCAACTACGCAGCCGTCATCCCCCTGATCGGTCTCGGCCTGGGGTGCAACATCCTGTGCGGTCAGGCGGTGGGCGCCGGACTCCACCGGAACATCCCGCACATCATGCGGGTCACCCTCGCCGTCTCGGGCCTGTACGTGGCGGTGGTCGCGGTCTTCCAGATCCTCACCCCGTCCCTGCTGCTGAGCCCGTTCGGCCTCGACGGCGCCGGCACCTCGGTGACCGCCCACGCCGTGGACACCTCACGGGTGCTGTGGACGTACTCCTTCGCGTTCATGTTCTCGATGGTCGGCTCGGCCGTGCTGGAGTGCCTGGGTCTGGCGCGCTTCGGATTCATCGCACGGATCGTCCTCATGTGGTGTCTGTGCGTCCCCACGATCATCGCGTTCGTGCTGCTCAACCGCGACGACCCGGACATGCTGCCGGGCATGTGGGTGATCTTCTCCGCCTTCGAGGCCGTGATGGCCGCGCTCTGCCTGTGGCGCATCAGGCGGGCCGTCAGCAACGAGGAGAACCGGCTCCACACCGACGAACCGGTCCAGCAGTCCGCCTGACCGACCACCAGACAGAGAGTGTGGCCTTTTCCGTGAACGTACTGATCCTCGGCCGCGAGGAAGACTGCCGCGACTACCTCGACTACGCGCACGAGCGGGGCTTCACCGTCCAGTTCTTCGCCCCGCCGCGGCTGGCCGCGGACGACCGGGAGAACTGGCGGCGGACGGTCGCCGACGCCGCGCGCGAAGCGGCGGACCTGGCTGACGTCGACGACGTCATCTCCTTCCACGACAGCTTCCAGATCCAGCTCGAGCTGCTGCGCGGCGAACTGGGCATGCCCACCCGCGACATCGACACGCTGCTGTGCCTCGTCGACAAGACCCGGTTCAAGGCGCACCCCGCGGTCCGCGACCACATCACCCGCCACATCGAGCTGGACACCTCGGCCAAGGCGCCCCAGGCGCTGGCGGCCGCCGAGGCGGCGCTCACCTTCCCCCTCGTGGTCAAGCCGTCGAACGGCTTCTACAGCGCGGGCGTGGTGAAGGCCGAGACGCCCGCGGAGTTCCCCAAGGCGTTCATCCAGACCAAGCGGGTCTGCACGGTGCTGCGGGAGAGCTCGGGCGAGTCGCGGATGCTCGCCGAGGAGTACCTCGACGGCAACGAGTACGCCATCGACGGCGTGGTCAGCGAAGGACGGGTCGTCCCGCTCCAGATCCACCGCAAGCTTCCGCCCCTGGTCGGCCCCCTGTTCCACGAGGTGGCCTACCTGACCGAGCCGTTCGACGCGGAGCTGGGCCGTGACTTCACCGCTCTGCTGGAAAGCGTGATCCCGGGCGTCGGCCTGGACAACTCCCCCTTCCACGCCGAGTTCCGCTTCGACGGCCAGGGCCGGCTGCGGATCCTCGAACTGGCCCCCCGACTGTGCGGCGGCGGTACCACCACGTACCAGCAACTGCGCATCTGCACGGGGCTGGACGCGTACGACCTGCTGCACCGGCTGGGCCGGGAGGCCCTCGCACCCGAGCCGCTGCACCACCGGGTGGCGCTGGAGTACGACGCCCCGATCGAGCGCAGCGGGTTCCTCAGGAACACCGCCCGCGCGGTCGAGGTCTGCCACAAGAACGACGTCACCACGGTGCACCTGCACCGCCCGGACGGCCAGTTCGTGCTCGCCCCGCCGCTCAACTTCGAGACGGTCCTGACCGCCTACTTCGCCCGCGACACCCGCGAAGAGGCAGAGGCGCTGCTGGACGTCCTGATGACCGACTGCACCATCGACACCGAAACGGAAAAATCCTCATGAGGCCGGAAATCAAGCGTGCTCAGCACACCATTCCCGTCGGTGCCAGCTCGCCGCTGCGCGCCTGCCGCAACGTGGAGACCGACCCGTTGGTCGTGGCCGAGGCGCACGGTCAGTACCTCCACGACGTCGACGGCACGCGGTACGTCGACTTCATGTACGGGTTCGGTCCGCTGATCCTCGGACACGCCCCGGAGGCCGTCAGCTCCGCCATAGCCGAGCAGGCGGTCAAGGGCACGCTGTTCGGCACCTACTGCCCGCAGGAGGTCGAGCTCGCCGAGCGCATCACGGCGACCGCCGACCACCTGGAGCAGCTGCGCTTCGTGTGCAGTGGCACCGAGGCCGTGATGTCCACCCTGCGGCTGGCCCGCGCCTACACCGGACGCACCCGTGTCTTGCGCTTCAACGGCGGCTACCACGGCCACTTCGACCTGGTCCAGAACAAGGACGAGACCCGTATGCGCGACGCCGGCCTCGACCCGGACGCCATGCGTTCCAACGTGTTCGCCGAGTACAACGACGCCGCGAGCGTCGAGCGGGCGTTCGCGGACAGCCCCGGCGAGATCGCGGCCGTCGTCGTCGAGCCCATCGCCTGCAACATGTCCCTCGTCCTGCCCGAGGAGGGCTTCCTCGCCGATCTGCGGCGCATCTGCGACCGCGAGGGCGCTGTGCTGATCTTCGACGAGGTCATCACCGGCTTCCGGCTCACCTACGGTCCCGCGAGCAACCTGCTGGGCGTCTCCCCGGACCTCACCGCCTTCGGCAAGATCATCGGTGGCGGCACCCCCGTGGGCGCGTTCGGCGGCCGTCGCGACATCATGCGGCTGCTCGACGAGGAGCGGGTGCTCCAAGGCGGCACACTGGCCGGCAACCCGCTGACCATGGCGGCCGGCCTCGCCACCCTCGACGTGCTGGCGAGCCCCGGCTTCTACGAGGAGCTGGAGCGCAGGAGCGCCCTCCTGCAGGCCGCTGTGGAGCGCCACCGCGTCGACCGGGGGCTCGACTTCACCTTCGCCAGGACCGGCAGCATCTTCGCGTTCATCTTCGTGCCGCAGGGTTCGCCGATCCGTGTGAAGTCGGACGTCGCCGCGCAGGCGCAGTCGCCGTACACCACGCTGTACGCGGGCATGCGCGAGGCCGGCTACCACCTGGCCCCGGACATCGAGGAGCCGATGTACGTGTCCGCCGAGACGACTGACGAGACGATCGAGGACTTCGCGGCCCGCGCCGTCGAGCTCCTCGCCACGGACCCGAACACGCCCGTGGCCGTCCCGGCCTGAGCTCTGTCCCCGCGGGCCGGTCCGAACGAGGACCCCGGCCCAACCCGTGGGCCGTGCTCCCCGGAGTACGGCCCACGCCGCCCGGTACCGCCGTACGGCCCCGCGTCACCGCACGGTACGTGCGCGTACCGCCGCGCCGGACGACGCCCGCGCCCGCGTCGTCCGGACCATCGCGCTGCCCTCACCCCTGCCGACGGGACATCACCATGAACGACGAGGCCAGGATTCTCCCCCTCCTCCCCGCCCAGGAGAGCGTGCTGTTCGCCGAGGCGGCGCACGGCCGGCCGGGCACCCACAACCTGGCCCTGGCGCTGCGGCTCACCGGGCCGCTGGACCGGGACGCCCTCGACGCCGCGCTGCACGCGCTGACCGTGCGGCACGAGGCGCTGCGGGTGAGCGTCACCGAGCACGAGGGCGAGGCGCGGCAGACGGTGGCCGCCGGCGTCACCGTCGCCGTCGAGAAGGTCGACCTCACCGCGGCGGACCAGGACGGCACGGACCTGGACCGGTACTTCACCGAGGCACAGGACCGTCCGTTCCGGCTCGACCGGGCGCCGCTGCTGCGCGCCACCCTGTTCCGCCTCGGCGCGCAGCGGCACGTACTCCTGCTCGTCGCACACCACAGCGTCGCCGACGGCCAGTCCATGGACGTCGTGGCGGGCGAGTTCGCGGCGCTGTACGAGGCATCCGCCGAGCGCCGGCCGAATCCGCTCGGCACGCCGCTCCTGAGCTACGCCGAGCACGTCGGCGCCACGCTCTCCGGGGTGTCCGACCGGCGCCGCGCCCGGGCCCTGGAGCACTGGCGCACCGAACTCGACGGCGCTCCGGCCGCCCTGGACCTGCCCATGGCCAGGCTGAGCGGCACCACCGGCCGGCGCGCGGCCACGCACCGCCGTGACCTGCCGGGACCGGTCGTGGCCCGACTGCGCGAGCTCGCCGTCGAACACCGTGCCGGCCTCTTCTCCGTACTCGCCGCGGGCGCCTTCGCGCTCTACGGCCGCTACACCGGCGAGAGCGACATCGTGCTCGGCGTTCCCCTCTCCACCCGTCTGGAGCCGGGCTCGGAGGGCTTGGTCGCGCTCACGGTCAACACCATGCCGCTGCGTGCCAGGTTCGACGCGGACGAGGGCTTCCTGCCGCTGCTGCGCCACGTCCAGGGCCGCACCTTCCAGGCGATGCGTCACCAGGGCGTGCCCTTCCACGAGCTGGTCCAGGTCCTCAACCCGCCCCGCTCGGCGGGTCGTCAGCCGGTGTTCCAGCTGGGGCTCAACCACGTGCGGACCGGTCCCGCGGCCCCGCCCGGGGCCGCGCTGCTCATCGAGGTGATGCCGATCGCCAACGCGACGGCCGCGTTCGAGCTGATGCTGACCTTCGTGGAGTCGGACGACGACGTCCGCGTGTACATCGAGTACGACACCGAGCGCTTCGGCGCGGATGCCGTGCACGCCCTCGGGGAACACCTGGCGAGCCTCCTCGCCGGTGTCGCCTCCGACGCGCACCTCCCCCTCGCCGACCTCGCGTTGATGGACGATACGGAACGGCAGCGCGTCCTGCACCACTGGAACGACACCGGTGCGCCGGTCACCGGCGACACCGTGCCGTCCCTGTTCGCCGCGCAGGCGGCCCGGCGCGGCGACGCCACCGCCGTCGTCTGCGGCCGGGAGAGCCTCGGCTACCGGGCGCTGGACGAGCGTTCCGCCCGTCTGGCACGGCTGCTCGCCGATCGCGGCGTGGAAGCGGGCTCGCTGGTCGGTATCTCGCTGCACCGCTCCGCCGCCACCGTGGTCGCCGTACTCGCCGTGCTCAGGGCCGGTGCCGCCTATGTGCCGCTGGACCCGGCCTACCCGTCGGAGCGGCTGGCCTTCATGGTGGAGGACGCCGTGCCCGCACTGGTGCTCACCGAGTCGTCCGCGGTGGGCAGTCTCCCGGCCGGCGACGGCACCCCGCCGCTGGTCCTGCTGGACGACCCCGCGGTGTCGGAGGCCCTCGACGCGTACGAAGACGGCCCGTTCGAGCGGGAGGTGACCCCGGACCACACGGCGTACGTCATCTTCACCTCCGGCTCGTCGGGCCGCCCCAAGGGGGTCTCCGTCACCCACCGCAACGTCGTCAACCTCGCGGCGTGGGCCGCGGACGCCTTCGGTGACGGACTGGACCGGGTACTCGCCGCGACCTCCCTCAACTTCGACGTCTCCGTGTTCGAGATCCTCGGGCCGCTCCTCAACGGCGGCAGCATCGAGATCGTCCGCGACCTGCTGGAGATAGGCGAACGGGGCGGATGGCAGGGCACGCTCGTCAGCGGCGTCCCCTCGGTGCTGGCCAGGCTCATCGCCGACGGCGGCTGCGAACTGCGCGCCGGCCATCTCGTCCTGGCGGGCGAGGCGCTGTCCCCGCAGGTGGCCGCGCGGCTGCGGGCCGCCGTGCCGGGCGCGCGGCTCGTCAACGCGTACGGCCCCACCGAGACCACCGTGTACGCCAGCGCGTCGGCCACCGGGCGGCACGGCGAGGGTGACCCGGAGGAGGACACGCCGTCCATCGGCCGTCCCCTGCGGAACACGCGTCTGTACGTGCTCGACGGCAAGGGGCGGCCGGTGCCCGTCGGGGTCCCCGGCGAGCTCTGGATCGCGGGCGCGGGCGTGGCGCAGGGCTATCTGAACCGCCCCGACCTGACCGCGTCCCGATTCGTGACCGACCCCTTCGGGGCACCTGGCGAGCGCATGTACCGCTCCGGCGACGTGGTGCTGCGCGGTCCCGACGGACAGCTGCACTACGTCGGACGCTCCGACCAGCAGGTCAAACTGCGCGGCTTCCGCGTCGAGCCGAGCGAGGTGGAGGCCGTACTCGCCGAGCGGCCGGAGGTGGCGCAGGCCGTCGTCGTGGCGCACGAGGACCGGCACGGCGAACGCCGGCTCGTCGCCTACGTCACTCCCGCGCCCGGCGCCGCGCCCGACCCGGCGCGGCTGCGCGCCGCCGCAGCCCGGCTGCTTCCCGAGTACATGGTTCCGGCATCGGTCGTGCCGCTGGACGTGCTGCCGCTCTCGCCCAGCGGAAAGCTCGACCGCGCCCGGCTGCCCGACCCCGGCTTCGGAGCCTCGGAGGGCCGGGCCCCCGGCACCCCCGAGGAGTTCGGCCTCGCCGCGCTGTTCTCCGACGCGCTCGGCCTGCCCGAGGTGTCGGCCACCGACAGCTTCTTCGACCTCGGCGGGCACTCGCTGATGGCGATCCGGCTCGTCGGCCGCATCCGGGCGGAACTGCGTACCGGGCTGACCGTGCGCGACCTCTTCGAGACGCCGACCGTCGAGGGGCTGGCACAGCGGCTGCGCCCGGACAGCGCGGCGCCCGCGAGTGCCCCGGCCGACGACTTCGGCGTCCTCCTCCCGCTGCGTACCCAGGGCGGCAGGCCCCCGCTGTTCTGCTTCCACCCCGGATTCGGGCTCAGTTGGAGCTACGCCTCGCTGATGCGCAGGCTCGCCCCGGACCAGCCGGTGTACGCGCTCCAGGCGCGCGGTATCGCCTCCGAGGAAGCACTCCCCTCCTCCTACGAGGAGTTGCTCGACGAGTATCTGCGCCACGTCCGCGCGGTACGCCCCCACGGGCCGTACCGGCTGCTCGGCTGGTCCTTCGGTGGTCTGGTCGCCCACTCGCTGGCGACCCGGCTCCAGGCCGAGGGCGAGGAGGTCGAACTGCTCGCCATGCTGGACACGGCCATGGTCGGCACCGACGAGGAGCTGGAACCCCGGGAGATGCGCCGGCTCATCGAGACCGAGACCGCCGCCGTGCGCCAGGTGGTGCCCGACGCGCAGCGGCTGATGGCAGTCGTCGAGAACCTGATCCGGCTGCGGGCCGAGTTCCGTCCCGAGCGGTTCCGCGGCGACGTGCTGCACTTCACCGCCGCGGACGAACCGGGCCGCACGGCCCCGGTGGGTGAACCATGGGTGCCGTACGTCGGCGGCCGGCTGGTCGAACACCGCGTCGCCTGCACCCATCTGGAGATGATGAACTCCCGCCCGGCCCGCGAGATCGCCGACCAGGTGACCAAGGCGCTGGACCCGCTCGGGGACGCGACGCCGGGACCGCGCGGTTGAGGCCGCCCCGTGCGAACACCGCCGGCACGGAACCCGTGTCGGAAGTCGGAAGCCCCGGAGACGGAGAAGGAAACCACATGCCCCGTACCGCACTGGTCCTCGGTGGGAACCGCGGCATCGGCCTCGCCGTGGCCCGGCATCTGGCCGCCCGCGGGGACCAGGTCGCGGTCAGTTACCGTACGGGTGATCCGCCCGAGCGGCTGTTCGGTGTGCGGTGCGACGTCACCGACGCCGAGGCGGTGGCCGCGGCCTGTGCGCGGGTCAAGGAGGAACTGGGCCCGGTGGAGGTACTCGTCCTCAACGCCGGCATCACCCGGGACCGGATGTTCGCGGCCATGACCGCCGAGGACTTCGAGGCACCGCTGCGCACCAATCTGCTCAGCGCGTTCCACGGGGTCAAGCCGGTGCTGCGGGGCATGATGCGTGCCCGGTGGGGGCGGATCGTCCTGATGTCCTCGACCGTGGCACTCTCCGGCGCGGTGGGACAGACCAACTACGCGGCCTCGAAGGCCGGTCTCATCGGTTTCGCCAGGTCGCTGGCGCTGGAGGTGGCGGCCCAGGGCATCACCGTCAACGTCGTCGCTCCGGGCTACACGGACACGGACATGGTCGCCGCCATGCCGGAGGAGAAGCGGAAGGGTCTGCTGGCGACGGTGCCGATGCGCCGGATGGCCACGTCCGACGAGGTGGCGGCCGCGGTCGGCTATCTCACCGGCGAGGACGCGGGGTACGTCACCGGCACGGTCCTGCGGGTCGACGGCGGGATCGGCATGGGCCACTGACCCCGTGCACCACCCGGCACCGTCCCGGACAACCGGACGAACGACATGAGGAAGGAAGGACCGGCGGTGCTCACTCGACTGCCGCGGCTGCCGGGCGAGGGCCCCGACACGTCCGCGGGCTGCCGCACGCGATCGGCCGCGGCGCGGGCCGCGCGTGCCGCCGCGGGACCGCCCGGCCCTCTCGTGATGGTCCGCCCCACCGCGGACGTCCTGCCTCTCGCGGACTCGGTCCGTCTCGCCCCGTACGAACAGGAGCGCGCCGCCCGTCTCCCCGAAGGGCCCCGCCGCGACGACTTCGTGGCCGCGCACGTGCTGGTCAGACTGTGCGCGGCACGGTTCACGGGCGCGCCCGCGGCCACCCTCGTACTCGGACAGATCTGCGACGACTGCGGCGCGGAGGACCACGGCAGGCCGTTCCTGCGGGGCCGTCCCGACGTCGGGGTCAGCCTCTCCCACGCCCGCGGTGCCGTCGCCGCCGCCGCGGGTCCGGGCCCCGTGGGCGTCGATGTGGAGGACGCATCGGGGGCGGTGTTCGACCCGCGGGTGGCCGCCCGGGTGCTCGCACCCGCCGAACTCGCCGTGGTCCGCGCCGACCCCGACCCCGCGGCTGCCTTCCTCCGCCTCTGGGTGCGCAAGGAGGCCCTGGTGAAGGTGGGCGTGGCGACACTCGGCGCACTGCGCGAGCTCGACCTCATGGACCCCGACTCGCTGTCCGGCTGGCGGTTCCTCGACTGGAGCAGCCCGGACGGCGCCGTCACGGCGGCCGCCGTCGCCCGGATCACACCCGTCGTCGACAGCGGCGACGGCACCTCTCCCCTCCCCTACTCAGGAAAGCAGCAGACATGACTGCGAACCAGTCCGTCGCACGGACCAGGACCCGCACGGCGACCCCGCGCCGGTTCCTGATGTGCCGCCCCAGCCACTTCGACGTCACCTACTCCATCAACCCGTGGATGCACCCGGGCAAGCCCGTGGACGGCGCCCTCGCGCTGCGCCAGTGGGAGGGGCTTCGCGCCCTGTACCAGGACCTGGGCCACACGGTGCTGGAGATAGACCCCGTCCTCGGACTGCCCGACATGGTCTTCGCGGCCAACGGCGCGACCGTCGTCGACGGCAAGGTGTTCGGTGCCCGTTTCAGACACGTCGAGCGCACCGCCGAGGGCCCCGCCTACCTGGAGTGGTTCCGGCGGCAGGGGTACGAGGAGCTGTGCTGGCCCGAGCACATCAACGAGGGCGAGGGCGACTACCTGGTGGTCGGGCGCCGGCTGCTCGCCGGCACGGGCTTCCGTACCGACCAGCGCTCGCACTTCGAGGCACAGGAGTTCTTCGGGCTGCCCGTCACGGGCCTTCAGCTGGTGAACTCCTCGTACTACCACCTGGACACCGCGCTCGCGGTGCTGTCGCCGGACGAAGTGGCCTACTACCCGCAGGCGTTCTCCGAGGGCAGCCAGGCGGTGCTGCGTGAGATGTTCCCGGACGCGATCCTGGCGACCGACGAGGACGCAGCGGTGTTCGGCCTGAACATGCTCTCCGACGGCCGGCACGTGCTGCTGCCGAAGGCGGCCACGGAGCTCTCGCGGCAACTCTCCGAGCGGGGCTTCGAGCCGATCGGGGTCGACCTCACCGAGCTCCTCAAGGCCGGCGGCAGCGTGAAGTGCTGCACGCTCGAACTGCGGGACTGAGCCGATGAACAGTCACATCATCGAGCGGTACGAGCAGACCGCCGTCAACTGCCTGACCGGAAGCTACTCGGTCCTCGCCGCCGTCGCCGGCCGCGCGGTCGAGGAACAGGCCGTCTTCGAGCGTGGCGACGGCTACCTGTTCCAGGCGGGCCTGGACGAGTCCGGCTACCCGGAGTACATCTTCCCGGTGGAGGAGGCCGGTGCGCTCGGCATGACCCGGTCGGCGTTCACGGTGCACAAGGAGCCCGTCGACTTCGACGCTCCAGGCGCGCAGCTCGAAGCGCTCCTGCGTCGGCACAGGGCGGTCATCGTGTGGGTCAACACGGCCCACCTGAACTACGCCGATGTGTACCGCGAGAACGCCCCCTACCTGCACGCGGTCGTCGTCGACAGGATCGCCGACGACCACAGCCACGTGGAGGTGCACGACAGCCTCGTCGTCGACCTGAAGCCGTTCAGCTGCCGGGCCGCGGTGACCCTCGACGACCTGGTCCGGTCGGCGGGCGACCGCATCAGGAGCGAGGCCCACGACGCGATGGGCTTCTTCTACGCCGTCTCCGACGACCTGGCCGCGTCCCCCGGCGGGAGCGACGGTGCCGGAGCCGGGCTGAGCGGCGCCCTGACCCGTCAGGCGGAGCGGTTCTTCGCGGAGGAGCGGTTCCGCAAAGCGATCCGCGACTACCAGGAACTGTGCGAGGAGTGCTTCGCGGGGTCACCCGAGCGCGCCACCCGCGGCGCCCGCCGTCTGTTCCACCACGCCTCGGTCCTCTACGCGGTGCCCAGTCTGAAACTGATGTCCTCCTCGCTGCACGCCGCGGGAGCGTCGGAGGGCAGCCTCGCCCTGCACGAGGAGGCGGTGCGGCACTGGGAGGCGATGGGTGTGCTGGCGTTGCGCTACGAGGCGACGTCCTCCGCGTCGGTGCTGAACCGGATCACGCAGCGGTTCGACCGGCTGGACGAGGTGACCGTGAGGCTGTGGGAGTCCGTGGCGGCGGACACCGGGGCGTAGTGCGGGCGCGGGCGGGAGCCGCGCCGGCTCCCGCCCGCGCCCGGGTGCTACGCCGGGTCCGGCCGCTTCCCGGGCTCGTCGTCGTACTCCGTCGCCCCGGCGTCGAGGAGCGCCGGCTGGTAGGTGCCGGAGGCCTTGGCGAGCCGGCGGAGGGCGTGGTAGCCGGTGAGCACCAGGAGGGTGCCGAGGGCGATGCCGTTGAGCTCGAAGTCGTCGGTGAACTTGATGCTCACTCCACCGATTCCGACGATGACACCGGCCGCCGCGGGGATCAGGTTGAGCGGCTGGCTGAAGTCGACCCTGTTGCGGATCCAGATCTGGGCCCCGAGCAGGCCGATCATGCCGTAGAGGATGACGGTGATACCGCCGAGGACGCCGCCCGGGATGGCGACGACGAACGCGCCGAACTTCGGGCAGAGGCCGAACAGCAGGGCGAAGAACGCGGCACACATGTATGCGGCGGTCGAGTAGACGCGGGTGGCGGCCATGACGCCGATGTTCTCGGCGTACGTGGTGGTGGCCGGGCCGCCGGCGACCGTGGAGACCATGGTGGCCGCTCCGTCGGCGGCGATGGCGGTACCGAGCCGGTCGTCGAGCGAGTCGCCGGTCATCTCGCCGACCGCCTTGATGTGCCCGGTGTTCTCGGCGACCAGGGCGATCAGGACGGGCAGGGCGACGACGATCGCGGAGGCGCTGAAGGAGGGACCGTGCAGATCGGGGAAGCCGAGCCAGTCGGCCTCCTTGACCGGGGTCAGGTCGAGGCGCCAGTGGTCGACGACCTTGCCGCTGCCGTCGGCGGAGTGGATCCTGCCCAGCGTGAGGTCGAGGATCCAGGAGAGTGCGTAACCGAAGACCAGGCCGAGGAAGATCGCGATGCGTGACAGGAAGCCTCGCAGCACCACCAGGGCCAGGCCGGTGAACAGCATCGTGGCCAGCGCGGTCCACTGGTCCTGCGGCCAGTAGGTACCCGCCGCGACGGGGGCGAGGTTGAAGCCGATCAGCATGACGACGGCGCCGGTGACCGCGGGCGGGAGCACCGCGTGGATGATCCTGGCGCCGAGGCGCTGCACCACGATGCCGACCACCGTGAGCGCGAGGCCCACGACGAACAGCGCGCCGGTCACCTCGGCGGGGCCGCCCCCCTGACTGCCGATGACCGCGGCGACGCCGACGAAGGAGAGCGAGGAGCCGAGGTAGCTGGGGACGCGGCCTCGTGTGATGACGAGGAAGAGCAGGGTGGCCACTCCCGAGGCCATGAGTCCGAGGCTGGGGTTCAGGCCCATGAGCACGGGGGCGACGAAACAGGCCCCGATCATCGACACCACGTGCTGGGCGCCGAGCCCGATCGTCCGGGTCCAGGTGAGCCGCTCGTCCGGCCTGACGATCTCACCCGGTTTCAGGTGCCGACCGTCCCCGTGCAGCTTCCAGCCGAAACCCGCCATTTTGTACTCTCCGTTCACGAAAGCCCCGGAGAAAAGTACAAGACGTTCAGCCGATCATCCGAATCGCCCCCGGCACACGGACCGCGCGTGCGACCGCCCGGCCGACGCGGGCCCGGCGGGCGCCCTGGTGCCCGGGGGCCTCCGGCTCAGCCCTCCGGGAGCTCGACGGGGGCGATCTCGTCGAAGACGTCGCCCGGCCCGGGGTTCGTGGGGTCGGTCGCCCCGCCGAACTGGGCCATCACGCCCCAGACGGCGTTCAGCGCCGTCTGCACGGCGCCCTCGGCCCAGCCCGCCGTCCAGGAGATGTCGTCGCCCGCGAGGAACAGGCCCCGCTTGTCGGCGGGCAGCCGGTCCTGCATGAAGTGGGTGAACAGGCGCCGCTGGTAGCGGTAGTGGCCGGGCAGGTTGGCCTTGAACGCGCCCATGAAGTAGGGCTCGTTCTCCCACGAGACGGTCACGGGGTTGCCGATGACGTGCTTGCGTATGTCGACGCCCGGATAGATCTCACCGAGCGACTTGAGCATGACGTCCATGCGCTCCCTCGGGGACAGCGGCAGCCACTTCAGGCTGTCGTCGCACCACGTGTAGGAGAGACAGATCACGGCCGGCCTGTCCGGTCCGTCGTCGAGGAGGTACGTCCCCCGGGTCATCCGGTCCGTGAGCGTCATGGACATGGTGTCCCGGCCGGTGGTGGCGTCCTTGTCGAGCCAGAAGGGGCGGTCGACCGGCACGAACAGCTTGGACGACTCCATGTAGTGGGTGCGCTCCATCGCCGTCCAGTGGTCGATCGGGAAGAGCGCGTCGTCGCAGGCGATCTTGGAGAGCAGCAGCCACGACTGTCCGGTGAAGACCGCGGCACCGTAGGTGCGGATGTCGCCGGTGGCGTCGGTGACAGTGATCCGGTTGCCGGCCGTGCGGTCCAGCCGGGTGACGGCGCTACGCGGCTGCCCGTCGTGCAGGGAGGAGAGCGACGTGCCGAGCGGCCAGTGGACGAGCTTCTGCGGCTCGCGCTCCCAAAGGCGCAGCGGCAGTTGCTGGCTGCCGCCGACGATGCCGCGGTGGTGGTCGTCGGCCTCGGTGTAGACGACGCGCAGGATCTCCAGGATCGAGTTCGGGAAGTCGGTGTCCCAGCCTCCGGTTCCGAAGCCGACCTGGCCGAAGATCTCGCGGTGCCGGAAGGAGGCGAAGGAGTCCGAACCGCAGAGGAAGCCGTAGAAGGTCTGGTCGTCGAGCTTCTCGACGAGCCTCGCCCAGATCTCCCGGATGCGCGGCACGTCGCGCTCGCGCATGGCACGGTTCATGTCGGAGAAGTCGGCACCCTCCTCCAGGCAGGAGTTCCAGGCGTCCATCACCTCGCGGTACACCGGGGGCAGGTCGTCGATGGTCCGCGCGTAGTGGGACTCGCCCTTGAGGTCGACGACGGTCGACGGGGTGGCCGGGGAGAGCGGGTTGGGGAACGGCCGGGTCTCCAGGCCCACGAGGTCGATGTAGTGCTGGAGCGCCGTGGACGAGGGCGGGAAGCGCATGGCGCCCATCTCGGCGGTCAGTGAGGGTTCGCAGCCCTCGAAGCCGACGGTGCGCAGCCGCCCGCCGATCCGGTCCGCCTCGTAGACGACGGGCCTCAGACCCATCTTCATGAGTTCGTACGCCGCGATGATGCCGGAGAGCCCGCCGCCGATGACGGCGACCTCGGTCCCGTGCCCGGTCGCCGGGATCTGTCCGATGCCCGCGGGGTGGGCGAGGAAGTCGTCGTACGCGTAGGGGAAGTCCGGCCCGAACATGGTGATCGGCGGCTGCTGCGCGTCGGAGTGCGGGACGGCGTTGGGCACCGTGGACGTCATGGGGTACGGACTCCTTGCGAATGGGGGTGGCTCAGGGCGGGGCGGGGGCTCAGGCGAGGGAGCGGTACAGGGCGGGGCGGCGGTCTCGCAGATACGGGTTGGCGGCGCGCGAGGCGGTGAGGTACTCCGGGTCGACGTCCCCGAGGACGAAGTCGTCGCCCCGGCCGGCCCGGGCGCGGACCGTGCCGTCGGGTCCGGCGAGGCAGCTCAGTCCGGTGAACTCGAACTCACCTTCCGTGCCCGTCCTGTTGACGTAGGCGATGTACATCTGGCTCTCGAACGCGCGGACCGGGACGACGGATTCGGCGACGAAGGGAAAGGGGTGCATCAGCGCGGTGGGCACGAGCAGCAGCTCGGTCCCGGCCAGGGCGTGCGCGCGCACGTTCTCGGGGAACTCGACGTCGTAGCAGATCAGCAGCCCGATCCGTACGCCGTCCAGCTCGGCCTGGACGACGGGTACGTCACCGGGGGTGAACCACTTCCGCTCGAAGGGGCCGAAGAGGTGGGTCTTGCGGTAGCCGGCGAGCGGGCTGCCGTCGGGGCCGACGAGCTGGGCGGCGTTGAAGATCCGGTCGCCGTCGCGTTCCGGGTAGCCGTACAGGACGGCGAGCCCGTGGCGTACGGCGATCTCCGCGACCGCTCGCGCACCGGGCCCGTCGGCGGGCTCTGCCAGCTCGGGGACGGCGTCGCCGACGGCGTACCCGGTCAGGAACAGTTCGGGCGAGACCAGCAGCCGGGCGCCCGCGTCGGCGGCCCGCGCGGCGGCCTCGTCCAGCACCTTCAGGTTCTCGGCGACGGCACCGGGTCGTCCGGAGCTCTGGAGCAGGGCGGTGCGCAACGGTGGCATGGCTGACCTCGGCGGGGCGGGTTGAGCGGGGAGACGTATCGAAGGTACGGCGCGGGGATCGCACCGGACAAGGCGCGGATGTTGCGCGTCCACCGTCGATCCGTTGCGTGCGGAGCCGCTGCCGCGGCGATTCGTTGCGTAGGGCGTTTCCGCAGGTCAAACGAGTGATCTCGGTCTCGGCGCCGGCCGTCGCCGGAACCGGTCCGCAGCCGTCGGCGGGGACCGCGCGTGGTCGGGCGGGAGGACCTCCGACCCGGACGGCCCCGCACCGGACCCGAGGGCCCGTCGTCAGGCCGGAGGGGCCGAGGAGTAGCGCCGCAGGAGCGGGGACAGCACGAGCACGGACTTCGTCCGCTCCACGTACGGCTCCCCCGCGATGCGTTCCAGTACCTGCTCGAAGTGGCGCATGTCCGCGGCGAAGACCTGCACGATCGCGTCGGCGTCGCCCGTCACGGTGGAGGCGGACACGACCTCCGGATAGGCGGCGAGGCCCCGCTTGATCGCCTCGGGGGCGGTGTTGCGACTGCAGTAGATCTCGATGAAGCCCTCGGTCTCCCAGCCGAGCGCCGCCGGGTCGACCCGCACGGTGAAGCCCGTGATGGCGCCTTCGGCGCGCAGCCGGTCCACACGGCGCTTGACCGCGGGCGCGGAGAGGCCGATGAGCGCGCCGATGTCGGCGTAGGAGCGGCGGGCGTCTTCGGCGAGGGCGTGGACGATGCGTTCGTCGAGGTCGTTCAGGCGCACTTCGGGTGGATCAATTCTCTGCGGGGGACGATTCGGGGGCGGCAGGTGCCGCCCCCGAAGTAGACCACGCGCACCCCCGCGCGGGGCGCGCCCACCGCGGAGCGCGGCCGGTCAGAAGGGGAACCGCGAGCGTCCGTGCTGGACCGAGATCCACTTCTGGGTGGTGAACGCCTCGATCATCGAATCGCCGTTCAACCGTCCGAGGCCCGAGCTCTTCTCCCCGCCGAAGGGGACGACGGGCTCGTCGTGCACCGTGCCGTCGTTGATGTGGATCATGCCGGTGCGGATCCGCTGCCCCACCCGTACCCCGCGCTCGATGTCGCCGGTGTGGACGGCACCGCTCAGCCCGTACGGGGTGTCGTTGGCGATGCGCACGGCCTCGTCCTCGCCGTCGAAGGGGACGAGGAGGGCGACGGGCCCGAAGATCTCCTGGTGCAGGACGGGCGAGTCGGGGGCGAGTCCGGTCAGCACCGAGGGGCTGACGAGATTCCCGTCGGCGCGGCCGTGCAGCAGCGCCGTGGCGCCCGCCTCGACGGTCTCGTCGACGAGCTTGGACACCGCGTCGGCCTGCGAGGAGTTGATCAGCGGGCCGATGTGGGTGGCGGGGTCGGCCGGGTCCCCGACGCGCAGGGAGGCGACCTTGGCGACGAACTTCTCGGTGAACTCCCGCTCCACCGCACGGTCTACCAGGATCCGGTTGGCCGCCATGCAGACCTGGCCCTGGTGGACGTAGCGGCTGAAGACGGCCGCGTCCACGGCGTAGTCCACATCGGCGTCGTCCAGGACGATCAGTGCGCTGTTGCCGCCCAGTTCGAGCACGGCGCGCTTGAAGTTGGACGCGCAGACCGTCGCGACGTGACGGCCGGTCCTGTCGGAGCCGGTGAAGGAGATGACCTGCGGGACGGGGTGCTCGATGAGCGTGTCGCCGATCTCGGCGATGTCGGTGACCACGACGTTCAGCAGTCCGGCGGGCAGCCCGGCGTCCTCGAAGAGCTTGCCGATCAGCGTGCCGCCGCAGACCGGGGTGTTCTGGTGGGGCTTGAGGACGACGGCGTTGCCGAGGGCCAGAGCGGGCGCGACCGACTTGAGGGACAGCAGGAAGGGGAAGTTGAAGGGGCTGATGACACCGACCACGCCGACGGGCACCCGGTAGACACGGTTCTCCTTGCCCTCGGTGGGCGAGGGGAGGATCTGCCCGCCCGGGCGCAGCGCGAGCCGCGCCGCCTCGCGCAGGAACTCCTTGGCCAGGTGCAGTTCGAACCCGGCCTTCAGCAGGGTGCCGCCGAGCTCCGCGACGATCGCCTCGCCGATCTCGGCCTCCCGCTCCTCGACGATCCGCAGCACCTTCTCCAGGACCGCCCTGCGGGCGTAGGGGTTGGTGTCGGCCCACCCCTGCTGGGCGCGCTCCGCGGCCCGGTACGCCTGGTCGACCTCGTCGGACGTGGCGACGGTGATCGACGCGAGCTTCTCCCCGTCGTACGGGTTGAAGTCGATGATGTCCCAGGACCCCTTCCCCTGCCTCCACTCGCCGTCGACGTACTGCTGGGCCAGGTCGGTGAAGAAGGAGGACATGAGATCCCTTACCGCAGAGGAGCGGGTGGTTGACGGACACTCATATTACTGATTCTTCCACTGAGTTGAGGGTGAAAAGGAACGCCCGGACACGAAGTCGAACGGCCGTGGCGAAGCCTTCGGGTCCGTGCACGCGAAGGTGCCCCTTCCGGCTCGTACACCCGGGAGGGGCACCTTCTGCACGGGGCGTCAGCGGCCCGGGGGCTCAGCTCCAGCTGGCGTGCAGCGGCTTGCCCTCGGCGTAGCCGGCGGCGCTCTGCACGCCCACGACGGCCTTCTCCGAGAACTCCTCGAGCGAGGCGGCACCCGCGTAGGTGCAGGAGGAGCGGACGCCGGCGATGATCGAGTCGATCAGGTCCTCCACACCGGGACGGCCCGGGTCGAGGAACATCCGCGACGTGGAGATGCCCTCCTCGAACAGCCCCTTGCGGGCGCGGTCGTAGGCGGACTCGTCCGAGGTGCGGTTCTTCACCGCGCGCGCCGAGGCCATCCCGAAGGACTCCTTGTAGTACCGCCCGTCGGCTGACTGCTGGAGGTCACCGGGTGACTCGTACGTGCCGGCGAACCAGGACCCGATCATGACGTTGGACGCACCGGCGGCGAGCGCCATGGCGACATCGCGCGGGTGCCGGACACCGCCGTCCGCCCAGACGTGCTTGCCGTGCTTCCTCGCCTCGGCCGCACACTCCAGTACGGCGGAGAACTGCGGCCTGCCGACACCGGTCATCATGCGCGTGGTGCACATGGCACCGGGTCCCACACCGACCTTGACGATGTCGGCGCCGGCCTCGATCAGGTCGCGCACGCCCTCGGCGGCGACGACGTTGCCCGCGACGACCGGTACGGACGGGTTCAGCGCGCGCACGGCGGCGACCGCGCTGATCATGGATTCCTGGTGGCCGTGCGCGGTGTCCACGACCAGCGTGTCGGCGCCGGCCTCGATGAGCTGTGCGGCCTTGCCCGCCACATCACCGTTGATCCCCACGGCCGCCGCGATCCGGAGCCTGCCGCCCGCGTCCGTGGCCGGTGTGTAGAGCGTGGCGCGCAGCGCGGCCTTGCGGGTGAGGATGCCGACGAGCCGGCCGTCCGCGTCGACGGCGGGGGCGAGCTTGCGGTTGGCACCGTCGAGCCTGTTGAAGGCGTCGCGCGGGTCGATGGACGCGTCCAGCACGACCAGGTCCTTGGTCATGACCTCGGACAGCTGGGTGAAGCGGTCCACGCCGGTCAGGTCGTGGTCGGTGACGACGCCGACCGGCCGGTTCTCCGCGTCCACGACGACGCCGGCACCGTGGGCCCGCTTGTGCAGCAGGGACAGCGCGTCGGCGACGGTCTGGCCGGGGGCGAGCACGATCGGCGTGTCGAGCACGAGGTGGCGCTTCTTGACCCAGCCGATGACCTCGGTGACGACCTCGATCGGGATGTCCTGGGGGATCACGACCAGCCCGCCGCGGCGGGCGATCGTCTCGGCCATCCGGCGGCCCGCGATCGCGGTCATGTTGGCGACGACGAGGGGGATGGTGGTGCCGCTGCCGTCCGGTGAGGAGAGGTCCACGGCCTGCCGGGACCCGACCGCCGAGCGGCCGGGGACCATGAAGACGTCGTCGTACGTGAGGTCGTGGGGGACCGAGGGAGCGGCCGTGTAACGACCGGTGCCGGGCTCAAGAAAACGCATAACACCCATTTTTTCATACGAAACGGTGCAGGTCGTTTCCACGAAGACACAGCAAAGGACCCCCGCGTTCGTCAGTTCCTCCAAGGGAACCGCCCGGGGGCCGGGCAAGTGGAAACCTGCCTTACCCACGGACCCTACCCGAACGGGATTCGCCTCTCTGCGATCACTATCCCTGGACCGGGTGACAAAGTGTCAGGTAACTTGAAATTCGCAGGTCCCTGAGGTAGCGACAACGCGGCCGATGGGCCCGGAACACCTGTCACGTGCTTGACCGGAGAGGATGGGGATCCGCCTGTGGAGAACAAACTGCCGGACATCTTCTGCCCGTTCCCCCAGCGGAGCAATCCGTATGTGGGACACACCCGTGAGCACCTCGACACCTGGACGCGGCACACCGGCCTGGTACACCGGGAGTCCGCCAGGCAACGCTTCGAACAGGCCGACTTCGGCGCCTTCGTGGGCATGGTCTACCCGACGGCAGACAGCGAGCACCTCGACCTGGTGGCCGACTGGTTCGTCTGGCTCTTCCTCGTCGACGACCAGCTCGACGACGGACACCTGGGCCGCAGCCCCGAGCGCGTACGCGACGTGGTGGAGCGGATGCGCTCCGTGGTCGAGGGCACGGCCCCGGGCCCCCGGCCCGGCGAGGGGGCACCCGCCGCACTCGTCGCCCTGGTGGATCTGTGGGAACGCACGATTCCGCAGGCCGCCCCGCACTGGCGCGCCCGCTTCGTCTGGCACCTCATGATGTACCTGACGACCACGACCACCTGGGAGGCGGGCAACCGCGCCAACGGGATCGTGCCGTCGGAGGCGACCTACATCGCCCGGCGGCGGCACACCGGGGCGATCCACGTGTGCATGGACCTGATCGAGATCGTGGCGGGCGTGGAGGCGCCGGAGTGGGTCCACAACGACCCCCGGTTCATCACGGCCCTGGAAGCCTCCTGCAACGTCGTGTGCTGGGCGAACGACGTCTACTCCTACGAGAAGGAGCAGGTGCTCGGCGAGATCCACAACCTCGTCCACCTGGTCCGGCACCATCGCGGTCACGGGGAGCGGCAGGCGCTGGAGCACGTGTGCGCCGAGATCGCCACCGAGACCGAGCGCTTCCTCACCGCCGAGGAGGAGCTGCTCGACATGTACCCGAGGCTGTCGGCCGTTCTCGTGCCGTACCTCGACGGGATGCGGAGCTGGATGCGCGGCAATCTGGACTGGTCGCGGCAGACCCCCCGCTACAACCCGGCGGACGTCAGCCAGTACTCGGAGCCCGGGGCGTACCTGGAGGAGACCGTCTTCGGCGTTGGCGCGGACCACGCCGGGCGGACAGCGGGCCCGACAGCGTCCTGAACCGAACACGGCGGAGGCCGGGCGCCCGCGCGGGTGCCCGGCCTCCGCCGTACCCGCTTTCAGTCGTCGGGGTCTGCCCTCTCCAGGGCGGGCCGCTCTCCGGCGGCGGAGTCGGTCAGGAGGAAGTCGGCCGCGGCGGTGTCCGTGACGAGGCTGGTGACCAGGCCCGATCGCAGTACCGCACCGATCGCGGCGGCCTTGCGCTGGCCCCCGGCGATGGCCACGACCTCGGGGATCCGGCGCAGCCTGTCGGCCTCCACCGTGATGCACCGCTCACCGAGATCCCGGCCGACCCGGCGGCCGTCCGAGTCGAAGAGGTGCGCGGACATCTCCGCGGCCACGCCGAGCGACGCGTAGTGGGCCCGCTCCTCGTCCGAGAGCATGTCGTGGACGGTGGAGATGCCGGGTTCCCAGGACCCGATGGAGACCGCCGCGACCGTCACCTTGTCGAAGTACTCGAAGGCGCGGGCGATACCCGTCTGGTGGCGCAGGGCGGCCGCCGTCGCGGGGTCGGGCAGCAGCATCGGGGCGTAGATCGGGTGCGCCTCGCCGCCGGAGACCTGCGCGGCCCGGCGGACCGCCTCGACCGAGCCGCGCTCGGCCGTCCCCGCGTCGTACACCCCGGTCAGCTGCACGACCGTGCACGGCGGCAGCCGGTCGAGCGCGGCCGCCATGTGGATGGTGGAGCGGCCCCAGGCCAGCCCCAGCACGTCGCCCTCGGCCACCAGCTCGCCGAGGAGCTCGGCCGCCACCTCACCGAGGTTCTCCGGGTCGGCGGCGTCGTCCTGCTCCTCCGCCGGGGACTCGACCACGACGGCGTGCCGCAGGCCGTAGCGTGCCCGGAGCGCGTCGGAGCGCTCCGCGTCCAGCTCCGCCGGTACCCGGATCTCGATGCGTACGAGATCACGCTCCAGGGCCGTCTCCAGGACCCGTGCCACCTTGAAGCGGCTGACGCCGAACTCCTCGGCGATCTGGATCTTGGATTTTCCCTCCAGGTAGAAACGACGCGCCATGGCCGCCGCCTGCACCAGCTCAGCGGGTCCCATCCGCATGGCTGACCGACCCGCCGAGATGCCAGACAACGCGATCTCCTCACTGCTGTTCACACGCCCGATACGCCTTCATCCTGTCAGATCCGGCGATCCTTGATCCGGCCCGTCGGGCCGCGTTCATCCACGCTTGTCTCAGTGGCCGCACGCCCAGGGTGCGGAGGCCGTGGCCGTCTCCGCCTGCGCGCGCAGCGCGCGCACCGCCTCGGCCGGGTCCTCGGCCCCGTAGACGGCCGATCCGGCCACGAACACGTCGGCACCGGCCTCGGCGCACCGCTCGATGGTCGCGGCGGAGACGCCACCGTCGACCTGCAGCCACAGCTCAAGACCGTGCTTGGAGATCAGATCACGGGTGCGGCGGATCTTCGGCAGCATGATGTCCAGGAACGCCTGGCCGCCGAAGCCGGGCTCCACCGTCATGATCAGGAGCATGTCGAGCTCGGGGAGCAGGTCCTCGTACGGCTCGATGGGCGTCGCGGGCTTCAGCGCCATGGAGGCGCGGGCACCCTTCGCCCGGATCTCCCGGGCCAGGCGCACGGGTGCGGCGGCGGCCTCGGCGTGGAAGGTGACGGAGCCGGCACCGGCCTCGACGTACCGGGGCGCCCAGACGTCCGCGTTCTCGATCATGAGGTGGCAGTCCAGCGGGATGTCCGTGGCCTTGCTCAGCGCCTCCACGACGGGCACGCCGAGCGTGAGGTTGGGCACGAAGTGGTTGTCCATGACATCCACATGGAGCCAGTCGGCACCGTCGACGGCCTTCGCCTCCTCTGCGAGACGCGCGAAGTCGGCGGACAGGATGCTGGGGTTGATCTGGGCCATGCCCCAAGCCTGCCATGCTCCGCGCCACTTCCCCCGCCCCGGTGCGCCCCGAAGCCTCACGGGATCATTACGGTTCGTACGATCCCGGTCCCCTGTCGCGCGATTCCGGCGTCACCGGCCCCGGCGTCCTGTCCCCCGCCGTCCCGCCCGCCCACGGACTCCTGTGGGGCCCGTACGCCGGGACCCACAGGCCCCGGCCCGCACCCGCCTCGGCGCCGTGGGGCCGGTGGGGCCCGCGGAGCCCTTGGGACCCGCTCCGGTCCGTACCAGGTCGCGGACAGCCTCTGGTGCGCGCCCTGAGGCTGTGTTAGAAACTCACCGTGATCAGCGACCAGTTCCTGAAGGAGCGCCTCAGCATCGATCTCTGCCGTGCGACCAGCTGCTCCTGTTGAGCCTGGCCCGGCAGCGCTGAGCGCTTCCAGAACTGTGCGGCGTCGTCCGCCCGCCTTCCGGCCGCCCCTCGGGTGAGCCGGCGGTCTCCCTCCAGAGCCCCGTCCTCGCGGCGGTGGACGAGGCCGTCTTCCTCTGTACGCGGGCGGTCCTCCTGAGCGCCGGTCCGGGTACCGTCGCACTGGACGTCCCCATCCCGCTGCCGCGTACCGGGAGCGACGACCCGGACGGGCTGCGGGGGCTGCCCGAGTACGCCGCGCTGCGCGCCGAGATCGGCGCGGCGGTACGCGAGGCTGCCCGCTGAGCCGAGACGGGGCCGGACGTTCCGAGCGGCCGGCCCCGCACGCCGCACGCAGACAGGAGTCCCCATGTCACTCACCACGTCCACCGCTTCCGGCCCCGCGCTGCGCGCGTCCCGGCTGCCTCCGGACGGCCTGTACGAAGGCCCCCGTGAGCTGCGCCGGCTGGCGCCGGGACAGGCCGACCGGCCCTACACGCTGTTCGACGTCGTTCCGCTCGGCCCGGTCATCGGGGCCGAGGTCGGCGGTGTCGACCTGACCCGTCCGCTCGCACCCGGCGTACGCGAGGAGCTCGACCGGGCGCTGCTGGAGTGGAAGGTGCTCTTCTTCCGTGGGCAGCACCCCGGTTCGGCCGAGCAGCGGGCCTTCGCCCGCAACTGGGGTGAGCTGGAGACCAACCCCCTGCTGGCCGCCGGGGACGATCCGGAGGTCGCTCGCTTCGACCGCACGACCACCCCTGGCTTCGAGAACGTCTGGCACACCGATGTGACGTTCCGCGAGCGGCCCGCACTCGGCGCGGTTATCCACGTGCGCGAGGTCCCCCCGTACGGCGGCGACACGATGTGGGCCGACATGGCCGCCGCCTACGACAACCTTCCGCCCCGGGTGAAGGAACGTCTCGAAGGGGCGAGGGCGGTGCACGACTTCGTACCGGGGTTCGCACGGTTCACCCCCGCGGAGCGGCTGGCACCCTTCCAGGACCGCTTCCCGCCGGTCGAGCACCCGGTGGTGCGGACACATCCCGCCACCGGACGCCGGATGCTCTTCGTCAACACCTCGTTCACCACCCGGATCGTGGGCTGGGACCGGGACGAGAGCGACCGGATGCTGCGCCTGCTGTTCCAGCAGGCGCATGTGCCCGAGTACCAGGTGCGCTTCGGATGGCGCGCAGGTGACGTCGCGTTCTGGGACAACCGGGCGACGCAGCACTACGCGGTGAACGACTACGCCCCGCACCGGCGGGTGGCCGAACGCGTCGCGATCGCGGGCGACCGTCCCCGCTGACGGCCCGACCCGGGCGGCGACGCCGAGGCGCCGGCCGCGTCAGGCCGTGCGCCGCAGCAGGGCGAGGTACATCGCGTCGGTGCCGTGCAGGTGCGGCCACAGCTGGACGTCGGGTCCCTCGCCCAGCGCGGGCACGCCCGGCAGCAGCGGGCGGGCATCGATCCACTCCGCCTCGACGGGCGCCCCGCCGCGCCCCTTGAGTACGTCCTCGACGACGACCCTGGTCTCCGCGAGGTGCGGCGAACAGGTCGCGTAGCCGACGACCCCACCGACCCGTACCGCCTTCAACGCCTCGCGCAGCAGGCCGCGTTGCAGCGGCGCGAAGCTCTCCAGGTCGGCCGGGCGGCGCCGCCAGCGGGATTCGGGGCGCCGCCGCAGCGCGCCGAGTCCGGAGCAGGGCACGTCCATCAGGACCCGGTCGAAGGAGCCGGGCCGCCACGGCGGCCTGGTGCCGTCGGCGGTGATCACCTGGTAGGGACCGGGGTTGCCGGCCAGCGCGCGCTCGACGAGCCGGGCACGATGCGGCTGCTTCTCCGCGGCGAGCAGCGTCGCGCCGCGTCCGGCGGCCAGCGCGGCGAGCAGGGCGGCCTTGCCGCCGGGACCCGCACAGCCGTCGAGCCACCGGGTGTCGGCGCCCTCGACGGGGGCGGCGGCCAGGGCGGCGGCGACGAGCTGGCTGCCCTCGTCCTGGACGCCCGCGCTGCCGTCCCGCACGGCGGCCAGGGCCCCGGGTTCGCCGCCCTCCGCCATCCGCACGGCGTACGGGGACCAGCGGCCGGGAAGGCCGTTCTCCTCGCCGAGGGCCGACAGCAGCTCGTCGGTGGTCGAGCGGCCGGGGCGGGCGACCAGCGTCACCTCGGGCCGTTCGTTGTCCGCCTCCAGCAGGTCCTCGATCCCGGCGCGACCGCCGCCGAGGGCGTCCCACAGCGCGGAGACGATCCAGCGTGGGTGGGAGTGGACGATGGAGAGGTTCGCCTCCGCGTCCTCGTCGTAGGAGGGGGCCACACGCTCCACCCAGGCGTCGAGGTCGTGGGCCGTGACCTTGCGCAGCACCGCGTTGACGAATTTGGCGCGCCCCTCGCCGAGCACCACCCGCGCCAGCTCCACGCTCGCGGAGACCGCCGCGTGCGTGGGGATCCGGGTGCCGAGCAGCTGGTGGACGCCCATGTTGAGTACGTCGAGCACCGGCGGGTCGACCTCGCGCAGCGGACGGTCGACGCAGGCGGCGACGATCGCGTCGTACGTGCCCTGGCGACGCAGGGTGCCGTAGACCAGCTCGGTGGCCAGCGCCGCGTCCCGGCCGTCGAAGTCGCCCTTGGCGCGTGCCTTCTTCAGCAGCGGGGGGAGGACGAGGTTGGCGTACGCGTCCCGTTCGTCGACCGCCCTCAGCGCCTCGAAGGCGAGGAAGCGCACCGGGTCCTTCTGGGGACGGCGGTGGGGCTTGGAGGGACGGCGACGCTGCTGGTCGTTCACGTGAAAGGTGCTCCGCTGATGGTGAGGGGGCGAACCCGTCCAGCGTACGTCGCCCGGCCCGGCCGCCCGGCCCTGAGGGTCCCGATGGTCCGGCACCGACGGCCGGTGCCTCCGTCCGGGGGTGCCGGGGCCGGCCGCCTGCCGCGGCCTCGGAGACGCAGCAGCTCCCCGCGGCCTCAGAGGCCCAGCAGCTCCCCGTGGGCGATGCGCACGCCTCGGGCCCAGTCGGCGGCCCGCATCGGCTTCTTGCCCTGCGGCTGGACCCAGAGGAGCTCCACCGCGTGCGAACCGGTGCCCGCGTAGACGTTGTTCTTGCCCACCGACAGCTCTCCCGGGGCCAGGTCGGTGCGGTCCAGGACCGGCACGGCCTGGACCAGCTTGAGGCGCTCCCCGCGGAAGAGGGTCCACGCACCGGGGGCGGGGGTGCATCCGCGCACCACGCGGTCGACGCGCAACGCGGGCTCCGACCAACGGACCTCGGCGTCCTCCACGGTGATCTTGGGTGCGAGGGTGATCCCTCCGGTGGGCTGCGGCACCGCGTGCAGGGTGCCGTCCTCGATGCCGTCCATGGTCGCCGCGAGCAGTCCCGCGCCCGCGAAGGCGAGCCGGGTGAGGAGGTCACCGCTGGTGTCGGTGGGGCGGACCTCCTCGGTCAGCACCCCGTACACCGGCCCCGAGTCGAGACCCTCCTCGATCAGGAAGGTCGAGGCTCCGGTGACCTCGTCCCCGGCCATGACCGCGTGCTGGACCGGCGCGGCCCCGCGCCAGGCGGGCAGCAGCGAGAAGTGCAGATTGACCCAGCCACGGGTGGGCACGTCCAGCGCGGTCTTCGGCAGCAGCGCCCCGTAGGCGACGACGGGGCAGCAGTCCGGCGCGATCTCCCGCAGCCGCGCCAGGAAGTCCTCGTCGCGCGGCTTGACGGGCTTGAGCACCTCGATCCCCGCCTCCTCCGCGCGCTCGGCCACCGGGCTGGCCACCAGCCTGCGGCCGCGTCCGGCGGGCGCGTCGGGGCGGGTGACCACCGCGGCGACCTCATGGCGGTCGGAGGCGATCAGCGCGTCCAGAGCGGGAACGGCGACCTCGGGGGTACCTGCGAAGACGAGCTTCATGGGTGGCGCACTGCCTCTCGGGCCGGATGTACGTGGCGAGCAGCACACCATCCTAGAGCCCGCGGCCGGGGGGCGTACGCCCGCCCGTGCGCCCCTCACAGTTGCGCATACGCCCCTGTTGCGTGACCACATGGCCGGGTGACGCGTTGGTCAAGTGAGATTGACCGAAGTGGGCCGCCACCGCGCGGTCCGATCCCTTTCAACGCCGGTTCGAGAGGCTTCTTCATGGCCGACCACGCAACCCACGACGCCCAAGCGCGTGCCAGTCTCCACCTGTTGGTGCGGGACATCGAGCGGGTCCGGCGGCAGGTGGACGCCCTGCGTACCCTCACTGCGCAGCTGGGCAACGTCTACCGTCCGCGCCGCTCCGGCCCGTCCGCGGGCTTCGTCGTCTACGGCAGGGCGCCGGCACCCACGGTCCGGCTCGCCCAGGAACTGCGGGACAGCGTCGAGACACTCGTCACCGCGGCGGTTGACTTCGACCGCTCGCTCGGCTTCTCGTGGGACGCGGTGGGCTCCGCGCTCGGTGTCACCAAGCAGGCGGTGCACCGCCGTTACGGCGCGCGCAGGAACACCCCGCAGCCGGGTGCGGCGGAGACCTCGGAGACGGCGAGCCGCCCTGCCCCCCTGCCGGCGGACTCGGCGGTACCGGCCGTGCCCGCCGCCCGTTCCATGCCGCCCCAGCCGTCGGACCGTCCGCGCGAGGACCTGCGCCCGGGAGCCTTCCCCGGCCCGCGCAACGGCTGACCGCGGGCGGGCCGACCGGAGCGTCCGCCCACGTGCCCGCGCCGGGCCGAGGTCCGGGCGCGGGCACGTGGCGGACGGCGCGGACCGTTCCGGCCTGATCGACCGCTGTCCGGGTCGGACGATTTGCGGGTCGGCGGACGTCCGGGCCGGCCGGTGTCCCGGTCAGCCGATGTCCGGCGGGTCGATCCTGATCCGCACGGGGTCCCCGGTGCCGCGTGCGGTCCTGGCCGCCTGCGCGACCTTGAGCGCGGCCGCCAACGCCGCTCCGCGGCCCGGCGGGACCCTGATCAGCGCCCGCTCCCAGGTCTCGCCGGGTGGGCCGTCACCCTGCCTGCGGGGCCTGCCGGGTGCGGGTCGCTGCACCGGGACGGGCCCGAGCACCTCCGCCTCGGCCGGGAGTTCCGCACCGGCGAGGTAGGCGGCCACCGCCTCGCGCGGACCTGCCACCGAGGCCATCCTGGACACGGGCGGGAAGCCTAGTTCGGCGCGCTCCGCCAGCTCGCGGCGGGCGTGGCCGACCGGATCCCAGCGGACCAGCGCCTGGACGGGCCGCAGGGTCGGCTCGGCCACGATCACCACGGTGCCCCCCTCCGGCTGGCCTCGCACCAGTGCGGCGGCGGCGGTCCAGCGCCGCAGCGCCTCCTCCCCCGCCCGCAGGTCCGGCCGCCCCACCATCGCCCAGCCGTCCAGCAGCAGGGCGGCCGCGTAACCGCCCTCGGCCACCGGCTCGGCCCCGGGTGTGCTGACCACCAGGGCAGGCTGGTCCGGCACGGAGTCCAGCACGTGGTCCCGGCCCGACGTCCGCACCGGAACCGCGGGAAACGCGCGCCCGAGCTCCTCAGCGGTCCGCCGGGCCCCGACGATCTGCGCACGCAGCCGCCGGCCGCCGCAGGCGGTACAGCTCCAGGCCGTCTCGGCCCGACCGCACCAGGCGCAGTCGAGATCCCGCTGGTCCGGTGCCTGGAGCGGGCCCGCGCAGTGGGCGCAGCGCGCCGGTTCGCGGCAGCGCTCGCAGGCCAGCCGTGGTGCGTACCCCCGACGGGGCACCTGGACGAGCACCGGACCGCTGCGCAGCCCGTCACGTACGGTCTGCCAGGCCAGGCTGGGCAGCCGCGCGGAGCGGGCGGCGCCGTCCCGCGCGAGCTCCCCGTCGCCGACCGTGCGCACGAGTGGTGCCGCGATCCGCAGCTGGTCGCGGTCGGCTCGCAGGGGCAGGGCCCAGCCGCTCTCGACCAGCTGGGCGGCCTCCACCGTGCAGTTCGTCCCGCCCAGCAGGAACGCGCACCGGCCGTGGGCGGCCCGCAGCTCCAAGACCTCCCGGACGTGCGGGAAGGGGGCGTTGTCGTCGCTGTGGCTGGAGTCGCCGTCGTCCCACACGGCCACCAGACCCAGGTCGGCGACCGGGGCGAACATCGCGGCCCTGGTGCCCACCACCGCGCGCACGGAGCCCCTGCGGACCGCGAGCCACTGGCGGTAGCGCTTCTCGGGGCCGGAGTCGGCGGTCAACAGCGCGTGGCGCCCCTCCCCCAGCAGCGCGGTCAGCGCGGCGTCGACCCGCCCCGCGCTCCTCCCGTCCGGTACGACGACGAGCGCGCCCCGGCCGGAGGCGAGCGTCGCGGCCGTCGCGCGGGCGATCTCCTCGGGCCAGTGCGGTCCGGGGAGCGCCGTCCACACGGCTCGCGGCGCGCCGCCTTCGCTCAGGGCACGCAGGAACGCGGGCCCCTGGGCGTACCGCTCCCAGGTTCCGGGCGAGGGGACGGGAGGCGGGGGCAGCGGCGACGGCGACGGCTTGGACTCCGCGCGGCCGTTCCTGGGCGGCACGGCGAGCTGGAGCACGTCCGCGAGGCTTCCGGCGTAACGGTCGGCGACGGCGCGCGAGAGCTCCAGCAGCTCCGGGCCGAGCACCTGCTCGGGGGAGACGACGTAGGCGAGGGCCGCGAGGGCGCCCTGGTAGTCGGACGAGGCACGGCGCTCGATCAGGAAGCCGTCGATGAGCCCGCCGCCCTCGCGCCTCCCGCCGCGGACCTGGCGCCCGCCGGCTCCGAAGCGCACCCGCACCCGCACCCCTGGCTGCGCGTCGGCGTCGAGTTCCTCGGGGACGGCGTAGTCGAAGTACTGATCGAGGTGGAGCGCGCCCTTGTTCACCAGGACACGGGCGACCGGCAGCTCCCCGGCGAGAGCCGCTCCCCGCCAGGTCCTGGGCTTGGCACGCGGCACCTCGGCCTTGCGCACCGTCTCCCGGATGAGCGCAAGCTGCTCCGGTGCCCCCGGTCCGGGCCCGTCGGGACGCTCGTTGTCGCTGCTCACAGCTGAATTCCTACCAGACGCCACCGACAGCGGGGCCGGACGGCGGCACGGCACGGGCGACCGGGCCCGGTCGCGGCGGGGTCCGCCGCTGCCGGGGACGCGCCGGGGCCCGGACACCGCGTGCTGGTGTCCGGGCCCCGGCGTGAAGGACGACGAAACGAGGTACTACAGGCCCGCCGCCGCGCGCAGCGCGTCCACGCGGTCGGTGCGCTCCCAGGTGAAGTCGGGGAGCTCGCGGCCGAAGTGGCCGTACGCCGCGGTCTGGGCGTAGATCGGGCGGAGCAGGTCGAGGTCGCGGATGATCGCGGCCGGGCGCAGGTCGAAGACCTCGCCGATGGCGTGCTCGATCTTCTCCGTCTCGACGGCGGCGGTGCCGAAGGTCTCGACGAACAGACCCACCGGCTCGGCCTTGCCGATCGCGTAGGCGACCTGGACCTCGCAGCGGGTGGCGAGACCCGCGGCGACGACGTTCTTGGCGACCCAGCGCATGGCGTACGCGGCCGAGCGGTCGACCTTGGACGGGTCCTTGCCGGAGAAGGCGCCGCCACCGTGCCGCGCCATGCCGCCGTAGGTGTCGATGATGATCTTGCGACCGGTCAGGCCGGCGTCGCCCATCGGGCCGCCGATCTCGAAGCGGCCGGTCGGGTTCACCAGCAGGCGGTAGCCCTCGGTGTCCAGCTTGATGCCGTCGCCGACGAGCTGCGACAGGACGTGCTCCACGACGAACTCACGGATGTCGGGGGCGAGCAGCGAGTCCAGGTCGATGTCCGAGGCGTGCTGCGAGGAGACGACGACCGTGTCGAGGCGGACGGCCTTGTCGCCGTCGTACTCGATGGTGACCTGGGTCTTGCCGTCGGGGCGCAGGTACGGGATGGTCCCGTTCTTGCGCACCTCGGACAGCCTGCGGGAGAGCCGGTGCGCCAGGTAGATCGGCAGCGGCATCAGCTCGGGGGTCTCGTCGCAGGCGTACCCGAACATCAGGCCCTGGTCGCCGGCGCCCTGCTTGTCGAGCTCGTCGTCCTCGCCCCTCGGCGAGGAACCCTCGACACGCTTCTCGTAAGCGGTGTCGACGCCCTGGGCGATGTCCGCGGACTGTGCACCGATGGACACCGAGACGCCGCAGGAGGCACCGTCGAAGCCCTTCTTGGAGGAGTCGTATCCGATCTCCAGCACCTTGTTGCGCACGAGGTTGGGGATGTCGGCGTAGGCCTTGGTCGTGACCTCACCCGCGACGTGCACCAGACCAGTGGTGATCAAGGTCTCCACGGCGACGCGCGAGGAAGGGTCCTCGCGCAGGAGCGCGTCGAGAATCGTGTCGCTGATCTGGTCAGCGATCTTGTCGGGGTGACCCTCGGTTACGGACTCCGAGGTGAAGAGGCGGCGGGACACATCGCTCCCTGGGGTTGCAGCGGCTGCTGGCTGATCATTGGTGGACGGCCGGGAGCTGCGCCCGGCACATTCCGTCGACCAGTTTATCGGTCGCATCCGGTGAATGGGCCACACGTCTCGCCCTTTGGGAGGTCTGTGACCTGCGGCACTGTTGACGACGGTACGATAACCCCTCCCTTCGGGTGCAAGTTATGGGCTTTCTTCCAGGATTACCGTTCCACCGGATCCGGATGCGCAATCTAGCGGAACCGGGCCGCAACCAGGTCCCACACCGTGTCGGCGAGCGCTTCCTTGGGCCCGTACGGCACAGCGGTCTCGGCCCCGTCCGCCGCCAGTACGACCGCCTCGTTCTCCTCCGACCCGAAGGTCTTGCGCTCCCCCACCTCGTTGACGACGAGCAGGTCGCACCCCTTGCGGAGCAGCTTCTCGCGGCCGTTGGCGAGGACGTCGTCCGTCTCGGCCGCGAAGCCGACGACGATCTGCCCCGGGCGGGCGCGTTCCGCGGCGACCTCGGCGAGGATGTCGGGGTTGCGGACGAGGGCGACGGCCGCGGGCTCCTGGCCGTCCCTCTTCTTAATCTTGCCGGTGGCGTACTCGGCCGGACGGAAGTCCGCCACCGCCGCCGCCATCACCACCACGTCGGCGTCGGCCGAGGCCTTCAGCACGGCCTCCCGCAACTGCAGGGCCGTCCCGGCGTGGCGGACGTCGGCTCCGGCCGGGTCGGGGAAGCCCGTGTTGGCCTCGACCAGCGTCACCCTGGCGCCCCGGGCGACGGCGGTGCGCGCGAGCGCGTAGCCCTGCTTGCCCGAGGAGCGGTTGCCCAGGTAGCGGACCGGGTCGAGGGGTTCACGGGTGCCGCCCGCGCTGATCACCACGTGTCGCCCGGCGAGGTCGGGGGTGCCGGGGCCCCGGGTCAGGACGCGCCGGCAGACCTCGAAGATCTCCACCGGGTCCGGCAGCCTGCCCTTGCCGGTGTCGACGCCGGTGAGCCGGCCGACGGCGGGCTCGACGACGACGGCCCCGCGACGGCGCAGCGTGGCGACGTTCTCCTGGGTGGCGGGGTGCTCCCACATCTCGGTGTGCATGGCGGGCGCGAAGACGACCGGACAGCGGGCGGTGAGGAGCGTGTTGGTGAGGAGGTCGTCGGCGAGGCCGTGGGCGGCCTTGGCCAGCATGTCCGCGGTGGCGGGTGCGACCACGACGAGATCGGCCCCCTGGCCGATGCGCACGTGCGGCACCTCGTGCACGCCGTCCCAGACCTCGGTCGACACGGGGTTCCCGGAGAGGGCCGACCAGGTGGCGGCCCCGACGAAGTTCAGGGACGCGGCGGTCGGTACGACCCGCACGTCATGGCCGGACTCTGTCAGCCGGCGCAGCAGCTCGCACGCCTTGTACGCGGCGATGCCTCCGCTGACCCCCAGGACGACCCTCGGCTTGTCCACTGCGTCTCCCCGCACTCGTGTCTCCGCGCACCAGGCCCTCGGCGGCCTCGTGACGTGTCGGCTCCATGCTGCCTCACAGTGCCGGAGTGTCTCCGGCGGGTCCGGCCCCGGACACACCACCGGCCCGGCGGTGAGGACCGCCGGGCCGGTGGTGAACGTGCGTCTGTACCGCCTGCTTACTGCGCGGGGCCCTCGATGGCCTCGGACGTCAGCAGACCCGCGTTGATCTCGCGGAGCGCGATCGAGAGCGGCTTCTCGTGCACGTGGGTGTCGACGAGCGGACCGACGTACTCGAGGAGGCCTTCACCGAGCTGCGAGTAGTACGCGTTGATCTGGCGCGCGCGCTTTGCGGCGTAGATCACAAGGCTGTACTTCGAGTCGGTGGCCTCGAGGAGCTCATCAATCGGCGGGTTGATGATGCCCTCGGGCGTGGTGATGGAAGAGGACACTCTCTGCCTTCCGAAGGGGATAGAGATCAAAGAGATCTTTGATCATGCTGGTTCCGCAGTGGTGATGCGTCCGGGACCGGCGATGGTGACCGGCGAGGTGGACCGGTGGGATCAGTCGTCGGTGCCGCGGAGGCCGGAAGCCTGCAGCATCAACGTTAGCAGCTCGCGTGCCACGTCCTCGACGGAGGTGTTGACGAGGGTCCTGTCGAACTCGGCCTCGGCGGCCAGCTCGACCTTCGCGGCCGTGAGCCTGCGCTCGATCACGTCGGGCGCCTCGGTCCCGCGGCCGGTGAGCCGGCGCACCAGTTCGTCCCAGCTCGGGGGTGCCAGGAAGACGAGCTGGGCCTCGGGCATCGACAGGCGGACCAGCCGGGCGCCCTGCAGGTCGATCTCCAGCAGCACCGGCTCGCCCGCCTCCAGGCGGTCGAGCACGGCACGGCGTGGCGTGCCGTAGCGGTTGCCCGCGAACTCGGCCCACTCCAGCAGCTCGCCGTTGGCGATCAGCTTGTCGAACTCCTCGTCGTCCACGAAGAAGTAGTGGACTCCGTTGCGCTCACCGGGGCGCGGCTTGCGTGTCGTGGCCGACACGGAGAGCCACACCTCGGGGTGAACCTTGCGCATATGAGCGACGACCGTGCTCTTGCCGACCCCGGAGGGGCCGGAGAGCACGGTCAGCCGCGGACGTACGTCCGGGGGTACGGGGGACGTCCCCCGGGATGTTGCAGCCATGCGGCGATTATCCAGGTTCTCAGGAGTGCCTGAGAACGTCAGGCGGGGCTGCCGCCGAACTCACGCTCCAGGGATGCGATCTGGTTGGAGCCAAGACCCCGGACCCGGCGGCTCTCGGAGATGCCGAGCCGCTCCATGATCTGCTTGGCACGGACCTTGCCGACGCCGGGCAGCGACTCGAGAAGGGCGGAGACCTTCATCTTGCCGATGACGTCGTTCTCCTGGCCCTGCTTGATCACGTCATGGAGCGAGGCGCCGGAGTGCTTCAGTCGGTTCTTGACCTCGGCGCGCTCCCGGCGAGCCGCGGCGGCCTTCTCGAGCGCGGCTGCGCGCTGTTCAGGGGTAAGGGGCGGAAGAGCCACGCCTACGTCACCTCGGATGTCGATCTGTCGGATACGGACCGGTGTGGAACCTGGTGGCTCCACACCTGGTGAGCAACGAACAACCTGTGCTCGTTGGCCCTCGACGGAGACTAGCGGCAGAGGCCGCCTGAGTCAGCGAGAACAGACGAAAAGTCCTGGTCAGCCTTGGCCGACCGGGACATTTCGGCCATAACAACCCGGAATTCAGGTCAGGATTCCTTCAACAGGCTGTTACGTGGCATGGTCAGCTTTCCGGAACGGCCGAACGGACCTCGTCCGCGAACCGTACGGCGGCTTCGCGCAGCCCTGACGCGTCCGGTCCGTGGCGGAGCACGCCCCGGCTCACGCTGGGCACCACATTGCGCACCGCCGCCCCGAAGACGCGGGGAAGATCCGCGGGCGTCGCGCCCTGCGCGCCGATGCCGGGAGCCAGCAGCGGACCGTTGACGGACAGATCGACGCCCGTCTCCCCGAGAGTGGCGCCGACGACCGCGCCGACGGATCCGAGCGGCGTCGCACCCTCGTTCTCCGCGGCCATGTGGTCGAGCATCACCTGGGCCAGCGTCCGGCCGTCGGCGACGGTGGCCCGCTGCACCTCCGCGCCCTCCGGGTTGGAGGTGAGGGCGAGCACGAAGACCCCGGCGCCGGAAGCGGCGGCGGCGTCGAGCGCCGGACGCAGGGAACCGAAGCCGAGGTAGGGCGAGACGGTGACCGCGTCGGAGAAGAGCGGCGAGTCCTTGTCGAGGTAGGTGGCCGCGTAGGCGCCCATGGTGGATCCGATGTCCCCGCGCTTGGCGTCCATGAGCACCAGGGCCCCGGCGGCGCGGGCCTCCTCGACGGCCTTCTCCAGGACCGCGATCCCGCGCGAGCCGAAGCGTTCGAAGAAGGCGGACTGCGGCTTGAGCACGGCGACCCGGTCGGCCAGGGCCTCGACGACCGTGCGCGTGAAGCGCTCCAGACCGGCGATGTCGTCGTTCAGGCCCCAGGAGGTGAGCAGGGAGGCGTGCGGGTCGATGCCGACGCAGAGCGGCCCGCGGGTGTCCATGGCGTGGCGCAGGCGCGCGCCGAAGGGTTCGGGGGTCACCGCGGGGCCTTCCGTGTCTCGGCGCCGACGGCTTCGGCGAGGGTGGCGTAGGGGGATGCGGCGAGCCGGGCGGCCAGCCCCTTGTGGATCGCGCGGGCGTAGAACGGCCCCTCGTAGACGAAGGCGCTGTAGCCCTGGACGAGCGTGGCACCGGCGAGGATGCGCTGCCAGGCGTCCTCGGCGTTCTCGACTCCCCCGACGCCCACCAGGGTGATCCGGGTCCCCACACGGGCGTACAGGCGGCTCAGGACCTCCAGCGAGCGCTCCTTGACGGGCGCGCCGGAGAGTCCGCCCGTCTCGCGCACCAGGGACGCGTCCGACTTCAGGCCGAGGCCGTCGCGGGCGATGGTGGTGTTGGTGGCGATGACGCCGTCCAGACCGAGCTCGACGGCCAGGTCGGCTACGGCGTCGACGTCCTCGTCCGCGAGGTCCGGCGCGATCTTGACGAGCAGCGGGACGCGCCGGTCGGTGACGGTTCGGTCGGCCGCCTCGCGCACCGCCGTGAGCAGCGGGCGGAGCGCCTCGGTGGCCTGGAGGCTGCGCAGCCCGGGCGTGTTGGGCGACGAGACGTTGACGACCAGGTAGTCGGCGTGGGCCGCTAGCCGCTCGGTGGACTTCACGTAGTCGCCCACGGCCTCGGCCTCGGGGACGGCCTTGGTCTTGCCGATGTTGACGCCGACGGTCGTACGGAAGACCGGGACACGGGTGGCGAGGCGCTCCGCCACGGCCGCCGAGCCCTCGTTGTTGAAGCCCATCCGGTTGATCAGGGCCCGGTCCGCGACCAGGCGGAACAGCCGCTTCCTCGGGTTGCCGGGCTGCGGCTCACCGGTGACCGTGCCGATCTCGACGTGGTCGAAGCCGAGCATCGCCATGCCGTCGATCGCGACCGCGTTCTTGTCGAAGCCGGCGGCGAGCCCGAAGGGGCCGTGCATCCGCAGGCCGAGTGCCTCGGTGCGCAGCTCCTCGTGGCGGGGGGCGAACGCGGCGGCGGCGAACGTGCGCAGCACGGGGGTCCGGGCGGCGAGGCGGATCCAGCGGAACGCCAGGTGGTGGGCGCGCTCCGGATCCATGCGCTTGAAGACCAGCTGGAAGAAGAGTTTGTACATCACGGTGTCCTCATGAAGAGGGGGACACCGCTTCCGGTGTCCCCCTGCTGGGCGGCTGGGTACTCGAGGTCGGGTCAGGCGGGACCAGGGCTCGTGAGCCCGGCCCGACCCGGACGCGAGGCCCTCAGTCGCGGGCCGCGGTCAGATGTTCGGCGTGCTCCTGGAGGGAACGTACGCCGACGTCGCCCTGCTTGAGCGCGTCGATGCCCTGGACGGCCGCGGCGAGCGCCTGGACCGTCGTCAGACACGGCACGGACCGGGCGACGGCCGCGGTGCGGATCTCGTAGCCGTCGAGCCGGCCGCCGGTGCCGTACGGCGTGTTGACGATGAGGTCGACCGCACCCTCGTGGATCAGCTGGACGATGGTCTTCTCACCGTCGGTGCCCTCGCCGTCGGAGATCTTGCGCACCACGGTGGCGTTGATCCCGTTGCGCTTGAGGACCTCCGCGGTACCGGAGGTGGCCAGCAGTTCGAAGCCGTGGGCCACCAGTTCGCGCGCCGGGAAGATCATCGAGCGCTTGTCGCGGTTGGCGACGGAGATGAAGGCGCGGCCCTTGGTGGGCAGCGGACCGTAGGCGCCCGCCTGCGACTTGGCGTACGCCGTGCCGAACGCCGAGTCGATGCCCATGACCTCGCCGGTGGAGCGCATCTCCGGGCCGAGGACGGTGTCGACGCCACGGCCGTTGATGTCGCGGAAGCGCGACCACGGCATGACGGCCTCCTTGACGGAGATCGGCGCGTCCAGCGGCAGCGTGCCGCCGTCGCCCTGCTTGGGCAGCAGTCCCTCGGCGCGCAGTTCCGCGATGGTCGCGCCCAGCGAGATCCGGGCAGCGGCCTTGGCGAGCGGCACGGCGGTCGCCTTCGAGGTGAAGGGGACGGTCCGCGAGGCGCGCGGGTTGGCCTCGAGGACGTAGAGGATGTCGCCGGAGAGGGCGAACTGGATGTTGATCAGCCCGCGTACGCCGACTCCCGCGGCGATGCCCTCGGTCGAGGTCCGCAGCCGCTTGATGTCGAAGCCGCCGAGCGTGATCGGGGGCAGCGCGCAGGCGGAGTCGCCGGAGTGGATCCCGGCCTCCTCGATGTGCTCCATGACGCCGCCGAGGTAGAGCTCGGTGCCGTCGTAGAGCGCGTCCACGTCGATCTCGATCGCGTCGTCGAGGAAGCGGTCGACCAGGACCGGCCGGGTGGGGCTGATCTCGGTGGACTCCTCGATGTAGGAGGAGAGCCGGGCCTCGTCGTAGACGATCTCCATGCCCCGGCCGCCGAGCACGTACGACGGGCGTACGAGGACGGGGTAGCCGATCTCGTCGGCGATCGCCTTGGCCTCGGCGAATGTGGTGGCGGTGCCGTGCTTCGGGGCGGGCAGTCCGGCCTCGGCCAGCACCCGGCCGAAGGCGCCGCGGTCCTCGGCGGCGTGGATGGCCTCGGGAGACGTGCCCACCACGGGGACGCCGTTGTCCTTGAGCGCCTGCGCGAGACCGAGCGGGGTCTGGCCGCCGAGCTGCACGATCACACCCGCGATCGGACCGGCCAGCGACTCCGCGTGCACGATCTCCAGGACGTCCTCGAGCGTGAGCGGCTCGAAGTACAGCCGGTCGGACGTGTCGTAGTCCGTGGAGACGGTCTCCGGGTTGCAGTTGACCATCACGGTCTCGTAGCCGGCGTCGTGCAGGGCGAACGAGGCGTGGACGCACGAGTAGTCGAACTCGATGCCCTGGCCGATGCGGTTCGGGCCGGAGCCGAGGATGATCACCGCGGGCCTGGTCCGGGGCGCGACCTCGCTCTCCTCGTCGTAGGAGGAGTAGAAGTACGGCGTGTTCGCGGCGAACTCCGCGGCGCAGGTGTCGACCGTCTTGTAGACCGGGCGGATGCCGAGGGCGTGCCGGACCTCGCGCACGACGTCCTCGCGCAGGCCGCGGATCTCGCCGATCTGGGCGTCGGAGAAGCCGTGCCGCTTGGCCTCGGCGAGCAGGTCGGTGTCGAGGCGCTCGGCGGCGGCCAGCTCGTCCGCGATCTCCTTGATCAGGAAGAGCTGGTCGACGAACCAGGGGTCGATCTTCGTGGCGTCGAAGACCTCCTCCTGGGTGGCGCCGGCCCGGATCGCCTGCATGACGGTGTTGATGCGCCCGTCCGTGGGGCGGACCGCTTCCGCGAGCAGCTCGGCCTTGTCGCCGGTCTCGCCGGTGAAGGCGAACTGCGAGCCCTTCTTCTCCAGGGAGCGCAGGGCCTTCTGCAGCGCCTCGGTGAAGTTCCGGCCGATCGCCATGGCCTCGCCCACGGACTTCATGGTCGTGGTGAGGGTGGAGTCGGCGGAGGGGAACTTCTCGAAGGCGAAGCGCGGGGCCTTGACCACGACGTAGTCGAGGGTCGGCTCGAAGGAGGCCGGCGTCTTCTCGGTGATGTCGTTGGGGATCTCGTCGAGCGTGTAGCCGACGGCCAGCTTGGCGGCGATCTTGGCGATCGGGAAGCCGGTGGCCTTCGAGGCCAGGGCCGAGGAGCGGGAGACGCGCGGGTTCATCTCGATGACGATGACCCGGCCGTCGGTGGGGTCGATGGCGAACTGGATGTTGCAGCCACCGGTGTCGACACCGACCTCCCGGATGATCGCGATGCCGATGTCGCGCAGCCGCTGGTACTCACGGTCCGTGAGGGTCATCGACGGGGCGACCGTGATGGAGTCGCCGGTGTGGACGCCCATCGGGTCGAAGTTCTCGATGGAGCAGACGACCACGACGTTGTCGTTCTTGTCGCGCATCAGCTCCAGCTCGTACTCCTTCCAGCCGAGGATGGACTCCTCCAGGAGCACCTCGGTGGTCGGCGAGAGGGTGAGGCCCTGTCCGGCGATGCGGCGGAGCTCCTCCTCGTCGTGGGCGAAGCCGGAGCCGGCGCCGCCCATCGTGAAGGAGGGGCGGACGACGACGGGGTACCCGCCGAGGGTGTCGACGCCCGCGACGACGTCGTCCATGGTGTGGCAGATGACGGAGCGGGCCGACTCGCCGTAGCCGATCCTGGCCTTGACGGCCGCGACGACGCCCTTGAAGAGGTCGCGGTCCTCGCCCTTGTTGATGGCCTCGACGTTGGCGCCGATGAGCTCGACGCCGTACTTCTCCAGGACACCGTTCCCGTGCATGGAGATCGCGGTGTTGAGCGCGGTCTGGCCGCCCAGGGTCGGGAGGAGCGCGTCGGGGCGCTCCTTGGCGATGATCTTCTCGACGAACTCGGGGGTGATCGGCTCGACGTAGGTGGCGTCGGCGATCTCCGGGTCGGTCATGATCGTCGCCGGGTTGGAGTTCACCAGGATGACGCGCAGGCCCTCGGCCTTGAGGACGCGGCAGGCCTGGGTGCCGGAGTAGTCGAACTCTGCGGCCTGACCGATGACGATCGGGCCCGAGCCGATGACCAGGACGGACTGGATATCGGAGCGCTTAGGCACGCTGGCCCTCCATCAGGGTGACGAAACGGTCGAAGAGGTACGCGGCGTCATGCGGGCCGGCGGCCGCTTCGGGGTGGTACTGGACGCTGAAGGCCGGCTGGTCGAGCAGCTGCAGCCCTTCGACGACCTGGTCGTTCAGGCATACGTGGGAGACCTCGGCGCGTCCGAACTCCGTGTCGGAGACCTTGTCCAGCGGCGCGTCGACGGCGAACCCGTGGTTGTGCGCGGTGACCTCGACCTTGCCGGTCGTGCGGTCCTGCACCGGCTGGTTGATGCCCCGGTGGCCGTACTTCAGCTTGTACGTGCCGAAGCCGAGCGAGCGGCCCAGGATCTGGTTGCCGAAGCAGATGCCGAACAGCGGGGTCCTGCGCTCCAGGACGCCCCGCATGACGGAGACCGGGTGGTCGGCCGTGGACGGGTCGCCCGGGCCGTTGGAGAAGAAGACGCCGTCGGGTGCGACCGCGTACACCTCGTCCAGGGTGGCCGTGGCGGGCAGGACGTGCACCTCGATGCCGCGCTCCGCCATGCGGTGCGGGGTCATGCCCTTGATGCCGAGGTCGATCGCGGCGACGGTGAACTTCCTGGTGCCGATGGCGGGGACGACGTACGCCTCCTGGGTGGCGACCTCGGCCGCGAGGTCGGCGCCCGCCATCTCGGGGGCCTGGCGTACCCGGGCGAGGAGCGTGTCCTCGTCGGAGATCGCGTCGCCCGAGAAGATCCCGACGCGCATCGCGCCGCGCTCACGCAGGTGGCGGGTGAGGGCGCGGGTGTCGACACCGCTGATGCCGACGACGCCCTGGCTCGCGAGTTCGTCGTCCAGCGACCGGCGGGAGCGCCAGTTGGAGGGCACCCGGGCGGGGTCGCGCACGACGTAGCCGGCGACCCAGATCCGCTTCGACTCCGGGTCCTCGTCGTTGACGCCGGTGTTGCCGACGTGCGGGGCGGTCATGACGACGACCTGGCGGTGGTACGAGGGGTCGGTGAGCGTTTCCTGGTAGCCGGTCATGCCGGTGGAGAACACCGCCTCGCCGAAGGTCTCCCCCACGGCCCCGTAGGCGCGGCCGCGGAAGGAGCGGCCGTCCTCCAGGACGAGTACGGCGGGAGCTTTTCCGGCTCCCCGGGTGGAGATCGTCATCGTGCGGTGCCTTCCGTCGTGCTGGTGGGGTGGTCGGCGGCCGTGCCGCCGAGGTGGTTGACGGCCTCGACCCACGCCAGGTGCTCGGCCGCGTGGTCGGAGCGGAAACCGGAGTCGATCAGCTGGTCGCCGTGCGCCCAGGTGATGACCAGCAGGCCGCCCTCGGGCAGGACCTTGCCGGCGAGCGCCTTGTCGAGCCGCGCCTCGCGCAGGGCGGCGGCCGGTACGAAGAAGTCGGCCGCGCCCGGGCGTACGACGTCGAGACCCTGCTCGGTGAGGGTCATCTCGACCCGGCTGCGGGTACCGAGGCCGTGCGCCACGATCCGGTCGAGCCACTGCCCGGCGGTCGTCGACGCGTGGTAGCGGCCGGTCAGTGTGAGCAGTTTCTCGCCGTCCGTGAAGCCTGACGGGGTGGTGGCGAGCTCGGGCAGACCGGACTGCAGGCTCCCCCGCCACTTCCATCCCTGGCGCATCAGCCAGTAGACGAACGCGATGAGGACGACCAGTGCGAGCACCCAGCTGATGCGGGCGGACCAGTCGGTCACCTCGGCCGACTTCTGGTCGGCGGCCAGCCGGTACAGCTGATAACTGGGGTTGAGTGTTGTCACGCGAGCTTCCCGTCGACGACCGTGGCACGGCCCCGCAGGAAGGTGTGGGTCACTCGGCCGGGCAGCTCGCGACCCTCGTACGGAGTGTTGCGGCTGCGGGAGGCGAAGCCCGCGGGGTCCACTGCTCCACGGTATGCCGGATCGACCAGGGTGAGGTTGGCGGGCTCACCCGCCGAGACGGGCCGGCCGTGTCCTTCGAGCCGGCCGATGGCCGCGGGGCGGAACGACATGCGGTCGGCGACGCCGGCCCAGTCGATGAGCCCGGTGTCCACCATCGTCTGCTGGACCACGGAGAGCGCGGTCTCCAGGCCCACCATCCCCATGGCGGCGGCCGCCCACTCGCAGTCCTTGTCCTCGTGCGGGTGCGGGGCGTGGTCGGTGGCGACGCAGTCGATGGTGCCGTCGGCGAGCGCCTCGCGCAGGGCCATGACGTCGGCCTCGGTGCGCAGCGGCGGGTTCACCTTGTAGACGGGGTCGTAGGACCGTACGAGCTCGTCGGTGAGCAGCAGGTGGTGCGGGGTGACCTCGGCCGTGACGTTCCAGCCCTTGGACTTGGCCCAGCGCACGATCTCGACGGAGCCGGCGGTCGAGAGGTGGCAGATGTGCACCCGGGAGTCGACGTGGGCGGCGAGCAGCACGTCCCGGGCGATGATCGACTCCTCCGCGACGGCGGGCCAGCCGCCGAGACCGAGCTCGGCCGAGACGACGCCCTCGTTCATCTGCGCGCCCTCGGTGAGGCGGGGCTCCTGGGCGTGCTGGGCGACGACGCCGTCGAAGGCCTTCACGTACTCCAGGGCCCGGCGCATGATCACGGCGTCGTCGACGCACTTGCCGTCGTCGGAGAAGACCTTCACCCCGGCGGCGGAGTCGTGCATGGCGCCGAGCTCGGCGAGCTGCTTGCCCTCCAGGCCGACGGTGACGGCGCCGACGGGCTGCACGTCGCAGTAGCCGGACTCCCTGCCGAGCCGCCAGACCTGCTCGACGACGCCGGCGGTGTCGGCGACGGGAAACGTGTTGGCCATGGCGTGGACGGCGGTGAAACCGCCGACGGCCGCGGCCCTGGTGCCGGTGAGGACGGTCTCGGAGTCCTCGCGGCCGGGCTCGCGCAGGTGGGTGTGCAGGTCGACGAGGCCGGGCAGCAGGATGAGGCCCGCCGCCTCGATGACGGTGGCGCCCGCGGCGTCGAGCCCGGTGCCGGTACCGGTGACGGTCTCGCCCTCGATGAGGACGTCCTGCGGCTCTCCGCCGAGTACCTTCGCACCGCGGATAAGGATCTTGCTCATGGTTACTTGTTCTCCTCGGTACGGGCGGCGGCGGAGGTCAGGGCGGTCTCGGAGCCGCCCATCAGCAGGTACAGGACGGCCATACGGGTGGAGACACCGTTCGCGACCTGCTCGACCGCCGTGCAGCGGTCCGAGTCCGCGACCTCGGCGGTGATCTCCATCCCGCGGACCATCGGGCCGGGGTGCATGACGATGGAGTGCTCGGGCATCCGGGCCATGCGTTCGCCGTCCAGGCCGTAGCGGCGGGAGTACTCGCGCTCGGTCGGGAAGTAGGCGGCGTTCATGCGCTCACGCTGCACACGGAGCATCATCACCGCGTCCGACTTCGGCAGCACGTCGTCGAGGCGGTAGCTGACGTCGCAGGGCCACTGCTCCACGCCGACCGGCACCAGGGTGGGCGGGGCCACCAGGGTGACGTGCGCGCCGAGCGTGTGCAGCAGGTGGACGTTGGAGCGGGCCACCCGGCTGTGCAGGATGTCGCCGACGATCGTGATCCGGCGGCCTTCCAGGTCCCGGCCGATCCCGGCGTCGTGGCCGACCAGCCTGCGGCGCATCGTGAACGCGTCCAGCAGTGCCTGGGTGGGGTGCTCGTGCGTACCGTCACCGGCGTTGACGACGGCGCTGTTGATCCAGCCGGACGTCGCGAGGCGGTACGGGGCTCCGGACGCGCCGTGCCGGATCACGACGGCGTCCGCCCCCATGGCCTCCAGCGTCAGGGCGGTGTCCTTGAGCGACTCGCCCTTGGAGACCGACGAGCCCTTCGCGGAGAAGTTGATGACGTCGGCGGAGAGCCGCTTGGCCGCGGCCTCGAACGAGATACGGGTCCGTGTCGAGTCCTCGAAGAACAGGTTGACGACGGTACGGCCGCGCAGGGTGGGAAGCTTCTTGATCGGCCGGTCCGCGACCCGGGCCATCTCCTCGGCGGTGTCGAGGATCAGGACGGCGTCGTCGCGGGTGAGGTCTGCGGCCGAGATGAGGTGACGGGGAGTCCGGGGGGATTCCCCGGGAGGACGCAGCATCTGGGATCTCCGTGAGGGTGGAGGAATCAGGCGAACGGGCGTGCGGAAGCAGCCGGGCGGCCGGTGAGGCGCGCGTGGGAGCGGACCGCGGCTACTGCTCGCCCGTCGGGGCGGTCTGCTTGACGCCGAGCAGCACGGCGTCGCGGCCGTCCTCCTCGGAGAGCTGGACCCGGACCGTCTCCCGCAGCGACGTGGGGAGGTTCCTGCCGACGTAGTCGGCGCGGATCGGGAGTTCGCGGTGGCCGCGGTCGACCAGGACGGCGAGCTGCACGGCGCGGGGGCGGCCGATGTCGCCGAGGGCGTCGAGCGCCGCGCGGATCGTGCGGCCGGAGAAGAGCACGTCGTCGACCAGGACGACGAGCGCGCCCTCGATGCCCTCACCGGGGATCTCCGTGCGTGCCAGGGCACGTGCGGGGCGCATACGGAGGTCGTCGCGGTACATCGTGATGTCGAGTGACCCGACCGGCGTCTTCCGGCCGGTGATCTCCTCGAGTTTCCCGGCGAGCCGACGGGCCAGGAAGACCCCGCGGGTCGGGATGCCGAGCAGCACCACGTCGTCGGCGCCCTTGGCGCGTTCGACGATCTCGTGGGCGATTCGGGTCAGGGCCCGTGCGATGTCGGGAGCCTCGAGAACGGGGCGTGCCGCATTGCCGGTGTGGTCATGCTGTGCGTCCATAAGAAACGGACCTCCTTCTCCGCCTCACTGGACGGACGTTAAAGGACGTCGAAATTGCGTCATCCACGTTACCAGGGCTTGCGCGAGCCCCCGGCCCCGCCCCCAGGAGGTGGCACTGCGGACCTCTCGGCTTGACGCAGCCAAGTAACGCTGCGTAACCTCACAGTGAGTTACCAGCCACGCGGCCCAGCCGCGAACGTTCCAGCGTCCGGGGAGCCTTATGTCCAGCGAATACGCAAAGCAGCTCGGGGCCAAGCTCCGCGCCATCCGCACCCAGCAGGGCCTCTCCCTCCACGGCGTGGAGGAGAAGTCGCAGGGCCGCTGGAAGGCCGTCGTGGTCGGTTCCTACGAGCGCGGCGACCGCGCCGTGACCGTTCAGCGCCTTGCCGAGCTGGCCGACTTCTACGGCGTCCCGGTCCAGGAGCTCCTGCCCGGCACGACGCCCGGCGGTGCCGCCGAGCCGCCGCCGAAGCTGGTCCTCGACCTGGAGCGCCTCGCCCACGTGCCGCCGGAGAAGGCGGGTCCGCTCCAGCGCTACGCGGCGACCATCCAGAGCCAGCGCGGCGACTACAACGGCAAGGTGCTCTCGATCCGCCAGGACGACCTGCGCACCCTGGCCGTGATCTACGACCAGTCGCCTTCCGTGCTCACGGAGCAGCTGATCAGCTGGGGCGTGCTGGACGCGGACGCGCGCCGCGCGGTGGCCCACGACGAGGGCTGACCAGCCTCCGCAGAAACGTACCGCCGGGTCGGCGGGGGTCCTCAGGGAACCCCGCCGGTCCGGCTTTTCCGTGCCAGGACCGGTCCTGGCGGCCGACGCGGTCCTGGCGGCCGACGCCGGGACCGAGGACCGGCTCTGGCAGCAGAACGCCGGGACCGGGAACGCCGAAGGGCCCACGGCCGGGTGATCGGCCGTGGGCCCTTCGTTCGGCTCAACGCCGCCGGACCACTACTGCTGCTCCCGGCGGAGATTCGGCTTGAGGTCCTTGAACCGGGCCAGCAGGCCGTTCACGAAGGCCGGGGAGTCGTCGGTGGAGAACTCCTTAGCGAGCTGGACCGCCTCGTCGATCACCACGGCGTCGGGGGTCGCGTCCATCCAGATCAGCTCGTACGCGCCGAGCCGCAGGATGCTCCGGTCGACGACCGGCATGCGGTCGATCTCCCAGTCCACCGCGTAGGTGACGATGAGGTCGTCGATGCGGTCCGCGTACTCCGCGTACCCCTCGACCAGCTCCATCGTGAACTCACCGACCGGGGGCTGACGGTCGTCGGTCCGCGAGAGCCTCACCCAGTCCGCGAGGACCGTCTGCACGGACTCACCGCGCTGGTCGGCCTCGAAAAGGATCTGGAAGGCGCGCTTGCGGGCCTTGTTCCGGGCAGCCACGGTTAGCTGTTCACCCGGCCGAGGTAGTCGCCCGTACGGGTGTCGACCTTGATCTTCTCGCCGGTGGAGATGAAGAGCGGGACACCGATCTCGTAACCGGTCTCCAGGGTGGCGGGCTTGGTGCCGCCGGTGGAGCGGTCGCCCTGGACGCCCGGGTCGGTGTGCTGGATGGTCAGCTCGACCGCGGCGGGCAGCTCGACGTAGAGCACCTCGCCCTCGTGCTGGGCGACGGAGGCGGTGAAGCCCTCGATCAGGAAGTTGGCGGAGTTGCCGACGGCCTTGCGGTCGACCATGAGCTGGTCGTACGTGTTCATGTCCATGAAGACGAAGTACTCGCCGTCCATGTACGAGAACTGCATGTCCCGGCGGTCGATGGTGGCCGTTTCGACCTTCACACCGGCGTTGAACGTCTTGTCGACGACCTTGCCGGACAGCACGTTCTTGAGCTTGGTGCGCACGAAGGCGGGGCCCTTGCCGGGCTTGACGTGCTGGAACTCGACGACGGACCAGAGCTGGCCTCCGTCGAGCTTGAGCACCAGGCCGTTCTTGAGGTCGTTCGTGGAAGCCACGGTTGCGGAATCTCCTGGACTGAAGCTGGTGGACGACCGAGGACGCGCGCCCGGGAGTATCCGTGAGGAGTTCCCCTAGAGCGCGAGCAGCTCCTTGGTCGTAATGGTGAGTAGCTCGGGTCCGCCGTCCGCCTCGGGGCGCACGACGAGCGTGTCATCGATCCGGACACCGCCCCGGCCCGGGAGGTGGACCCCCGGTTCGACGGTGACCGGCACACAAGCGTCCAGTTTACCCATGGCTGTCGGTGCCAACTGCGGGTCCTCGTCGATTTCGAGCCCGACCCCGTGCCCGGTGCTCTCCGGGAGGCCCTCCGAATGACCGGCCGAGTCCAGGAGATGGCGGGCCGCACGGTCCACGTCACGGTAGGCGGCACCGGGTACGAGAGCCTCCCGACCGGCCCGCTGAGCGGCGAAAACGAGGTCGTAGAGCTCGATCTGCCAGTCCGCCGGGCTGGTCCCGATCACGAACGTCCGCCCGATCTCGCAGCGGTATCCGCGATAGCTCGCCCCCAGGCAGACGGAGAGGAAATCGCCCTCCTCGACCCTGCGATCGGAGGGCCGGTGCCGCCCGCGACCCGAGTTGGGGCCGGTCCCGACGGAGGTCGGGAAGGCCGGCCCGTCCGCCCCGTGGTCCACCAGCCGGCGCTCCAGCTCCAGGGCGAGGTGGCGTTCGGTGCGGCCGACCAGGATCGACTCCAGGAGCTCTCCGAGGGCCTGGTCCGTGATCTCGGCGGCGATCCGCAGGCAGGCGAGCTCCTCCTCGTCCTTGACGACCCTCAGCTGCTGCACGGTGGAGCCGAGGTCGGCCAGGCGCAGCCGGGGGGCGACCGAGAGCATGGCGCGGTGCCGGGAGACCGTCAGGTCGTGCTCCTCGACGGCGAGCGAGTCCGCGTCCAGGGAGAGCGCCAGGCCGGCTGCCGCGACGACCGGGTCGCCAGCCGGATCGGGCAGGAGCTCCAGCCGCAGCTGTTCGTCGGGGCGGCCGTGCGCGGGGTCCCCGGCCGGAGCGCGGGGGCAGAGCAGGACGTCCTCGCCGGGGCCGAGCAGCAGCACGGCGCCGGGCGGGGCGACGCCCGCGAGGTAACGGACGTTGGCGGGGTGGGAGACCAGGGCGGCCGCGGACCCGGCGGCGGCGTACCGGTCACGCAGCAGCCCGCGTCGGACGGCGTACAGCTCTGACATGCTTTCGAGCCTACGAGCGCTCGCCGCGGCCCGCCCGGTCAGCGCATCCGACCGGGGGCCGTGCGGCCGCTACCAGGTGGGCGGGCTGGCTATGGAGCGGGCCAGGACGTCGTCGAGGACCCGGGCGGTCGTCTCGACGTCGTAGGTCGAGTTGTCGATGATCGGCAGGCCCGATCCGTACCAGCCGGCCATCCGGCCGTGGATCCGCGCGACCTCCTCGTCGGAGAGCCTGCGGTTCCCGCTGCGGGCCGCGTTGCGCTCCAGGACGACCTCCAGGCCGGGCAGGAGGACGACGGGGAGCAGGCCGGGACCGACGTGGCGCTTCCAGCCGCCGAGGCCGACGACGGGCCGGTCCGGGAACACCGCGTCGTCGAGGATGCAGGAGATGCCGTTGGCGAGGAAGTTGCGTGCGGCGAAGCCGCAGGTGCGCCGGGCCAGGCGGTACTGGGCCTCGGAGTGGTCGTTCCATCCGGCCTGCGGGTCGGCGAAGCCGGAGCACACCCACTCGCGGACGTCGTCGAGCGAGACGTGCGCGGTGGGGACGCGGCGGCGGGCCGCCCAGAGCTTGGCGACCGTGGTCTTGCCCGCTCCGGCGGGGCCGATCAGCAGCACGGCCAGGGTCGCGGCTCCGGTGCCCTGCTCGGCGTGCGGCGCGGGCAGCGGGACGGGGCCGCCGGGCGGCAGCTGGACGTGCCCTGTCGTCTCCCCGGCGGGCGGCACCGGGGCGTGCCTGGGCCCTGGCGGCGCGGGGGGCGCCGGTGCCATGGGAGGCGGCGCGGGGGGCGCCACGGGAGGCGGCGTTCCCGGCCCGCCGGGCCGGTCTGAGTGCTGGGCCTGGTGCGCCCACGGTCCGTCTCCGGGACCCTGGGGTGGCGGCAGCGGGGCCCCCACTGCGTGCTGCATCCGGTGGCACTCCGTCTCGTACAGGCAACTGGCGCTGGTCGACGGCAACCGTACCTTCCCCGGCCGCCACCCGGTGAACGGGCGGGGAAGGTAGGGAGTGCCCGGTTTCAGTCCGTCAGTTCGTCGGCCAGGGCGCGCAGGGCGAGCCGGTAGGAGCCGATCCCGAACCCCGCGACGGTGCCGGTGGCCACCGGGGCGATCACCGAGGTGTGCCGGAACTCCTCGCGTGCGTACGGATTCGAGATGTGCACCTCGATCAGCGGGGCGGTGCGCTGGGCCGCGGCGTCCCGCATTCCGTACGAATAGTGCGTGAAGGCACCAGGGTTGATGACGACCGGGAGCGAGTCGTCGGCCGCCTCGTGCAGCCAGCGGATCAGTTCGCCCTCGTCGTTGGTCTCGCGGACCTCGACGTCGAAGCCGAGCTCCTTGCCGAGGGCCTGGCAGGCGTCGACGAGACCGGCGTAGGAGGTCGCCCCGTACACGTCGGGCTCTCGGGAGCCGAGGCGCCCGAGGTTCGGCCCGTTGAGCACGAGGACCCTGCGGGTGCTCACGCGGAGACCTCACCGTAGGCGGCGAGCAGGACGGCCGGGTCGGGGCCCTCCAGCACGGTGGGCTTGCCGATGCCGTCCAGGACGATGAAGCGCAGCAGGTCGCCGCGGGACTTCTTGTCGACCTTCATGTTCTCCAGCAGCTTGGGCCACTGGTCACCGCGGTAGGTGAGCGGCAGCCCGACCGACTCCAGGACGGCGCGGTGCCGGTCGGCGGTGGCGTCGTCGAGGCGTCCGGCGAGCCGGCCCAGCTCGGCGGCGAAGACCATGCCGACCGAGACCGCCGCGCCGTGACGCCACTTGTAGCGCTCGTTCTTCTCGATGGCGTGGGCCAGTGTGTGCCCGTAGTTGAGGATCTCCCGGAGCCCGGACTCCTTGAGGTCGCTGGAGACGACCTCCGCCTTGACCCGGATGGAGCGCTCGATGAGCTCCGCGGTGTGCGCTCCGGAGGGCGTACGGGCGCCCTGGGGGTCGGCCTCGACCAGGTCCAGGATCACCGGGTCGGCGATGAATCCGGCCTTGATGATCTCGGCCATGCCGGAGACGTAGTCGTTGACCGGCAGCGAGTCCAGGGCCGCGAGGTCGCAGAGCACGCCGGCCGGCGGGTGGAAGGCGCCGACGAGGTTCTTGCCCTCGGCGGTGTTGATGCCGGTCTTGCCGCCCACCGCCGCGTCGACCATCCCGAGCACGGTCGTCGGTACGGCGATCCAGCGGACCCCGCGCAGCCAGGAGGCGGCGACGAAGCCCGCGACGTCGGTGGTGGCTCCGCCGCCCACACCGACGATGACGTCGGTGCGGGTGAAACCGGTCTGGCCGAGCGCCTTCCAGCAGTAGGCGGCGACCTCGACGGTCTTGGCCTCCTCGGCGTTCGGAAGCTGGATCGCGATCGCCTCGTAGCCCTGGGAGGCGAGGTCCTCGCGGACCGCCTCGCCGGTCCCGGCGAGCGCCTCGGGGTGCAGGACGGCGACGCGCTTGGCACGGTCGCCGATGAGGCCCGGCAGCTCGCCGAGCAGCTGTCGGCCGACCAGCACGTCGTACGGGTCGGTGCCCGCCGTCCCGTCGATCCGGATGCGCGTGGTGCCGTTCTCAGTCATGCCTGTGCTCTCCCGGCCGGACGGTACGGGCTCTCCCGTGCGCTCCGGCAGTTCCAGTGCGTCGAGGATCGCCAGGGCGACCTCTTCGGGGGTGCGGTCGTCGGTGGCGACGGTGGCGCGGGCCACCTCCTCGTAGAAGTGGCGCCGGGCGTCCATGAGTTCGCGCCACTGCCGTCGGGGGTTGACCGCGAGGAGGGGACGCGCGGTGTTCAGCCCGACCCTCCGCACGGCCTCGTCCACGTCCATCGAGAGGTAGACGACCGGCAGGCCGGCCAGCAGGGCCCGGGTCCCGTCGTCCAGTACGGCGCCGCCGCCGAGCGCGAGTACGCCCGTGTGCCGGTCCACGGCGGCCCGTACGGCCTCCCGCTCCAGCGCGCGGAAGCGCTCCTCGCCCTCGTCGATGAAGATCTCGGAGATGGCCTTGCCCGCCGTGGCCACGACGTCGGCGTCCGTGTCGCGGTACCCGGTGCCGAGGCGCTCGGCCAGCAGCTCCCCCACGGTGGACTTGCCGACGCCCATCGGGCCGACGAGGACGATCAGTGGCGCGGTCACCGGATCTGGAGGTGGGAGAGGTAGGACTGCACGTTGCGGTGGGTCTCGGGGACGCTGTCGCCGCCGAACTTCTCCGCGACCGCGTCGGCCAGCACCAGGGCGACCATGGCCTCGGCGACGATCCCGGCGGCCGGAACCGCGCAGACGTCCGAGCGCTGGTGGTGGGCCTTGGCGGCCTCGCCGGTCACCACGTCGACCGTGGCGAGCGCCTTGGGCACGGTGGCGATGGGCTTCATCGCGGCGCGGACCCGCAGCAGTTCACCCGTGGTGAGCCCGCCCTCGGTACCGCCTGAACGGCCGGAGGCGCGCTTGATGCCGTGCTCGGTGGCGAGGATCTCGTCGTGCGCCTTGGACCCGGGGACCCGGGCCAGGTCGAAGCCGTCTCCGACCTCGACGCCCTTGATCGCCTGGATACCCATCAGCGCGGCGGCGAGCCGGGCGTCCAGCCTGCGGTCCCAGTGCACGTGCGAGCCGAGCCCGACGGGCACGCCGTACGCGAGGACCTCGACGACTCCGCCGAGGGTGTCGCCGTCCTTGTGGGCCTGGTCGATCTCCGCGACCATCTCCTTGGACGCGTCGGCGTCCAGGCAGCGCACCGGGTCGGCGTCGAGCCGCTCGACGTCGGAGGGCTCGGGGTAGACGCCGTAGGGCGCCTTGGCCGCGGCCAGCTCCACGACGTGGCTGACGATCTCGATGCCCGCCGTCTCCTTGAGGTAGGAGCGGGCCACGGCGCCGAGGGCAACCCGGGCCGCGGTCTCGCGGGCGCTGGCGCGCTCCAGGACCGGCCGGGCCTCGTCGAAGCCGTACTTCTGCATCCCCGCCAGGTCGGCGTGACCGGGCCGGGGGCGGGTCAGCGGGGCGTTGCGGGCCTGGGCGGACAGCACCTCCGGGTCGACCGGGTCGGCCGACATGACCTGCTCCCACTTGGGCCACTCGGTGTTGCCGACCATCACGGCGACGGGCGAGCCCATGGTCAGGCCGTGCCGTACGCCGCCGAGGAAGGTGACCTCGTCCCTCTCGAACTTCATCCGCGCGCCGCGCCCGTAACCGAGCCGTCGCCGGGCGAGGGCGTCCGCCACCATCTCCGTGGTGACCGGGACACCGGCGGGAAGACCCTCCAGCGTCGCCACCAGTGCGGGGCCGTGCGATTCCCCCGCGGTCAGCCAGCGCAACCTGCTCAACGGTGCTCCTCATGCTCGCGCCTGAAACTGCGGCGGCGCGACCGGGTGCGCGGCCCTGGCCCGCCGCCCCCGATCCTCCCATGTCCGGGGGTGCGGTCCGGTCGCCGGTCCATCAGACGGACGTTTCACGGCCTGTCCGGACCACGTCCGCCACCTGTGCCTACCGGCGCTCCCTCGCCGCGAGGGCCCGCTCGCCCGCCGCCCGCATGACGGCGAGGGGTCCCGGGCCGTGTCCGGTCATCTGCTCGACCTGGAGTACGGCCTGGTGGACGAGGAGGTCGAGGCCGCCGACGACGGTTCCCCCGGCCGCCGCCCAGCGGGAGGCGAGCTCGGTCGGCCAGGGCTCGTAGAGCACGTCGAAGAGCGTGCCCGGGGCATCGGGCACCGCGCCGGACAGCGTGTCCGTGGACCCGGCCGGTGTCGTGGCGACGACCAGCGGGGCGTGCAGGGCCCGGTCCGCCGCAGACCAGTCCTCGGTCCGTACGTCGACGCCGAGGCGTTCGCCCCAGCCGCGCATCTCGTCGGCCCGCGCCGCGCTGCGCACATAGGCCGTGACCGGCCCTGTGCAGATCTGGGAGAGTGCCGCCAGCGCGGAGGAGGCCGTGGCGCCGGCGCCGAGGATCGCGGCGGACTCCACCTTCTCCACACCGCGCTCGCGCAGCGCCGCCACCATGCCGGGGATGTCGGTGTTGTCGCCGATCCGCCGGCCGTCCTCGCCGAGCACCACGGTGTTGACCGCCCCGACCGAGGCCGCGGCGTCGCTGATCCCGTCCAGCAGCGGAATGATCGCCCGCTTGAGCGGCATGGTCAGGGAGAGCCCCGCCCAGGAGGAGTCCAGTCCACCGACGAAGCCGGGGAGTGCCGCCTCGTCGACGTCGAAGCGCTCGTACGACCAGCTGTCGAGGCCCAGTGCCGCGTACGCGGCACGGTGCAGGTCGGGCGAGAGGGAGTGGGCGATGGGCGAGCCGAGGACGGCCGCGCGCCGGAGGGTGCTCACTGGTCCGCCTTGTTCTCTTCGTACTCCTTGCGGTTGCGCTCGTGCTCCTCGTTCGTCACGGCGAACAGTGTCTTGTCCTCGGTGACGGAGACGAAGTAGTACCAGGGACCGGACGCGGGGCTGATCGCCGAATGCAGGGCGTCCGCGCCAGGATTGGAGATCGGGCCGAGCGGCAGGCCCTTGATGCTGTACGTGTTGTACGGGTCGTCGATCTTCCGCAGGTCGTCGACGGCGCCCACGTCCAGCGTGCTCTCCGCGCGGATGTAGTTGACCGTCGAGTCGAATTCGAGCCTTCCGACGGTTTCGACGTTGTCCGGCTTGAGCCTGTTGTAGACGACTCTCGCGACCTTGTCGAAGTCGTGCTTGTACTTGCCTTCCTTCTGCACGAGGCTCGCCACGGTGATGACGTCGAGCGGCGACTTCAGATTCAGCTTCTTCGCGTTCTGCTCCAGGTCGAGTTTCCCGTATTCCTTGTTGGCACGGGCGACCATCTTCTTCAACGCGTCCTCGGGCTTCGAGCCCTTGGGGACCGCATACGCGGCCGGGAAGAGGAATCCTTCCAGCGGGTCCTTGACCTGCGGATCGTCATCGGCCCATGCGGGCAGCCCGAGGCTCTGGGCCTTCGTCTTCGCGACGGCGGCGGTGGTGCCCTTCTTGAGTTCAAGCCTCTTGTCGATCGCGGCGTAGACAGCCGTGGTACTCGTGCCCTCGGGAAAGACCAGCGCGTTCTGGCTCTTCGGATCGAGCATCAGAGCCATGGCGCTCTCGCCGGACATCTCCTCCTTCAGGCTGTACACGCCGGCCTGAATGGACTTCCCCTTGTACTTTCCGTTCTGGGCGGAAATGAAGGCACCGGACGACTTCACGACGCCGGCCTTCTTGAGGATGCTCGCGATCTCGTTCCCGTAGGCTCCCTCCGGGATCTCCACCTCGACCGGTCCCTTGCCGCTGCCGACGTAGTCGGGCGCCTCACCGAACTGGCTCTGGTAGTACGAGTAGCCGAAGTAGGCCACCCCGCCGAGGCCGCCGACGAGGACCGCCGCGACGCCGAGACAGGCGCAGCCGTTGCGGTTCTTCTTCTTGCCCTTGCCCCGGCGCTCGCCACCGCCACGCCGGGACCCGCGGGGGTCGTCGTCGTACTCGTCGTCGTCCCCGGAGTCCCCGGAACCCCGCGATCCACGGCCCTGGGCGGGCTCGTCCGCATCCGTGAAGAAAGGATGCGTCTCCTCCTGCGGCGCGTCCGGATCCCAGTCCGGGCTCTGCTGCCGGGGCGCCTCCTCACGGCGGCCCGGGGGCTGCGGCGGGGGGTAGGCCTCGGGGGTGCCGTAGTAGTCGGCCTGTTCCCCGTAACCGCCGGGCTGGTTCTCGCCGTAGGGCGGCTGGGCGTCGTAGGGCATCGCGGGTTGCCGGCCGGTGTCCCAGCCGCCGTCGTACTGCGGCTGCTGCTGCTGTTGCTGTTGCTGCTGCTGCTGTTGCTGTTGCTGTTGCTGTTGCTGCTGGGCGTAGGGGTCCTGCGGAGTGCCGTACTGCTGGTACTCGTGCTGCTGGTACTGCTGCTGCTGCGCGTACGGGTCCTGCGGGTGCTGCGGCTGCTGCGCGTACGGGTCCTGCTGGTAACCCTGCTGGGCGTAGGGGTCCTGCGCGTAGGGCTGCTGCCGGCCGTCGTACTGGCCCTGGCCGTGGGCGGCCTGACGGCCGTCCCATCCCTGGTCCCCGTACAAGGGGTCCTCGGGATGCCACGGTTCGGAGCCGGAGCCCCGGCCATACTCAGTCATCGATCCCCTTGAGCCGCGAGACGACGCTCCGCCTCTTCGCTTGGCTGTGCGGTGTCTGTTCGAACACCGGCGCATCGCGCGGAACGTTACCGTATCGCGATCAGACAACCACTTCGACGCCCTCGCCCGGAGCAGTACCTGACGCCCGTTCGGACTCCAGAGCGTTCTGGAGGATCACCACAGCGGCAGCCTGGTCGACGACAGACCGGCCCTTCTTGGACTTCACACCCGAAGCGCGCAGCCCCTGGGTGGCCGTCACTGTGGTCATCCTCTCGTCCACCAGGCGCACGGGGACCGGTGCGATCGCGCGGGCGAGGACCTGGGTGAAGGCGCGCACCTTCACGGCCGCCGGGCCCTCGCCGCCGCCCAGGGAGCGGGGCAGACCGACGATGACCTCGATCGGCTCGTACTCCTCGACGATCTGGCCGAGCCGCCGGTGGGCGGCCGGGACATCACGTCCCGGCACGGTCTCCACCGGCGTGGCGAGGATCCCGTCGGGGTCGCACGAGGCGACCCCGATGCGGGCGTCCCCGACGTCCACCGCGAGCCGGCGGCCGCGGCGCATCTTCGGCAGGTCCGACGTCATGCCGTCTCGGTGACGAGGCGTTCGACGGCGGCGACCGCGTCGCCGATGGCGGCCGGGTTCTGGCCGCCGCCCTGGGCGACGTCGGGCTTGCCGCCGCCACCGCCGCCGAGGGTCTTGGCGGCCGTACGGACCAGGTCGCCGGCCTTGAGGCCGCGCTCGCGGGCCGCCTCGTTGGTGGCGATGACGGTCAGCGGGCGCCCGTTCGCCGTGGTGAACAGGGCCACGACGGCCGGCCGGCCGCCCTGGATCCGCCCGCGCACGTCGAGGACCAGCCTGCGCAGGTCGTCGGCCGAGGTGCCGTCCGGCACCTGCCCGGTGACCAGGGCGACACCCTTGACGTCCTTGGCGGAGTCGACCAGCCCGGCGGCGGCCTGGAGGACCTTCTCCGCGCGGAACTTCTCGATCTCCTTCTCGGCGTCCTTGAGCTTGCCGAGCATCCCGGAGATCTTCTCGGGGAGCTCCTCGGGCCGGCCCTTGAGCAGCTCCTGGAGCTGGGCGACGACCGTGTGCTCCCGGGCGAGGAAGTTGTACGCGTCGACCCCGACGAGGGCCTCGATGCGGCGCACGCCGGAACCGATCGACGACTCGCCGAGCAGCTTCACCAGACCCAGCTGGGCGGTGTTGTGCACGTGCGTGCCGCCGCACAGCTCCTTGGAGAAGTCGCCGATCGTGACGACCCGGACGCGCTCCCCGTACTTCTCGCCGAACTCGGCGATGGCGCCCTGCTTCTTGGCGTCGTCGATGGACATGACCTCGGCCTGGACGTCGAGTTCCCGGGCGAGGACCTCGTTGATCTTCTGCTCGACGTCGGTCAGCACCGTGCCGGGTACGGCGGCGGGCGAGCCGAAGTCGAAGCGGAAGCGGCCGGGCGAGTTCTCCGAACCGGCCTGCGCGGCCGTGGGGCCGAGCGCGTCGCGCAGGGCCTGGTGCGTGAGGTGGGTGGCGCTGTGGGCGCGGGCGATGGCCCGGCGGCGGGTGTTGTCGATGGAGGCGTGGGCCGAGGCACCGAGCGTCACCTCGCCGACCTGGACCGAGCCCTTGTGGACCGAGACGCCGGGCACGGGCTGCTGTACGTCGCGTACCTGGATGACGGCGCCGGTGTCGAGCCTGATGCGGCCCTGGTCGGCGAGCTGGCCACCGCCCTCGGCGTAGAACGGGGTGCGGTCGAGGACGACCTCGACCTCGTCGCCCTCGCTCGCGGCCGGGGAGGGCACCCCGTCGACGAGGAGGCCGACGACCGTCGACTCGCCCTCGGTGGAGGTGTAGCCGGTGAACTCGGTGACACCGGACCTGTCGGCGACCTCGCGGTAGGCGGACAGGTCGGCGTGACCGGTCTTCTTGGCCCTGGCGTCGGCCTTGGCCTTGTCCCGCTGCTCCTGCATCAGGCGGCGGAAGCCCTCTTCGTCGACCGAGAGGCCCTGTTCGGCGGCCATCTCCAGCGTGAGGTCGATCGGGAAGCCCCAGGTGTCGTGGAGCAGGAACGCCTTGTCCCCGGCCAGGACCTGGCTGCCGGCGGCCTTCGTCTCGGTGACGGCGGTCTCGAGGATGTTAGTGCCGCCCTTGAGGGCCTTGAGGAAGGCGGCCTCCTCGGCGAGGGCGACGGTCTCGATGCGCTTGCGGTCGGTGATCAGCTCCGGGTACTGCAGCCCCATGGTGTCGACGACGACGTCGACCAGCTCGCGGACGACGGGGCCGGTGGCACCCATCAGCCGCATGTTGCGGATGGCCCGGCGCATGATGCGGCGCAGGACGTAACCGCGCCCCTCGTTGCCGGGGGTGACGCCGTCGCCGATGAGCATCACCGAGGTGCGGATGTGGTCGGCGACCACGCGCAGCGAGACGTCCGAGCCGTGCTCGGCGCCGTAGCGCACACCGGTGAGTTCGGTGGCCCGGTCCATGACGACGCGCAGGGTGTCGGTCTCGTACATGTTCTGTACGCCCTGCAGGATCATGGCGAGGCGTTCGAGGCCGAGTCCGGTGTCGATGTTCTGCGACGGCAGGTCCCCCAGGATCGGGAAGTCCTCCTTGCCGTCACCGGCACCGCGCTCGTACTGCATGAAGACCAGGTTCCAGATCTCCACGTAACGCTCGTCGTTGACGGCGGGGCCGCCCTCGACCCCGAACTCGGGGCCGCGGTCGTAGTTGATCTCGGAGCACGGGCCGCAGGGGCCCGGGACGCCCATGGACCAGAAGTTGTCCTTCTTGCCCAGGCGCTGGATGCGCTCGGCCGGGACGCCGATCCTGTCGCGCCAGATCTGTTCGGCCTCGTCGTCGTCCAGGTAGACGGTGATCCAGAGACGCTCGGGGTCGAGCCCGAAGCCGCCGTCCTCGACCGAGTCCGTGAGCGCCGCCCAGGCGAACTCGATGGCGCCTTCCTTGAAGTAGTCGCCGAAGGAGAAGTTGCCGCACATCTGGAAGAACGTGCCGTGCCGGGTGGTCTTGCCGACCTCTTCGATGTCCGGTGTACGCACGCACTTCTGCACGCTGGTGACGCGCGGGGCGGGCGGCTTCACCTCGCCGAGGAAGTACGGCTTGAAGGGGACCATGCCCGCGGGGACCAGCAGCAGAGTCGGGTCGTCCGCGATGAGCGACGCCGAAGGGACGACGGTGTGACCGCGCTCCTCGAAGAAGCTCAGCCAGCGGCGGCGAATTTCAGCCGACTCCATCAGTGGTCCTCATTCCGGTTGTTCGACCTGTAGGGAAGCGATCGGTAGGTGACGCGTTCGGGCTCGTCGGAGGCCTCGATGCCGAGCGCCCCGCCCAGTTCGGCCTCGCGCCTGACCATGCCCTCACGCACGTCGAGGGCGAAGTCCTTCAGCCTGTGCCCCGCTTCGACCGCCTTGTCGGCGGCCTGCGCCGCAAGGCTCTCGGGAGTCAGCTGCCGGATCTTGCGGTTGACCTTGGTGGTGGCCCAGACACCGGCGGCTGCGCCGGCGGTGAACCAGAACGTACGGCGGAACATCGCTGCGTCAGTCCTTCTGTCCACGGGAGCTTCGGCCGTTCCGCTTCCTGCGGGCGGACGGCACGGTACGGCCGACGATGACGGCGCGGCGGGCCGGCTCCGGTTCCGCGGACGTACGGCGGCCGATGGCCTGCCGCACTCCGTAGCCGAAGGCCGCGACCTTCACGAGCGGCCCGCCGAACGTCGACGCGACGGTCGTGGAGAGCGCGGAGGCGTTGGACGTGACCTCCTGGACGTCGCTCGCGATGGCGTCGACCTTGTCCAGCTGGGTCTGCGCGGAGCGGAGCGTGGCGGAGGCGTCGGCAAGCAGTGGAACCGCCTGCTCCGTCACGTCCGCCACCAGCGCGGTGGCCGCTCTGAGCGTCTGGGCCAGCCTCACCAGTACCACGGCGAGGAAGGAAACCAGGATCGCCCAGAAGACAGCCACCAGGATGCCGGCCACCTCTCCACCGGACACAGTGCACCGCTCTCTGTTCGTCGCCCGCACGGGCCGGGATCCCTCCCCGGCCTGCCTGCCTGTCTCGGTCCGGCAGGAGCGTGCTGCCACCGCCGATCGTCGTCCCCCGAGCCTATCGCGCCGGGCGTCAGGCGCCGTACCGCATTACGGGCGGGCGGTGCGGGCCCCGGAGGCGGGGAGATTGTACGGAGAGCTTATGTGCCAGTACTCTGCGTGTTTCATGCGACGCCCTCAGCGCCCCTACCCCGCAGCCGGCTACACGGAGCCCGCCCCCGTGCGCGGAAATCTCCCGGCGGAGCTGACCGCCTTCGTGGGACGCGACGAAGAACTGGCCGAACTCGAACCGCTCCTGCGGGAGTCCCGGCTGGTCACCGTGGTGGGCGGCGCCGGGATCGGCAAGACCCGATTCGCCACCCGCGTCGCGGCGCTGGTGGAGAAACGGTACTGCGACGGCGTCTGGATCGCCGAGCTGTCGACCGTCCACGATCCCGGCCTGCTGGAGCACACCCTTGTCGGCGCACTGGGACTCACCGACCACACCGGCAGGCCGCCCCGGACCGTGCTGCTGGAACACTGCGCGGGACGCCGACTCCTGCTCGTGATCGACGGTTTCGAACATCTCGCCGACGACTGCGCCGGCCTCGTACGGGAGATGCTGCGCCGGGCACCGGGGCTCCAGGTGCTCGCCGCGGGCCGCCGCCCTCTGCGGGTGGACGGTGAACTCGCCTTTCCACTCCCGCCGATGACCGACGGCGACGCCATGGAGCTCTTCACCCGGCGAGCGGCCTCGGTGCGCCCCGGGTTCACGCCGGAGGGCGCCGACCTGGAGACCTCGCGGGAGCTGTGCCGCCGCCTCGACGGCATTCCGCTGGCCCTGGAGCTGGCCGCCGGACGGCTGCGCGCCCTGAGCACGGAACAGGTGCTGCACCGTCTGGACGACCGGTTCCGGCTGCTGACCGGGGGCAGCCCCAGCGCACTCCCCCGGCACCAGACGCTGCGTACGGCGATCGGCTGGAGCCACGAGCTGTGCGCACCGGAGCAGCGGCTGCTGTGGGCACGGCTCTCGGTGTTCGCCGGACAGTTCGACCTGGAGGCCGTGGAATACGTCTGCAGCGGTCCCGGCCTGCCGGCGGACTCCGTGCTGGACGTGTTGGACGAACTGCTGTCGCAGTCCGTGGTGCTGCGCGAGGACTCGGCCGTCGGCAGCAGGTACCGGCTGCTGGAGTCCGTGCGTGAGTACGGCGCGGAGTGGCTGCGGGCGACCGGGGACACGGAGCGGCTGCGGCGTCGGCACCGGGACTGGTATCTGGGGCTCGCGACCTGGTGCGAGCTGGACTGGTTCGGTCCCCGGCAGGCGGAGGCGGCGGCCCGGATCGACTGCGAACTGCCCAATCTCCGCCGGGCCATGGAGTGCTCGATGGAGAGCCCCGACGAGGTCCACCTCGCGCAGTACCTGGCCGGCACCCTCTGGTTCTACTGGGTCGGCTGCGGACGCCTGTCGGAGGGCCGCCACTGGCTGGACCACGTGCTGGAGGAGGAGTCGCCGTACGACCACGCCCGGTTGAAGGCCCTGTGGGTGCTCGGCTACGTCGCCGTGCTCCAGGGCGACGCGGTGGGCGCGGTGTCGGCCCTGCACGAGTGCCGGGAGGAGGGCGAACTCGCGGGGGACGCGTCGGCCGTCGCCTACGCCGTGCACCGGACGGGCTGCCTGTCGATCGTGACGGACGACCCGGCCCGCGCCCAGGAGCTGCTGCGAGAGGCCCTGGGCCGCTACCGGGAGATCGGGGAGCTGAACAGCAACGTGCTGATGGCGCAGGTCGAACTGGGCATGGCCGTGGCCTTCCTCGGGGACCTCGACGGTGCGGCCGAGATCTGCGAGGAGGTCCGCGAGATCTGCCAGGACCACGGCGAGCGGTGGGCGATGGCGTACGCGCTGTACGTCCTGGCCTACGGAGCGTTGCACGCCGGGCTGAGCGGGCGGGCGCGCCGGATGCTCGGCGAGGCCCTGTCCATCGCGCACGCCTTCCACGACCTGCTCGGCACGGCCCTCTCCCTGGAGTTGCTGGCCCTGGTCACCGTGACGGAGGGCGACGCGGCGGAGGCGGCGGTGCTCCAGGGAGCCGCCGACCGGATCTGGCCCTCGGTGGGACTGCCGCTGTTCGGCTCGGTGCACTACGGGAGGCCGCGGGCCCGTTGCGAGGAGCTGGCCCGGACGGAACTGGGGGACGCGCGCTACGAGTCGCAACGGAGATCGGGCCGCCGGCTGGACGCCAAGGCCGCTGTGGCACGCGCGCTCGCCGCCCGCACCGGCGGAGGGACGACGGACGGAGGGCCGGCGGAGGGTGAACCGCCGAGGGAGGGACCGCCGGGCGGCGGGGACGGCGGCGGCGGGGAAACGCGAAGGCCCGCCGCCTCCCGTACGACAGGGAGGGGCGGGCCCGAGCTCGGTTGAGCGCTACGCCTGGATCAGCGGGCGTAGTACTCGACGACGAGCTGCTCGTCGCAGATGACCGGAATTTCCTTGCGGTTCGGGTCACGGTCCAGGCGGAAGGCCAGGGCCTTCAGGTTCACCTGGAGGTAGCGCGGGGTCTCGCCGTCGGTGTCGTAGCCACCCTCACGGGCCACCTGGAAGGGGACCTTGGTGCGGCTGCGCTCGCGGACCTGCACGACGTCGTCGGGGCGCACGCGGAAGGACGGCTTGTCGACCTTGCCACCGTTGACCTCGATGTGGCCGTGGACGACCATCTGACGGGCCTGGTAGATGGTGCGGGCGATGCCCGAACGCAGGACCAGGGCGTCGAGGCGGCGCTCGAGCTCGACGACGAGCGCCTCGCCCGTCTTGCCGCCGGCCTTACGGGCGCGGTCGTAGGCACGCGCCATCTGGCGCTCGCTGATGTCGTACTGCGCACGCAGACGCTGCTTCTCGAGCAGACGGACCTTGTAGTCCGAGTTCTGCTTGCGGCCACGGCCGTGCTCGCCCGGCGGGTAGGGGCGGGCTTCGAAGTACTTGACAGCCTTCGGCGTCAGGGCGATGCCGAGGGCACGCGACTTCTTGACCTTGGGACGCGACTGGTTAGGCACGTTCTCCAGACCTCCGTTGTAGGTTAGGTTAGGCTTACCTTACTCAAGGAGATCGCATGTCTCGCCCTGGGAACACCACACACGTCACGGACAGCACAGACAGCGACGGCGCACACGAAGGCGCCGTAACGACGGAAGGCCGATCTGATCGTGGTCAGCCGCGTCCCAGCGGGCTTGAAAACACTCGGATGCCGTCAGCAGCCGAGCGCACACGAACTCTCGTACAGAGTACCTGCTCCGCGGTGCTGCTCGTACCGGGGCTGAATGTGATCCATCCCGACCAGCTGATGCCGGACAGCAGGAGCATCGGCCCGGAAGGGGATCTGTTCCTCGGCTTCCCCGCCGATTCCCCGGTGGTACGGGCCGCGACGCGCGCCCAGGGGGACGAGCTGACGGCGGTGCTGGAGATCACCGACGTCGCACCCGTGTCCGTCCCCCACAGGATCCGCGGCCGTGCCCGGATCGCCGGCTGGCTCACCGCCGTGCCGGGTCTGGCGGGGCCCGGTGGGGTGATGCTCCGCCTGGAGACGGGCGAGGCGTCGGTCGACGACCTCTGGGGAGCCGAGGAGGTGGAGCCCGAGGCGTTCCGGGACGCGGTCGCCGACCCGCTGGTGACCCATGAGACCGAGTTGCTCCAGCATCTGCACGCCGCCCACGGCGAGCAGATGGGATCGCTGTCCGCGCTGCTCGGCGGGCGGAAGGAGCGCGCCGACGGCAGGAGCCTGCCCGAGGCCGTGCCGGTCGCCCTCGACCGCTTCGGCCTGCGGGTGCGGTTCGTCGAGGAGAGCGGTGCCTGCTTCGATGCCCGCTTCGAGTTCCCGGACCCCGTACGCGACGTCGGTGAGCTGCGCCGCGCCATGTACACGCTCTTCGAGGCCGCGGCCTGCTGAGCCGCGGCCGTCACGAAGGCGGGTTGCCGCCCGGCTCGGCGCGGCCGAGCCGCTCGCGGACCCGGTCCGCCACGTCCGCGTAGCGCGCCTCCGCGCCGTACCGCGTGGGTTCGTAGTAGCGACGGCCGCGCACGGCTTCCGGGGCGTACTCCTGGGCGGCGATGCCTCCCGGCACGTCGTGCGGATAGACGTAGCCCTGGGCGTGGCCCAGCTTGGCCGCGCCCTTGTAGTGACCGTCGCGCAGATGGGCCGGCACCGGGCCGGCGAGGCCCCGGCGCACGTCCTCCTGCGCGGCCGAGATCGCCAGCGTCGCCGCGTTGGACTTGGGCGCGAGCGCCAGCGCGATCGTGGCGTGGCTGAGGGTGAGGGCCGCCTCCGGGAAACCGATCATGGCGACGGCCTGGGCCGCCGCCACGGCGGTGGGCAGCGCCGTGGGGTCGGCGAGCCCGATGTCCTCGCTGGCCGAGATCATCAGCCGCCTCGCGATGAAGCGCGGGTCCTCCCCCGCCTCGATCATCCGGGCCAGGTAGTGCAGGGCGGCGTCCACGTCGGACCCGCGGATCGACTTGATCAGGGCGCTCGCGACGTCGTAGTGCTGGTCGCCGTCCCGGTCGTACTTCACGGCCGCGCGGTCGACCGTCTCCTCCAGCGTCTCGAGCGTGATCTCCGGCTCGTGCTTGGACAGGGCCGCGCCGGCGGCCGCCTCCAGCGCGGTCAGTGCACGCCGCGCGTCGCCACCGGCGATCCGGAGCAGATGTGCTTCGGCCTCCTCGGGCAGCCCGACGGCTTCCGCCAGCCCACGTCCGTCGGACACGGCCCGACGGAGCAGGGCACGCAGGTCGTCGTCGGTGAGCGGCTCCAGGGTGAGGAGCAGTGAGCGCGACAGCAGCGGGGAGATGATCGAGAAGTACGGGTTCTCCGTGGTGGCCGCGATCAGCGTCACCCAGCGGTTCTCGACGGCGGGGAGCAGGGAGTCCTGCTGGGCCTTGGAGAAGCGGTGGATCTCGTCGAGGAAGAGGACGGTCTCCTTGCCGAAGCCACCGGTGGCGCGGCGCGCGCTCTCGATGACGGCACGGACCTCCTTGACGCCCGCGGTGATCGCGGAGAGCTCGACGAAGCGCTTGTTGGTCGCCTTGCTCACCACGTACGCGAGGGTCGTCTTGCCCGTGCCGGGCGGGCCCCAGAGGATCACCGACGAAGGCCCGGCCGGCCCGCCGCTCCCTTCGCCCACCAGGCGGCGCAGTGGCGACCCCGGCTTGAGCAGGTGCTGCTGGCCGACGACCTCGTCCAGCGTTCGAGGACGCATCCGGACAGCGAGGGGGCTGCTGGACGGGTCCTTCTCCTGGCGGTCTTCGGCTGCTGCGGTAAAGAGGTCGGGCTCCACGCTCAGAACCCTATGTCACCCCGCTGACAGGACCGCGGGCCGAGTCAGCTGGTCCAGAAGTCCCACCAGCGGGTCAGGATCAGCATGCCGATGATCCCGATCCACAGCACCGGGGGCACCCAGTGGAATTCGGTGAGGGCGTTCCGCAGCCCGGCGGGGGCGGGGATGACGCCGTGCTTGATGTTGTGCGTCGTGACGTAGCAGAACATGACGATCGTGGCGACCCAGGCCAGGCAGCACCAGAGGCAGAGCGAGTTGATGTTGTACAGCGACTGGTACTGCAGCCAGGTGCAGAAGCCGACGCCGAACAGCGTGCCCGCGTTGAGGCCGAGCCAGTACCAGGCGCGGAACCGGGCGCCGGCGAGGAGCGCCATGCCGATGCCGATGACCACGGAGTAGGTGGCGATCCCGAGCATCGGGTTGGGGAAGCCGAAGGCGGCGGCCTGCTCGCTCTTCATGATGTTGCCGCAGGCGACGACCGGGTTCAGGCTGCAGCCGGGTGTGAAGCTCGGGTCCTCGAGCAGCTTGAACTTGTCGATGGTGATCACCCAGGCGGCGAGCAGTCCGGCCGCTCCCGTGATCACCAGCAGCAGCGCGAGCGCGCGACTGCCTCCGAAGGTCTTCGCGCCGCTGTCCTCGTCCTGCTGTGAGGAGGGGTGGTCTACCGCTGCCATCGTCATATCGCCGTTCCATCACTGAGTAGCCGGCCGGGCAGGGTCATTGTGCCGCACCGCCTGTGCGGCCATCCGTTCGATGAACATAAAAGTGTTCCCGGGTGCGGTCAGGAACGTGGCACTCCTGGAGGCCCTCGGCCGCACCGAGGAACCCGCGGCCGACGTGCGCGGGCTGTGCGAACGGTGCGGCGAGCTGACCGCCATGGACGGTCTCGACCTGCGGATCCGTCCAGGTGAGGCGACCGCGGCCCGGGTGGGGATGGCCACCGCGGTGGGGATACCCCGAGTCGCAGCGGCCGAACCGGCGGCGTGGTCGAGCTGCCCGGGGCCGATCCGGCCACCACCGGGGGCGCTTCCGGATCGGCATCGTCCGGCAGGATGAATCGGCTCCGCCGAGTTGACGGCAGGGCCCGGACGCACCGTGCCCGCCCGGGCGGACCGGGCGGGCACGGTGGACTGCGGCAGGCGGTCTCAGGCCAGTCGGCTCCGGATCGCGGTCACCAGATCGCCGACCGCCACGGCCTCCTGCTCGCCGGACTCCATGTCCTTGAGCTGGACGTTGCCTTCGGCGAGGTCCCGCTCACCGGCGACGACGGTGTAGCGGGCGCCTGAGCGGTTCGCGCTCTTCATCGCACCCTTGAGCCCACGGCCGCCGAACGCGAAGTCCGTGGCCACACCGGCCCTGCGCAGTTCGGTGACCAGGCCGAAGAGGACACGCCGTGCCTCTTCGCCGAGCGGCACCGCGTACACGCTGGTGGTGGCGGGGATGTCGAGCTCGATCCCCTCGGCCTCCAGCGCGAGCACCGTACGGTCCACGCCGAGCGCCCAGCCGACGGACGGCAGCGCGGGGCCGCCGATCATCTCGGACAGCCCGTCGTACCGGCCGCCGCCTCCCACCGCGGACTGCGAGCCGAGACCGTCGTGCACGAACTCGAAGGTGGTGCGCGTGTAGTAGTCGAGGCCGCGGACCAGCTTCTCGTCGTCCTCGAACACCACGCCCGCCGCCGTCAGCAGGTCGCGGACCTCCTCGTGGTACGCCTTGCAGGCGTCACAGAGGTAGTCGCGCAGCATCGGGGCGCCGGTCAGCTGCTTCTGGACGTCGGGACGCTTGTCGTCGAGGACCCGCAGCGGGTTGATCTCGATGCGTCGGCGGGTCTCCTCGTCGAGGTCGAGGTCGCGCAGGAACGTCTGGAGCGCCTCGCGGTAGACGGGCCGGCACTCCTTGTCCCCCAGGGAGTTCAGCAGGATGCGGAACTGGGCGAGGCCGAGCGAGCGGTACGCCTGGTCGGCGAGGATGATCAACTCGGCGTCCAGCGCCGGGTCCTCGGTGCCGATGGCCTCGGCGCCGACCTGCGAGAAGTGACGGTACCGGCCCTTCTGCGGGCGCTCGTAGCGGTAGTAGGAGCCGGAGTACCAGAGCTTGACGGGGAGGTTGCCCGCCTTGTGCAGGTTGGCCTCCAGGGCGGCGCGCAGCACGGAGGCGGTGCCCTCGGGGCGCAGCGCCAGCTTGTCACCGCCCTTGGTCTCGAAGGCGTACATCTCCTTGGACACGATGTCGGTGGACTCGCCGACGCCACGGGCGAACAGCGCGACGTCCTCGAAGCCGGGTGTCTCGATGTAGCCGTAGCCGGAGTTCTTCAGGGGCTCGGCGAGCGCCGCACGCACCGCGAGGTACGTCGCGGAGTCCGGCGGGATCAGGTCGTACGTGCCCTTGGGGGCCTGGAAGGTGCTCACAGGTTTTTCTCTCGTCACATTCCTCGGCGGGGCGCGTCCAGTCCGTGGATGTACGGATTGGAGGCGCGCTCGCGGCCGATGGTCGTCTGGGGGCCGTGGCCGGACAGCACCACGGTCGAGTCGTCGAGCGGCAGGCACACACGGGCCAGCGACTGGAGCAGTTCGGCGTGGTCGCCGCCGGGCAGGTCGGTGCGTCCGACGGAGCCGGCGAAGAGCAGGTCGCCCGAGAACAGGACCTGCGGTACGTCCGCGGCCTCGGGCATCCTGAACGTCACCGACCCCTTCGTATGGCCGGGTGCGTGCGCGACGCCGAACTCCATGCCCGCCAGTTTCAGCGCGGCGCCGTCGGACAGCTCCTTCACGTCGTCCGGCTCACCGACGGTGAGCTCGCCCATGAGCGGCATCCCGAAGGAACGGCCCAGTGCCTTCTCGGGGTCGCTCATCATGTAGCGGTCCTCGGGGTGGATCCAGGCGGGGATGTCGTGGGCGCCGCACACGGGGACGACGGAGGCGACGTGGTCGATGTGGCCGTGGGTCAGCACGACGGCGACGGGCTTGAGCCGATGCTTCCTGAGCGCTTCCTCGACGCCCTGGGCGGCCTGGTGGCCCGGGTCGATGATCACGCACTCCTCACCGGCGGCGGGGGCGACCAGGTAGCAATTGGTCCCCCAGGCCCCGGCGGGGAACCCGGCAATGAGCACGATCGTCCTTAAAGTTCGTCCGACGAGGAGGGCCGCGGAGAGGAATGCGGCAGATCAGAGCCTACCGGCGCTCCTCATTACACAGCTAACCCATATACCGTACGGGGCAATCCAGGCCCGATCACACGACGTACAAGGAGACCATCCGGTGGTCAGCAGCGATCAGCGGCGGCGGCAGCTCGCCCGGGAGAAGTTCGAGCGGCAGCAGCAGCGCCGGGAGGAAGCACGCCGGAGGACCAGGCGCCTCACGGCGGTCATCGGTTCCGCGGTGGCCGTGGTGGCGGTCATCGGCGTGTGCTCGTACCTCTTCCTCGACGGTGACGACTCGAAGAGCTCCGCCGACGCGGCGGCGAGCGCGAGCCCCTCGGCGTCCCCCTCGGCGAGCGAGAGCAGTGAGCCCGAGCCGAAGATGGCCGTCGACAAGAAGGCCAAGTACGCGATGTCGCTGAAGACGAGCCAGGGCGACATCGGCATCACGATGGACGCCGCGAAGACCCCGCACACCACGAACTCGTTCAAGGCCCTCGCGGACAAGGGGTACTTCGACGACACGAAGTGTCACCGGCTGACCACGGAGGGCATCTTCGTGCTGCAGTGCGGTGACCCGAAGGGCGACGGCACGGGCGGTCCCGGCTACACGATCCCGGACGAGAACCTGACCGCTCTGGGCAAGGCGGGTGCCGACGGCTCGGTGACGTATCCGGCGGGCACCGTCGCGATGGCGAACACCGGCCAGCCGGGGACCGGCGGCAGCCAGTTCTTCCTGGTCTACAAGGACACCAAACTGCCGCCCAGCTACACCCCGTTCGGCACCATGGACGACGCCGGCCTGAAGGCCGTCAAGAAGGTCGCCGAGGCAGGCGTGGCGGACGGGGCCGGTGACGGTGCTCCGAAGAAGGCGGTCACCGTCGAGAAGGCGACCGTCGGCAAGGCCTGACCGTCCCGTCGGCGGGCCGGCGCCCGGCTTCACGGCCGGACCGGAGAATTTCAGCCGCGCTGAGTGCGGACAGCCGGGCGGCCGGTCGCCTAGATTGGCGTTGTGCAGGGCGGGCGCTGCCCGCCCCAGGAAACTGTGGACGATGCACGGGGGGTGTGAACCCCCTTCGATGCATCAGGTGGAGGAGGCGCTGTGAGCAGCGACCCGTGGGGCCGTGTCGACGAGACGGGCACCGTGTACGTGCGTACAGCCGAGGGCGAACAGGTCGTCGGATCGTGGCAGGCCGGTTCCCCCGAGGAGGCTCTGGCCTATTTCGAGCGCAAGTACGAGGGCCTGGTGGTCGAGATCGGCCTCCTCGAGCGGCGGGTGAAGACCACCGACCTGTCGGCCAAGGACGCGACGACCGCGATCGAGCACCTGCGCCGGCAGGTGGACGAGCACCACGCCGTCGGTGACCTCGCCGCGCTCGGCAAGCGGCTGGACACCCTCGTCGCGACCGTCGACTCGCGCCGTGAGGAGCGAAAGGTCCAGAAGGCCAAGCAGACCGACGAGTCTCGGCAGGCCAAGGAGGCGCTGGTCGTCGAGGCCGAGGAGCTGGCGCAGAGCGACCAGTGGCGGTCGGCGGGTGAGCGCCTGCGGGCACTCGTCGACACCTGGAAGGGCCTGCCCCGTCTGGACCGCAAGTCCGACGACGAGCTGTGGCACCGCTTCTCGCATGCCCGCTCCGCCTTCTCCAAGCGCCGCAAGGCGCACTTCGCCGCGTTGGACGCCCAGCGCGAGGAGGCCCGCAAGGTCAAGGAGAGGCTGGTCACCGAGGCCGAGTCGCTCTCCGGCTCGACCGACTGGGGCACGACCGCTGCCCGCTACCGCGATCTGATGACCGAGTGGAAGGCTGCGGGCCGCGCCCAGCGCGAGGCCGAGGACGATCTGTGGAACCGCTTCCGCGGTGCCCAGGACGTGTTCTTCGCGGCACGCAGCGGCGTCTTCGCCGAGCGGGACGTCGAACAGGGCGAGAACCTCAAGCTCAAGGAGGAACTCGCCACCGAGGCGGAGAAGCTGGTCCCGGTGACGGATCTGAAGGCGGCCCGGGCTGCGTTCCGTTCCGTCAACGAGCGGTGGGAGGCCATCGGCCACGTGCCGCGCGACGCCCGCCCCAAGGTCGAGGGCCGGCTGCACGCGGTGGAGCGCGCTCTCCAGGAGGCCGAGGAGTCCGAGTGGCGCCGGACGAACCCGGAGGCGCGGGCGCGTGCCCAGGGTCTGACCGGTCAGCTCCAGGCGGCCGTCGACAAGCTGCGTACGCAGATCGACGCGGCACGCGCCTCGGGCAACAACGCCAAGGCGGACAAGCTCTCGCGCGAGCTCGAGGGCCGGCAGGCGCTGCTCGACCAGGCGCTCAAGGGCGTGGAGGAGTTCGGCGGCTGACGCTCTCCGCACGACCGCACGTGGAAGGGCTCCCGTACGCACGGCGTACGGGAGCCCTTCCACGTGCGGCGCCCGCCCCGCGTCTCGTTCGGTGGCCCGGTGGGGCGCGTGCGGGCGGCAGTGAAGGGGCGTCACGACTGCCGGGATCCCGCAGTGCGGCCGGGCCTGCCCGGACGCGAGGATCCTGGGACCGGCAGGAGCCGTACGACTGCCGGGACCGTAAGCTCCGCATCCCTGAGGCAGGCCCACACATGAGATCGACCCGTGCCGCTCTGACCGCCACCGCCACCGCCCTGCTCCCGGCCCTCCTGCTGGCCGGACCGGTCTTCGCCGCCGGGCCCGCACCGTCGGCGCCTGCCGCCACAGCGGTTGCCGACGGTGCCACCACACCGGTGGGCCAGATGTCGGACGACGACCTCCGTGCGGCGATCCTCCGCATCCTGGCCGACGAGGACAGCGGCAGGAGGGTCGTCCGGGAGGCGAACGCGGCCCTCGACAACGGCACCCCGGAGGCCATGCGGTACTTCCTGGAGACCGGCTACCCGCTCGCGCAGGCCGAGGACGACCGTGTCGCCCTCTTGCGGATCCTCGCCGATCCGGACTCCGGCAAGCGGGTCACCAGGGAGGTCGACGCCCTGCTGGACAGCGGCAGCCCGCAGGAGATCAGGCAGTGGCTGGAGACCGGCCACCGGCTCGCGCAGGCCGAGGACGACCGTGTCGCCCTCTTCCGCATCCTCGCCCGCCCTGACATCAGCGACGCCCTCCGCGCGGCGGTCGGCGAGGCGATCGGCGGCACACCGGAGGAGATGCGGTACTTCCTGGAGTACGGGCAGTACGAGTTGGAGGGCTGACACCCGCCGTTCCTCGGGTACGCCTGGGAGGTCCGGTGCCGGACCCCCAGGCGCAGCTCCCGCTAAGGCCGCCGCGCCGAGGTGACCCGGTAGACGTCGTAGACGCCCTCCACGCCCCGTACGGCCTTCAGAACGTGTCCCAGGTGCTTCGGGTCGCCCATCTCGAAGGTGAAGCGGGAGGTGGCCACACGGTCGCGGGACGTCTGGACGGCCGCCGACAGGATGTTCACGTGCTGGTCGGACAGGATCCGCGTGACGTCGGAGAGCAGTCGCGAGCGGTCCAGTGCCTCGACCTGGATGGCGACGAGGAAGACCGACGACTGGGTGGGCGCCCACTCCACATCGAGGATCCGCTCGGGCTGCTGCGAGAGCGAGTCCACGTTGACGCAGTCCGCCCGGTGGACGGAGACGCCGCTGCCCCGGGTGACGAACCCGATGATCGGGTCGCCGGGAACGGGCGTACAGCAGCGGGCGAGTTTCACCCAGACGTCGTCGACGCCCTTGACGACCACGCCCGGATCCGCCTTGGCGCGACGCTTGTTGCGGCCGTGCGAGGGCGGGGAGCTCTCCGCCAGGTCCTCGTTGGCCGCGTCCTCGCCGCCCAGCGCCTGGACGAGCTTCTGGACGACGCCGGCGGCCGCGACATGGCCCTCGCCGATCGCCGCGTACAGCGACGAGATGTCGGGGTAACGCATCTCGTGCGCCAGCGTGACGAGGGAGTCGCCCGTCAGGATCCGCTGGATCGGCAGGTTCTGCTTGCGCATGGCCCGCGCGATGGCGTCCTTGCCCTGTTCGATCGCCTCGTCGCGGCGCTCCTTGGAGAACCAGGCACGGATCTTGTTGCGCGCCCGGGGGGACTTGACGAACTGGAGCCAGTCCCGGGAGGGCCCGGCGCCCGCGGCCTTCGAGGTGAAGACCTCCACCAGGTCGCCGTTGTCGAGCGTCGACTCCAGCGGTACGAGGCGTCCGTTGACCCGTGCCCCTATGGTCCGGTGGCCGACCTCCGTGTGGACCGCGTACGCGAAGTCGACCGGCGTCGCGCCGGCGGGCAGCGCTATCACGTCGCCCTTCGGCGTGAAGACGAAGACCTCGTTGCGCGACAGGTCGAAGCGCAGGGACTCCAGGAACTCGCTGGGGTCCTCGGTCTCCTTCTGCCAGTCCAGCAGTTGGCGCAGCCACGCCATGTCGTTGACGGTGTCCTGGCCCCGGCCGCCCGCGTGCTTGGGGACGTCCGTACGGACCTTGGAGGCACCCGCGACGGCCTCCTGCTTGTACTTCCAGTGCGCGGCGATGCCGTACTCGGCGCGGCGGTGCATGTCGAACGTGCGGATCTGGAGCTCTACGGGCTTGCCGCTGGGACCGATCACCGTGGTGTGCAGCGACTGGTACATGTTGAACTTGGGCATCGCGATGTAGTCCTTGAACCGCCCCGGTACCGGATTCCACCGGGCATGGACGGTGCCGAGCGCCGCGTAGCAGTCGCGGACGGTGTCGACGAGGACGCGGATGCCCACCAGGTCGTAGATCTCGGCGAAGTCCCGGCCTCGCACGATCATCTTCTGGTAGACGCTGTAGTAGTGCTTCGGACGGCCGGTGACGGTGGCCTTGATCCGGGCGGCACGCAGATCGGCCTGGACCTCGTCGGTCACTATGGCGAGGTACTCGTCGCGCTTGGGCGCGCGCTCGGCGACGAGGCGGACGATCTCGTCGTACATCTTGGGGTAGAGGATCGCGAAGGCGAGGTCCTCCAGCTCCCACTTGATGGTGTTCATGCCCAGGCGGTGGGCCAGCGGCGCGTAGATCTCCAGGGTCTCGCGGGCCTTCTTCTCCTGCTTCTCCCGCTTGAGGTAGCGCATCGTGCGCATGTTGTGCAGCCGGTCGGCGAGCTTGATGACCAGGACCCGGGGGTCCTTGGCCATGGCGACGACCATCTTGCGCACGGTCTCCGCCTGGGCGGCCTCGCCGAACTTCACCTTGTCCAGCTTGGTGACCCCGTCGACCAGCAGCGCGACCTGGTCCCCGAAGTCCTTGCGCAGGGTGTCGAGGCCGTACTCGGTGTCCTCGACCGTGTCGTGCAGAAGTCCGGCCATCAGCGTCGCCGGGTCCATGCCGAGCTCGGCGAGGATGGTCGTGACGGCGAGCGGATGGGTGATGTACGGGTCGCCGCTCTTGCGCTTCTGCCCGCGGTGCCAGCGTTCCGCGACCTGGTAGGCGCGCTCGATCTGGCGCAGCGTGGCGGACTCGATCTTGGGATCGTTGCCGCGGACCGTGCGCAGAAGGGGTTCGAGGACGGGGTTGTACGGGCTGGAGCGCTGTACACCCAGTCGGGCGAGCCGCGCCCTGACCCGGTTGGAGGAGCCACCCGAGCGGCCGGGGGCGGCCGGCGGGTTGGTGGCGGGCCTGGCCGGGGGCTTCGCGGCGGGAGCCGGTGCCGCGGGTGCCGTCGGGGAACCGGTCCCGGGTGCCGGTTCGGCCTTCGCTCCGGAGACCGGCCCGGACCTCTCCCCGGCGGACGGGGTCGGCTTCGTGCCGGGGGACGGCGCGGGCTCGGCGGGAGACGCTTCCGCCGGCGTCCCGGAGGGCGGCGTGGGCTTCTCTCCGGCGGACGTGGCGGGCTTCGGGCCGCCGGGCGGCGCCGCCTTCGTGCCGGGAGGCGGCGTGGGCTTGGCCGACGTGGCGGGCGTCCGGTGGTCCGGTGTCCCCGCGGGGTCCTGCGCGCGCTCGGCCGCGGCCCCGGGCTCGCCCTCCCGGTCGGGCTGCGCCTTCCCGGGCATGGCTGAGGCCTCCGCGGGCTCTTCGGGCTGCGGGGCGGCGACTGGCTGGACCTCGTCTGGCAAGAGCGCTCCTCGTACGGATCCGGGCTACCGGAAAGCCCATGGTATCGACCCCTGAGCGGGTCCTCGCCCCGGGACTGCGGAACCCCGCACGACACAGGACGGGTACCCGGATGTTCCCGGATACCCGTCCTGTACGTCTCCACACCCGTGCGGCTGTCGCACGGCGCAGGTCAGAGGGTGATCAGAGCCTCCAGCGGGGCGCCCCGCAGCCCGGACTCCAGCCGGGCACGGCCCGCGAGGAAGCCGAGCTCCATGAGGACCGAGACCCCCGCGATCTGTGCACCGGCCCGCCGGATGAGTTCCAGCGAGGCCTCCGCGGTGCCGCCGGTGGCCAGGACGTCGTCGATGACCATGACCCGGTCACCGGCGGACAGGTCCTCGGCGTGGATCTCGATCTCCGCCGAGCCGTACTCCAGCTCGTACGCCTGCCCGAGGGTGGCGCCGGGCAGCTTGCCGGCCTTGCGTACGGGCACGAACCCGATCCCGGACCGGACGGAGACCGGTGCGGCCAGGATGAACCCGCGCGCCTCCAGGCCGACGATCTTGGTGGCTCCGTGCCGTGTGCACAGTTCCGCGAAGAAGTCGGTGAGCGCGCTGAAGGCGACCGGGTCCGCGAGCAGCGGGGTGATGTCCTTGAACAGCACTCCGGGCTTCGGATAGTCCGGCACGTCACGGATCCGGCTGAGCAGCAGCTCCCTGGTCGCGTCGGTGACGTCGGTGCTCGTCATCGGCGGTTCCTGGGAGTGCGGCCGTGGCCCCCGGCCTGCCGGCGCTGGCCGACGACCGCCCCGGCGGGTTCGGAGTCCTCGTCGACGTCCTGCGTGAGGTCGTCGCGCTCGTCCTCGGCGGACTCGCCCTTGGCCGCGGCCGCGGCACGCTTGGCGAGGATGCGCTTCTTCAGTGCCTTTATCTGCGGCTCGCGCTCCTTGAGGTCGGCGACCAGCGGAGTGGCGATGAAGATCGAGGAGTAGGCGCCTGCGGCGAGGCCGACGAAGAGCGACAGCGAGATGTCGTTCAGCATGCCCGCGCCGAGGACACCGCCACCGATGAACAGCAGACCGGCGACCGGCAGCAGCGCGACGACGGTGGTGTTGATGGAGCGCACCAGCGTGCCGTTGATGGAGCGGTTGGCGATCTCGCTGTAGGTCCAGCGGGTCTGCTTGGTGATCCCCTTCGTGCCCTCCTTGAGGCTGTCGAAGACGACGACCGTGTCGTAGAGGGAGTAACCGAGGATGGTCAGCAGACCGATCACGGTGCCAGGCGTGACCTCGAAGCCGACCAGCGCGTAGACACCGACCGTGATGGTGATGTCGTGGATCAGCGCGACGAGGGCCGCGATGGCCATGCGCCACTCGAAGGCGATGGCCAGGTAGACCACCACGAGGACCATGAAGATGCCGAGGCCGGCCCAGGCCTTGTTGGCGATCTGCTCGCCCCAGCTCGGGCCGACGAGGTCCGCGTTGATCTCCGCCTCGGGGATACCGAGGTCCTTGGAGAGCTGGGTCTTGATCTGGTCGGCCTTGGCGGTGTCGACCTCGGTGATCTGGATCCGGAGTCCGCCGTTGCCGAGCTCCTGGACGATCGCCTCGTGCCCGGAGGCCGCGACAGCGTCCTCGTGGGCCTGGGAGACGGACACCTTGGCCTTGGAGTCGGTCGTGAAGACCGCGCCGCCCTTGAACTCGATGCCCATGTTCAGGCCGCTGACCACCACGCCGAGGATGGCCGTGATGGTGATCAGGATCGAGACGCCGTACCAGATCTTGCGCTTGCCGATGAAGTCGTAACCGACCTCGCCACGGTAGAGCCGGGCGCCGAGGTTGCCGAGTCGCGACATCTCACGCCTCCTTCGGGTGGTCGGTGCGGGCGTTGACGCGGCGCGAGCGGCGCAGCGGCGGCTTGGCGCCGAGCCGCTTCGGGTCCAGGCCGGACCACGGGTGACCGCTGCCGAAGAACTTAGTGCGGGCCATCAGCGTCATGACGGGCTTCGTGAAGAGGAACACGACGACCACGTCGAGCAGGGTCGTGAGACCCAGCGTGAACGCGAAGCCCTGGACCTTGCCGACCGTGACGAGGAAGAGCACGGCCGCGGCGAGGAACGACACGAAGTCGGAGACGAGGATGGTGCGACGGGCCCTGGGCCAGGCACGCTCGACGGCCGGACGGAGCGTACGGCCCTCACGGATCTCGTCACGGATGCGTTCGAAGTAGACGATGAACGAGTCCGCCGTGATACCGATCGCGACGATCGCACCGCAGACGGCCGGGAGGTTCAGCGCGAAGCCGATGGCCGGGCCGAGCAACGCCATGATCGTGTAGGTCAGGATGCCGGATACCAGCAGGCTGAGGAGGGCGATGAGCGCCAGACCCCGGTAGTAGGCCACCAGGTAGATGACGACCAGGGCCAGTCCGATGGCGCCGGCGATCAGACCGGCCTCGAGCTGCTCGCCGCCGAGTGCGGCGGTGACGGTGGTGACCGTGTCCTCGGTGAAGGACAGCGGGAGCGCGCCGTAGGAGAGGACGTTGGCCAGGTCCTCCGCGGACTGCTGGGTGAAGCTGCCGGAGATCTCGGCGCTGCCGCTGAGGGTCTCGTTCACCTGGGGCGCGGAGACGACCTCGCCGTCGAGGGAGATCGCGAACTGGTTCTGCGGGGACTGCTGGGCGGACAGCTTCTTCGTGATCGTCTGGAACTTCTTGGAGCCCTTGTCCGTGAACTCCATCGAGACGAGCCAGATGCCGCGCTGCTGGTCGAACTGCGCCTTCGCGTCGTCGACGTCCGTACCGGAGACCTCGGCCGGGCCGAGGAGGTACTTGGCGTCGCCCTCGGAGCTGCACGCGACCGCGGGGTCGGTGGGCTTGACGCCGTCGCCGGCGGCCGCGCGGGCCTTCTTGTCGGTGCAGTCCAGCGCCGTGAACTTCTTCTCCAGCGCCGCGGTGGCCGGGTCCGGCGTCCCGGTGGCGGCGGGGCTCTCCGACCCGGCGGCTCCCGAGGTGCTGGCCTTGGGGGTCGGTGTCGCGTCCTTCTTCAGGGCGTCGGTGACGGCACGGCCCTGGGTGGTGGCACTCGCCGAGGGCGTCGCCTTCGAACCGGACGCGGTCTCCGGGTCCGTCGCCTTCGCGCTCGGCTTGTCGGAACCGCTCGCGGACGGGCTCGCGGAGCCCTCCGGGGTGGGTCCGCCGCCGGCGACCGTCAGCACGGGCCGGAAGTAGAGCTGGGCGGTCGTGCCGACCTGCTCCCGGGCCTGTGCCGAGTTCGTCCCCTTGGGGATGTTGACGATGATGTTCGATGCGCCCTGGGTCTGGACCTCGGCCTCGGAGACGCCCAGACCATTGACACGGCGTTCGATGATGCTGACCGCGGTGTTCATGTTGGTCTCGTTGATCGCGTCAGGCTTGCCGGGCTGGCTCTTCGCCTTGAGCGTGATCGATGTGCCGCCGGCCAGGTCGATACCGAGCCGGGGCGTGGTGTGACCGGACAGGAACATCCCGCCGGTCAGGGCGACCATGGCAATCAGGATCAGCGCCAGGGCGCGGCCCGGCCTGCCCTGTCCACCGGTTGAACCCCGGCCTTTCTTCGGTGCTGCCACCTTTTCGTTTCTCCCTGTGTCCAACCGCCCCGCGCCGGGTACGCGCCCGAGCGGCCACGAAGTGTTGTGGGGACCCGCCCCCGCAGAAGACCGCACGGCCCCTGAGACGCCGGACACCTGTGGGTGTCCGGCGTCTCAGGGTCGTGGAACTACTTCGCGTCGCCCTCGCCGTCGGACTTGACGTCCTTGACCTCGGCGCCCTTGACGTCCGCCGCCTTGACCTCGGCGTCCTCCGTGACGGTCTCGTCCTCGGCCTTCTTGCCCAGGTCGATCCTCGCGACATCGTCGTCGGCCGCCTCGACGGGCTCTCCGTCGGTGAGCGAGGAGGCGTCGTCGGGCACGACCGTGCCGTCGGCCTCGTCGCCGTGCACGATGCGGTTGTACTCCGCGTCGTCCAGGACGGCACCGATGGAGTTCTTGGCGTAGACGGCGTGAACGCCGGGCGCGACCTCGAGGATGACCGTGTCGTCCTGGATCTCCTTGACGGTGGCGTACATGCCCCCGATCGTCCGGACGCCGGTGCCGGGCTGCATGTCGTTGCGCATCTGCGCAGCCGCCTGCTGCTTCTTCTTGGCGGACCGGGTCATCAGGAACATGGCCCCGATGAGCACGATGAAGGGGAGGAGGGTCACGAGACTCACGGGACGGAACTTCCTTCGCACGACCACGCTGGTTTCACGCGGCCTGGTCTACGGGGGTGGGTACACCGACCTGAACGGGCGGCATCGGCGGAGTCTAAGCGAGTCCGCATCGTTGGAACAACGTCCAGCATGGCACCGAGGTTCCCCTGCTGGCCAAAGCGTCGCGCCTCACGCCCCGAACAGGCCCTGTTGTCCCTTTGCGCCGTGCTGCGGGGGCACCAGCCCCAGGTGCGCCCAGGCGGCGGGGGTGGCGACCCTGCCCCTCGGGGTCCGGGCGAGCAGTCCCTCGCGTACGAGGAAGGGCTCGGCGACCTCCTCGACCGTCTCGCGTTCCTCCCCCACGGCCACGGCGAGGGTCGAGAGTCCCACCGGCCCTCCGCCGAACAGCTTCAGCAGGGCGCTGAGCACCGCGCGGTCCAGCCTGTCGAGCCCGCGGGCGTCGACCTCGTACACCCGCAGGGCGGCGGCGGCGATGTCACGGTCGATGTACCCCTCGGCCTTGACCTGGGCGTAGTCCCGTACGCGGCGCAGGAGGCGGTTGGCGATACGGGGCGTGCCTCGGGAGCGTCCGGCGATCTCGGCCGCGCCCTCGGTGTCTATGGCGACGTCGAGGAGGCCTGCGGACCGGTGGATGACCCGCTCCAGCTCGGTGGGGGCGTAGAACTCCATGTGGCCGGTGAAGCCGAAGCGGTCTCGGAGCGGGGGAGGCAGCAGTCCGGCCCTGGTGGTGGCGCCCACCAGCGTGAACGGCGGCAGCTCGAGCGGGATGGCCGTGGCGCCCGGCCCCTTGCCGACGATGACGTCGACCCGGAAGTCCTCCATCGCCATGTAGAGCATCTCCTCGGCCGGCCGCGACATGCGGTGGATCTCGTCGAGGAAGAGGACTTCACCCTCCTGGAGGGAGGAGAGGATGGCCGCGAGGTCTCCGGCGTGCTGGATCGCGGGGCCGGAGGTGATCCGGATCGGGGCGCCCATCTCCGCCGCGATGATCATGGACAGCGTCGTCTTGCCGAGGCCGGGGGCGCCGGAGAGCAGGACGTGGTCTGCGGTGGCACCACGGGCGCGGGCGGCCTTGAGGACCAGGTCGAGCTGCTCGCGCACCTTCTCCTGGCCGACGAATTCGTGAAGGTCCTTGGGGCGCAGGGCCGCTTCGACCGCGGTGTCCTCGCCGTCCGCGCCGGCGGCGACCAGGCGCTCTTCCAGCCGCTCGTCGGTCAGTTCACCGGTGTCGGACCCGGTCTCGTCCCAGTTCATCTCGTCAGTCCCGCCTCGGGTGTATCGGTGCCGGTCCGTGCGGTGTCCCGGCCGGCGTACGGGACCGCGTGGGGCCCCTGGGGTCAGCGTGCGCGGTTGAGCGTCTGAAGGGCGGCGCGCAGCAGCTGGGGCACGGGGGCCTGTCCGCCGTCGGCGATCGCGGCCTCGGCCTGCGGCGCCACGGCGGTCACGGCCTCGTCGGCCTCGCGGGTCGCGTAGCCGAGGCCGATCAGGGCCGCCTGCAGCTGGTCGCGCCAGGAGGAGCTGACCGCGGCGCCGATGCCCTGCTGGCCGATGTGTGCGCCGACGGGTTCCCCGAGCCGGTCCTTGAGCTCCAGGAGGAGCTTCTGCGCACCCTTCTTGCCGATGCCGGACACCGCTGTGAGCGCCTTCTCGTCCCCCGTGGCGACCGCGATGCGCAGGGCGTCCGGGCGATGGGTGGCGAGCATGGCCTGGGCGAGCCGGGGGCCGACACCGCTGGCGGTCTGGAGCAGTTCGAAGATCTGCCGCTCGTCGTCGTCGGCGAAGCCGTACAGGGTCAGCGAGTCCTCGCGGACGACCAGGGAGGTGGCGAGTGTGGCCTCCTTGCCGATCCGCAGGCCGGCGAGGGTGTCGGGGGTGCACTGGACTGCCATGCCGATCCCTCCGACCTCGATCACGGCAGTGGTCGGGGCCAGGGCGGCAACCGGGCCGGAGACGAAGGCGATCATGCGGTGCGGCCTTTCAGCGTGCGGTGGGCGGCGACGGCCTGCTGCAGTCGGTTCTGCGCGGGTGCGCGCCAGATGTGGCAGATGGCGAGGGCGAGGGCGTCGGCGGCGTCCGCGGGCTTCGGCGGGGCGGCGAGCCGCAGCAGCCGGGTCACCATCGCCCCGACCTGCGCCTTGTCGGCGCGGCCCGAGCCGGTGACGGCGGCCTTGACCTCACTGGGGGTGTGCAGGGCGACGGGGATGCCGCGGCGGGAGGCGCAGAGCATGGCCACCGCGCTTGCCTGGGCGGTGCCCATCACCGTACTGACGTTGTGCTGGCTGAACACCCGCTCCACCGCGACGAATTCGGGCCGGTGCTCGTCGAGCCACTGCTCCAGGCCCTGCTCGATGGCGACCAGCCGGTGGCCGAGTTCCGCGTCGGCCGGGGTCCGCACGACGCCGACGCCGACCATGGTGAGCGGCCGGCCGGCGACGCCCTCGACGACCCCGACACCGCACCGGGTCAGCCCCGGGTCCACGCCCAACACCCGCATCTGAGGGCCCCCTCCACCGCTCGGTCACCTGTTCCCGCAGGCTATCGGGTCGCACCGACAATGCGACGGGCCGACGGGGTGTGTCCCGTCGGCCCGTCCGTGTACCGCCTACCGCCGCCCTCAGGCGTCGACCTGCTCCATGACCTCGTCGGAGACGTCGAAGTTGGCGAAGACGTTCTGCACGTCGTCGCTGTCCTCGAGCGCGTCGATCAGCTTGAAGATCTTGCGTGCGCCCTCTTCGTCGAGGTCGACCTGCATGGTCGGGACGAAGTTGGCCTCGGCCGAGTCGTAGTCGATGCCGGCCTCCTGGAGCGCGGTGCGGACCGCGACCATGTCGGTGGCCTCGCTGAGCACCTCGAAGGAGTCTCCGAGGTCGTTGACCTCCTCGGCACCCGCGTCGAGGACGGCCCCGAGCACGTCGTCCTCGGCCAGCTCGCCCTTGGGGACGATGACGACGCCCTTGCGGTTGAACAGGTACGCGACCGAGCCCGGGTCGGCCATCGAACCGCCGTTGCGGGTCATGGCGACACGGACGTCGGACGCGGCACGGTTGCGGTTGTCGGTGAGGCACTCGATGAGCACCGCGACGCCGTTCGGGCCGTAGCCCTCGTACATGATCGTCTCGTAGTCGGCGCCACCGGCCTCCAGGCCGGCGCCGCGCTTGACCGCGGAGTCGATGTTCTTGTTCGGGACCGAGCTCTTCTTGGCCTTCTGGATGGCGTCGAAGAGGGTCGGGTTACCGGACAGGTCGGCGCCGCCCGTGCGGGCCGCGACCTCGATGTTCTTGATCATCTTCGCGAAGAGCTTGCCGCGCTTGGCGTCGATCACGGCCTTCTTGTGCTTCGTCGTAGCCCATTTAGAGTGGCCGGACATCTGCCTTCTCCTTCGCGTCACCAAAATCGATCCGAACCCGAGAGATCCTACCGGGATCGGATCAGCCCATGGCGCGCACCATCTCGGTGAAGAGCGCGTGCACACGGTGGTCTCCGGTCAGTTCCGGGTGGAACGACGTGGCCAGCGCGTTTCCCTGGCGTACGGCCACGATGTGCCCGCCGTGCACCGCGAGGACCTCGGCGCCCGCGCCCACCGACTCCACCCAGGGGGCACGGATGAAGACGCCTTCGACGGGTCCGCCGGGCACTCCCGCGACCTCCACGGCCGCCTCGAAGGACTCGTTCTGCCGCCCGAAAGCGTTACGGCGCACGATCATCTCGATGCCGCCGACGGTCTCCTGGCCCGAGCGGGGGTCGAGGATCTTGTCGGCGAGCAGGATCATCCCGGCGCAGGAGCCGTAGACCGGCATCCCCGCGGCCACCCGCTCGCGCAGCGGTTCCATCATGCCGAAGAGCACGGCCAGCTTGGACATCGTGGTGGACTCGCCGCCGGGGATGACCAGCCCGTCCACCTCGGCGAGCTCCTCGGGCCGCCTGACCGGCCTGGCCACGGCGTCCGCCGAGGCCAGGGCGATCAGGTGTTCCCGTACGTCGCCCTGGAGGGCCAGGACTCCGATGACAGGGGTGTCGGTCATCGGTGCTTACCAGCCGCGGTTGGCGTAGCGCTCGCCCTCGGGCAGCGTGTCGCAGTTGATGCCGACCATGGCCTCGCCGAGGTTCCGCGAGGCGTCCGCGATGATCTTCGGGTCGTCGTAGAAGGTGGTGGCCTTCACGATGGCGGCGGCACGCTTGGCCGGGTCGCCGGACTTGAAGATGCCGGAGCCCACGAAGACGCCCTCGGCACCGAGCTGACGCATGAGGGCCGCGTCGGCGGGGGTGGCGACACCACCGGCCGAGAACAGGACGACGGGCAGCCTGCCCAGCTCGGAGACCTCCTTGACCAGCTCGTACGGGGCACGGAGGTCCTTGGCGGCGGCGTACAGCTCGTTGTTGTCGTAGCCGCGCAGCCGGGCGATCTCGTTCTTGATCTGACGCAGGTGCCGGACGGCCTCGACGACGTTGCCGGTGCCGGCCTCACCCTTCGAGCGGATCATCGCGGCGCCCTCGGCGATCCGGCGAAGTGCCTCGCCCAGGTTGGTGGCACCGCAGACGAAGGGGGTCGTGAAGGCGAACTTGTCGCTGTGGTTGACCTCGTCGGCCGGGGTGAGGACCTCGGACTCGTCGATGTAATCGACGCCGAGGGACTGGAGCACCTGGGCCTCGACGAAGTGGCCGATACGGGACTTGGCCATGACGGGGATGGAGACGGCCTCGATGATCTCCTCGATCATGTTGGGGTCGGACATCCGGGCCACGCCACCGTCCTTGCGGATGTCGGCCGGCACCCGCTCCAGCGCCATGACGGCCACGGCGCCCGCGTCCTCGGCGATCTTCGCCTGCTCGGCGTTGACGACGTCCATGATCACGCCGCCCTTGAGCTGCTCGGCCATGCCGCGCTTGACGCGGGCGGTGCCGGTGGCCGGGGTCTCGGTGGACTGCGGGGTGCTGGGAAGCGTGGACACGGATCGACCTCACTGGGGGTGAAAGACTCTGGATGCTGCAGCCCCGAGCAAACGCCCCGGGACCGGTCCACAGCAAGGGCCAATGGACACCCCGTGGATCGTTCCCCGCCCGCGGTCAGCTCCCGGGCCGGTCCGCCAGGGCGACCGGCGGCTCGTCGTCCATCTCGAACGCCAGCGGGAACGGGGCGTGGCCCGCGAGCCGGAGGAGCCGCACCGTCCGGTGCCTGCGCAGCGCACGGGCGGCACGCACCGAGTCGTTGTGGAAGCGGCGCGCCATCGGTACGCGGCGCACGGCGGCGGCGAGTTCCCTGGCCGCGTCCTCGCCTCCCGGGAACTCCTTCACCGCCTCGACCTGGGCGGTCTCGCCGAACACGGCCCGCAGGGCGGTGCTCAGCTCGCTCTCGGCGACCTCGCGCTGCTCCTCCTCGGCCTGCCGGGCCGCGTGCGCCGCCTCGTACAGCACGATCGACGCCGCGGGATCGAGGACACCGGAGGTGGCCAGTTCCTGGGTGACCGAGGCGCGGCGCAGAAGCTGGGCGTCCAGCGCCGCGCGCGCCGCGTCGATACGGGCGTGGAGCCGGTCGAGCCGTCCGGCGGTCCAGCTCAGGTACAGGCCGATCGCGAAGAGCGCGGCGACGGTCCAGATGAGGATTTCGATCACGGGCGGAAAGGCTACCGTCGGCGGCGGCCGCCGGTTCGCCCCGCACCCGCTTTCCCGGCGGCCGCGCGGCCGGCCGGCCGCCGGCCCGTGCCGTCAGCGCCCGGGCTCAGTCCCTGGCGAGACCGAAGCGTGCGCGCAGCCCCGTGCGTTCGTCGGCGTCCACCGCCGCCGCGCCGTCCGTCACCGTCTCGTACACGCCGAGGATGTCCGCGCCGACCGTCCTCCAGTCGAAGCGGCGCACATGCGCGCTGCCCCGCTCCCGGAGTCCGGCACGGCGCTCCGGGTCGCCGAGCAGCCGGACCGCGGCCGTGGCCAGCGCGTCCGCGTCCTCGTTGGCGAAGAGGTCGCCGGCGGCGCCCTGGTCGAGGACCTGCGCGAACGCGTCCAGGTCGCTGGCGAGTACGGGAGCGCCCGCCGAGAGCGCCTCGACCAGGATGATGCCGAAGCTCTCGCCGCCGGTGTTCGGGGCCACGTAGACGTCGACACTGCGCAGCAGCCGTGCCTTGTCCTCGTCGCTGACCATGCCGAGGAACTCGACGCGCGAGCGCATCTCCTTCGGCAGGGAGGCGACCGCTTCCTCCTCGTCGCCGCGTCCCGCGACCAGCAGCCGGGTCTCCGGGCGGGCGGCGAGGATCGCGGGGAGCGCCTTCATCAGGACGGGCAGGCCCTTGCGCGGCTCGTCGATGCGCCCTATGAAGCCGAGCGTCCCGCCCTGCCATTCGGCCTTGGGTTCGGCGCCGGCGAAGAAGTCCACGTCGACGCCGTTGGGGATGACCACCGCGTCACCGCCGAGGTGCTCGACCAGGGTCCGCCGCGCGTACTCGCTCACCGCGATCCGGGCGCTGATCTTCTCCAGCGCGGGCTGGAGGATCGGATAGGCGGCGATCATGGCGCGGGAGCGCGGGTTGGACGTGTGGAAGGTGGCCACGATCGGCCCCCGCGCCGCCCAGCAGGTGAGCAGCCCCAGCGAGGGCGAGGTGGGCTCGTGGATGTGGATGACGTCGAAGGTGCCGTCGTTCAGCCAGCGCCTGACGCGCGCGGCGGACAGGAAGCCGAAGTTCAGCCGGGCGACCGAGCCGTTGTAGCGGACGGGAACCGCCCGGCCCGCGGAGACGACGTACGCGGGCAGCGGCGTGTCGTCGTCGGCGGGGGCGAGCACCGAGACGTCGTGGCCGAGGCGGATCAGGTGCTCGGCGAGGTCGCGGATGTGGAACTGCACCCCGCCGGGGACGTCCCAGGAGTACGGGCAGACGATGCCGATCTTCACGGCGCTTCCTCCTGGGGTTCCAGATCGGAGAGCCAGAGGCGCTGGAGCATGTGCCAGTCCTCCGGGTGCTCCGCGATGCCCGTGGCGAAGGCATCGGCCAGGGCCTGCGTCATGGCGGACGTCTTCTCGGCACGGGTGCCCGTCTCCGGTTGGGCGACCGGCGGATGGATGCGTGCCCGCATCACGGACGTGCCGTCGTACCAGAGCGTGACGGGCAGCAGGGCCGCACCGGTCTGCTGGGCCAGCAGGGCCGGTCCGGCGGGCATGCGCGCGGTGTCCCCGAAGAAGTCGACCTCGACGCCGGAGGCGGACAGGTCGCGGTCGGCGACCAGGCAGACGAGCCCGCCCGATCGCAGCCGCCGGGCGAGCGTCCCGAAGGCGGAGCCTCCGCTGTGCGGGAGGACCTCCATGCCCAGGCCCTGGCGGTAGGCGACGAACCGGTCGTAGAGGGTCTCCGGCTTGAGCCGTTCGGCGACCGTGGTGAAGGGCAGCCCGAGGTCCGTGGTGACCCAGGCTCCCGCCAGGTCCCAGTTCCCCAGGTGCGGCAGCGCGATGACGGCGCCCTTGCCCGCTTCCAGGGCCTCCGTGAGCCGGTGGACGTCCTGGACGTCGATGGACTCCTTGATCCGCCGCGGGCTCCAGGCCGGCAGCCGGAAGGACTCCATCCAGTAGCGCATGTACGAGCGCATCCCGGCCTTGGACAGCTCGGCCAGCCGGGCGGCGTCCGCGTCGGGCACCACTCGGGCGAGGTTCGACTCCAGGCGCAGCACGGACTTCCCGCGGCGCTTCCACACCTGGTCGGCCAGGGTGCGGAAGAGCGCGGTGGCGGCCGGTTCGGGGAGCTTCTTGACGGCGCCCCAGCCGAGCCCGTAGAGCCCGTCGGTCAGGCGTTCCCTCATGTCGGACACCGTGCCGCTCACTGTGCGGTCCCGCTCCCCTGTTCCGTGGTCCCGCTCCGGACGGCGGCGGCGTCGGCCTCGGCCGCCTCCCTGCGCACGGTCACCACCCGCTGGACCAAGGTCACCAGGCTGCCCACGGCCACGATCCACAGGGCGATCGGCAGCAGGATCTGGATCCCGGGTACGCCGAAGCCGTGCAGTCCGGCGAGCCCCGCCGCGACCAGCGAGATCACCAGCCGCTCGGCGCGCTCCACCAGACCGTTCACCGCGACCGGCAGCCCGATCGACTCGCCCCGGGCCTTGGTGTAGGAGACCACCTGGCCGCTGGCCAGGCAGAAGATCGCCACCGCGCACAGCACGTCGTCGTCACCGCCGCCCGCGTACCAGAGGGCGAACCCGGCGAAGATCGCCCCGTCCGCCACCCGGTCGAGGGTCGAGTCCAGGAACGCGCCCCACCGGCTGGAGACACCGGCCTGCCGGGCCATGTTGCCGTCGACCAGGTCCGAGAAGACGAAGAGCGTGATCACGATCGTGCCCCAGAAGAACTCCCCCATCGGGAAGAAGACCAGCGCACCTGCCATCACTCCGGCCGTACCGACGAGTGTGACCGCGTCGGGGCTGACCCCGAGGCGGAGCAGCAGAGCGGCGAACGGTGTGAGGACACGCGTAAAAAATGCACGCGCGTACTTGTTCAGCATGGCCTTCCCGAGGTTCGGTGGGCGCCGCGCGGCCACTTCGGCCACCGGCCGCCCCATCGTAGTCACGAGCGGTGCCGGGCAACTGCGGGGCACCCCGTCCGGTCCGCTCTCCCGGAAGTCATGCCGGGCCCCACCCGACGTATGGACGGGGTCCGGCGCGGGTGCGACGCTCGAATGACCGCGGGCGTCGCCGAAGCCGCCGCGGCGGCTCCCCCGCCCGTGCGTCCGCCTCGGTTCCCGAGGAGGACCACCGACCGGGAGGCACGCGTCATGGGCGACAGGACACACACGCACACCGGGGCCGCCGGCAGGGCGACGGCGGCCGGCCGGCCCGATTCGATACGGAACGTCGTGCTGGTCGGCCACAGCGGCTCGGGGAAGACCACCCTGGTCGAGGCCCTCGCGCTGACGGCCGGTGCCGTCAACCGGGCCGGCCGGGTCGAGGACGGCTCCACGATCTCCGACCACGACGAGATCGAGCAGCGCGGACGACGCTCCGTGCAGCTTTCCCTGGTGCCGGTCGAATGGAACGGTTACCGGATCAATCTCCTGGACACCCCCGGCTACGCGGACTTCGTCGGGGAACTGAGGGCCGGTCTGCGCGCGGCGGACGCGGCCCTCTTCGTGGTCTCGGCCGCCCAGGAGGCCGGTGCCGTGGCGGACACCACCCGCGCGCTCTGGGAGGAGTGCGCGGCGGTCGGGATGCCACGGGCCGTCGTGGTGACCCACCTGGACACCGCCCGTACGCCGTTCGACGAGATGACCCGGGTGTGCGGCCGCCTCTTCGGGGGCGACGACCCCGACGCCGTGCTCCCCCTGTACCTGCCGGTGCAGGGCCCCGAGGGCCCCGACGGGCACGCGCCGCTCACCGGGCTCACCGGGCTGCTCACCCGGCGGGTCCTCGACCACTCCTCGGGGGAACGGCAGGAGGCAGCGCCCGCCGTTGACCAGCGGGGAACGCTGGAGGAGGCCCGTGACCGGCTCATCGAGGGGATCATCGCCGAGAGCGAGGACGAGACCCTGATGGACCGCTACCTCGGCGGCGGCGAGATCGACACCGGGACACTCGTCGGCGACCTGGAACGCGCCGTCGCGAGCGGCTCCTTCCACCCCGTCCTCGCCGCGGCCCCGGCCGTCAGGGGCGCCCGCCGGGGAATCGGCACCGTGGAGCTGCTGGACCTGGTCACCGCTGGTTTCCCCTCCCCCGTGGAGCGTGTGCCACCGGCCGTCACCACCCCGGAGGGCGCCGCACGCCCCGCCCCGGTGTGCGATCCGGGGGAGCCGTTGGTCGCCGAGGTGGTGAGGACCGCGTCCGACCCGTACGTGGGACGGGTCTCCCTCGTACGGGTCTTCTCCGGCACACTGCGGCCCGACGAGGCGGTGCACGTGTGCGGTCACGGTCTCACCGGCCCCGGCGGCGGCACACGCCCCCGCCACGAGGCCGACGTACGCGTGGGCGCACTCACCGGTCCGTTCGGTGCGCGGCAGCGCCCGCTGGACAGCTGTGTCGCCGGAGACCTGGCCTGCGTGTCCAAACTGGGCGGGGCGGAGACCGGTGACACGCTCTCCGGTACCGGCGACCCGCTGCTGATGGAGCCGTGGACCATGCCCGACCCGCTGCTGCCGCTCGCGGTCCGCGCCCACGGCAGGACCGACGAGGACAAGCTCTCGCAGGCCCTGGGCCGCCTGGTCGCCGAGGACCCCACCATGCGGCTGGAGCAGAACCGGGACACCCGTCAGGTGGTCCTGTGGTGCATGGGCGAGGCCCACGCGGACGTCGCCCTGGAACGCCTCCGCACCAGGTACGGCGTACAGGTCGACGCCGAGCCGCACCGGGTCCCGATCCGCGAGACGTTCGCATCGCGCGCCACCGGGTACGGCCGGCACGTCAGACAGTCCGGTGGCCACGGCCAGTTCGCCGTCTGCGAGATCGAGGTGGAGCCGCTGCCGGCGGGCGCGGGTATCGAGTTCGTCGACAAGGTGGTCGGCGGCTCCGTGCCCCGCCAGTTCGTCACCTCCGTGGAGAAGGGCGTACGCACCCAGGCCGCGCGCGGGGTGGTCGCCGGTCACCCGCTCGTGGACGTGCGCGTCACCCTGCTCGACGGGAAGGCGCACCAGGTCGACTCCTCCGACGCGGCCTTCCAGACCGCGGGCGCGCTGGCACTGCGCGAGGCAGCGGCCGGCGCCCGCGTCGAACTCCTCGAGCCCGTCGCGGAGCTGGGCGTCCTGGTGCCGGACGACTACGTGGGGGCCGTCATGGGCGACCTCTCGGGCCGCCGCGGCCGGGTCGTCGGCACCGAGCAGGCGACCGATGGCCGCACGCTCGTGCGCGCCGAGGTGCCGGAGGCCGAGATCGGCACCTACACCATCGGTCTCCGCTCGCTCACGCACGGCACGGGGCGCTTCGACCGGGCGTACGCCCGGCACGAACCCATGCCCGCACGACTCGCCGACCACCTCCGCGAATCACCGAAAAGCCGGACGAACGGGACCTGAGACCTCTTCCGGCACAAGGGGCGGGCGCCCGCCCGGTCCGGACGATACGCTGTGATCCCAGCTCAGAAGGTGTGCGAAGTACGGTAGTTGGGAACAGCCGCAGAGGCAGGCCGTGCGGGCGAGTGGGGGCGACAGTGGCCGACAACGGATTCGATTTCTCTCCTGGAGCGCAGATTCCGCTCCAGGGTTCGGGCGGGCAGGAGGTGGCGACCAACGCCCTTGCCTCGGCGGCGTACCGCGACAGCGATGTGCAGGAGATCCTCAAGGCCAACAGCGAGTGGCACAAGTCCGAGGTGAAGCCGGGCGAGTCCAAGCTGTTCAAGTCCGTCTACTTCAGGCCGAATCTGGGTGAGGCGTTCTCCCGGGCCGTGCAGGAACGCATGCTCGGCGGTGGCCGCAAGGCACTCGTCCAGTCGTTCGGCACCGACCCCCGGACGGTCGTCGAGCACTGCCTGTCCGCCACCCGGCTGCGCAAGGCGCGCGACACCAGGCTGACCCTGATCACCGCCGTCCTCGGCATCGTCTTCCTGCCCGGCCTGCTCTTCTGGGTCCTCGCCTTCCGGCTGCGTGACTCCCTCAACAAGTCCAAGGACAAGTTCTTCCAGACGTTGGGCGGCCTCCTGCTCGCCGTGCTCGGCGTTCTCGCCGCGGTCTTCCTGGTCGCCATGCCGCTGACCGGGCTGCCCGCGCTCTACCTGCGCGCCTCGGCCCTCGCACCGCTGGTCGGCTGGCTGCTCGCCAAGCGGATCGCGGAGACCTCCGTCCGGGACCTGCGCGCCCGCTGGGACGGGCTGCTCTCCGGTACCGGCGTGAGCGCGAAGATCCCCGAGGCGGTGCCGAAGAACCCCAACGAGACCGCCCGCGAGGCCCTGCGGCAGGGGCTGGAGAAACTCTCGGCCGAGCAGCAGTCCAACTCGATCTTCTACGCGGGCCCCAAGGGCATCCTCGGCATGGGCACGCGCTGGGGCAGCTGGCAGCTCGCCGAGGAACTCGTCCCCGAGGACCCCGCGAAGGAGATCCACCAGTTCCGGAGCTGGGACGTCGTACGCGCCATCCACGACCAGCTCAAGATGCTGGAGCGCGGCCCGCTGAACACCGGCGGCTTCCCCACCCCGTCCGTCAAGCACTGGGTCGTCTCGCCCGTAGGCGAGAACGCGGACTCCGTCTCGCGCCCCGAGGGCGAGGACGTCGCCACGTTCCAGATCAAGCCGCACGAGATCCAGCGGATCTGCAACCACCAGCAGTTCGGCAGCGGCGACCGCCACTACCTGGGCGTCCAGTTCACCCTGTGGGACGGCCAGCTCGTGATCACGATGCTGATCACCGTCACGGTGCTGCACGAGACCCTGCGGATCGAGGTCACCGGGCACGCCCTCGGTCCGGTCCACTCGCTCTTCCTCAGCAAGCCCGAGGCCCCGACCCGGACGGTCAAGAAGGCCGTCAGGTTCTGGGAGACCAGGAAGGTCGCGCTCCCGCTGGTCAAGGCGGACGAGGTGGTCAGGCTCGCCCTGCGCGCGCCGCTGACCTGGTACCCGCCGCTGCTCGACTACCTGGGCGGCAAGATCGTCCTGCCCGAGCCCTTCGGCCTGCGCCACGCGTGGGCGGCCAAGCCCTGGGGCCACCGCTTCATGGCCGACGACGCCATGCGGGCGGCCACCCCCGTCCTGCGCGTCGTGCACTCCGCCGCGAAGCGGGTGCTGAAGGAGCACGGGGTCGACACCGAGCGCTTCGACAACCGCTCCATGGTCCTCAGCGGCATGGTGCAGGACGCCTCCCCGAGGAAGGCCGACGTCTACGACGCGTGATCTCCCCCGGGGCGCCGCGCGGCGGCACCGCCCGGCCCGAGCACGGCCGGGACTCGGCCAGCCGCGAGCTCAGCCGGACGGGAGCTCGGCCGGCCACACACCGGCCAGCATCTTCCGGGTGTCCCCGAGCAGCTGCGGAAGCACCTTGGTGTGCCCGACGACCGGCATGAAGTTGGTGTCCCCGCCCCAGCGCGGCACCACGTGCTGGTGCAGGTGGGCGGCGATGCCCGCCCCGGCCTCGGCACCCTGGTTCATCCCGATGTTGAAGCCGTGCGCCCCGGACGCGGCCCGCAGCGCGACCATGGCCCGCTTCGTGAAGTCAGCCAGCTCCGCCGTCTCCGGACCGTCCAGCTCCGTGTAGTCGGCGACGTGCCGGTACGGCACCACCATGAGGTGCCCGCCGTTGTACGGGTAGAGGTTCAGCACGGCGTAGACCATGTCGCCTCGCGCGATGATGAGCCCGTCCTCGTCCGACTTCGACGGGATCTCGCAGAACGGACAGCCGTCCCCGGCTCCCGGGCCGCTCGGCTTGCTCTCGCCCTGGATGTAGGCCATCCGGTGGGGTGTCCACAGGCGCTGGAACGCGTCGGGCGTCCCCACTCCGATCTGCTGCTCCGGCTCACTCGTCATGCCGGTCAGCATATTGCGTCACTCCCGCCGCGCGTGTCGCCGGGGCGGACCCGGTCGGCGCACCGGGATGCTGGCGCCATGAGCGAGCGCACCGAGCCCCCAGTCCCCACTCGGCTCCAGGAGTGGGAGCAGCGCACGGAGGCACCTCTCTTCGTCGCGGCCATGCTGTTCCTCGTCGGCTACGCGGTCCGCGTCCTCGCCCCGCACGACGACGGCACCGTTCGCGACCTCGCCCTCGCCCTGGTCTGCGCGACCTGGCTGGTCTTCGCCGTGGACTACGGCACGAGGCTCCACCTGAGTGGCCTGGGCGGACGGTTCGTGCACGTCCACTGGCTGGACACGGTGGTCCTGCTGCTGCCCCTGCTGCGCCCGCTGCGCATGGTGCAGGTGTACTCGGCGGTCCAGAACCGGCGGGAGCGGCCCCGGCTGAGCCTCTACGCGCGGGTGATCACGTACGCGGGCCTCACGGCCGTCCTCCTCGGCCTCTCCGCGGCACTCGCGGTCTACCACCAGGAGCACGACGCTCCGGGGGCATCGATCCGTACGTTCGGCGACTCGGTGTGGTGGGCCTGCGCGACGCTGACCACGGTGGGCTACGGCGACGCGGTCCCGGTCACCTTCGGCGGCCGGGTGGTCGCGGTGGGCCTGATGGCCTGCGGACTCGCGCTGCTGGGGGCGGTGACGGGTTCGTTCTCGTCGTGGCTGGTGCAGGTGTTCAGGCGGGAGGACGAGGAGAGGCCCCCGGGGGACGCGTAGCGCTCCCCGGGGGCCTCCCTCGATGCGGGTCAGACCTGGACGCGGTCCTCGACGGCCTTCGCGATCTTGGCGATGGCCTCGTCGACCGGGATGCCGTTCTCCTGGGAACCGTCGCGGTAGCGGAAGGAGACGGCGCCGTTGGCCATGTCCTCGTCGCCCGCGATGATCATGAAGGGCACCTTCAGCTTCTGCTGGTTGCGGATCTTCTTCTGCATCCGGTCCGACGACGCGTCCACGTCGACCCGCAGCCCCTGCTTGCGCGCCTTGGCGGCGAACTCCTGGAGGTACGGGACGTGGGTGTCACCGATCGGGATGCCGACGGCCTGGACCGGGGCCAGCCACACCGGGAACGCGCCCGCGTAGTGCTCGAGGAGCACGGCGAAGAAGCGCTCGATGGAGCCGAACAGGGCGCGGTGGATCATGACCGGGCGCTGCTTCGCGCCGTCCGGACCCGTGTACTCCAGGTCGAAGCGCTCCGGCAGGTTGAAGTCGAGCTGCACGGTCGACATCTGCCAGGTGCGGCCGATGGCGTCCTTGCACTGCACGGAGATCTTCGGGCCGTAGAACGCGGCTCCGCCCGGGTCCGGGACCAGCGGGAGGCCCTGCTTCTCGGCGACCTGGCGCAGCGTCTCGGTGGCCTCGTCCCAGGCCTCGTCCGAGCCGACGAACTTCTCCGGGTCCTTGGTGGAGAGCTCCAGGAAGAAGTCCGTCAGACCGTAGTCGCGCAGGAGGTTCAGGACGAAGGTGAGCGTCCGGTCGAGCTCCTCCGCCATCTGCTCCCTGGTGCAGTAGATGTGCGCGTCGTCCTGCGTGAAGCCGCGCGAACGGGTCAGCCCGTGCACGACGCCCGACTTCTCGTACCGGTACACCGTGCCGAACTCGAAGAGGCGCAGCGGCAGTTCGCGGTAGGAACGGCCACGCGCGTCGAAGATCAGGTTGTGCATCGGGCAGTTCATCGGCTTGAGGTAGTAGTCCACCCCGTCGTCGAGCTGCATGGGCGGGTACATGCCGTCGGCGTACCAGTCCAGGTGGCCGGACTTCTCGAAGAGCTTGCCCTTGGTGGCGTGGGGGCTGTAGACGAACTCGTAGCCCTCCTCCTCGTGGCGGCGGCGCGAGTAGTCCTCCATGGCACGGCGGATGACGCCGCCCTTGGGGTGGAAGACGGCGAGGCCGGGGCCGATCTCGTCGGGGAAGGAGAAGAGGTCCAGCTCGTTGCCGAGCTTGCGGTGGTCGCGCTTGGCGGCCTCCTCCAGGAACTCCAGGTGCGCCTTGAGCTCGTCCTTGGTGGGCCACGCGGTGCCGTAGATGCGCTGGAGCATCGGGTTCTTCTCGCTGCCCCGCCAGTACGCCGCCGCGTTCCTCATCAGCTTGAAGGCGGGGATGAACCGGGTGGTCGGCAGGTGCGGGCCGCGGCACAGGTCCTTCCAGCACAGCTCGCCGGTCTTCGCGTCGAGGTTGTCGTAGATCGTCAGCTCGCCGCCGCCGACCTCGACGTCCGCGCCGTCGTCGGACGACGCCGAGCCCTTGATGCCGATGAGCTCCAGCTTGTAGGGCTCGTCGGCGAGCTCCTCGCGGGCGGCCTCGTCGGTGACGACCCGGCGGGAGAACCGCTGCCCCCGCTTCTGGATCTCCTGCATCTTCTTCTCGACGGCCTTGAGGTCCTCGGGCGTGAACGGCTTCTCGACGTCGAAGTCGTAGTAGAAGCCGTCCTTGACCGGCGGGCCGATGCCGAGCTTGGCGTCGGGGTGCAGCTCCTGCACGGCCTGGGCCATCACGTGCGCGGTGGAGTGCCGCAGGATGTCCAGGCCGTCCTCGGAGGAGATCTCGACGGGCTCGACGACCTCGCCGTCCTTGAGCTCGTACGCCAGGTCCCGCAGCTCGCCCTCGACCCGGGCGGCGACGACGGTGCGCTGTCCGGGGAAGAGTTCGGCGGCCGTCGTTCCCGTCGTCACCACGTGCTCTTCCCGCTCGGAATCGCGTTGGATGATCACACGGACGTCTGACACCGGTCTCTCCTGACTGAGGGGGTGCGTCGCTTTCCTCTGCGCGCAGAGGAATCGTACCGAGCCGGAGGCCCCGGACGCGAAAGGGATCCTGCGGGGACTACCCGTCGTCCCCCGTGCAGGCCTCCTCGAAGAAGTCGACGTTCTCCTTGAGCGACTTCATCAGGCGGTCCCGCTCCGCCTCGTCCACCTGGACCGGTGCGACCTGCGAGGCACCGGTGAGCCGGCGGAATCCGCCCCGGTTCTCCAGTCGGCCCTCCACCCGCAGCGGCAGTCCGACGAGGTGGGCGTGGGCGGCGATCCGGTAGGCCTCCTCGTCGAGCTCGATGCGTACGTGCGCGATCTCGGCACCCGCCAGGACCCGCAGCCGTACCACTCCGGGCCCTCGCGGGCCCTGGCGCCTCAGCCGTACGACGGCCCCGGTGATGCGTACGGGCACGGCGGGCTCGTCCCGGAGGTACCGGACCCCCGCGAGGCGGAGGGCGGGCAGGTCGCCCGGGGAGAACTCGACGGGCTCGGGGTTCGCCGGGCACCCCCGCGGCGTTCCGGCCGCGGGCGCCCAGGCCAGTGTGATCACGGCGCCCTCGGCTCCCCGCACCAGAGCCACGACCGCCTCCGTCAGCTCCCGGCTGACCCCGGCGGCGACGGCGGCGTCGAATGCCTCCGTCCCGCCGGTCGCCCGCTGGTAGTCCACCGCCTCCCGGGTGGCTTGCAGTGCGCCGTAGAGCTGTACGGCGACCTCCCTCCCCCCGGTCACGGGGACGAACGCGGTGAGGCCGCGGCCGCCGTGAGCGGTCCCGACGAGGGTGCCGTCCAGCGCCGCCCGCGCCTTCCTCCGGTGACGGGCACCGTGGTAGCCGGTCCGGCCGCGTACGGCGAGGGCCCCCGCGAGCAGGATCTGCCGCGCCGCCGAGCGCAGTTGGTCGGCGCCGGTCCAGTCGGCGGCTCCACCAGCCCCCTCGGGCCCGTCCAGCAGCCAGCGGATCTCGTCGCTCGGCACGGTGAGGGCGACGAGGATGTCGCGGGCGGACGGGTCGGCACCGCGGCCGAGGGCGGTGAGGGCTTCGGCGAGCAGGTCCTCGCTGTCGGGGAAGGCCGAGTTGTCCGGCACCAGGAGGCTCGTGCCGGACCCCGCCGGACCCGGCGGGGTCCACCGGCCGTAGCGTCCGCGGGCGCCTCCTCGGCGGCGCCAGCCGTGCCGGAGCAGCAGGGCACCGAGGACGGCGGGGTCGACGTGTGCGGGGTCGGGGACCGGCTCGGCGTGCGGGCGGGGGCCGGTCTCGGCCGCGTACGGCCGGAGGTCCGGATCGTCGGCGTACGGGTGGGCTCGTTTGTTCGCCGGGGGTGTTGCTCCGGCCGGCTCGTCCGTCGAGCGGTGCATCAGGGTCTCCCTCCCGCCCCGACCCGCGCCATGATGTCGCAGAGCGCGCGGTCGTCGAAGATCCGCGAGGTCGGGATACGCACGGTGGTCCGGTTCCGGCCCGTCACCGGGTGGCCGGCCAGGTTCGTCCAGTAACAGCAGTGGCGCAGGTCGAGCCGTTCGTGGCCGGCGCGGAGCCAGTCGTCCTGGCTGCGGGGCACGAGCATCACGACCAGGATCTTGTGCACCGACACGGGGGTGCGCGCGAGTTTCACCAGGTGGGCGTTGTCCAGGGTGAAGGAGAAGGCGGCGCCGGGCGGGTGCGGAGGAATCTGGTAGGTGCACTTGAGCTGCACCTTGACGGTCACTTCGTCGTCGACGGTGTGGTCGGGCGCCCCGTGGCTGACGTGCCAGTCGATGCCGTTGTCGGGAAAGGGCTGCGAGAGCGAGCAGCCCGCCGCGGCGGCGACGGCGTGGAGGTAGCCCACCTGGAGGGTCTCCATGCAGGCGGTGGTGGCGAGGGTGCCGCGCAGCGGCGCCGTGTTCCGCTGCGGCGGCGGCGTTGCCCCGGGGGCCTCGGCGCGGGCGGGACTCCCTGGGTTCGGCTGCGCGAGCGCCATGGCTCCGTGCCTTCCGGGCTGTGCCGACCGGTTGCCCGGTCTCCGCTGGCGGGCCGGTCAACTTCCTTGCCCGTCAATTGTGTTGTCACCGCAGGAGAGGTCCCGTAAACGGCGTATCAGGCATAGGGCGCGGGTATCACCGAATCGGGCGGAGGATTCCCGCCATCTGTCAAGCCGGTGCGAGGAGTTCGGGGATGATGCATTGGTTCGAGGGGCCGCTGGCGGCTTTTGACACCGAGACGACAGGCGTTGACGTCGAGGAGGACCGGATCGTGTCGGCCGCCCTCGTCGTCCAGGACGCGGCGGCCGGCCGGCCGCGCGTCACCCGCTGGCTGGTCAACCCGGGGATTCCGGTGCCGCCCGGCGCCACCGAGGTCCACGGTCTGACCGACGACCATCTGCGGCGCAACGGGCGGTGGCCGGCACCGGTGGTCGAGGAGATAGCGCGGGCACTGGCGGAGCAGTGCGCGACGGGCCGGCCACTGGTCGTGATGAACGCGCCGTTCGACCTCACGCTGCTGGACCGGGAGCTGAGGCGCCACCGCGCGTCCTCGCTGGCCGGCTACCTGGGCAACGCCCCGCTGTGCGTGCTGGATCCGCGGGTGCTGGACAAGCATCTGGACCGCTACCGCAAGGGCCGGCGCACGCTCACGGACCTGTGCCGGCTGTACGGGGTGACGCTGGAGGGGGCGCATGACGCGGCGGCCGACGCGGCGGCGTCGCTGGAGCTGGTACGCGCGGTGGGGCGGCGGTTCTCCACCCGGCTGGAGCGGCTCTCAGCGGCCGAGGTCCACTCGCTGCAGGCCGTGTGGCACGCGGCCCAGGCGCGGGGCCTGCAGGCGTGGTTCGAGAAGAACGGCGCGCCGGAGGCCGTGGATCCGGCGTGGCCGCTGCGCCCGGAGCTGCCGGCCGCGGCCTGATCGGGGGCCGGGTACGCGAGAGCCGGTCCGTCGGTGGTGCTGACGGACCGGCTCTTCCCGGGTGGGCGATACTGGTTTCGAACCAGTGACCTCTTCGGTGTGAACGAAGCGCTCTCCCACTGAGCTAATCGCCCGGGAACGGGTTGAACCATACAGGGACCGGGACCCCGGGTTCAAACTCCTACTCAGGGGCGGAACTGAGTATCCGAGCGCATGCCGGTCGGGGCCGGCCGCCGCCACACTCCCCTGTATGAGACATGTGCCGCCACCCGCCGAGGAGTTGCCCCTCCTCGACCGTGAACTCGCCCGGCTGGACGCCCGCCGGCTGCAGTTGCTGAACCGCCGCGCCTGGCTGCTGAGCGTGCTGCGTACGCCGACCGTCCCGCCGCCCTTCCCCGCGCCCGCCGCCCGCCCCGGGCCGTTCGTGCCGCCCGCGCCCGCCGCTCCGGCCGCTCCGGCGCGTGGGGTGCAGAACGTGCTGCTGGTCCTTGGCGGTCTGCTGCTGACGGTCGCCGCGATCGCGTTCACCCTGTTCAGCTGGGGTGAGATGGGCATCGCCGGACGTTCGGCGGTGCTGGCGGCGGTGACGGCAGGCGCCTTGGTGGCGCCCGCGCTGCTGCTGGGCCGCAGGCTGCCCGCGACGGCGGAGTCCGTGGCCGCGCTGGCCCTGGTCCTGACGGTGCTGGACGCATTCGCCCTGCATGCCGTGGCGGCACCGGACTCGGACGGGCTCACGTTCGCGGCGGTCTCCTGCGCGGTGCTGGTCGTGGTCTGGACGGCGTACGGGCTGCTGCTCGGCCGCCTGCGGATGCCGCTGCCTTCGGCCGTGGCGGCCGGGCAACTGCCGCTGGTGCTGGGCGCGTGGGCGGCGGGGGCCTCCGCGACCGGCTTCGGCTGGGCGCTCGTACTGACCGCTGGGGCCGATGCCGTGGTGGCCGTGCGGGGCCGGAGGCTCGCGGTGCGGGTCACGGCCTGCGCGGGGGCGTGGCTCACGGGGCTGATCGCGCTGGGACTGGGCCTGGGACTGTCCGTGTCGTCCGGGGGCCCGGTGGAGGCGGTGGGCGCGGGGGCGTTGCTGCTGGCCGGTGCGGGGGTGGCGCTCCTGGGGGCTTGGCGCGCGCCGAAGGAGACGGCCGTGCTCGCGGGTGTGGTCGCCGGCCTCGCGGTGGTGGCGGCCGTCGGCGGAGTGCTGCGTACGCCGCTGCCGTGGGACTGGGCCGTCGTGGTGTACCTGGTCTGCGGTGCGGCGCTGCCGGTGGTGCTGCGGCTCAGGCTCCCGCTGCCGGTGGTACGGGGCGTGCTGGGTGCATCGGGCGCGGTGGTGGCGGTTGCGGTGCTGTGGGCGTCGCCCGTGATGGGCGCGGTGCTGCTGGGGCCGGCGTCGTCGCTCGCGGATGTGTGGGCGGGCGCGCCGGACGGTTTCCGGGGTGCTCTCGGGCCTTCGACGACGTGGTCGGGCCCGCCCGCCGCCGCGGTGGTGCTCGCACTGGCCGCGGGCCTGGCGGCAGCGCTGCACACGAGGTGGCCGCGGGTGTTCCCCGGCACGGGGTGGCGCGTCGCGTCCGGGGTGGTCGCGTCCGTCCTGGCCTGGGGGTCGGTCCTGACGCTGCTCGCCGCGGCGGACGCCGCGTACGCGGTGGCGGTGGCCGTGGAGCTGCTGCTGGCGGCGGTGCTGCTGATCGCCTCGGTGCGGCGCGGTGCCGACGCGCTCGCCGTGACCTGGCTGGTGTGCGCGCTGGTGGGCGCGGCGAGCGCGGGACTGCTGGGGCTGGCGGCCGAACCGGCGTCCTACGCGGTGTACGGGACGCTGACGGTGCTTTTCGCCGCGGCGGCGACACGGTCCCGGGTGGCCGCGGTGCAGGCGCTGCTCGCCTGCGGTTCGGTGCTGTGCGCGATCGCGGTGGCCACGGCTCTGGGTGCCTCGCTGGGTTGGAACGCTCCGCACACCGCCCCGGTCGTGCTGGTGGTGACGGCTGCGACGGTGTTCCTCGGGGGAAGGCTGCGGCAGCCGGCGCTCGCGCTGCCGGTGGAACTCGCCGGGGCGGCCGGCGCTCTGGTGGCCGTGGGTCTCGCGGTGACCGACCCGCCGGTCCTGGCACTGGTCCTGGGGCTGTGCGGGGTGCTGGCCGCGGTGACGGCGCTGCGGCCCGAGCGGCGGACGGTGGCGGGCCACGTGGCCGCGGCACTGTTCGTGGCGGCGTCGTGGGTGCGGCTGGCGGCCTCCGGGGTGTCGGCCCCGGAGGCGTACACCCTGCCGGTCTCCCTGGCCGCGTTCGGGGTCGGGTACGTACGTCGCCGCAGGGATCCGGCCGCCTCGTCCTGGGCGGCTTACGGCCCCGCCCTTTCCCTGACCATGGTGCCGAGCCTCTTCGTGGCCTGGGGCGACCCGCACTGGCTGCGGCCGTTGCTGCTGGGGGCCGGCGCACTCGTGGTGACGCTGGTGGGCGCCCGCCGGCGGCTGCAGGCGCCGCTGGTGCTGGGCGGGTCGGTGCTGGCGCTGGTCGGTCTGCACGAACTGGCACCGCACGTGGTGCAGGTCTTCGACGCGCTCCCCCGCTGGGCACCCCCGGCTCTCGCCGGGCTGCTGCTGCTCGGCGTGGGTGCGACGTACGAACAGCGGCTGCGCGACGCGCGCCGGGTGAAGGAGAGCTTCGGCCGGATGCGGTGACACCGGCTCCCGCCCGAGGGAAAGCCCTCGGGCGGGAGCCGAGAGGCGCATACGGAGAACGCGGATGGCCCGGAAGCTTCTGAGAAGCTTCCGGGCCATCTGTCCGGGTGGGCGATACTGGGTTCGAACCAGTGACCTCTTCGGTGTGAACGAAGCGCTCTCCCACTGAGCTAATCGCCCCGGCGCACCGCAAACATTACCCCATGTGAGCGGCGCCTCCGGACCACCGTGCGCTCACTCGTCGATCTTCCACGGCATCACCACGCCGAACTTCCAGACATAGATCCCGACCAGCACCACCATGATCACGAGACCCACCGCGGTCAGGACGATGTTGCGCCGCCGGACCTTGGGGTCGAGGGCCCGCTGGGCGGCCTCGGTGACCTTGCGCCGGGTCCATCGAAGCACCAGCTGCGCCCAGACGAACTCGGTCGCCCAGATCGCCATGCCGCCGAAGATCACCAGCCATCCGGGGCCCGGCAGCGGCAGCATCACGATGCCCGCCCCGACCACGGCGAGGCCGACGACGAAGATCCCGACCTGCCAGCTCAGATGAAGCACCCTCGACGACCGGATGAACCGGGGCGCCCGCGACCCCAGCTCCCGCTCCGACTTCTGCCCGTCACCCGAGACGGACCCGGGGACCACCGTCGCGGCGGTCCCTCTCCGCTCGTCACTCTCCGCGTTCATGAACTCCAACCTACCGGACCGTCGATCGTCACTGGAATGGACGCATAACCCAAAGTTACACACCGCTGTACGAGCGACCTGAAACATCACAAATAGGTCAGAGGGGTTTACAACGCCACCGTAGGTGGCATGTCGATTTCGCCGACGTGCGAATCCCCGAGCGCACACTGAGCGAAAGGCCCTGGCGCTTATGAACACCACGGTCAGCTGCGAGCTGCACCTGCGCCTCGTTGTGTCGAGCGAGTCGTCACTGCCTGTACCCGCGGGCCTGCGGTATGACACGGCCGATCCCTATGCCGTGCACGCCACCTTCCACACCGGAGCGGAGGAGACGGTCGAGTGGGTTTTCGCCCGTGACCTCCTTGCCGAGGGGCTGCACCGGCCCACCGGCACCGGAGACGTCCGCGTCTGGCCATCTCGTAGTCACGGTCAAGGCGTCGTATGCATCGCACTGAGCTCCCCGGAGGGCGAAGCCCTGCTGGAAGCTCCGGCGAGAGCCCTGGAGTCGTTCCTGAAGAGGACCGACGCCGCGGTTCCGCCGGGCACAGAGCACCGTCACTTCGACCTCGATACGGAGCTCTCACACATCCTGGCCGAGAGCTGAGCCAGGCCAGGAGCTCCGGAACGCCGTCCGACTCGGGGAGACGGCGTCGCGCGGACAACCTCATAGGGCTTACACCGGCGCCGTCGCCGCGGAACCCACCGCGGCGGCGGCGCCGATGCGTGCTCTGCCGCTCCGGTGCGCCCCGTCCCGGTGCCGGGCACGACACGTCGGGCCGCGGACGGGCCTGGTGGCGGGCGCGGCAACCGGGGCGGGCCGGCACGACGCGGTGCGGCACGGCGACCGCACCGGGCTGATCGCCGGGCGGTGGCAGGCCCGGCACGCCGACCGGATCGCCGGGCGGATCACCGCTGCACCCGCACCATCAGCCCCACCGCCATCGGCGGGGCCGTCCGGACGGCCCCCTGTGCGGCCGGGAGGGCCCCGGGCGCTCGCGACCCGGCAGGAAGCACCGCCCGCCGCCGGCGAGCCCGCACCCGGCCCTGAGGCCCTTCCGTGAGCCAGTAGAGTCAGCCCGCATCGGTGGGCGCCCGCCCGCCGGAGGCCAGGGAGCGAAGCGTGCTGATCCCACACGACACCAGGATCGCCCTCGAAACGGTGGTCGATCTGGTGAACACCGCGGCGGAGCCCGGCGCCGGCGACGGGCTCGCCGACATCCCCGCGCTCTACGGCTTCGCCGAGCGCCACCACATCAGCGGGGTCGGCGCGCTCGGGGAGAAGGACCTGCGCGCCGTGCAGGACGTACGGAGCAGGTTCGCCGAGATATTCGCGGCGCCCGACGCCAGGACCGCGGCGGAACTCGTCAACGGCCTGGTCGCCGCGGCCGGCACGACCCCCCAGCTGACGAACCACGACGGCTACGACTGGCACGTCCACTACTTCGCACCGGACGCCTCGGTCTCGGACCACCTGGCGGCCGACTGCGGCATGGCACTGGCCTTCATCGTCGTCGCGGGCGAGCAGGAACGGCTGCGGCGCTGCGAGGCACCGGACTGCCGGGACGCCTTCGTGGACCTCTCGCGCAACCGGTCCCGTCGCTACTGCTCGAGCCGCACCTGCGGCAACCGGCTCCACGTCGCCGCCTACCGGGCCCGCCGCAAGGAGGCGGCGGGCTGACCCGCCGGCGTCGCGGGACACGACACGCGGCCGGAGCCGGGGAGGGGAGGACCAAAGGCTCCCTCGGTGCGGGAGCGCCCCGTGACGGGCCGACCGGCACCGCGCGGAAGGAGCGGGGGCGCGTCGCCGTACGGCTGCTCACAGGAGTAAGAGGTCGTGCAGGGCAGCCATCAGCAACAGGCCGCCGACGACCGTGAGGAAGATCATCAGGGGCGGCTGGGAAAGCGCGAAGAGGCAACCTCGCGGTTCCTCGGCACTGGGTGCGGGGGCTTCGCCCCGGGATGTGTCCACCATCTCGAAGCGATCATGACCCAGAGTCGCCCGCCCTGTGATCAACAGGGTTTCTTACAGGGCGAGTTCACCCCCTCAGGGATGAACGGATTTCGCTCCCCCGTCCGAACGCCCGTCAAGTTTTCGCACCTCTCGCCCCACCAGGCTCTCCGAGAGCACGTGACTCGTGCGTCCGGCGCCCACCCGGCCGCGGCGGACCGAGGACACGGCCCGCCGCCGCCCGGCGGGGTTCAGCGCGGGGCGGCGCTCGACGCGCGCACCACGAGTTCCGGCTGGAGGACGACGCTGCGGTGCCGGTGGCTGCCGTCACCGTCGTCCGCCTCCTCCAGGAGGAGCTCGGCGGCCATCCTCCCCATCACCACGGCGGGTTGACGCACGGAGGTGAGCGGCACGGCGGCGGCCGCGGCGAACTCGATGTCGTCGTAGCCGACGATGGCCACGTCCTGCGGCACCCGCACCCCGGCGGCGTACAACGACTGCAGGACGCCCAGTGCCAGCAGGTCGTTGGCGCAGAAGACGGCGGTGGGCCGCGGCACCAGGCCGAGCAGCCTGGCCCCGGCGTCACGGCCGGCCGCCACGTCCAGGCGGTCGGAGGGGATCTCGACGAGCGCCTCGGGGCCGAGCCCGGCCTCGGCGAGGGCCGCGAGGGCACCCTCGCGGCGGTCCCTGATCTGGTGCAGGTCGCCGGGCCCGCTCACGTAGGCGACGGAACTGTGGCCGGCCGAGACCAGGTGCCCGACGGCGAGCATCCCGCCACGCACGTCGTCCACGGAGACGGCGCAGGTGTCGGTGGACGACGCCACCCGGTCGACCAGTACGTACGGGATCCGGTGACGGGCGAAGGCCTCGAGATTGCCGCCGGTGGCGTCGGCCGGCGTGACCAGGACCCCGCACACCCGCTGCTCGGCGAAGAGGCCGAGGTACTCGGCCTCCTCCTCCGGGCTCTGGCCGCTGTTGCAGACCATGACGCCGAGACCGGCGTCCCGCGCCGCACGCTCGGCGCCACGGGCGACGTCGACGAAGAACGGGTTGCCCATGTCCAGCACCAGGAGGGCCATGATGCGACTTCGCCCGGCCCTGAGCTGCCTGGCCGACTCGCTGCGCACGTACCCGAGTTCCTCGATGGCCGCGAGCACCCGCGCACGGGTGTCGGGCAGCACCGCCTCGGGACGGTTGATCACGTTGGAGACCGTGCCGACCGAGACTCCGGCCTGCCGGGCCACGTCCTTGATCCCTGCCACACGCCCCACTTGCCCGCCCCACTGATGCGTTCGCCGACCGCCGCACATCGGCGCCCGGCCCTGGTGTACGGACGTCCGGCATGGCCGTCGCGCTGCCGCGCGGACCGCGGTCCCACAGGATTGAATTGTTTCAATCCATCTCGGGACGCTAACCGTACCCACGGGATACCGTCAAGATCGGATCTTGGCAAGCCGAATATACCGGCATGCCGAGCCCGGGCCGACGTCCGGCACTCCGCGTGAATCGATTCACCCCTTCAGCGCCCCCGCAGCCGGGCCGACGGGGTCCCGGGACCGGGTCAGATGCCGTGCTTCTTCAGGATCGCCTCGATGTCGCTGAAGTCGTCGCCACCGGAACCCCGCTGCGGCTTCTTCCCGGAACGGTCCTGCGGCTGAGCGGCCGACGCTCCCGCACCGGAGGTCAGCGTGGGTGAGGAGGCCGCGGGTGCGACGGCGCCGCTTCTCGACGCGGCCCGCGCCGCCTTGCGCTCCCTGCGGGTCGAGCCGCCCCGGCGCTCCACGGCGCGGGTCGCCATGAAAAGCAGCCAGGCCAGACCCAGCAGGCCGAAGCCGATCCAGACGCTCGGGTCGAAGACGATGCCCGACACCCAGTCGATGACACCGGTCATCACCAGGCCCACCGGCACCAGGGCGTACGCGGCGATCCGCGTCGCGGCGAGGTACCGCTTCCGGTACGCCGTGATCGCGGCGATACCCAGGCCCGCCGCCGACACCGCGGAACAGATGGTCTCGGCAAGCATCGTGGCCTCCAGCCGTAGGGAAACGTCCCTTCCATCCTGCACCGGCGACCGGTGGCGGGGCCACGTCCCGGGACCGGATCAGGGACATCTCAGGGCTGTTTTCCTCCCCAGGTCCCGATTGGGTAGCGCGGGTCCGGGCTGGAAGACTGGTTCCATGAGCGATTCCCCCTACGCAGCGCCGGTCGTCCTCGACGTCTGGTGCGAGCTCCAGTGCCCCGACTGCCATCGGGCCCTCGGCGACGTCCACGCCCTGCGCGCACGCTACGGCGACCGGATGGAGATCCGGCTGCGCCACTTCCCGCTGGAGAAGCACAAGCACGCGTACGCGGCGGCGCAGGCCGCCGAGGAGGCGGTCGTACAGGGCAAGGGGTGGCCCTACATCGAGGCCGTACTCGCCAGGGCCGGCGACCTCGCCCACGCCGGTGAGCCCCTGCTGCTCGAGGTGGCGGGCGAACTGGGCCTGGACGCGGAAGAGTTCGACACGGCGCTGATCGACGGCCGGCATCTGCTGATCGTGGACGCGGACCAGGCCGAGGGCAAGGCCATCGGTGTCACCGGGACCCCGACCTACGTCATCGGCGACGAGCGGCTGGACGGCGGGAAGAGCCAGGAGGGGCTGCGCGAGCGGATCGAGGAGATCGCCGACCGCCTGCTCGCCGCCCGGGACTGACGGGCCGCCCGGGGCCCGACGGCCTGACCCGGTGCCGACGCGCCGGCCAGGACCGTCAGAGGGCCTTGGCCAGGTTGTACCGCGTCGTCCCGTACCCGAGGGACTCGTACAGCCGGAGTGCGGGCGTGTTCGAGGCGAAGACGTGCAGGCCTAGACGGTCGAGGGCGGCGTCGAGCGTGATGTCCTCCGCGAGGTGCATCAGCGCGCGGCCGAACCCGCGCCCCCGGTGGGCCTCGCGCACCTCGACGTCGAACACGTAGCCGATGTCCTCGTCCTCCGGTGTCCGGTGCCGGGCGACCCAGACGTGGCCGACGACCGCCTCGTCGCTCACCAGGACGTGGAAGTACATCCCCGGGGTGGCGAGACCGTCCGGCAGCAGCCTGCCGTGGTCGGCCTCGGCCTTGTACCGGGCCTGCTCGTCCGTCACCCCCCGCTCCGCCCAGCTCCGTGCGTACGTCTCGACGCTCGTGACCGCCCACTCGGCGAACTCCGGCTCCGTCATGGGGCGGCCGGTGACCCCGTCCGGCAGTGCGGGGGCGGTCCGCCGGAGGGTCTTGAGCATGTTCCGGCTGCGCTCGGTGTAGCCGAGCACGGCCGCCAGCCCCAGGGCCGCGGCGTCACCGGCGGGGACCACGAGGCGGACCCGGTTGCAGCCCCAGCCGCGCAGCACCTCCTCGGCGGCGAGCGCGGCGATGGTGCCGCGGCCGCGCCTGCGGTCGGCCTCTTCGATGTGCAGCGAGTGGACGACGCCCGCCGAGGTCCCGAACTCGGGGTCGGTGGCGATGCCGACGGCGCCGACGGGCCGCCCGTTGTCGCACACGTCGTACGCGCGTGCCCGTGCGCCGTCGGCGCCTTGCTCGATCGGCCCGGTGGGCCTGAGGGTCGTGGTCATCAGGGTGTTCTATCCGCTGGACGGCCGTCCGTCACCCCCGTTCACGGATGCCGGTTCACCCGACGCCGCTCCCCCGGCCCGGATTCACGCGGGTCCGCTCACGGGTCGAGGTCGTCCGCCGCGCGCTCGTCGAAGATCCGCATGGCCTTGGACGTCACAGGGCCCGGCGCACCGGGCAGTTCCCGCCCGTCGACCCGGTGGACGGCCTGGATGTCACGCAGGGTCGAGGTCAGGAAGATCTCGTCGGCCCGCTCGAGCACGTCGATCGGGAGGTCGGTCTCCCGCGCGCCGGTCCACTCGACGGCAAGGGCCCGGGTGATCCCGGCGAGGCACCCCGAGGCGACGGGGGGCGTGTGGATGCGGCCGTCGAGGACGACGAAGACGTTGGATCCGGTGCCCTCGCAGAGCCGCCCGACCGTGTTGGGGAACAGCGCCTCGGAGGCGCCCTGCCCGTGGGCGCGCGCGAGGGCGACGACGTTCTCGGCGTACGAGGTCGTCTTGAGGCCGGTCACCGCTCCGCGTTCGTTGCGCGTCCAGGGGACGGTGACCACCGCGGTGCTGTCGGGGCGGCGTGCGGCCTCTCCCATAGCGACGACCAGGGTCGGCCCCGCGTCGCCGCGGTCCGAGCCGAGCGGGGAGATGCCGCCGGTGTAGGTGATCCGCAGCCTGCCCAGCCCCATGGGGTTGCCCTCGACGACGGCGGCCACCGCGCGGCGGACCTCCTCGTGGTCGGGGTCGGCCAGCCCCAGGCCCCTGGCCGAGCGGGTCAGCCGGTCGAGGTGCCGGGTGAGGGCGAAGGAGCGGCCCTCGGCCACCCGGACCGTCTCGAAGACGCCGTCCCCGACGGTCAGTCCGTGATCGAGCACGGACAGCCGGGCGTCATCGGCGTCACGCAGTGCGCCGTCGACCCAAATCCTCATGACGCGGTCCTTCCTGTCTCCTCGTAGGCGCCCGACGCTACAGCGAGCAGCCGCGACGCCTTCAGTTCGGTCTCCGCCCACTCACGCCCCGGGTCGGACCCCCAGGTGATTCCGGCCCCGGTACCGAAGCGGAGGAAGGGCGCCGGGCCGGTGCGGTCGATCCAGAAGGTCCGTATCCCGACGGCGAGTCCCGCGGTGGCGCGGTCGGCGTCCACCCAGCCGACGGCTCCGCAGTAGGGGCCGCGCGGCGCCGTCTCCAGCGTCGCGATGATCCCCAGCGCGCTGGACTTGGGGGCGCCGGTGACGGACCCGGGCGGAAACGCCGCGGTCAGCAGCTCCGGCCACCCCGCGCCCTCGGCGAGGCGTCCCCGCACGGTGGAGACGAGGTGGACCAGTCCCGGATGCTTCTCCACCACACAGAGATCGGGCACCTCCACGCTGCCGGGCGCACAGACACGGCCCAGGTCGTTGCGGACCAGGTCCACGATCATCACGTTCTCCGCGTGGTCCTTCTCCAGCAGATCGCCCTCGGTGCGCCCGGTGCCCTTGATCGGTCCGGATTCCACGGTGCGGCCGTCGCGCGCCAGGAAGAGCTCGGGTGAGGCGGTAGCGATCTCGACGCCGTGGCCTGGCAGCCGGATCGTCCCCGCGTACGGCGCCGGGTTGCCCCGGGCCAGCAGGGCCGTGAGGGCGTCCACGTCCGCCCGCGGGTCGGGCAGCGGCGCGGACAGCACCCGGCAGAGGTTGGCCTGGTAGACCTCGCCGGCCGCGATGTGTCCACGGATCCGCCGTACGCCGTCCAGGTAGGCGTCCTCGTCGAGCGAGGACGTCCAGTCGGCCGGTGCGGGCCCGTGCCAGGCGCCCGGCACGGGCGGCGGAACCCGCTCGGACCGTACGTCGGCGAAGCGGGCGCAGACGAGCCGGCCCTCGAAATCGGCGCAGACGGCCCAGAAACCGGATGATTCAAGAGCCTCGGGGTCGCTGGTGACATCCCGCAGACCGGAGGCGACAAGGCCACCGAAGCGGGCCAGGGGGGTGAGCTCGTGCACACCACCGAGTCTAGGACCGGGCGCGGTGACCTGCGGCGGGGCGGTGGTGGCGCAGCACGCTGCGCAAACGCGTTTTTGTGCTGGCCCGGTAATCCGCTAGAGTTCAACACGTCACCGGGACGCGCGAGCCGACCGGGAAAGACAAGCGGACGTAGCTCAGTTGGTAGAGCGCAACCTTGCCAAGGTTGAGGTCGCCAGTTCGAACCTGGTCGTCCGCTCGCAGTAGACGGGGGATCTTCCCGAACCCCCGTCCCTGGTGGAGTGGCCGAGAGGCGAGGCAACGGCCTGCAAAGCCGTCTACACGGGTTCAAATCCCGTCTCCACCTCCAAGGACGATTAGCTCAGCGGGAGAGCACTTCCCTGACACGGAAGGGGTCACTGGTTCAATCCCAGTATCGTCCACCGGTCCGCAAGGACCCCCGCGCGATTAGCTCAGCGGGAGAGCACTTCCCTGACACGGAAGGGGTCACTGGTTCAATCCCAGTATCGCGCACGCAGTACACGCAGGGTCGCCCTGCGCGATTAGCTCAGCGGGAGAGCGCTTCCCTGACACGGAAGAGGTCACTGGTTCAATCCCAGTATCGCGCACCATCCGAAACCCCCGGTCGTCTCGACGACCGGGGGTTTCGTCGTGGGTGGCGCGGATCAGCCGGTCCGCGCCACCCCGTTCCCGTCAACCGGTGAAGAGCTGGGTGGCCTTGCGCGCGAGCTCGTACAGCCCGTAGCCGAACGGCAGGGCGACCCAGAGCCAGACGAACACCATGAGCGGCTTACGACTGCTGGTGGACACGGGGGCTCCCTTCCGGTGCCTCGTGGAAGCGTGCGTGGACCGGGCGGATGCACTCGTTGGCGACGAAGCCGACGACCAGCAGCCCGATCATGATCGTCAAGGAGGTCGTGTAGAGGCTGGGGCCGCTGTGGCCGGCCTTCTCCCCCGCGTCCGCGACCCTGTTGACGATCAGCGGTCCGAGCACGCCGGCCGTCGACCAGGCGGTCAGCAGGCGGCCGTGGATGGCTCCGACCTGGAAGGTGCCGAAGAGGTCCCGCAGGTAGGCGGGGGCGGTCGCGAAGCCGCCCCCGTAGAAGGACAGGATCACCAGCGCGCAGCAGATGAAGAGCGGCTTGGAGTCGTTGCCCAGCTGGGCGATCATCACGTACATGAGCGCGCCGACGCCGAGGTAGACCCGGTACATGTTCTTACGGCCGATCAGGTCCGAGGTGGAGGACCACAGGAGACGGCCGCCCATGTTGGCCAGGGAGAGCAGCGCGACGAAGCCCGCCGCGGCGGAGACGGACACCGGCGTGGAGGTGTCGGTGAAGAAGTCCTGGATCATGGGCACGGCCTTCTCGAGGATGCCGATGCCCGCCGTGACGTTCATGCACAGGACCACCCACAGGCACCAGAACTGCGGTGTGCGCAGGGCGTTGCGGGCGGAGACCTGGGCGTTGGTGACGAGCCTGCGGGTCTCCTGCTTCGGTTCCCAGCCGTCGGGCAGCCAGCCGTCCGGCGGCACGCGCACGAGGAGGACGCCGAGTGTCATGAAGGCGGCGTAGACGACACCGTGGACGAGGAATGCCGTCGCGATGCCGGAGCGGTCGGTACCGAAGCTCTCCAGCATCCCGGTCGACCAGGGCGAGGCGATCAGCGCGCCGCCGCCGAAGCCCATGATGGCGATGCCGGTAGCCATGCCGGGGCGGTCGGGGAACCACTTGATGAGGGTGGAGACGGGCGAGATGTAGCCGATGCCGAGGCCTATGCCGCCGATGAAGCCGTACCCGAGGACGACGAGCCAGAACTGCCCGGTGGCCGCGCCGAGCGAGGCGACGAGGAAGCCGGTGGAGAAGCAGACCAGGGAGACGGACATCGCCCAGCGGGGGCCGTTGCGTTCGACCAGGGTGCCGCCGAAGGCGGCCGAGAGGCCGAGCATGACGATGCCCAGCTGGAACGGGAGGGCGCTGGCGGTTCCGGAGAGGTCGAGGGCGGATTCGAGCGGGGGCTTGAACACGCTCCAGGCGTAGGCCTGTCCGATGGAGAGGTGCACGGCGAGCGCGGCGGGCGGTACGAGCCAACGGCTCCACCCCGGGGGCGCGACAGTTCGGGACCTGTCGAGGAAGTTCATGCACCCGCACTCTAGGCACCGGTCGGTGCCGTGACCAGATCATGAGCGGAAATCCGTCGACCGTATGCAATGCGGGTCCGCGCCCGAGGCACGGACCCGCCCGCGGCGACGGCCGCTCAGCAGACCGGTCAGGAGGAGAACAGCATCCGGCCGAAGCTCTTCTGACGGTGGTGGCCGTGGTGGCCGCCGTGGTGCGGAGCCCCCCAGGCGGGGGCCGGCGCGGACGGGTAGGCCTGCGGGGCCGGCGCGGACGGGTAGGCCTGGGGGGCCGGCGGGGCCTGCTGCGCCCACTGCGACTCAAGACGCGTCAGGGACTCCAGCTCGCCGTAGTCCAGGAATATCCCCCGGCAGCCGCTGCACTGCTCGATCTGGACGCCGTTGCGGTTGTACGTGTTCATCTGGGCGTGACACTTGGGGCACTGGATCATCGGGTCGGCTCCTCAGTCGTGACGACGTCACCGGTATCCGCGCCCGGCGACGATCGCTTCACCCTACGACGAGGATCCGGCCGCCAACTCGGGCGGGAGGGAGGCAATTCGGACACATGCATCGATCATCAACTGTTCCACCTCATCCGGACTACGCTCCTCCGCCGCGGACTTGGCCAGGGCGAGGGCGGCCGTCTGCACCGTGAGGGCCCGCGCGACGGCGTCCAGCTCGGGCCACGGGTCGCCTTCGGCACGCACCGCCGGTCCCCCGGCGGCCCGGTATGCCTCCAGGAAGCGCAGCCAGACCTCCGGGGCGAGCAGCCCGGCCGCGTACCAGGCCGCGGGCCGCGCGAGGTCCCAGGCGGGATCGCCCAGGCCGACGTCGTCGATGTCGATCAGCAGCCACCCGGCGGGCCGGCCCGGATCCCGGACGAGCTGGCCGAGGTGCAGGTCGCCGTGGCAGAGGAAGCCGTCCCGGTGCCCGGGTGCCGGGCCCTCGCCGCGGGCCCAGCCGGGCAGCCCGTGCCAGGCCGCGAGCACCGGGAGGGTCGTCGGGTCCTCCGGGCGGGCGGTGGTCATCCGGGCGACCGCGCGGGCCGCCTTGGCCGGCCCGCGCATCGGCGGGAGCGCGTGCGGCGGCGGGGTGCGGTGCAGCCCCGCCAGCAGGACGGCGACCTCCTCCCAGGGGGCCGCGTCGGGGTCGGCGGGGTCGACGGGTACGCCGTAGGGCCAGAGGCTGACGGCCCGGCCGTCGGCGCCGCCCGGCGGCGGGGCCGGGGACGGCAGCGGCGGAAGCAGGATGCCGGCCATGACCGGTGAGGCGGCCAGCTCCAGCCGGGCGGTGAGGGCGGGGAACTCAGAATCGGCGGCGTGGGCCTTGGCCACGACCTGCCCGCTGCGGACCACCGTGGCGTCGGGGCGGTCGGCGAGCAACTCCGGCGGGGGGCACGCGCACGCGGCGCCGGCGGCGTGGGCGCCGCCGTGCGCGAGGTCGCCCAGCAGGCGTACGACGGTGGTGGTGGTCATCTGCTCGGCTCCACAGCGGTGATCGGCCGGCGATGCGGCCGGTACCGGCGCCGATCGTACGCGGCCTCACGGGCCCGGACAGCGCGATGTCCGGCCAGCTCCCCAGCTGACCGGACAAACGCTGCCGCCCGCCGCACCCCCGTCCCCACGGGGCTGTTGGCCGGATGTCCCGGTCCGGACCGCTCTTCCGGACCCGGGGCGCCGCTCAGCGCCCCAGCATCACGCCCACGGACGACGCCTGTGTGACCACTGCGTCCCAGCCGCCGAAGACGACTACGAGCAGGGCCGCCAGGGGAAGGACCATGGCGGTCGCCACCAGCGGGTGACGGGTCCCGGACGGGCGTACGCCGAACGAGGTGTAAGCCCTGCGTCCCTGCGTGCGGATCATGGTCCGCGCAGCCGTGTCCGCCATGGTTCCTCTCCTGACCTGTTCCGGAGCGGCGGGCGTTGGCCTCGGGGGACGAGTTCGCCGCCCACCGCATGACTTAAACATTAGGGAGGCCGGGGCCGTCCGGCGTCATGCCCGCGTACCGAATGGCGGGCCTCCCGGAGGATGAGCCGACCGCTCCGCGTGTACTCCCCTGGGTGGAGACCGGAGGCAGGCCACCTAGGGAACGCCCCGGACCGGTCCGACGGCCGGCGGACCGGCGCCCCGGAGTGCGGCCGGGCCGGACCGGTGCGCGACAGGAGGGCTCGCGGACCGGGGCGGCCCGGCCGGTGGCGCTATGCCGCCCTGGGATCGTCCAGGTGCGAGCGCTCGGAGGCGTCCTCCCTGGGGACCGGCTGTTCGACCAGGGCGAGCACCCGGGTCGCCATGAAGCGGGCGGTACGGACAACTGATCCACTTCGGGTGACTTCACTCACTTCCACCACACCCCGACGGACCGCTGTCTCCACCCGGCGGCCTGCCCTGGAGGCCACCACTTCGTACGTCCTGGTCGTGTCACCCGCGTCCACGACTATTTCCACACGATCGCCCTTCATTGATCCAATCCCCCTTCTGCGACGGTCCTTTGAGATCTCGCACGGGCCACGGAGCGTGGATCTCCGGCTCCCTGACCACTGCTCAATTCTCTCACCGGGCACTGACAATCGTTCAGCGGGCGAGGGCGCGGCCTCTGAGCGCGCCGCGCCACGGGTACGTAAGCTGTGCCTCGTCAGGCGGACCAGGCAGCGGGGATGGGCAGACGATGGCGATGATGCGGCTCCGGCGCGAGGACCCGCGTGTCGTCGGCTCGTTCAGGCTGCACCGGCGGCTCGGGGCCGGCGGCATGGGTGTCGTCTACCTGGGCTCCGACCGCAGGGGCCAGCGGGTCGCGCTGAAGGTGATCCGGCCCGATCTGGCCGAGGACCAGGAGTTCCGCTCGCGCTTCGCGCGCGAGGTGTCGGCCGCACGGAGGATCCGCGGCGGCTGCACGGCCCGGCTGGTGGCCGCGGACCTGGAGGCGGACCGCCCGTGGTTCGCGACCCAGTACGTGCCCGGCCCCTCGCTCCACGACAAGGTCGCCGAGGAGGGTCCGCTCCCGGCCGCCGAGGTCGCCTCGATCGGCGCGGCCCTGTCGGAGGGCCTGGTGGCGGTGCACGAGGCGGGGGTCGTCCACCGCGACCTGAAGCCGTCGAACATCCTGCTCTCCCCCAAGGGCCCCCGGATCATCGACTTCGGCATCGCCTGGTCGACGGGCGCCAGCACACTGACCCATGTCGGAACGGCCGTCGGCTCGCCCGGCTTCCTGGCCCCCGAGCAGGTGCGCGGCGCGGCGGTGACGCCCGCCACGGACGTCTTCTCGCTGGGGGCGACCCTCGCGTACGCGGCGATGGCCGACTCGCCCTTCGGGCACGGCAGTTCCGAGGTGATGCTCTACCGCGTGGTCCACGAGGAGCCGCATCTGCTGGACGTGCACGACGCGCTCGCGCCGCTCGTGCGGGCCTGTCTCGCGAAGGACCCGGAGGAGCGGCCGAGCACGCTGCAGCTCTCCATGCGGCTCAAGGAGATCGCGGCACGCGAGGCTCAGGGGCTGCACGAGCGCCGGCCCCCCGCGCAGCGGAACGCGCAGGAGCTCGACCGGCCGACCGGCCGGCTGGAAGGCCCGTACACCGAGCAGTCCACCCGTCGTGCGACAGGCGGCGGACCCCTGCCGCGCTCCAGGGGCCGGCGTCCGGCGCCGTCGCGCTCGGGGCCTCCCCGCACGGACGGTTCGCATCCTCAGGGCACCCGGGGGTCCACCCGCTCAGGTCAGCATCCGCAGGGGCAGAAGGGCGCAGGACCGAGGTCCGGCACCCGGCCCGGGGTACGGACGACCTCGGCGGGGAAGACCGGGAAGCGGAGGCCGGCGAATCCCCGGCTGCTGCGTCAGCGCCTGGTCGTCTTCGTCGTGGTGACGCTGCTCGTGGCTCTGGGCATCGCGGCCGCTCAGGGCTGCCAGGGACCCGCCCGAGGGCTGGACGGCCCGCCGTCGCAGACGTACGACGCGGCCACCGCGCACGCGGAACTGTCGGACGGGTCCTGAGGAACCCGGTCCCTGCCACCCTGACCCGGTCGGCACGCGGTCGGGTCAGGCGGGCGTGACCCTGGTCGCGTAGAAGGCCACGGCGGAGGCCGCGGCGACGTTGAGCGAGTCGACCCCGGCGTCCATCGGGATGCGCACATGGACGTCGGCCGCGGCCAGTGCCTCGGGGGTGAGGCCGTCGCCCTCCGTGCCGAAGACCAGCGCCAGCCTCTCGTGCCGCCGCGCGCCGAGTTCGTCCAGGGTGATCGACCGGTCGCCGAGACAGAGCGCGGCCGTGGTGAAGCCCGCCTCGCGCAGCAGCCCCATGTCCTCGGGCCAGGAGGCCAGCCTGGTCCACGGGACGTGGAAGACGGACCCCATCGAGACCTTCACCGCCCGGCGGTAGAGCGGGTCGGCGCAGCGCGGGGTCAGCAGGACGGCGTCGACGCCGAGCGCGGCCGCGTTGCGGAAGGCGGCGCCGAGATTGGCGTGGTCGACGATGTCCTCGAAGACGGCGACCCTGCGTACCTCGGCCCGCGCCGGGGCCAGCAGCGTCGCTACGTCCGGCAGTGGCCTGCGGCCCATGGAGGCGAGGGCCCCGCGGTGCACGTGGTAGCCGGTGACGCGCTCCGCGAGCTCGGGCGAGACGGCGTACACCGGGGCCGAGGCCTCGTCGATCACGTCGCGCATGACGTCGATCCACTTGGCGGAGAGCAGCATGGAACGCATCTCGTAACCGGCGTTCGCCGCACGCCGGATGACCTTCTCGCCCTCGGCGATGAAGAGCCCCTCGGCGGGCTCCCGCCTGCGCCGGAGCGCGACGTCGGTCAGGCCGGTGTAGTCGCCCAGGCGCGGGTCGTCCGGGTCGTCGACGGTGATGAGTTCTGCCACGGGTGCTACTGCCTTGTCGGGTGGTGTGGGGGTAGGTCGGGAGGCCGGCGGGTCAGCCTTCGGGCCGCGCCGCCGGTTCCGTGCCGACGGCGACGACGTCGCCGATGACGATGACGGCGGGGGGCCGCACCTCTTCCGTGACGGCCCGCTCCCCGACGTTCGCGAGGGTGGCGTCGACCCGGCGCTGGGCGGCGGTGGTGCCCTCCTGGACCAGGGCGACGGGGGTGTCGGGGGACTTTCCGTGGGCGATGAGCGCGCGGGCGATGGCGCCGATCTTGTCGACGGCCATCAGGAGGACCAGGGTGCCGCGCAGCTGCGCGAGGGCCCGCCAGTCGACGAGGGAACGCGGGTCCTCCGGTGCCACATGACCGCTGACCACGGTGAACTCGTGCGCGACACCGCGGTGGGTGACGGGGATCCCGGCCGCACCGGGCACGGAGATCGAACTGGAGATACCGGGGACGACGGTGCAGGCGATCCCCTCGGCGGCGAGGGCCTGGGCCTCCTCCATGCCCCGGCCGAAGACGAACGGATCGCCGCCCTTGAGCCGGACCACGGACTTGCCGGCCTTCGCGTGGTCTATCAGCGCCCGGTTGATCGCCTCCTGGGCCATGAAGCGGCCGTAGGGGATCTTCGCGGCGTCGATCACCTCGACGTGCGGCGGGAGCTCGTCGAGCAGGTCACGGGGACCGAGCCGGTCCGCGATGACCACGTCCGCCTCGGCGAGGAGGCGGCGGCCCCGGACCGTGATCAGGTCGGGATCGCCGGGTCCGCCGCCGACCAGAGCGACGCCGGGGGCGCGGGTGCGGTGGTACGGGGCGGCCAGGGTCCCGTCGCGCAGGCCCTCGACGATCGCGTCCCGGACCGCGGCGGAGTGCCGGGGGTCCCGGCCTTCCGAGGTGGTGGTGAGGACGGCGACGGTGATGCCCTCGCTGCGGCCGGTGGCGGGCGTCCAGGCGGTGGCCGCCTCGGCGTCGTCGCTGCGGACGCACCAGGTGCGGGTGCGTTCGGCCTCGGCGGACGCGGCGTCGTTGGCGACCGCGTCGGACGACGCGACGAGGGCGTACCAGGTGTCGGCGAGGTCCCCGTCCTGGTACCTGCGGCGCTCCCAGCGGATCTCGCCCGTGTCGGCCATGGCCTCGACTGAGGGGGTCGCGGACGGGGAGACCAGGGTGATGTCGGCTCCGGCCGCGATCAGCGCGGGGAGCCGGCGTTGCGCGACCTGGCCGCCGCCGACGACGACGACGCGGCGCCCGTTGAGGCGCAGACCGACGGGGTAGGCAGGGTGATCGTCGTACTCGGCCATGCTCGTACGGGCTCCTCGTGCAGGGTGCGGTGTGCTGCGGGCCGCTGCGGCGGTGGAGCGGCTGTGACGTGGGCTGAGTGGGGCAGTGGCGCGTGGGACCACGATACGGGGTGGTGCCCGCGGTGGCCGGTGCGGTGCCGTGCGGTCCGGAGCACACCCGGCGGCGGACTTCCGGCCGGTGCCGGGCGCTCGCGGACCGGCCTCCGCCGGGCGGGCCCGCCCGGGCACCGTGAGGGGGCGCCCGGACGGGCCGGTCGGGCTCGTCCGGGCACGGGGGGTGCTACTTCTCGGTGACGCCCGCGGAGTCGAACGTCGCCACGTCGTGCATCGCGCGGGCCGCGCTCTGCACGATCGGGAGCGCGAGCAGCGCGCCGGTGCCCTCACCGAGGCGGAGGTCCAGGTCGACCAGCGGGCGCAACCCCAGCTTGTTGAGGGCCGCGACATGACCCGGTTCCGCGCTGCGGTGGCCGGCGATGCAGGCGGCGAGTGCCTCGGGGGCGATGGCGCGGGCGACCAGCGCGGCCGCACCGGCGCTCACGCCGTCCAGGATCACCGGCGTACGCAGTGAGGCACCGCCCAGCAGGAAGCCGGCCATAGCGGCGTGCTCCAGGCCGCCGACCGCGGCGAGGACGCCGATCGGGTCGGCGGGGTCGGGCTGGTGCAGCTCCAGGCCCCGGCGTACGACATCGACCTTGCGGGCGTGCATCTCGTCGTTGATCCCGGTGCCGCGACCGGTCACCTCCGACGGGTCCATGCCGGTGTAGACGCAGATCAGCGCGGCCGAGGCGGTGGTGTTGGCGATGCCCATCTCACCTGTGAGGAGGCCCTTGTTGCCGGCGGCGACCAGGTCGCGGGCGGTCTCGATGCCGACCTCGATCGCCGCGAGCACCTCCTCGCGGGACAGCGCGGGCCCCGTGGTGAAGTCGGCCGTACCGGGACGGACCTTCCTCGGCAGCAGACCCGGGGTCGCGGGGAGTTCGGACGCCACGCCGACGTCGACGACGCAGACCTCGGCACCGACCTGCGCGGCGAAGGCGTTGCAGACGGCGCCGCCGCCGAGGAAGTTGGCGACCATCTGGCCGGTCACCTCCTGCGGCCACGCCGTGACACCCTGGGCGTGCACCCCGTGGTCACCGGCGAAGATCGCGACGGCCGCGGGCTCGGGGACGGGCGGCGGGCACAGCCGGGAGAGACCGGACAGCTGGGCGGAGATGATCTCCAGCATGCCCAGCGCACCGGCGGGCTTCGTCATCCGCTTCTGCCGTTCCCACGCCTCGCCGAGGGCCTTGGCGTCGAGCGGGCGGATACCGGCGATGGTCTCCTGGAGCAGGTTGTGCGGCTCCTCGCCGGGCAGGGCGCGGCGGCCGTACGTCTCCTCGTGGACGACCCAGGACAGGGGACGGCGCTTGGCCCAGCCCGCCTGCATCAGCTCGGGCTCCTCCGGGAACTCGTCGACGTAACCGACGCAGAGGTAGGCGACGACCTCGAGGTGCTCGGGCAGGCCGAGCGCGCGGACCATCTCACGCTCGTCGAAGAAGCTGACCCAGCCGACGCCGAGGCCCTCGGCGCGGGCGGCGAGCCACAGGTTCTCCACGGCGAGCGCCGACGAGTACGGCGCCATCTGCGGCTGGGTGTGACGGCCGAGGGTGTGGCGGCCGCCACGGGTGGGGTCGGCCGTCACCACGATGTTCACGGGGGTGTCGAGGATGGCCTCGATCTTCAGTTCCTTGAACTGCTTGGCCCGGGCCTTGGGGAGCGACTTGGCGTACGCCTCCCGCTGGCGCTGCGCCAGCTCGTGCATGGAGCGCCGCGTCTCCGCGGAGCGGATGACGACGAAGTCCCAGGGCTGCGAGTGGCCGACGCTCGGCGCCGTGTGCGCGGCCTCCAGGACGCGCAGGAGGACCTCGTGCGGGATGGGGTCGCCGCGGAAGCCGTTGCGGATGTCGCGACGCTCACGCATCACACGCAGGACGGCCTCGCGCTCGGCGTCGTCGTAGCCGGGGGCGGGTGGGGACACCGGGGCCGCCTCGGCGGGCTCGGCCGCTCCGGTCGCCTCGGGTGCGTCGGCCGGTTCGGGTGCCACGGCCGGTTCGGGTGCGTCGGCCGGTTCGGGTGCCACGGCCGGTTCTGAAGCCGCGGGTGCTTCCGCCGTCACGGGCACTTCCGCGGGGTGGGCGGCCCCGGCCTCCCGTGCCTCGGCCCCGGGGGTCTCGATGACCTCGGGCCCGGTGCCGGGCTCCGGCTCGGCGGGGTCCTGGGACTCGGCCTGCGGCTCGGTCACGGGCTCGGCCACCGGTTCGGTCACGGGCTCGGCTTCCACGACGGCGTGGTGCTCGGGCGGGACCACCGGCTCCTGCTCGACCGTCGTGCCGGCCGTCTCCTCGACCGCGACCGGCACGGGCTCCGGGGCGACCGGCTCCGGGACCTCCACGGGGGGCTCGGGCTCCGGCTCGGGCACGGCGGCGACGGGCTGGGGCGCCTCAGGAACCGGGAGCGGTTCGGGCTCGGCGGCGGCCGGTGCCTCCACCGGGGGCTCGGGCTCCGGCTCCACCAGGGGGGCGGGCTCCTGTTCGGGCGCGGCTGTCTGCTCGGGATCGGCGGGGACGGCCTCCAGGGCGACGTCCGGCCGGACGTCGGCGAGCGCCGTGCCGGCGTACGCGGGCGTCGGCACGGCGCCGTCCACGGGCGTGGGCGGAGCGAACTGGGCCGGGGCGGCGGCCTCGGCGATCGGCTCGGCGGGGGTTTCGGCCGGCGGTGCCTCCAGGACCTCGGCGGGAGCCTCGACCAAGGCCGCCGCGGGAATCTCCTCGCCGGGCTCCGTCGGCGGTTCGGCAGGTGTCCCGGGCGCGACGGCCGGCACCGGCTGCTCGGGGGCGACCGTTTCTGCGGGCTCGGTCGGCACGGCCTCCGCGGGCACGGCCTCCACGGGGACGGCGGAGGGCGCGGTGACAGCGGACTCGGCCGTGACCACCGGCTCCGCCGCGGCCGGCGCGGTCACGGGCGGCTGCTCCTCGGCGTCGGCGATCGGGGCGGCCTGGGCCACGGGCTCCGCCGGCGCGGGCTCGGCGACGGCGGCGGGCTCAACCGCGACCGGCGGCTCCGCGGCGACCGGCTCAGCAGCCACAGCGGCCTCCTGCACGGGGGCCGCGACCTGCTCGGGTGCGGGTTCCGGCGCCGGGGCCGGCTCGGGCGCGCCCCACGCGGGAGCGCCCTGGGGCGGGATCTCCCCCAGCTGCGGACCGGGCAGCAGCGCGCCGTCGTCCGCCGGCACCTCGAAGTACTCGGGGCCCGTCGTCGGCGGTCCCGCGTGCCGTACGGGCATGGGGTTGCGCGGTGCGCCGGCCGGTCCGCGGTCCGCGAGCGAGCGGACCACGCCGGTGGGCGTGCGCCCGTAGCTGGGCGCTTCGGTGGACGCGGGGCCCCGGTGCAGCGGGCGCCGGGGCTGCGTGGCCGCCACCGGGACCTGCACGGGCGGGTGCGCCGGGACGCGCACGCCGTTCACCTCGGCGGATCCGGACGCGTGCGCGCCGTTCGCAGCGGCCTGGCCCTGCGCCGGGAACTGCTGCGCGGCACCGTGCTCGTACTGGCCCGTGTGCTCGTACTGGCCCGTGGCCGGCGCGTCGCTCCACGCGCCCTGCGCCGCGGGCATAAGGAGGAGGTCGTCGTCCTCGGGTGTCTGCCCGGAGGGTTCGAGGTAGGTGTAGGCGTCCGGTGCGGGGACGCCAGGCTGCTCCACCATGCCTGCGTCCTCCGGCAGTCCCTCGCCCGGGATCCGGCCGGTGTCAGTCATGCGTACCCCTCGCCCATCGTCAGTGCTCCTTCGCCCTACGCCCGGGATGTCCGAACCACAGCACGCCGGCGCTCGTCAACGAGAACGAGCGGGCTCGCCGCGCGGCACGGAACGCGCGCGGAGCCACATGTTCTCGCGGGCGGTCACCACCGCGACAGACAGTTCCGCCTCGGCTCGCTGTGGACTACGCCACGTTGCGCGTCCCCCGGTTGCGCTGTACCACATCGCGGACCAAAACGGTCCACCTTTCCGGACATTGACGAACGAACTGTCGAACGGCCGGGCGCGGTACAACAATCGGTCAGCCTACCTCGCGCGGGGCCGCAAACGTTCAGGGGGCGAGGTCGGAACGCACCGCGGAGAGAAGGAAGACGACGGAGCGTTCGCGCTCCGCCCAGTCGGATGTGTCCAGTTCGACGGACTGGAGCAGCGCGCACTCGACCGTGTAGCCGGTCTCCGCGAGGGCCCCGCACAGGGCCTCCGCCTCGTCCCGGTTCGAGGCATGGGTGACGATACGTTCCGGCCGTCGTTCGGCGACCGCTGTGGCGACGGGGACACCGCCGCCGCCTATCCGTACGACGTCGGGCTCGGGCAGGCGTTCCAAAACGTGCGGAGCCGAGCCGCGGACGACCTGGACGGCGACCTGGAAGGTACGGGCGGCGGCCGCCGTACGGGCGCAGGCGTCCGGGTCGCTGTCGACCGCGATCACGGCGGCGCCGAAGCGGGCCGCCTCCACGGCGAGGGCCCCGCCACCGGAGCCGATGTCCCAGACCAGGTCGCCGGTGCGCGGGCCGAGCCGGGCCAGCTGGGCGGCTCGCAGTCCGGGCGACTCGCCTTCGCCCCCCTCCCGCTCGCCGTAGGAGGCGTCGGGCAGCGCCCAGCCCCGGACCACCTCGGGCCGGCGGCCGGCGATCCAGACTCCGTCGGCGACGGCCTCGGGCCCGCTGCCCACGACGATCACGACGTTGGGGTCGCGCCAGGTGTGGTCGGCGGTCTTGTCCGAGGTGAGGACGGTGACCCGCTCGCGCGCGGAGCCCAGTTCCTCGCAGATCACGAAGGTGCGGTGCACTCCGTCGAGGAGCAGGGCGAGTTCGACCGGACCGGCGCCGGGGGACGTGAGAACGGCAACCTTGTGGTGGGCGCGGATGACGTTGACCGCGCGGCGCAGGGTGCGCGGGTGGGCTACGACGATCTGGGCGTCGTCCCAGGGCATCCCGGCGCGGGCGAAGGCGGCTGCCACCGAGGAGACGGCGGGGACGACCTCGACCTCGAGGCCGTGCTCCGGCTTGCGCAGCGCCCGTACGACGCCGAAGAAACCCGGGTCGCCGTCCGCGAGGACGACGGCGCTGCCGCGGTGGCCCGCGATCCTCCGGGCCGCCAGTTCGACACTGCCGAGGCGTATGCGCTCGGCGCCCTCGGGGACTTCGGCGAGCGCGAGGTGGTGGGCGGCGCCGGCGACCAGCGTGGCGGCCGAGAGCGCGGCCGTCGCCGCTCTGGTCAGTGGCGAGCCGTCGCAGCCGATCACCGTGACCCGGTCGGCCATCGTCGAGTCTCCTGGGGTCTCACAAGCGGGGGCTGTCCGCGGGATGCGTGCGGAGCAAGGGTGAGCGTATCCGGTCCGTACCAGCGCCCCTTCAGTGACTCCCCGGGCCCGGTACGGGGGTCAGTTCCAGTCCTGGTACGTGCCGTATCCGCCCGCTTCGGCCAGTTGTTCGGCGACGCCCTCCAGGTCCTCGGGCAGGAGTCCCCAGACGATGAGGTCGGTCCTGATGTCGGTCCAGCCGCCGTCCTCGGTCGCGGTCCGGGCTATACGGGCGTTGCGCAGGACGCCCTCGCTGATGCAGCCCAGCTTCTGGGCGACCTCCTGGGAGGCGGTGTTCCCGGCGGGGGTGCGCAACTCGATGCGTTCGAAGCCCTGGTCGCGGAAGAGCCACTCGGCGAGCGCCAGCACGGACTCGGTGGCGTACCCCTCGCCGCGTGCCCAGGGAGCCGTGATGTAGCGGACCTCGGTGGCCAGGGTGCGGCGGTCGGTGTTGAGGAGCCGGACGGAGCCGACCAGGCGCTGGGTGAGGAACTCGGTGACGGCGAAGACGATGCCGTGGCCCTGGGACCGCTCGGCGGGGGCGATCCTGCGCACCCACCTTTCGGCGTCGACCTGGGTGTAGGGATACGGCGCCTCGGTCCAGGCGGTGACCAGTTCGTCGTTCATCATCTCGATGTACGCCGGCACGTCCGCCATGTCGAAGGGGCGCAGCACCAACCTGTCCGTGCTGATGGAGATGGACGGGAAGGTGGTAGTCATGCGCAGCTCCATGCCGAAGACCGTGTGAAGACACAGCATGCAGCATCGGACCGATGGCGCGCATGGCCGGGTCCGCGCGGCGGAGCCCCGCACACCGTGTGGAGGTGTGCGGGGCTCACGGTGCAAATGGCGCCCTGGGGTCAGGACTTGGCGGGCGCGCCGAAGGCGGGGATGATCGATCCCTTGTAGGTGTCCTCGATGAACTTCTTGACCTCGTCGGAGTTCAGGAGCTTCGCGAGCTTCTGGACCCGGGGGTCGTCCTCGTTGCCGTCCTTGACCGCCAGGAAGTTGGCGTACGGGTTGCCGTCGGCCTTCTCCAGCACCAGGGAGTCCTGGCCCGGCTTCAGGCCTGCCTCGATGGCGTAGTTGCCGTTGATGACGGCGGCGTCGACGTCGTCCAGGGCGCGGGGCACGGTCGCGGCCTCGATCTCCTTGAACTCCAGGCCCTTCTTGTCCGTGATGTCGCTGAGCTTGGCGTTGGTGCCGACGCCGTCCTTGACGGTGATCAGCCCGTTCTCGGCGAGCAGCTGGAGCGCACGGCCCTCGTTGGTGGTGTCGTTCGGGACGGCGACCGTCTGGCCGGGCTTGATGTCCTTGACGTCCTTGAGCTTCTTGGCGTAGAGGCCGAGGGGCTCGAGGTGGACGTTCACCACCGGGACGATGTGGGTCTTGTTCTTCTTGTTGAAGTCGTCCAGGTAGGGCTTGTGCTGGAAGAAGTTGGCGTCGACCTGGCCGTTCTCGGTGGCGGTGTTCGGCAGGACGTAGTCCGTGAACTCCTTGACCTCCAGCTTGAGGCCGGCCTTGTCCGCCAGGTTCTTCTTGACGTAGTCGAGGATGTCGGCGTGCGGCGTCGGGGACGCCGCGACGACGAGGGCCTTGGAGGTGTCCGCCTTGGCGCCGGTCCCGCCCTTGGCGGCCGGGTCGGAGTCCGTGCCGCAGGCGCTCAGGCCGAGGGCGAGGGCGGCGGTGGCTGCGGCGGCAGCGGTGATCTTGATGCTCTTACGCACGAAGAGTGCCTCTTTCCGGTGGTGATGGTGGTGCGCCCGGACAAGGAGTTCGGGGCTTCATGGGGAGGTGAGGATCAGGTGGTGGTGCGTCCCCGGCGGGCCAGCAGGCGTACGGCTCCGTCCCCGACGAGCTGGACCACGGTCACGATGACGATCAGCAGCGCGACGGTGATGAGCATGAACTGGTTGTCGAAGCGCTGGAATCCGTAGGTGACGGCCTTGGAGCCGAGTCCTTCGCCGCCGACCGCTCCGGCCATCGCGGAGTAGCCGATGAGCACGATGACGGTCGTGGTGACGCCCGAGACGAGCGAGGGCAGTGCCTGCGGCAGCAGGACCTTGCGGACGATCGTCGGGATGGATCCGCCCATGGACTGCGCGGCCTCGACGAGCCCGTGGTCGACCTCGCGTACGGACGTCTCGACGAGCCGCGCGAAGAAGGGGATGGCGCCGACGGCGAGCGGCACGATCATCGCGGACGGGCCGATGAAGGTGCCGACGACCCAGGTGGTGAAGGGGATCAGGGCGATCAGCAGGATGATGAAGGGGAGCGAGCGGCCGATGTTCACGACCACGCCGATGACCTTGTTCACCACCGTGTTCTGCAGCAGTCCGCCCTTGTCCGTGAGGACGAGCAGGATGCCGAGCGGCAGTCCGCCGACGACGGTGACGAGCGTGGACCAGAGCACCATGTAGAGCGTGTCGATGGTTCCCTGCGAGAGCAGCGGCTGCATTTCGGACCAGGTCACTTCGCCACCTCCTTGGTGATCGCGGCGGGGGTCTGGGCGGGGATCCCGGTGGTGTCGGCGGCGGCGCCGTCGACGACCTCGGCCTGGAGGCCCTGCTCGCGCAGGAAGCCGATCGGTACGACGTTCTCCTCGAAGCGGCCGGGCAGCTCGATGCGCATGCGGCCGATCTGCTTGCCGGCGACGGTGTCCATCGCGGCGCCCAGGATCGAGATGTCGATGTTGTAGGTCCGGGACAGCTGGGAGATGACCGGTCGGGCCGCGGCCTCGCCGTGGAAGGTGACGTCGACGACGGTGCGGTCGGGGCCGGTGGCGGTGCCTCCGACGGGGAAGAGCTCGTGGGCCAGTTCGGAACCGGGGGTGGCGAGCAGGTCGCCGACCGTGCCCGACTCGACGACGCGGCCCTTCTTCATCAGCGCGGCGGAGTCGCAGACCGTCTTGACCACGTCCATCTCGTGCGTGATGAGCAGGACGGTGAGGCCGAGCTCCTGGTTGAGGTCGCGCAGGAGCTGCAGGATGGAGCGGGTCGTCTCGGGGTCGAGCGCGGAGGTCGCCTCGTCGGAGAGGAGCACCTTCGGGTCGCCGGCCAGGGCGCGGGCGATGCCGACGCGCTGTTTCTGGCCGCCGGAGAGCTGGCCGGGGTAGGCCTTGGCCTTGTCGGAGAGGCCGACGAGGTCGAGCAGTTCCAGCGCCTTGCGGGTGCGTTCCTGTCCCGAGACGCCGAGGATCTCCAGGGGGAGCTCGACGTTGTCCCGGACGGTGCGTGAGTCCAGCAGGTTGAAGTGCTGGAAGACCATGCCTATCCGGCTGCGGGCCCGGCGGAGTTCCCTGCCCGCGCGCCGGCCGCGGCCGGCCAGGGCGGTGAGGTCCTGGCCCGCGACCGTCACGGTGCCCGAGGTGGGGCGTTCCAGGAGGTTGACGCAGCGGATGAGCGAGGACTTGCCGGCGCCGCTCTGTCCGATGACGCCGTAGACCTCGCCTTCGCGGACGTGCAGGTCCACGCCGTCCAGGGCGGTGACCTCGCGGCCGCGTGACTGGTAGACCTTCGTGAGGCCCGAAGTGGTGATCACAGGGTTTCCGTCACTGTCGAGTGCGCGGCGCGGTGTCCGCCGGGCACGGGGCATACGTCTGGTGGGACTGCTCTCGGTGGTCGACCGGTGGGAGTCCCGGCATGTGCCGTCCTCGGCGGGCGCGGGACATGCCCGGGCCGGCTCGGTCCGCCGGTCGCGGACGGCACGGGCCCGGTCTCGCTTCGGGGCGCGAGGCTCAGGCGGGGGCCCTCAGAAGGCGCGCATTCGACACATACAACGAGCACCGGGCGTCGTGATCGCCTCGGTCGCAGGGCTGCGGTAGCTCGTCGTGGTCATGTCCCAAGTAAAACAGACGTAACTTTCGGCCCGGCCACCGTGTCCGTATAGCGGACGGCCGTGGACGGGTGCGCCGCTCGCGCCGGTCGCCCGTGTGCACCCCTGTGACCTGCGTGAACGCGGAGCGGGCGGCGCGGCCTCGGTCGGGCCTGGAACGATCATGCCGTCCGAGCGCTGTGGCAAAGGCCACGGTGCGCGGACACGGGCCGTCCACCCGGGCCCGCACGCGGCCCCTCCCCGGGTCCGTAATACCCTCGACCCCATGCTCGTCGCCCTGACGGTCGCGGTCGCCGTGACCGCGCTCGCCCTCGCCGCCTGGTGCGGATACGCCGCCTACCGGGACCAGCCCACGAAGGACTGGCACTTCATCGGCATGGCCCTCGTCTCCGTGCTGGCACTGGCACAGCTGGTCGTGGGGGTCGTGCAGCTCGCGCGGGGTGAGCGGCCCGACCAGGGCATGACGATCTTCATCGCCTATCTGATCGGCGCCTTCGCCGCCGTGCCCGCGGCGGCCTTCCTGTCGCTGACGGAGCGGACCCGGTGGGGTTCGGTGACGGTGGCAGCGGGTGCGATCGTGCTCGCCGTCCTCGAAGTGCGGCTCTACGACATCTGGGGAAACTGACCATGAGCGACACCGGCCGTACAGAGGCTCCCGGCTCCCCCGGCCTTCGGCAGAAGCAGCGGTTCGAGCTCGGTACCGGCCCGGGGCGGGTGCTGGTCTGGTTCTACGGGGTGTTCACGGTGGCCGCCGCGTCCCGCTCGATCGTCGAGATGGTCCTGGACTTCGGGAGGGCACCGCTCGCGTACACCCTGTCGGCCGTCGCCGCGGTCGTATACGGCTTCATCACGTACTCGCTGGTGCGGGGCGGCGAGAAGGCGCGCAGGGCGGCGCTGATGTGCTGCGCCGCCGAGCTCGCGGGGGTGCTGATCGTGGGTACCTGGACGCTGGTGGAGCCGTCCGCCTTCCCCGACAGCACGGTGTGGTCGGAGTTCGGCATGGGCTACCTCTTCATCCCGGTGATCCTTCCGGTCACCGGGATGCTCTGGCTGCGCCGCGCGCGGAACGCCTGACACCGGCCGTCACGACGGCGGTTCAGGCACTGGCCACGAAGGCGGGGGCGTCGGTGTCCGGCCGGTCCTTCTCCAGCAGGACCAGCCGGACACCGTCGCCCCCGGTGGTGCCGCCCACCCTGGCGTAGCCCGCCTTGCGGTAGAGCCGCAGGTTGCCCTCGCTGCGCTCCCCCGTGTGCAGGCGGAAGCGCGTGGCGGAACGTCCGTGCGCCAGACCCGATTCGGCGGCGGTCAGGAGCCTGGTCCCGAGGCCGTGGTTGCGGAGCCTGGGGTGGACGCAGAGCTTGCCGATCCGGCCCACGCCCTCCTCGTCGGTGAAGCCCCGTACGGAGCCGACGACTTCCTCCCCGAGCCGGGCCACGTACACGAGGTCGGTGGCGACCTCGTCACGCACGGAGTCCAGGGTCTGGATCAGTGGGTCGATCCGGTAGTTGCCGTAGAGCTCCGCCTCGCTCTGGAAACAGAGGTACTGGAGTCTGAAGATCTGTTCGACGTCCTGTGCCGCCGCCGCCGAGATGGTCACGCTCATGCCCATGTGCGCATGCCTCCCGCTCACCTGCATCCGCCGGTTGTCTACCGCTCCATTCCCCGCAGTTCAGGAGCTACAACCTCCGCCGCGAGCATTCTGCGCAGACATCCGAGGCATCGGGAACGCATCGGGCCCAAACTGCCCTGTGACATACCCAACTCCCCTGCGATCTCCCGGTAGGTCGGATCGTGGGGAGCGAGCATCGCCTCGAGTAACCGACGGCATCGTCCGGGGAGCCGGCCCACCGCGCCACGCAGCGCCCGGCGTTCCTCCGCCCTCACCGTGATCCGTTCGGGGCAGCCGGCCCAGTCCCCCGGGGATCCGCCCGCCGGATACGCGCGCTCCCAGCGGGCCCTGCGGCGGGCGGTACGGACTTCCGCCCGTACGGCGGCGCGGACCCGGCGGGCGGGATCGGCCGGCGCCTCCGGCCCGGCCCGGCGCTCCAGCAGCCGCAGCCACACCGCCTGTTCCAGGTCGGCGGCCTCGACACCGGCGGCGTGGGCCTCGGCTGTCGCCTCGGCGCGGACGAGGGCGTGCAGGGCGTGGAAGAGGGCCCGCCCGGCGTCGCCGGGAGCCACGGCCGGTGACCGTGACGGTGATTGGACCGGAGCCCCTGCCTGCTCGCGCCCGTGCCCACCGACGTACAGAACATGATCAAGAAATGTCATGCCCCGTCAACGCTCCCCGCGCGCGGGCGGTTGCCGCACACGGGGAGCTCCACCCGACCGTGGCATCCCGGCCAGACGGCTGACGGGCCGTACCGGTGGCGGAGGTGGGGCTCAGTCCTCGCCGAAGTCGGCCGCCGCGAGCAGGGCCGTGTCCGGGTTGTCGGAGAACACCCCGTCGATACCGGTCCCGAAGTACGTCCGGAAGGCTCCGAAGGCATCGCCGTACGCGTTCGGATCGGTGCCGCGCCGGAAGTCCGCGGGGAGGAAGGTGTTCTCGTTGCGCATGGTGTACGGGTGCAAGATCAGCCCCCGGGCGTGCGCGTCCGCGACCAGGGTGGTCGGTGAGGTGAGCCGGCCTGAGGCGTCCTTGGGGATGACCAGGTCGAGCGTGGGGCCGATGCCCTGGGCGAAGGACGCGATCCACTTCAGTCCTGCGGGCTCGACCAGATCCGCCACCGTGCGGGGGTCCCCGGCCTCCACGAAGTCCCAGGGCCTCTCCTTGGGGCCCGCCAGCAGGACGACGCGCGGAACGGCGACGAGTTCGGCCAGCCGCTGGATCGAGCTCGGCTCGAAGGACTGCAGGATCAGCGGGGAGTCCGCGCGGTGCCGGCCGTACCTGCGCAGCAGCCGGGCGACCTTCTCCTCGAGTCCGAGCCCGAGCCCCCTGAAATACGAGGGGTGCTTGGTCTCGACGTACAGCCAGACGGGCCTGCCGCGCCTGCGGCCCTCCTTGTCGGCCCAGCGCAGGACCTCCTCGAAGGTGGGGATCTCCCAGCGGCCGTCGTACAGGGTGTTCTCCTGGCGGTTGCCGGGGATGCGCTCCTTGGCACGGAGCGTCTTCAGCTCCGCGAGGGTGAAGTCCTCGGTGAACCAGCCGGTGAGTGTGACGCCGTCGACCTGCTTGGTGGTCCTGCGGCTCGCGAACCCGGGATGGTCGGCGACGTCCGTCGTGGCGGTGATGTCGTTCTCGTGGCGGCAGACGAGGTGGCCGTCGCTGGTCGGCACGAGGTCCTGCTCGACGATGTGGGCGCCGAGGTCGAGGGCCAGCTGGTAGGAGCCGAGCGTGTGCTCGGGACGGTAGCCGCTGGCACCCCGGTGACCGATGACGGTGGGTACGGGGAGCCCGCGGAGTGGGCGGTGACCCGCGCCCTTCGCGTCCGCCGCGCCACGCCCGGCCGCGTTCGCCGTTCCGGAGATCCCGAGGGCCGCCGGGCCGAGGACGGCCGCTCCCAGGAGAGTCCTACGGCCGGGGCCCGTCCACGCGCGCTCTGTCATGAATGCTCCTCGCATGTGATGTCCGGCACCTTCGGGGAAGGCTTGATCGTAGGCGGCTACGCCATCGGCGGGGCGGCCCGTGGACGAACATGGCGGAAACACACGTCAACACTGCGTATCCGCTCCGTGAACCCGATGTGCGCGGAGAGCGAACCCGCGAGTATCGTCCTCACCTGCACAGACCCTCACGAATTCCCGCCCCGGCCGCCCGGCCACGTCACCGGAGGAAGCGTTGTCCCGACTCACGGTCATCAAGGCAGTGCTCGGACCCATCCTGCGCCTTCTCTTCCGGCCACAGGTGGAGGGTGTCGAGAACATCCCCGGGACCGGGCCGGTGATCCTCGCGGGCAACCACCTGACGTTCATCGACTCGATGATCATGCCGATCTGCTGCGACCGGCCGGTGTTCTACATCGGCAAGGACGAGTACGTCACCGGCAAGGGCCTCAAGGGCAGGCTGATGGCCTGGTTCTTCACTGGCTGCGGCATGATCCCCGTGGACCGTGACGGCGGGCGCGGCGGTGTCGCCGCACTCATGACGGGCCGCCGGGTGCTGGACGAGGGCAACGCCTTCGCCATCTACCCCGAGGGCACCCGCTCCCCCGACGGCCGGCTCTACCGCGGCCGTACGGGCATCGCGCGGCTGACGCTCATGACGGGTGCCCCGGTCGTCCCGTTCGCGATGATCGGCACCGACAAGCTGCAGCCGGGCGGCTCGGGTCTGCCCCGCCCGGGCAAGGTCACGGTCCGCTTCGGTGAGCCGATGGAGTTCTCGCGCTACGAGGGCATGGACCGCGACCGCTACGTGCTGCGAGCGGTGACCGACTCAGTGATGGCCGAGGTGATGCGCCTGTCGGGCCAGGAGTACGTCGACATGTACGCCACCAAGGCGAAGGCCGCCTGAGCCGAACGAGTGCATTCGGGCGGCCCGGCGCGAACGCGCCGGGCCGCTCACTCGTCCGCGACGATGCCCTCTTCCAGCTTCTCGCTCCGCAGCAGGAACCACGCGGCCACCGCGGTCGCGAGCAGTACGACGGCGCCGACCGCCGCGGACACCCGCAATCCGTTGACGAAGGCCTCCTGCGCCGCGACGACGAGCGCGTCGCCCTGCTGGGCGGGCAGGCGTCCGGCCGTCTCCACCGCGCCGCCCAGTGATTCGTGGGCGGCGGCAGCGGCACGGTCCGGGATGCCCTCGGGGGTGCCGAAGCCCTGGTAGACGCCCGTGACGATGGATCCGAGCAGCGCGATGCCGAGGGCGGCCCCGAGCTCGTACGCCGTCTCGGACACGGCGGACGCCGAGCCCGCCTGTTCCTTCGGAACACTGGAGAGGATCACGTCGGAGGTCACGGTGAACGCGAAGCCCGCGCCGACGCCCACCACCAGGAGCAGGGCGCCGATCAGCGGATAACCCGTCTCCTTGTGGATCACGGTGACCACGGCGAGCGACACGCCGATGGCCCCCAGCCCGCCGGCGACCACGGAGCGCACGGTGTAGCGGCGCGCGACCGTGCCGGCCATGAGCCCGGCGGTCACCGCGCCGACCGCCGCGGGCAGTTCGGCGAGGCCTGCCTCGAGCGGGCCCCGCCCCTGGACGAGCTGCAGGAACTGGGACAGGAAGAAGACGATCCCGGACAGGCCGAGGATGGTCAGCAGGTCGGCGAGTACCGCTCCCGAGAAGCCCCGGTGGTGGAAGAGCCGCATGTCCAGCAGCGGGACGGGCAGTCTCAGCTGTCGGCGCACGAACCAGACGAGCGCACCCGCGCCGGCGACGGCCACCGCGGCGACCTGCCAGCTGAGTCCGTGCGAGGCCACGTCCTTGATGGCGTACACGATGCCGATCATTCCGACCAGGGACAGCCCCACGCTGGGCAGGTCCCAGGGGCCCGCCGCCGGGTTCTTGGACTCGGGGATCATCCTGCTGCCGACGGCGACGAGGACCGCCATCACCGGCAGGTTGATCAGGAAGACCGACCCCCACCAGAAGTGCTCCAGCAGCAGGCCGCCCACGACCGGCCCGACGGCGGCGCCGGCGGAGGCCATCGCCCCCCAGATGCCGATGGCGAGGCTGCGTTCGCGCGGGTCGTGGAAGAGGTTCCGGATGAGGGCCAGGGTGGACGGCATCAGGGTGGCGCCCGCGACACCGAGCAGCGCCCGGGCCAGGATCATCATCTCGGGGCTGGAGGCGTACGCGTTGAGCACGGACACCGCGCCGAAGGCGGTGGCCCCCGTCAGCAGCAGCTTCTTGCGGCCGATGCGGTCACCGAGGCTGCCCATGGAGACGAGGAGACCCGCGATGACGAAGGAGTAGATGTCACCGATCCAGAGCAGCTGGGTGCCGGTCGGTTCGAGGTCCTCGCTGAGGAACGGGGTCGCGAGGCCGAGGACGGTGGCGTCGACCGCGACGAGGAGCACCGCGAGGACGAGGACGGCGAGGGCGACCCACCGTCCCGGGTGGTGCACGTCGCCGGTGGTTCCCGCCCGCTGGTCGGTGCTGCTCATTTCTCCACGCTCCGGCGTGCTCCACCCAGGAGCAACTCGACAATCATGTACGGGAAGTCCTGCGCGGCGACCCGGCCGGTCTGGACGGACCACGCGCAGCTGCCGATCAGGCCGTACAGCGCCTCGGTCAGCCAGGCGGGGGTGAGGTCGATCCGGAGTTCGCCGCGCTCCTGGCCGCGCCGGAAGAAGGCCGAGACGCGGGCGTCGAGACGGTTCCATCCCTCGTTGACGTCGTCGCCCTCGAAGAGCTGGTTCTCGGTCACGAGGAAGGACAGCAGTCCCGCGCTGGGCTCGACGGCCGCGATCAGTCGACGGAGTCCGTCCTCGGCGGTTCCCTCGTCGAGCTCGGCGGCGTCCAGCGCGGCCTCGAACTCCTGGATCCCGAGGTCCTCCAGCGCTCCGACCAGGGCGTCCCGGCCGGCGAAGTGGCGGTGGAGCGTGGCACGCCCGATTCCCGCCGCCCTGGCGACCTCGTCCATGGTCGCGGTGGATCTGCGGGTCAGCAGTGCCGCGGCGCTCCGCAGTACCTGCTGGCGATCAAGAGTCATGAGACGACACTAGCCCATGTGAGACACCAGTGTCCCATTCGGCCGTACGCCAACCCCTGCCGACGCCCTGAGCGGCAGGGGGTACCGGGGCACCCGGATGCCGGGCCCATCCCGCAGCAACCGGTGAGAATTCACGGCCGCCGGGCGGCCGAAGGGGCACCATGGCGCGATGAAGCCGCTGCTGCTGATCGACATCGACGGTCCGCTCAACCCGTTCGCGGCGCTCGCGCACCGTCCGGTCCCGGAGGGCTACGCACTCCACCGGATGCGGCCGACGGGGTGGAAGACGGGGGCGCCCCTGCCGGTCCTCCTCAGCGCGGAGCACGGGGAGGAGCTGCTGACCCTCTCGGCCCGGTACGAACTCGTCTGGGCGACCACCTGGAAGGACGAGGCCAACGAGTGGGTCGGTCCGCGCCTCGGGCTGCCACCGCTGCCGTACATCGACTGGCCCTCGATGCACGGCACCCCGGCGGACGGGACGTACTGGAAGACGCGCCACGTCGTCCACCACGCCGACGGAAGGCCGTTCGCCTGGGTCGACGACGAGATCTCCGGCATCGACAGGGACTGGGTGGCGGCGCATCACCCCGGGCACGCCCTGCTGCTGCGGGTCGACCCCGGGGTGGGCCTGTCGCGGACGGACTTCGACGCACTCGCGGAGTGGGAGGGGTGAGCCCGGCCGGGCGGGGTGCGCCTACGCCGCGCGGGATCACGGTCGGGCCTCTCCCGGGCCGGTCGGCGTACGCGGAGCGCTCCCGGCCGCGGGCATCACGGCCGGGAGCCCGGGTTCAGCTCCAGGGCAGTGAGGCCCGGTGGCGCCAGTAGGCATCCGGCTCCTCGACCAGGGCGGACAGCCGGTCGAGCCGTTCCGGGTCGAGGTCGAGCAGCGGCGCGTGCAGATTGCCGGCGAGCTGGGCGACCGTGACCGCGCCGGACAGGACGACGCCGGCCCACGGCTGGTGGAGCACGATCGCCAGGGCGACGGCGTCCGCGTCCAGTCCGGCCTCGGCGCCGATCTCCCGGACGACGGCGGGTGCTTCGGTACCGGCGAGCCGCCCGTTGGCCATGGCCTCCTTGACGATGACCGTGAGCCCGGCGTCGTGCGCGTCGGCGAGCGCCGGCGCCGCTGAGGTCTCCAGGGCGTTGTACGTCGCCTGGACCGTCCGGAAGAGGGGTTCGCCGTCCACCGTCACGGCGAGCGCGGACCTGATGGCGTCGGCCTGGGCGGGGCCGCTCGTGGAGAAGCCGACCGTGGTTCCGCCGGCGGCCAGTTCGGCGAGGCGCGCGTGCAGGTCCTTGTCGCTCAGTGCCGGGCTGTCGGCCGTCACCGAGTGGATCTGGTAGAGGTCGAGCCGGTCGCCGAGGATTCCCGCACTCTCGCCGTACTGCCGTTCGAAGGTGGCGAGGCCGTGGTCCTTCACCTCGTGGGCCTCGGCCTCCACGCGCCAGTCGGCGGTGTAGGTGTAGCCCCACTTGCTGCCGACGACCAGGTCCGCCGCGTCGGGGCGGGCGGTGAGCCACTCGGCGAGGAACTCCTCGGCCCGGCCGTAGGAGCGGGCCGTGTCGATGTACCGGACGCCCTGGGCGTAGGCCGCGTCCAGGAGTTCGTGGGTACGGGCGCGCAGCACCTCGACGCCGCGGTCGGCGGGAAGGTCCCGGTCGCGCCGCAGGTTGATGTAGCCGGGCCTGCCGACTGCGGCCAGGCCGAGCCCGATGTGGGAGGTCGGGGTGGTCGCTCGGTTCAGGCGGGCGAAGGGCATCGCGGGCTCCTCTGGGTCGGTTCCGAACGCCTTCCCGTCAACGTAGCCCGCGATGCCTTCGGAATCATCCGCGCGCGGTGGCCCAGGCGTGCTGCGTCGCCAGGTCGGCCTTCACCTCGGCGAGCTGGACGGCCACGGCCGAGGGGGCCGTCCCGCCGCGGCCGTCACGGGAGGCGAGGGCACCGGGTACGTCGAGGACCGTGCGCACCTCGGGCGTGAGGTGCTCGGAGATCTTCGCGAACTGCTCGTCCGTCAGCTCGTCCAGCTCGATGCCCTGGTGCTCGCACTCCTTGACGCACTCGCCCGCGACCTCGTGGGCCACCCGGAAGGGCACGCCCTGCTTCACCAGCCACTCGGCGATGTCCGTCGCCAGCGAGAAGCCGGCCGGCGCCAGCTCCTCCATGCGCTTCCGGTTGACCGTGAGCGTGGCCATCATGCCGGTGAAGGCGGGGAGCAGGACCTCGAGCTGGTCGCAGGAGTCGAAGACCGGCTCCTTGTCCTCCTGGAGGTCGCGGTTGTAGGCGAGCGGGAGCGCCTTCAGCGTGGCCATCAGGCCGGTCAGGTTGCCGATGAGCCGGCCGGACTTGCCCCGGGCCAGCTCGGCGATGTCCGGGTTCTTCTTCTGCGGCATGATCGAGGAGCCGGTGGAGAAGGCGTCGTGGAGGGTGACGAAGGAGAACTCCTTCGTGTTCCAGATGATGATCTCCTCGGCGATCCGGGAGAGGTTGATCCCGATCATCGCGGTGACGAAGGCGAACTCGGCGACGAAGTCACGGGACGCGGTGCCGTCGATGGAGTTGGCGACGGAGCCGCGCTCGAAGCCGAGGTCCGCCGCGACCGCCTCCGGGTCGAGCCCGAGCGAGGACCCGGCCAGCGCGCCCGAGCCGTACGGCGACACCGCGGTCCGCTCGTCCCACTGGCGCAGCCGCTCGGCGTCCCGGGAGAGCGACTGGACGTGCGCCAGGACGTGGTGGGCGAAGAGGACGGGCTGGGCGTGCTGGAGGTGGGTGCGGCCGGGCATGGCGACGTCCGGGTGTGCCTCGGCCAGCCCCACGAGCGCGTCCTGGAGTTCGGCGAGCAGACCGCCGATGATCCGCGCGTGGTCGCGCAGGTACATCCGGAAGAGCGTGGCCACCTGGTCGTTGCGCGACCGGCCGGCCCGCAGCTTGCCCCCGAGGTCCGGGCCGAGGCGCTCCAGCAGGCCGCGCTCCAGGGCGGTGTGGACGTCCTCGTCGGCGATGGTGCCGGTGAACGAGCCGTCGGCGACGGCCGCTTCGAGCGCGTCGAGTCCGGCGGTCATGCGGGTCAGCTCGTCCTGCGTGAGGAGGCCCGCCTTGTTGAGCACGCGGGCGTGCGCACGGGAGCCGGCGATGTCGTACGGCGCGAGCCGCCAGTCGAAGTGGACGGAGGCGGACAGCTTGGCCAGCGCCTCGGCAGGACCGTCGGCGAAACGGCCGCCCCACAGGCGTACGTCGCTGTTGCCGGTGCCGTTGCTCACTGCGTGCTCCTCGGAGTGCAAGGGGGTGCGAGGTGGGATGGGCTGCCGCCCGCCCGGTCGCGAGGGGGAAGGCGGCGGTGGAACGGTGGCGCGAGCCGGGTCGCGCTCGCCACGGTCTTCGAGGACGGACCGGGGGCGCCACGAACAGGCAGGTATAACTATGCAATGGTCCGTATGTTTTGTCAAAGCGGGCGGCGCGGCCCGCGCGCGTGACCGGGCCGGGGCGGATGGCCGTCCGTCCCGGTTCTAGGCTGCACCCATGCGGCACCTGATCCCCCTGTCCCCCGCGCTGCTCCTCCCTCCCCAGGACCGGCTCCTCCTGGGAAAACCTCTGGCCACGGCCCTGGACACGGCCGATCCGGAGGCGTGGACCGCGCTCGACCGGCGGACACGGTCGGCGACCGCGCTTCGGCCCGGAGCCGGCCCCCTGGAGGAGCTGGTCCGGGAGGGCCGCCGCGACGGGAGCGGGTCCGTCGACTGGGCAGCCGCACCACGCTGGGACGAGGAGGCCGAGGACGTCACCTGGTCGCGCTTCCCACCCTCCGAACCGGAGACCGCCGTCGTCCTGTGCCATCACCGGTGGCAGGCGCGCGAGGCCGCGCTGGCGTTCACCCCCGGGCGCCCCGTCCTGCTGCCGCTGGTCCTCGTACGCTGCGCCGACAGCCGCCCTGAGGTTCGCGAGCGGGCCCGGCGAATGCTGGCCACGGCCCTGGACGGACCCGGGGCGCCGGCCCGCGGACTGCTGCCGACCGCGCTGCGCCTGTCCCTGCGCCCGCACGGCACCTGGGCGCTGGAGCGGGTACTCGGCGCGGCGGACCTCCCGCCGGCCGCCCTGGCGGTGGCCCTCCGCGCGAGTCCGCTGCCTGCCGTGCGGCTCCTCGGGGTGCGTCTCTCCCTGGAACGGGGGCTCCTCACCCCCGGAACGCTGACGGAACTAGCGCTCACCGCCCGCGACCGGAGCGTCCGCCACCTGTGCACCGGCGCGCTGCTGGGCCGGGTGGCCCCCGGTGATCCCGAGCGGCTGCTGGACCCGCTGCTAGGCGCGTCCTCGGCGGTGACACGCTCCTCCGCGGTGACGGCGCTGCACCGCGCGGGACGCGGCCCGGAGGCCGCCGCCCACCTGGCCGACCCGTCCGCCGTCGTACGTTCCGCGGCCCGGCTCGTCCTGCGTCTCGACGGCGAGGACCCGGTTGCCCGCTACCGCGCGCTGTGCGCCGGCGCGGCCGCGCCCGGCCTGCCGCCGGGAGCCCCGTTCGGTCTGGCCGAGTCGGGCGCCCCTGACGCGCCGGCGCTCCTGCGGCCCCTCGCGGCCCACCCGGAAGGCCGGGTGCGCGCCGCGGCGCTCGCGTCGCTGCGCATGCTCGACGCGGTCTCGCCCGACGAGCTCATGGCCGCGATGGAGGATCCGCATCCCCCGGTGGTACGCACCGCCACCAAGGCGCTCGTCCCGTACGTCCTGCTCGTACCGGAGGAGTGGCTGGTCTCGCTGGTCGCCCCCGGACGCCCCCGGCACGTACGCCGGTCGGGCCTGCGGCTGCTCTGCGCCCACAGCCTCGCCCTGCGCAAGCGGGTCCTGGCGGCGCTGGAGGACGACGAGGATCCCGAGGTCGCCCACGAGGCGCAGCGCGCCCGCTACGAGCCTCTGCCGCCGGCCGGTTCCACCAGTTGAAACCCTGCGATGCGGCGGCACCTCCGACCCGATAATCGACGTATGGGAAAGACGCATGAACGCATCGAGGGACGACTCAGGACCTTCATCGAGGAGCAGCCCGTCTTCTTCACCGCGACGGCGCCGCTGGGCGCCGACGGCACGGTCAACCTCTCGCCCAAGGGCGTGAGCGGGTCGTTCGCCGTCGTCGACGAACGGACCGTGGCCTACCTCGACTTCGCCGGGAGCAACGCCGAGACCATCGCCCACCTCCGCGAGAACGGACGCGTGACGCTGATGTGGTGCGCCTTCCAGGGGCCACCGAACATCGTCCGGGTGCACGGCCGCGGTGAGCCGGTCTTCCGCGACGACCCGAGGTTCGCCGGGCTGCTGGGCCACTTCCCGGGTGTCGACCACGCCCGCCACGGGCTGAGGGCGGTCATCGTGGTGACCGCCGAACTGATCCGGGACACCTGCGGGTACGCGGTGCCCTTCATGTCGTACGACGAGGACCGCTCCCTGCACTCCGACCGGTTCGCGCGCGAGGACGACGACAGCCTGAGCGAGTACTTCGAGAAGAAGTCCGACATCGCCACCAGCATCGACGGGCTGCCGGGGCTCCCCCTGCCGCTGCCGGCCATGCCGCCCACACCCACGGGGTGAGGCGCTGGGCCGTACGGAGCAGGCGCGGTGGGGGTGTTCCTCCCCGCGCCGTACGGTCCGGAGCATGCGCGGATTCCTGGTCACCGGGTCGGTCCTGCTGGCACTCGCGGGTTCTCTCGCGGCACCGCCGGCCGGGCCCACGGACCTGCCCCTCCCCGACCGGATGGCCGACACCGGGGGCGGCACCCAGCTGATCACGGCCGAGGCCCCCGGCACGGGCGCCACCACCGGCACGGTCACCTGGTGGGACCGGCGCCCGGAGGGATGGACGGCGGCGGGTTCGGCGCCCGCCCGCTTCGGGGCGAACGGTCTGGCCGAGGGGACCACCCGGACCCAGGGCACGGACACCACACCCACCGGGCTGTACGACCTGCCGTTCGCGTTCGGTGTCGGGGCGCCCTCGCCCGGGACCCGTTACCCCTACCGCCGCGTCGACGACCGTGCGTGGTGGTGCCAGGACAACGAGTCCGGTTCCTACAACCGCTGGGTACGACCGCTGCCCGCCGACTGCCGGGCGGCGGAGGCCGAACACCTGGTGGCCTACTCCGCGCAGTACGCCCGCGCGCTCGTCATCGGCTTCAACTACCGCCGGCCGGTGCGCGGCAGGGGCGCCGGGATCTTCCTCCACGTCGACGGTAAGGGCGCGACCGCCGGCTGCGTCTCCGTGCCGGCGGCCGCCATGGACCGGATCCTGGCCTGGGCCGATCCGGCCCGGCGTCCGCACATCGCGGTCGGGACGGCGTCGGGTCCGACCGCGGTCACCCGCTACTGAACCGGCCGCCGCTCAGCGGTCGTTCTGGGCGAGCCTCAGCAGATGGTCGGCCAGCGCCTGGCCGCCGTTCGGATCGCGGCTGATCAGCATCAGCGTGTCGTCCCCCGCGATCGTGCCCAGGATCGCCCGGAGTTCGGCCTGGTCGATGGCCGAAGCGAGGAACTGGGCGGCGCCGGGAGGCGTGCGCAGGACCACCAGGTTGGCCGAGGCCTCCGCGGAGATGAGCAGTTCGGCGGAGAGCCTGCGCATCCGCTCCTCCTTGGCCGACCCGCCCAGCGGGGCGTGGGGGGTGCGGAAGCCGCCCTCGCTCGGCACCGCGTAGATCAGCTCGCCTCCGGTGTTGCGGATCTTCACCGCGCCGAGCTCGTCCAGGTCCCGGGAGAGCGTCGCCTGGGTGACGCTCAACCCGTCGTCCGACAGCAGCCGCGCCAGCTGGCTCTGCGAGCGCACCGGCTGCCGGTTGAGGATGTCCACGATCCTGCGGTGGCGTGCGGTGCGGGTCTGCGGCACCGACGGCCCGCCGTGCTCGGTGTCCTGCGCCTCGGTCATCGTCGTCGCCTCATTCTCCGGATCGTCACTCCCCGGATCGTCCGTCCCCGTAAGCCGCGTCGAGAGCTCCCGGCAGAATCCGCAGGAACCCGTCCACCTCCGCGTCACCGATGATCAGCGGCGGCATGAGCCGCACGACGTCGGGGGCGGGCGCGTTCACCAGGAGTCCGGCTCCCTGAGCCGCCTGCTGCACCTGCGGTGCGAGGGGCCCGGTGAGCACGATACCCAGCAGCAGTCCGGCGCCGCGGACGTGGGAGACCAACGGGTGTCCGAGGCTCTCGACGCCGTCCCTGATCCGCTCGCCGAGCCGCTTGACCTGGTCGAGGGCGCCGTCGGCCGCGAGGGTGTCCAGGACCGCGAGACCCGCGGCGCAGGCGACCGGGTTCCCGCCGAACGTCGTACCGTGCTGACCGGGCTTCAGGAGGTCGGCAGCAGCGCCGAACGCGACGGTGGCGCCGATCGGCAGTCCGCCGCCGAGCCCCTTGGCGAGCGTGACCATGTCGGGTTCGACGCCCTGGTGCGCCTGGTGCTCGAACCACTGGCCGCAGCGGCCGATCCCGGTCTGCACCTCGTCCAGGACGAGCAGCGTGCCGGTGGCCCGGGTGATCTCCCTGGCCGCCTCCAGATAGCCCTTGGGCGGTACGACCACGCCGTTCTCGCCCTGTACGGGTTCGACGACCAGCAGCGCGGTGTCGGTCGTCACCGCGGCCCGGAGCGCGTCGGCGTCGCCGTACGGCACATGTGTGACGTCGCCGGGCAGCGGCAGGAACGGGGTGCGCTTCGCGGGCTGGCCGGTCAGGGCGAGGCTGCCCATGGTCCGGCCGTGGAAGCCGCCGTCGGTGGCGACCATGTGCGTACGCCCGGTCAGCCGGCCGATCTTGAACGCCGCCTCGTTGGCCTCGGCACCGGAGTTGCAGAAGAAGACCCTGCCCGGCCGTCCGAAGAGCTGGAGCAGCCGCTCGGCCAGGGCGATGGGCGGCTCGGCCGTGTACAGGTTGGACACGTGCCCGAGCGAGGCGATCTGCCTGGAGACCGCCTCGGTCACCGCGGGGTGGGCGTGGCCCAGCGCGTTGACCGCGATCCCCCCGACGAAGTCGAGGTACTCGGCCCCCTCGGCGTCCCAGACCCGTGCGCCGGCGCCGCGCACCAGGGGCAGCTGCGGAGTGCCGTAGTTGTCCATCAGGGCGCCTTGCCAGCGCCGGGCGAACTCCTGGTTGCTCATGACTCCCCCTCGGTACCGGGCTGTGCGGCGGGGACCGCGTCGGGCACGACCATCGTGCCGACCCCCTCGTCGGTGAAGATCTCCAGCAGGATCGAGTGTTGGACGCGGCCGTCGATGACGCGGGCGGTCTCGACGCCGTTGCGTACGGCGTGGAGGCAGCCCCGCATCTTGGGCACCATGCCGCTGGAGAGCGACGGCAGCAGCTTCTCCAGTTCGGCGGCGGTGAGGCGGCTGATCACGTCGTCGCTGTTCGGCCAGTCCTCGTAGAGGCCCTCGACGTCCGTGAGGACCATCAGCGTCTCGGCGTTCAGCGCGGCGGCGAGTGCGGCGGCAGCGGTGTCGGCGTTGACGTTGTAGACGTGGTTGTCCTCGGCGGAGCGGGCGATGGAGGAGATGACCGGGATCCGGCCGTCGTCCAGCAGCGCCTGGATCGCCCCGGTGTCTATGGCCGTGATCTCGCCGACCCGGCCGATGTCGACGGCCTCGCCGTCGATCACCGGGCGGTGCTGGACGGCGGTGATCGTGTGCGCGTCCTCGCCGGTCATGCCGACGGCGAGCGGACCGTGCTGGTTGAGCAGGCCGACGAGCTCGCGTTGGACCTGTCCGGCCAGCACCATGCGTACGACGTCCATGGCCTCGGGCGTGGTGACGCGGAGCCCGGCCTTGAACTCGCTGACCAGGCCCTGCTTGTCGAGCTGGGCGCTGATCTGGGGGCCGCCCCCGTGCACGACTACCGGCTTGAGGCCGGCGTGCCGCAGGAAGACGACGTCCTGGGCGAAGGCGGCCTTCAGCTCCTCGTCGATCATGGCGTTGCCACCGAACTTGATGACGACGGTCCTGCCGTTGTGCCGGGTGAGCCAGGGCAGCGCCTCGATGAGGATCTGTGCCTTGGGCAGCGCGGTGTGCTTCCTCGCGGCGCTCATGAGCTGTACTCGCTGTTCTCGTGGACGTACTCGGCGGTGAGGTCGTTGGCCCAGATCACGGCGGACTCGCTGCCCTCGGCGAGGTCCGCGGTGATCCTGACCTCCCGGTAGCGCATGTCGACCAGGTCGCGGTCCTCGCCGACGCTGCCGCCCTTGCACACCCATACGTCGTTGATGGCGACGTTCAGCCGGTCCGGCTCGAACGCGGCCCGCGTGGTGCCGATCGCGGAGAGGACCCGGCCCCAGTTGGGGTCCTCGCCGTGGATGGCGCACTTGAGGAGGTTGTTGCGCGCGATGCTGCGGCCCACCTCGACGGCGTCGTCCTCGGTCGCCGCGTTGACCACCTCGATGCGGATGTCCTTGGAGGCTCCTTCCGCGTCGCCGATCAGCTGACGGGCGAGGTCGGCGCAGACGCTCCCCACGGCCTGGTCGAACTCGGCCCGAGCGGGGGTGATCCCGCTGGCGCCCGAGGCGAGCAGCAGCACGGTGTCGTTGGTCGACATGCAGCCGTCGGAGTCGACCCGGTCGAAGGTGGTGCGGGTGGCGTCGCGCAGGGCCGCGTCGAGCGCGGGGGCGTCCACGTCGGCGTCGGTGGTGAGGACGACCAGCATGGTGGCGAGGCCGGGGGCCAGCATGCCCGCGCCCTTGGCCATGCCGCCCACCGTCCAGCCCTCGCCGCCCGCGACGGAGGTCTTGTGGACGGTGTCCGTGGTCCTGATCGCGATGGCGGCGCGCTCGCCGCCGTGCTCGCTGAGGGCGGCGGCGGCCTTCTCGACGCCGGGCAGGAGCTTGTCCATCGGGAGGAGCAGGCCGATCAGCCCGGTCGAGGCGACCGCGATCTCCCCCGCGCTGTGACCGGGGAGCACCTCGGCGGCCTTCTCAGCCGTGGCGTGGGTGTCCTGGAAGCCCTGGGGTCCCGTACAGGCGTTGGCACCACCGGAGTTGAGTACGACGGCGGTCACCTCGCCACCCCTGAGCACCTGCTGCGACCAGAGGACGGGTGCGGCCTTGACGCGGTTGGAGGTGAAGACGCCGGCGGCGGCGCGGCGGGGGCCGTTGTTGACCACGAGGGCCAGGTCCGGCCCGCCGCTCTCCTTGATTCCGGCGGCGATACCCGCCGCCGTGAATCCCTTGGCTGCCGTGACGCTCACGGTGCGACTCCGATCGTGGAAAGACCCGTGTCCTCGGGGAGACCGAGGGCGATGTTCATGCTCTGGAGGGCGCCTCCGGCGGTGCCCTTGGCGAGGTTGTCGATGGCGCTGATCGCGATGATCCGGCCGGCCGCCTCGTCGTGGGCGACCTGGATCTGTACGGCGTTGGATCCGTACACGGCGGCGGTGGCCGGCCACTGCCCCTCGGGCAGCAGATCGACGAACGGCTCGGCGGCGAGGGCCTTCTCGTACGCCTCGCGGAGCGACCGGTAGCCCACACCCGGCTTCGCCTTGGCGCTGCACGTAGCGAGGATGCCGCGGGGCATCGGCGCGAGGGTGGGGGTGAAGGACACGGTGACGGGCTCCCCCGCCGCGGCACCGAGGTTCTGGATCATCTCGGGGGTGTGCCGGTGGACCCCGCCGACGCCGTACGGGGTCATGTTGCCCATGACCTCGGAGCCGAGCAGGTGCGGCTTGGCCGCCTTGCCGGCGCCGGAGGTGCCGGACGCGGCCACGACGACGGCCTCGGGTTCGGCGAGGCCGGCCGCGTACGCCGGGAAGAGGGCGAGGGACACCGCGGTCGGGTAGCAGCCGGGCACGGCGATCCGCTTGGCACCCGCGAGCGCGGCGCGGGCACCGGGGAGTTCGGGCAGGCCGTAGGGCCAGGTGCCGGCGTGGGGTGAGCCGTAGAACCGCTCCCAGTCAGCCGGGTCCCGCAGTCGGAAGTCGGCGCCCATGTCGACGACGAGCACGTCGTCACCGAGCTGCTCCGCGACGGCGGCGGACTGCCCGTGCGGCAGCGCCAGGAAGACGACTTCGTGGCCGCCGAGCACCTCGGCGGTGGTCGGCGCGAGCACCCGGTCGGCGAGCGGCCTGAGGTGCGGCTGCAACGCGCCGAGGCGCTCTCCCGCGTTGGAGTGGGCGGTCAGGGCCCCGATCTCGACCTGCGGGTGGGTGAGGAGCAGACGGAGCAGTTCGCCTCCGGCGTATCCGCTCGCCCCTGCCACTGCCACGCGTACCACCATCGGAAATCCTCCTCATTGATGGCATGACTATACGCAGCAATGCAGTTTTATGCAAAGATCTCCCGGCTGTCCGATCCACCGTCCGGCACAGGCCCGGCAAGCCGGCGCCCAAGGACTCCGGGCACCCACGGCGGACCGCGCCCGGCTTCCGGAACCCGGCCGGTGCGCCCCGCGCCCCCGCGTACCCTCGTCCCGTGACCGCCCCGTCCCCCCATCACGTCGCCGTGCTCGTGCTCGAAGGCGCGAAGCCCCTCGATGTCGGCATTCCGGCGCAGGTGTTCACGACCCGCGCGAGCATGCCGTACGAGGTGCGGGTGTGCGGTGCGGAACCAGGTCCCGTGACCGGCGGCGACGGCCTGTCGTACCTCGTCGCCCACGGCCTCCGGGCACTTGAGTGGGCCGACATCGTCTTCGTCCCCGGCTACCGGTTCCCGGACCGAGAGGACCCGCCGCGGGCCGTCGTCGACGCGCTGGTCGGCGCCCACGACCGGGGCGCGCGGCTCGCCGCCATCTCGACCGGCGCCTTCGCGCTCGCCGCCACGGGCCTGCTCGACGGCAGGCGCGCCACGACCCACTGGCACTACACGCGGGCACTCGCGGCGAAGCATCCGCTCGTCTCGGTCGACGAGAACGTCCTCTTCGTCGACGAGGGCAGCGTGCTGACGTCGGCCGGCGCCGCCTCGGGCATCGACCTGTGCCTGCACGTCCTGCGCGGCGATCTCGGGGTGGCCGCGTCGAACCACGCGGCCAGACGCCTGGTGGCGGCCCCGTACCGCAGCGGCGGTCAGGCGCAGTACGTGCCGCGCAGCGTGCCGGAGCCGCTCGGCGAGCGGTTCGCCGCGACCAGGGAGTGGGCACTGCGCCGGCTCGGCGAGCCCCTCACCCTCGAAGCGCTCGCCCGGCACGCGGCGGTGTCGTCGCGCACCTTCTCGCGGCGCTTCCTCCAGGACACGGGGTACACGCCGATGCAGTGGGTCATGCGCGCCCGCGTCGACGTGGCACGCGAACTCCTGGAGCGATCGCAGCGCAGCGTCGAGCAGATCGCCGCCGACGTCGGCCTCGGAACCGGCACCAACCTGCGGCTGCACTTCCATCGCATCCTCGGCACCACACCGAGCGAGTACCGGCGCACCTTCGGCCGGGGGGAGTAGCCCGTCCGCGCGAGGTGGCACGATCCTTTCGGACCGTGGCCATCACGCCGCTGTCACCGGCGGGCGCCGCGCGCGAACCTGATGGTGAACCGGAAGGGACACCACTCATGACTCGCATCGCCATCAACGGATTCGGCCGCATCGGACGCAACGTGCTGCGCGCGCTGCTCGAACGCGACAGTGGCCTGGAGGTCGTCGCCGTCAACGACCTCACGGAGCCCGCCACCCTCGCGCGGCTGCTCGCCTACGACACGACGGCGGGCCGGCTCGGCCGTCCGGTGAACGCCGACGGGGACACCCTGGTCGTCGACGGCCGTCGCATCGCCGTGCTCGCCGAGCGTGAACCGGCCCAGCTGCCGTGGGCCGGACTGGGCGTCGACATCGTGCTCGAGGCGACCGGCCGCTTCACGTCGGCCAAGGCCGCCCGCGGTCATCTCGACGCGGGCGCGAAGAAGGTACTCGTCAGCGCTCCGGCGGACGGCGCCGACGTCACGCTCGCGTTCGGCGTCAACACCGACGCGTACGACCCGGCGTCGCACACGATCGTCTCGAACGCCTCGTGCACGACCAACGCGCTCGCCCCGCTGGCCGCGGTGCTGGACGAACTCGCGGGTATCGAGCACGGCTTCATGACGACGGTGCACGCCTACACCCAGGAGCAGAACCTTCAGGACGGTCCGCACCGCGACGCCCGCCGCGCCCGCGCCGCCGCCGTCAACATCGTGCCGACGACGACGGGCGCCGCCAAGGCGATCGGCCTCGTGCTGCCGAACCTCGACGGCAGGCTGTCGGGCGACTCGATCCGCGTACCGGTTCCGGTCGGCTCGATCGTCGAACTCAACACGACCGTCGCCCGCGACGTGACGCGCGAGGACGTGCTGGCGGCGTACCGCGCCGCGGCGGAGGGGCCGCTCTCAGGCGTCCTGGAGTACTCGGAGGACCCTCTCGTGTCATCCGACATCACGGGCAATCCGGCCTCGTCGATCTTCGACTCGGCCCTCACCCGCGTCGACGGCCGCCACGTCAAGGTGGTCGCCTGGTACGACAACGAATGGGGCTTCTCGAACCGTGTGATCGACACGCTCGAGCTTCTCGCCTCGGGCTGACGGGAGGCCGGGGCGGCGCTGCCCGGACCGGCCGTGTCCGCGGACCTCGCCGGCGGTCGGGAGCCCGCGACGCGGACGTCCCCGCGGTTCACATCAAGGTCAGGCGTCGCGGTCGCCCTGCTCGGCCCTGGCCGCGTCCCGCTCCTTGATGCGCACGGTCTCCTTGCGGACGTCCGCCTGGGTGGCGCGCTCCTTCTGCAGCCACTCCGGGCCCTCCTGCTTGAGGGCTTCGATCTGCTCCGTGGTGAGCGGCTCGGTGACACCGCCCCGCGCGAGGCCGGCGATGGAGACGCCCAGCTTCGAGGCGACCACCGGGCGGGGGTGCGGGCCGTTGCGGCGCAGCTCCTGGAGCCACTGGGGCGGGTCGGACTGCAGCGTGTTCAGCTCGGCGCGCGAGACGACGCCCTCCTGGAACTCTGCGGGGGTGGCTTCGAGGTACACACCCAGCTTCTTCGCCGCGGTGGCGGGCTTCATGGTCTGGGTGGTCTGGTGCGACGTCATGCCGTCCAGGGTATCGAGCATGTGCGCCCCCTCCGACCACGGCCGGTAACCTGGCGGGGTGACTGGCTCGGAGGTACCCCCTGTGTTCCGGCTCGCCTACGTTCCCGGCGTGACCCCGACCAAGTGGGTACGCGTGTGGAACGAGCGGCTGCCCGGCACCTCGCTCTCCCTCGTCGGCGTGCCCGCGGCCGAGGCGGCCGGTCTGCTGCGTGACGGCGGGGCGGACGCCGGATTCGTACGGCTGCCCGTCGACCGAACGGACCTCAGCGCGATCCCCCTCTACACGGAGACCACGGTCGTCGTGCTCCCCAAGGACCACGCGGGGGCAGCCGTCGAGGAGATGTCGGTGGAGGACCTCGCCGACGAGATCGTGCTGCATCCCCTGGACGACACCCTCGACTGGGAGCGCCCGCCGGGCCGGCCCGCGTCGGAGCGGCCCGCGACGACGGCCGATGCCGCCGAGCTGGTGGCGGCGGGGGTGGGCCTGCTCGTGGTTCCCCAGTCGCTGGCCCGGCTGAACCACCGCAAGGACCTCACCTACCGGCCGCTGACCGGTGTCCCCGAGTCGCGGATCGCCCTGTCGTGGCCGGAGGAGAAGACCACCGACCTGGTCGAGGAGTTCATCGGGATCGTCCGCGGCCGGACCGTGAACAGCACCCGGGGGCGGCCCCCGACACCGCCGCAGCCCAAGGACAGGAAGAAGGCGTCCGCGCCGAGGAGGACCGCGGCGGGCCAGACCCCCCGGGGCGGCGCCGGCGGGACCAGGAACCCCAAGGGCGGGGCCAAGAACCCCAAGGCCGCGGGCAAGCGCGGAAAGCCCCGCCGCCGGCCGTAGCGGTGACCTGCGCCCGCGCTGCCCCTCGTGGTTGCGGCGGGTCGGCAGGCGCACGCGCGGCGGGTCACCGAGCGGCTACCGGGCCTGCGGGAGCGCGCCGTACACCGCGTCGACCAGGGCCATCTTGCGCGGGTCGTCGGCGATGTTCGGGCCCATGCGGTTCATGACGTAGCCGAGGGAGATTCCGGCCTCGGGGTCGGCGAGGCCGCAGGATCCGCCCGCGCCGTCGTGCCCCACGGCGCGGGGGTTGGGGCCGTACGACGCGTTCGGGCCGCTGAGCCAGAGGCCGAGGCCCAGCTCGGTGTCGTGGGCGAATCCCGCCCCCAGTACGAGGTCCCGGCAGCTGCCCTGCCCCTCGCGGACCCGCTCGGCCGCCTCCTCGGACAGGATCCGCCGGCCGTCGAGGGTGCCGCGTCCGGCGAGGACGCCGTAGAGGGCGGCGACCGCGCGTGCGGTCCCGTGTCCGTTGGCGGCGGGGATCTCGGCGGCCCGCCACTCGGGGGTGTTGGCCGCGGCGATGCCCGTGCCGGGGTTCAGCAGGGAGGCGAGGGCGACGAGCTCCATGCGGGCGAAGAGCGCCGCCTGTTCGCGTGAGACGGTCGCCGGCTGGACGAGTTCGGCGACCCGACCGGCGTCCTCCTCGGGGAGCCCGACGGTGAAGTCGATGCCGAGCGGTCCGGTGACCTCCTGCCGCAGGAACTCCCCCGGCAGCAGGCCGGTGACGCGGCGGACGACCTCGCCGACGAGGAAGCCGTACGAGATCGCGTGGTACCCGGAGCGGGTGCCCGGCTCCCACCACGGGGCGGTGGCCGCGAGGCGGGCCGTGGTCAGCTCCCAGTCGTAGAGCTCGGCCAGGGTGTGCGGATCGCGCAGGCCCGCGACGCCCGAACGGTGCGAGAGCAGGTGGCGCACGCGTACGGATTCCTTGCCCTCGGCCGCGAACTCGGGCCAGTAGGCGGCCACCGGGGCGTCCAGGTCGAGGAGTCCCCGGTCGACGAGGATGTGAGCGCACAGCGCGGTCGGGCCCTTGGTCGTGGACCACACGTTGACCACGGTGTCCCGCTCCCACGGCCGGGTCCGGCCGCCGTCCGCCCAGCCGCCCCAGAGGTCCACGACGGGTGCTCCGTCGAGCAGGACGGTGACGGCCGCGCCGAGCTCGTCGCGTTCGGCGAAGTTCGCCGCGAACGCGTCGCGCACCGCCGTGAAGCGGTCGTCACAGTGGCCGTGGATCTGCGGCACGGGTCTCTCCTCGTCTCGGTGGCTCGCACCATACCGACTGGTCGGACCGGCGGGAAGGCGCCGGGCACACCGTTCCTCCGACCGGAGGGCCCCCGGGACGTACGTCCGGCCGGGCCCGTCAGTACGGGAGCCCTTCGAGGCTGAGACTCCAGCGGCCGGGCAGCCCGGTGAGCGTCAGCGTGGACAGCGGGCGCACCTCGACGTTCCAGTACGTCGACGGCGGGGCCCTGAGCGCGTACACGAGGGCGGCACGGACGACCGCGGGTTCGGCGACGGCCACGATGGAACCGTCCTGGACCGGGCGGGTGTCGAGCCAGCCCCCTATGCGGGAGATGAAGGCGAGGAGGGATTCGCCGCCGTGCGGGGCGGAGCGCGGGTCGGTGAGCCAGGTGTGGACGCCGGCCGGTTCACCGGCCGCGACCTGGGCGAACGTGTACCCCCGCCATCGGCCCATGTCGCAGTCGCGGAGCGCGGGCTGGACCAGCGGGGCGTAGCCGAGGGCGTCGCCGGTGGCGCGGCTGCGCGGGGTGGGTGAGCAGTAGCGCATCTCGGCGGCGCCGAGCGGTACCAGAGCGTGCGCGGCGAGCCTCACCTCGTGCCAGCCCGTTTCGTCGAGCGGCCGGTCGTCGTCGAAGCGCTCGGCGAGGAGGGCCGAACTGCGTGCTGCGGCGACCAGTGAGACGCGAACACTCATGGGCGGATCGTGGAGCCGAACGCCGCGCCGGTCAAGAGGGCGGCGCGGCGGCGTGTACAAGCGCTTGCCGTCAGCTCACCTGGAGGGCCATCCACATGTCCGGTACCTCCAGCGGGGCGAAGCCGATGTTCGCGTAGACGCCGTGGGCGTCCTTCGTCGCGAGGAGGAACCTGCTCACGCCCAGGGGTGCGAGGTGGTCCCGGGCCGCGGTGACGATCCGGGTGCCCAGGCCCTGCCCGCGGGCACCTCGGTCGACGTACACGTCGCAGATCCACGCGAAGGTGGCGTGGTCGGTCACCACCCGGGCGTAGGCGGCCTGTTCGCCCGTCGCGCGGTCGTAGGCACCGAAGTTGAGGGAGCCGGCGACGGCCAGGTCCTGCTTCTCGCGGGTGCGGTCGAGCGCCCAGTAGGCGTCCGTGGAGAGCCAGTGGTGGATACGGGCGTGGTCGAGCCGTGCCGGGTCGGACGAGATCTCGTGGCGCTGCTCTGACATGTCTCTGTCGGTCATGCGCGGGACGCTATCGCGCCCGCGGCCGCGCCTCGTCCCAGGCGGCCCGCAGCCGGCGTACCCCCTCGGCGATCTCGGCGGGCCCGGACACCGCGGCGAAGCTCAGCCTGATGTGACCGGCCGGTGGTTCGGCGCAGTGGTACGGCCGGCCGGGCGCCACCGCGACGCCGGCCCGCAGCGCGGCCGAGACCAGCACGGGCTCGGCTTCCTGCCCGGGCAGCCTGAGCCAGACGCTTCCGCCGCCGGACGGCACGTGCGGCAGGGCGAGTTCGGGCAGCCGGGTGCGCAGCGCGGCCGTCATCGCGGTGCGGCGGGTGGCGAGTTCGGCGGCCACGGCGCGCAGATGGCGCTCCCAGGCCGGGGAGCCGACGAGTTCGAGAGCGGCCTCCTGGAGCGGACGCGGCACGAAGAAGCTGTCGACGACCTGGATGGCGCGCAGTCGTTCCAGGACGGGTCCGCGTGCGGCCAGCGCGCCGACGCGGAGGCTGGGTGACGTGATCTTGGTGAGGGAGCGCACATGGACGACGACTCCGTCGGGGTCGTGGGCCGCCAGGGGTTCGGGCAGCGGGCCGGCGTCCTCGTGGACGAGGTGGCGTGCGAAGTCGTCCTCGACCACGAACGCGCCCGCCGCGCGGGCGGCACGGACGATCCGCTCGCGCCGCTCGGGGGCGAGCACCGAGCCGGTGGGGTTCTGGAACAGCGGCTGGCAGACGAAGACCCGGGCCCCGGTCGCACGGAACGCCGACTCCAGGAGTTCGGGGCGCACCCCGTCCGCGTCCACCGGCACGGGTACGGGCCGCAGACCGGTGGCGCGCGCCGCGGCCAGCATGCCCGGGTAGGTGGGCGACTCGACGAGGACGGGGGCGCCGGGCGGGGCGAGCGCCCGCAGCGCGGTGGCCAGGGCGCTCTGGCCACCGGCCGTGATCAGTACGTCGGACCCGCCGAGTGTGCCGCCGATCTCGCGGGCGAACCAGGCGCGCAGCTCGGCCAGTCCGTCGGTGGGCGGCCTCCCCCAGGCCCCTGGCCGGCGGCCGGCCCTGGCGAGCGCGGCGGCCAGAGCCCGCTCGGGCTGGAGGCCGGGGTGGAGGTAGCCGCCGTTGAACTCGACGACCCCGGGCGGTGGCGCCGCGAGCGTGACGAGGACTCCGGAGGCGTCGACGGTACGCGGGACGACCTCGGGTCCGCTGTCGCCGCTGAGGGAGACCTCCTGCCAGGAGGTGTCGCCCGGGTCGGGCGCGGTGGCGGGCGGTTCGGCCCGGAACGCTCCGGACCCGGGCCGGGTGACGACCAGCCCTTCGGCGGCGAGCTGCGCGACGGCCCGGGAGACGGTCACCGGACTCACCTTGAAGCGCTCGACGAGTGCACGACTGGATGGCAGCTTTCCACCTGGTGAGTAGCGGTTGAGCTCCCTCCGCAGGGAACTCGCCAGCTCTGCGACGCTGCTACGCTCTTGCATGACAGCACAGGATAGCGCTATCGACCGGACGGCGATAGCGGTCGACGAGGACAGCCACGCGGCGCACCGGACTCCGGGCGGCGGCGTCCTGCTCGCCGGACTCGGCGTCGTCGCCTTCTCCCTCACGTTCCCCTCGACGGTGTGGGGGCTGGAGAGTTTCGGCCCCTGGTCACTGGTCGCGCTGCGCAGCCTGCTGGCCGGCCTGATCGCCGCGGGCGCGCTGCTGGCGGGCCGGGTGCCGCTGCCGGCCCGGCGCCACCTGCCGGGCCTCGCGGTGGTCGCGGGCGGGGTGGTCGTGGGGTTCCCCCTGCTGACGACACTGGCCCTGCGGACCTCGACCAGCTCGCACGCGGCCGTCGTGGTGGGGCTGCTACCCCTGACCACCGCGCTGTTCTCCGCGCTGCGCACCGGGTCGCGCCCGCCGCGGGCCTTCTGGGCGGCGGCGCTGGCGGGGGCCGCCGTGGTGATCGTCTTCACGGTCCAGCAGAGCGGGGGCACGGTCTCCGGCGGGGATCTGTACCTGTTCGGCGCGCTCCTGGTCTGCGCGGCGGGCTACACCGAGGGCGGCAGGCTGGCCAGGGTGATGCCGGGTTGGCAGGTGATCGGGTGGGCACTGATCCTCGCCCTGCCCCTCGCGGTGGCCGGCACGGCCGTGGCACTGCCCTTCGAACCGGTCCACCTGACGGCGCACGGGATCATCGGGCTGGTCTGGGTGGCCGCCGGGTCGACCTTCCTGGGCCTGTACGTCTGGTATCGGGGCATGGCCGAGATCGGCGTCCCGCGGGCCAGTCAGCTCCAGCTGGCCCAGCCCCTGCTGACCCTCGTCTGGTCGTTCCTCGCGCTCGGCGAGGAGGTCTCCGCGGCGGCGCCGGTGGCGGCGGTGGCCGTCCTCGTCTGCATCGCCGCCACCCAGCGGGCGGGGAGCCGGCGCACCCCCCGGCCAGGGCTTGCGGCGAGGGGCCGCGCAGGAGGCGGCGAGCGCATCGGGTCATAGACTTGTCGACATGGACCGCCACTCGCGAGGAGGTCACTCCCGATGGACGCACACACGGGCGACCGGCTGCTGACGCACGGCAGGACCGTGGGACAGCACGACCAGGTCGCAGAGATCATCGAAGTGCTCGGCGACGGGGGCGGCCCCCCGTACCGGCTGCGCTTCGAGGACGGGCACGAGACGATCAGGTCCCCGGGCCCCGACAGCGTCGTCCAGCACTCCGCCCCCGAGGACCCTCACAGGTAGGGGCCGTGTGCGCCGGGGGCACGAGCGGCTCCCGGCGCACGCGTGCGCGCGGTGCGGACCGGTGAACGGGTCCGCACCGCGCGCACGGGAAGACGTCGGAGTCCCACGGCCCGGCCGGGCAGGCCGCCCCCCGGCGGTCCGGCCGTCAGCGTGGAGTGCGGGCCCGCACCTGGTAGTGGTCGGCGACCACCCGGGCCATGGCCCCGATGCGGTCGGCCTTCACGTGCTTCGCGGAGAAGTACACGTGGCCGCCCACCTCCGGATGGCCGGCCGCCAGGTCGAGGTGACGGGAGAGTTCGGCCGGATCCTGCCAGGCGGCCGGCTGGGCGGGGTCACCCGCCTTGTGGAGCGCCTCGCCGACGTACAGGTCGACACCCGTGCCCTTGACCGTCCCGGCCCACCAGGACAGCAGCTTCGCGTAGTCGGCGGCGGGGAAGCCGATGTTCCAGTAGATCTGGGGGCAGATGTAGTCGATCAAGCCCTCCTTCACCCACTTCCGGGTGTCGGCGTGCAGGTCGTCGTACGTCTGTACGCCGGCCGCCGTGTCGGAGCCCAGCGGGTCGGTCGAGGCGTTGCGCCAGACACCGAACGGGCTGATCCCGAACCGGACGCCGCTCCTGACCTCCTTGATGCGCGCGGCGGTCTCGCTCACCAGCCGGTCGGTGTTGTCGCGCCGCCAGGCCGCCTTGTCGGTGAAGTCCCCGCCGTGCTCCTCGAAGGCGGCGTCGTCGTCGAAGACCTGGCCCGCCACCGGGTAGGGGTAGAAGTAGTCGTCCCAGTGGACGGCGTCGATCGCGTAGCGGCCGACCGCGTCGAGCATCGCGTCCTGGACGAACCTGCGGACCTCGGGCAGCCCCGGGTTGTAGTAGAGCTTGCCGCCGTACGGCAGGACCCAGTCCGGGTGGATCCTGGCGGGGTGGGTGGCGACCAGTTTCGAGGGGTCCGTGTGGTTGGCCACCCGGTAGGGGTTGAACCACGCGTGGAGTTCCAGACCTCGGGCGTGCGCCTCACGCACCGCCGTCCCCAGCGGGTCCCAGCCCGGGTCCTTGCCCTGGACGCCCGTCAGGCACTGCGCCCACGGCTCGAACGACGACGGCCACAGCGCGTCGGCGGTCGGCCGGACCTGGAGGACCACGGCGTTGAGCCTGAGGTCCACCGCCCGGTCCAGATGGGCGGTCAGCTCGGCCTCCTGGGCGGCGGCGCTCAGGCCGGTCGCCGACGGCCAGTCGATGTTCGCGACCGTGGCGATCCACATGCCGCGCATCTCGCCCTGGCCCGCCCTGCGGTGCCGGTGCCGGCGGGCGCCCGGCCGGTGTGCCGCCACGGCGTCACCCGCTGTCGTCAGCGCGGCCACCGTGCTCGCCGCACCCAGTACGAAGGATCTCCGACCCAGAACACGCATGTGTGCACCTTTCACTTCTTCGTCCTCATATGCCGTTTCCGCAGCATGTGACGCGGATCATGCCCGCATCGGCTCGACGCGACCCGCAGCTCACCGGAACCCGATCGCGGAGTAACGTCGTGGGGTCGAGGCGGGCACCGGAATCAAACGGGAACGCCGCACGGAGATCAGCGAAAGGCACGAGGTGACGGACTCTATGGCCGACATTGCACGCGTCGGAGTGGTCGGCTGTGGCCAGATGGGCGCAGGCATCGCGGAGGTGTGCGCCCGCAGCGGCCTCGAGGTCAAGGTGGCCGAGACCACCGGCGAGGCTCTGGAGATAGGGCGTACCCGGCTGCACAACTCGCTCTCCAAGGCCGCCGAACGCGGCAAGATCACAGCCGAGGAGCGCGACGAGACCCTCGCCCGCCTCAGCTTCACGACCGACCTCGGCGAGTTCGCCGACCGCGATCTCGTGATCGAGGCCGTGGTGGAGAACGAGCAGGTCAAGACCGAGATCTTCCAGGTACTCGATCAGGTCGTGACTCGTCCCGACGCGATCCTCGCCTCGAACACCTCGTCGATCCCGCTGGTGAAGCTGGCCGTGGCGACCTCCCGCCCGGACCAGGTCATCGGCATCCACTTCTTCAACCCCGCCCCGGTACAGCGGCTCGTCGAGCTGATCCCCGCGCTGACGACGTCCGACGAGACGATAAAGCGTGCCGAGGCAGTCGTGCAGAACGTGCTCGACAAGCACGCGATCCGCGCCCAGGACCGGTCCGGCTTCGTGGTGAACGCACTGCTGATCCCGTATCTGCTCTCGGCGATCCGGATGTTCGAGTCGGGTATCGCCAGCCGCGAGGACATCGACAACGGCATGGAGATGGGCTGCGCCCACCCGATGGGTCCGCTCAAGCTCGCCGACCTGATCGGCCTGGACACCGTGGCCTCGGTCGCCGACTCGATGTACGCGGAGTACAAGGAGCCGCTGTACGCCGCTCCCCCGCTGCTCCAGCGCATGGTGGACGCGGGCCGGCTCGGCCGCAAGACGGGCTCGGGGTTCTACGCCTACTGACCGTCCCACCGGCGGGCCCGGCGCTCACGCCGGGCCCGCCGGGGCACGTTCCCCGAGGTCAGGACCGTGTGCGGCCCCGAAAGAGCCTCGTCTTCTGCTACCGACCCGACTCCGTGCCGGAGCGCTATGGAGCGACGGCGCGGATGCGCGGGCCCGAAGCCCTGGGCCTTTCGGCGCTGTCGCAGCCTTCCCTGCTTGTACTGCGAAAACTCCCTCGGTTGTCCGATCCGGGCGTTGAAGCGTTCGTCGACGTCGGGCTGCGACACCTCTGCGAGGAGCAGCCCGCCGGGCTGGACGATCTCCGCCACTCGTTTGAGTAGTCTGCCTGGGTTTCCGCCGATGCCGATGTTGCCGTCGATGAGCAGGGCGGTGCCCCACTGACCCTCGGAGGGGAGCGGATCGAAGACTGATCGGTGCAGTGCCGACCCGCCCGCGCCCTGGGCCCGCGTGATGGCTGCTGGACTGATGTCGATACCCAGTGCCGTGCGCCCGGTCTTGGAGAGGGCTGCGACTAAACGGCCGGGGCCGCAGCCGATGTCGAGCACGCTCTTCTCGCAACGCTGGAGGACGGTCATGTCTGCGGCGTCCGCGGTGCTGGACCACCGCTCAACGTCCAAAGGGACCCGTGCCCCGTCCGCGCACTGCAGGAAGAGAGGGCCAAGGCCCGAGGTGACGGCGACCGTGTAGGTCTCCTCATGCCAAGGGCCAGGGCTGGTCTCAGGTGACTCCGCTGTACTCACGACAGTCTGGAATTCCGGAGCTGCAGTCCGGGCGTCAGGCTGTACCGATCCAGGAATGACAGCGGACTCCCCGGCGCGGCCGGCTGATCGGCCGGCCATTGAGATTGCGTCACTGCCCGGGGAACGACCAGGACGATTCTTTGCTCCCGTCACGTCGCCCACGGTCGCACAACGGGGCCCGGGCTTTGCATGCACACACGGGCTCGTCACCCATTCATACGGGGCAGTTCGGATTTTCGGATCTCGCGCTGATAAGTAGAACCGACTGGTGCGAGCTGGTTGGGGAACAAATTATTACGTCCGCCCTCAGGAACACGGCGGATGCAAATTCCAGGGTTACTGTGCGATGCCATTCGGTGATCTTCCGTCTGCTGAAGCACAAGGAATCCCATGGGTGACTCACAAGACCAGGGCCCAAGGCCCCAGGACGCCGGGCATGGAAGCGCGGACGGTCCCGATACGTCCGGCATCCACGAGCCGCCGCCTCGGGCCGGAGCCGCACCGGCCGGTGGCCCCGGTCGGACTCGGAACCCGGCCCCGCCCCCTGATGGAAGCGAAGAGGGCCCGCGCAGCGGTAGCGGCCGCCTCTCCTCACCCGGCCCGCCGAACGGGGATGGAGATGCCGGCACCGGCTATGCATCCTCCGCGCCCAGGACCGGCTCGTCTGCGCGGCCGGTGGCCGTGGCGAAGAGTTCGCCGCGGGCCCGTCTGGAGGGCCTGTTGCGGGAGGGGCCGCCGTCCGGTCCGACCCGGCCGGGGTTCTGGCGCAGTCCCTTGCGCGGGCCCTGGTTGACGTCGGTGCTCGGCGCGGTGCTGCTGGTGGGCATCACCCTGATGTTCGTCACGGGACTGCTCTCGTACGCGGCGTACAACCCCGACCTCGGTGCCAACGACAAGACTCCGGACCGGGGCTGGCTGGGTTTCTATCTGTTCTCCTGGCCGACACATCCGTACTGGCTCTACCGGCTCACCCAGGGCGTTCACATCACGCTTGGCATCGTGCTGATTCCAGTACTGCTCGCGAAGCTGTGGTCGGTGGTCCCCAAGCTGTTCTCCTGGCCCCCGGTCAAGTCCGTCAGTCACGCGCTGGAGCGGATTTCGGTGCTCCTCCTCGTGGGCGGGGTGCTGTTCGAATTCGCCACCGGGGTACTCAACATCCAGCTGGACTACATTTTCCCCGGCTCCTTCTACCCCCTGCACTTCTACGGGGCCTGGGTCTTCATCGGCGCGTTCGTCGTCCACATCGCCTTCCGGATCCCGCTCATGGTCCGGATGCTGCGCAGCGGCGGTCTCCGCGAGGAACTACGCAGCCGGCCCAAGACCGGCGAGACCTCCCGTCCGGATTCCACGGGTCTGGTCACTCCTCGCCCTGCCGCGCCGACCATGTCCCGCCGGGGTGCGCTGGGGATGGTGGGGGCGGGCTCCCTGGTGCTGCTCGCCGTGACGGCAGGGCAGAGCATCGGAGGCTGGGTCCGGCCCACCGCCTTGCTCGCGCCGCGCAGCCAGGACCCGGGCCCCGGTCCCAACGGCTTCCAGATCAACAAGACCGCGGCCAGCGTGGGCATCCGCGCCGTCGACACCGGTGCGGCCTGGCGTCTGGTCGTTCGGGGCGGGGCCCGCGAGCGGGTCCTCACCCGTGACGAGGTCCTGGCGCTCCCACAACACAGCGCGGCCCTGCCGATCGCCTGCGTGGAGGGCTGGTCCACCGAGGACCAGGAGTGGAGCGGAGTCCGGCTGGCCGATCTGGCCGCCCTCGTCGGGTTCACCGACAGCCCGCCCGGGGTCTTCGTCCAGTCCGCCCAGCTCAGCGGTTCCTTCCGCTCGACCACACTGCGCGACAACCAGGTCCGCGACCCCCGCTCACTGCTGGCTCTGCGAGTCAACGGAGCCGATCTGTCGCCGGACCACGGCTACCCGGCGCGCATCATCGTCCCGGCCAATCCGGGTGTCCACAACACCAAATGGGTCACCCGGCTGACCTTCGGGGAGAACCTATGAACCGCTTCCGCAGTCTCTACGGAGCCTCGCCGCTGCACCTGCTCCTGGTGCTCTGCTCATTCGCGCTGACCGGCTACGCGGGGATCCGGCTGCTGTCCGGTTCCGAGCCGTGGAAGGTGGTCCTCTGGTTCGTCGGAGCGGCCCTGCTGCACGACCTGGTGCTGCTGCCCCTCTACACCGTGACCGACCGCGCCGCCCAGACCCTGCTGGGCGAGCGCCGGGAACCAGCCGCACCGGGTGAAACCGCCCGCCCGGCAATGCGCTGGATCAACTACGTCCGGGTCCCGGTCTTCCTCTCCGGAGTCCTGTTCCTGACCTACTTTCCCCTGATCCTGCAGCGGGTCAGCCACCGCTTCACCCTGTACACGACGCTCTCCACCGACGTGTACCTCGGCCGCTGGCTACTCATCACCGCCGCACTGTTCGCGATCTCCGCGCTCACCCTGCTGATCCGTATGGGGCGCTCCCGCCCCACACCGGAGTCGGGTGTGAAACGGCCCGGCGCGGCACGGACGGGACCTGCCAACGGCACTCCTGGCCACGAGTCCGCCCCGTGACCCGGCGATCAGGACCGGGCCCCATCCGCGCTCGGCAGGCAGGACTGACGTGAGCACGCGCCCGATCGGTGACTACGCGCTGCTGTCGGACTGCCGTTCGGCCGCGCTGGTGTCCACGGCAGGGTCGGTGGACTGGCTGTGCTTGCCGCGCTTCGACAGCCCGGCGGTCTTCGCCCGTCTGCTCGACGAGGAGGCCGGGCACTGGACGATCCGGCCCAGCGGACCGAGTGAGGTCACCCGCCGCTACGTACCCGAGACCCTGGCGCTGGAGACCACCTTCCATACCTCCTCGGGCACGGTGGTTCTCCTCGACGCACTCGCGATGGGACACCGCGAGCGCGGGCACGCGCTGGGGGCGTCCTCCCCCGGCGTGCTGCTGCGCCAGATCACCTGTACCAGTGGATCGGTGGCGGTGGAGACCAGCTTCGCGCCCCGCCCGGAGTTCGGCCTCGTTCACCCGGTGATGTCCCTCGTACGTGGCGGACTCAGCGCGTACGGAGGCGCACAGCGTCTCGTGTTGTCCGCACCGCTCCCGCTGCGGATCGAAGGCGCGACCGCGCACGGGGAGACGGTACTGAGGGCGGGCCGGCGGATCGGGTTCGCGCTGTCGTCCCTGCCTGCCTGGGGCGAGGCGCAACCGGAATCCTGGCGAGGTGGGCGCATCCACCGTCGCCTGAACGACACGATCAAGGGGTGGAGGTCTTGGACGGGGATCCATCAGGGCTATCAAGGCCGGTGGAGGGACGAGGTTGCCCACAGCGGGCGCGTGCTGCAGGCACTGACCTTCACACCCACGGGCGCCATCGTCGCGGCCGCCACCACCTCCCTCCCGGAAAGCATCGGAGCCGACCGCAACTGGGACTACCGCTACACCTGGGTCCGCGACGCCAGCTTCACCCTCCAAGCCCTGTCCACCTCCGCCTGCGACAAGGAGAAGGCCGCCTACTTCGGATTCCTCGCGCAGGCCGCAGCCACCCAGCTGGAACGAGGCGTCGACCTGCAGGTCATGTACGGCATCGGCGGCGAAAGAGACCTCAGCGAACGCACCCTGCCCCACCTCTCGGGATGGCGGGGCAGCACACCGGTGCGCACCGGCAACGACGCCTGGCGCCAGCACCAACTCGACGTCTACGGCGAACTGCTCGACGCCGCACACCAGACCCACCCCCGCACCGAGTGGTTCGACCAGCCCACCCGCAACTTCCTCCTCCAGGCCGCCGAGACCGCCGCTCGACGCTGGAAGGAGCCCGACCAGGGAATCTGGGAAGTACGAGGGCCCAGCCGTCACTTTCTCTACTCGAAACTCATGTGCTGGGTCGCCCTCGACCGGGCCATTGATCTCGCACCCGCGCTCGGGGCGGCAACTGAACGCGTCGATGCCTGGCGACGAGCCCGCGAGACCATTCGCACAGCCATTGAAACCGAAGGGTGGAACCCCCGCCTCGGCGCCTTCACTCAAGCATTCGGATCCAGCGAGCTCGACGCCTCAGCCCTCATGCTTCCCCTCGTCGGATTCCTTCCCGGCGACGACCCCCGCATCCGCGCCACCGTGTCCGCGATCGCGGACCAGCTCTCGGACACACGCGGACAGGTACGCCGCTACCTCCGGGACGACTTCGCATCCGACGAAGGGGCGTTCCTGCTCTGCACCTTCTGGCTTGCCCACGCCTTGGCTCTTACCGGCGAAGTTCCGCGCGCACGCACAGTCTTCGAAACCGCCCTCGCCTGCGCCAACGACGTCGGCCTCCTCGCCGAAGAGATCTCCCCCACCTCCGGGGAGGCGCTCGGAAACTATCCGCAGGCGTTCAGCCACATCGGCCTCATCAACGCGGCACGAGCCATCCACTACGCCGAACAAGCAGGACACAACCGTTGACGTCGTGACAGTCAGGTGTCACCCATCCGTGCAGCAGTCCCGAATCCTTCTCGATCCAGGTGTGCGAGACGATGCAAAGCGGCCTTTCACGCAGTGTGGCGTGGAGAAATCGGCGCAATGGCAGCTCGCCTTCCTTCGTCTGGCGAGCAGGGCTGGGTGATCCTTGCGGCGCGCCTGTATTGATCAACTCTCGCTGCAAGGGCGACCATTCGTGGGATTGCGGTCGGCCTGTGGGCGCGCCTAGGGGCCATGCGGGGACGGGCGCGCATCGTGGAGCGGAGTTCGTCGCCTTGGTTGCGGCGGCATTCGTTCCTCGTGGAGGTTTCATGTTCAAGCTTGGAAGCGCGGTCGTCCTGACCGTGGCCGCCGGGGCGCTGGCGTTTGCCGGTTCCGGTGTGGCCAGTGCCGACGCTGGCGCGCAGGGTCTGGCCTACGGCTCGCCGGGCGTCCTGTCCGGCAACGTGGTGCAGATCCCGATCAGCGTCCCGATCAACGCGTGCGGCAACTCCGTCAACGTGCTCGGACTGCTCAACCCGAGCTTCGGCAACACCTGTGTCAACGGCGGTTACGGCCGTCAGCAGCACCACGACGGTGGCAAACAGCACGAAGGCAAGAAGGACTGGAAGCACGAGAAGCACGGCAAGTACAACCACCGCTGAGACCGCTGATCGTTCGGCCACGGTCGGTCCGCAGCCAAGCCTTCGGTGGTAATGCCCCCAGCCGCAACCTGGGGCCTTGCCGCATCTTTCGCGCGCTCTCCGCAGGTCTCTGCCGCCAGTCGGGTGAGCGAGCGTACCGGCCCGTGACTCCGGGCCGACCCGCCGGCTTGAGATGACATGCGTGCATGATTCGGCCCTCGGTATGCGCGCTGCGCATGTCCGGGTGTCAGTCGGCCAAGACGCGCGCCCTGACCGCCCCCGCCCGAGCCAGGACGGGGGCGGTTGTCGTGCTTTGTGCCTGGTCCCGTCGGGTGACGGTGCACGTCGATGCATTCGGGAGTCTGCCGGGTCGGAGTCACTGCCGCAGGCGTATGGCCGCTGATTACAAGGCCAGCGGGAGGCTGCGCGCGACCAGGCTGAGTCCGACGACGAGGACGAGTGCCGCGGTCAGGAGAGCGGTGTAGGGCGCGACCCTGCGGATGAGTGCGAACGCGGGTCGGGAGGTAAGGGATTCGGCTCGGTTGCCGAGCTTGACGAGGAGGATTCCGACGGCTGTGAGGGTGGCCGCCATGCCGATGCCATAGGCGAGGACGAGTGCCGCGCCGAAGCCGGTACGGCCCAAGGCGATGGCACCGAGAAGCACGACGAGCGCGGAAGGACTGGGCACCAGTCCGCCGGCGACCCCCAGACCGATGAGTCCGCGCGTGGTGAAGGGCTGTGCGCCGCCTTCGACGGGTGCGTGGGGGTGCGCGTGGTGGTGGGTGTGTCCGAACAGGCCGTGGCGGTGGGGCTTTTCGTGGTCGTGTCCGTGGCTGTGGGGATGCGCGTGTGGTTCGTGCGTGTGGACCGGGTGGTCGTGCATGTGGGGCATCTCGGTGGTCGCGGAGACGTGGCCATGTGCACCGGCGCCGGCCATTGCGAGGGGTGACATTTCAGCCGGGCGGGCAGCGGCGGCAGTGTTGTGGCGGGAGCGGCGGGTGGCGTCGGTGAGGAGTGTGGCGCCGACGAGGGTGACGAGGGCGCCGCTGATGACCCCGAGCCAGTTCAGCACCGTGTCTCCGGCCAGGGAGGAGAAGGTGGTGAGGCAGAGGCCGATGATGATGACGCCGGCGGTGTGGGTGACTGTCACGGTTGCTCCGACGGTGACCGCGTCGCGCACGTTGCCGCGGCGCCCTGCGAGATAGGCCGCCATCACGGTCTTTCCGTGCCCTGGCAGCAGCGCGTGACCCGCGCCGAGCACGAGCGAGAGCAGTACCGCCAGCAGGCCGATCGGCAGGGTGAGGTCGCGCGCTCCGGTCATCGAGGTGAGGCGCTGCGACAGCGCTTCGACGCGTCCGGTGAGGCCGCCTCCTTCTCCCGCCTCTGCGGTGTTGCTGAGGGGGGTACCGGCGGTCTGGCCACCCGGGCCGGCTGTCACCTGTGCAGTGGTGTCGCCGCGCGGCGTGGAGAGAAGGTCGCGCGGGTAGCTGCGCAGCTCATGGGTGGAGGAGGTCTGGGGGACGGTGGAGTGCTGGAGGCGGGTTCCGATGCCCGTTGCGGTGATCTCGTGCCAGCCGACCCGCTTCCTGTCGGCGCCGGTGTCGACCCGCAAGGTCACCGCCCCGACTGTCAGGTCCAGCGGTGCGCGCAGCCGGCACTCCAGTCGCCCGGTGCGCAGACCGCCTTGGCCCGGTTGGAAGCGGAAGGTTGCCGACCGTGTCGTCCAGACCAGGCGCTGCGGGGTAGTGACGGTGAGTTTTGCCGAGGTGGCGGCGCACTGAGTAGTGGCCCAGGTGGTGCGTTCGCTGCTGCTCGTCTGACGGTCGCCGTCGGTGTCGATGGCCGGGGTGGCCTGGAGTGTGGGGATCTCGGCGGTGTCGGTGACCGTCAGCACATCGACGTGGTCGGGGTGGAGGGTGAATCCGGCGTACTCGTTGATCGAGAAATTACCGAGGGGATGTGCCTCGGCTGTGGGTACGGCCACGGCGAACAGCGAGACCACGGCGGTGGCCAGCAGGGCCACACGCCGCGCGAGGACACGGTGAGCGGTCACCACAGGACGGCTTCCGAGCAGGGAATTCATCCGTTTCGCCTCCGGCGAGGGGGCGCAGGGGAACGCCTGGATGGCTGGCGCGGCCTGCAGTTTGATGGCTTGGTCCGCCCGAGGGGGCGGACCACAGTGGTACCCGTTCGTTCTCTGCGAGTGCCGGTCCTGGTCGCCTCGTCACCCGCGCGGCTCACAGCGCCCCTCCGCCCGGGGGCAGAGGACGTTCCTGCCAAGTCCCCGTTCGGCCCTTCCGCCGCGCGCAGGCTTCCCACGCGTGGTGCTCTTTACGTAGCTCTTAGTCACATTGTGTGGCGTGTGCCGCGTGGTTTTCACCTCCGGGTTGGGCCCGGCTTGCTCCCAGGTGGCTCTTCGAGCGCAGACCCCAGCCGCCTACCTTCAGCTTCCGGAGGGCCGCGGCTCTCACCGGAAACGGATGGCCCATGCAGTCCTGCCGCCCCCGATCGAAACGCCCGGCTCGCAGCCTCGAACGAGCGCTCGCAGCCTCTGGAACCCTCGCCCTGGTGAGCGCCATGGCGCTCACCGGCCTGGCGCCCGGCACCAGCTCCGCCTCCAGCCACCGCGAGGCGCCCCTCACCTCGGGCGACCCGAAGGCCGACAACACCGACGTCTACGCCTTCACCAGCCCCGACAAGCCGGACACCGTCACACTGGTGGCCAACTGGATTCCCTTCGAGGAGCCCAACGGCGGACCGAACTTCTACCCGTTCGCCAACGACGCCCGCTACCACATCAAGATCGACGCGAACGGTGACGGCAAACCCGACACCACCTACACGTGGGCGTTCACCGACCACATCCGGGACGCCGCCGACCAGTTCCTCTACAACACCGGTGTCGTGAAGAAGCTGGACGACCCGACCCTCAACTTCCGTCAGACCTACACCCTGACGGCGACCGACGCGCACGGCAGCACCAAGACGCTCCTCAAGGACGCGCCGGCGGCTCCGTCGAACGTGGGTATCGCGTCGATGCCCGACTACGCCTCGCTGCGCAAGCAGGCCGTCCTGGACCTGCCGAACGGCGGCCAGACATTCGCCGGGCAGGCGTCCGACCCGTTCTTCCTGGACCTTCGGATCTTCGACCTCCTGTACGGAGGCAATCTGAAGGAGACCGGGCACAACACGCTCGCCGGTTACAACGTCAACACCATCGCCCTCCAGGTGCCGAAGAAGGATCTGGCACTCAAGGGCGACGCCACCCGCAACCCCGTGATCGGCGTCTGGTCCACCACTGACCGCAAGGGCGCGGCCGTCGTCGGTGCCGGTGACAAGGGCGGGGAGTCGTCCTCGGCCGGGGACGCCAAGGGACCGGACAAGGACACCGCACCCGACCAGGGCAGCGAGTCGGAGTGGCGCCAGGTCTCACGACTCGGGAACCCGCTGGTCAACGAGGTGGTCGTCCCGCTGAAGTACAAGGACGCCTTCAACGCGCTGAGCCCTGACAAGGATGCCTCGGTCACCCCGGTGGTCGACAAGGTCAAGGACCCGATCGTGCCCAAGCTGATCCAGAGCATCTACGGGATCCCGGCACCGGCGACGCCGCGCAACGACCTGGTCGAGATCTTCCTCACCGGTATCTGCAAGGCATGCGGCCCGATCAAGGCGGACCTGAACTCACAGCTGCTGAACGCCGACGTCGACAAGGCCGCGTTCGTCCCGGCAGAGGAACTGCGGCTCAACATGTCCGTGCCCGTCACAGCCAAGCCCAACCGCCTCGGCGTTCTCGCCCAGGACCTGGGCGGCTTCCCCAACGGCCGCCGGCTCAACGACGACGTCGTCGACATCGAGCTCCAGGCCCTCGAAGGCGCCGCCCAGACCGGCAAGATCGTCAAGGGCCTGGCAGCGGGCGACGCGGTCGACACCCCCTACCGTCAGCCCGGGAACTCCTTCCCCTACGTTGCGCTGCCCAACACCGCAGCCGTCAACCAGGCCGACTCCCTGCACCCCGACGGCGGCGTCGGAGCGGGCTTCGGCGGCACCGCCTTCGGCGACGGATTCCCCGTCGCGGCCGTCACCGCAGTTGGCGGCGGCGCACTCCTGGCCTGCGCGGGAGCGCTGGCCCTGCGCCGGCGGCGCGCGAACCAGGCATGACCAGCCCCGCCGCCACAGGTCGCCCGCCCTCGGACTCCGAGGGCGGGCGACCGCGGCGCGACCAGGGACACCACCCGAAGCGCCGCCGCCGCATCATCGCAGCGGTCGCCGTCGCCACGGGTATCGGGCTCGGCGGCGCCGGTACCTGGGTCCTGCTCGATCCGACGACCCACGCTGTCAGGGACATCGACATAGGAGAGGTCCCTGTCCAGCCGGGGTCGGACAACACCATGACTGAAACCGCACCCGGGGCGCCGCCCCAGCGGATACGCATAGCCTCGATCGGCCTCGACAAGCCACTTACCGGCCTCCGCGTCCAGCAGGACGGCAGGCTCGCCGCACCGGGGGATCCCGCGGAAGTCGGATGGTGGAGTGACGGCCCGCGGCCCGGTGACCCGGGTGCGGCGGTCTTCGTCGGACACGTCGACTCCGCCACCGGACCAGCAGCCTTCTACGGACTGTCCTCACTGCGGCCGGGCGATCGGATAACCATCCGCAGCGACAACGGCAGGGAACTGGCTTTCACCGTCCGGGCGCTGCGGAGTTACGAGAAGGACGCCTTCCCCGACAGCCAGGTCTACGCCACCACCGGTCCACCGGCACTGAGGCTGATCACCTGCGGCGGCACCTACGACCGGACGCAAGGCGAGTACCTCGACAACCTCGTCGTCTACGCCACCCTTGCCCGCTGACCACCGGGCCCGGCCACACCCCTAAGAGCGGGAAGAGACCATGCAACTGCGCCAACTGCCCACGCGTCGAAGCTTCCTGCTGTCCGCCACGGTGGCCGTCGTTCTCGCCGCGGCTCTGTTCCTCGCCGGCGGACTCGGGCTGTCCCCGTGGCCCGCGTCGCAGAGCGTCCCGGGCACGTCCGAAGCCAACTCGGGCCGAGGCCCCGCCACCGGCGCTGACCCGCTGGCTGCCGACATCAGCACGCTCCAGGACCGCGCACGGCGCAATCCCCGCGATCCCGTCGCGCTCGGGACGCTCGGCCTGAACTACGTCCAGCAGGCGAAGATCACTGCCGACCCGACGTACTACCCCAAGGCCGAAGAAGTCCTCAAGCGTTCACTCACGCTGGACAGCACGGACAACTTCGCCGCGATGGGCGGCATGGCCGCACTCGAATCGGCCCGGCACAACTTCTCCCAGGGACTGTCCTGGGCCAAGCGCGCTGTCGCCGTCAACCCCTACAACGCCACGCTCTACGGGACGCTCGCCGACGCCTACACACAATTGGGCCGCTACTCCGAAGCTGCCGACGCCGTGCAGAAGATGGTCGACCTCAAACCCGGCACCCCGTCCCTTGCCCGCGCCTCCTACGCCGCGGAACTGCGGGGAGACACCACCACCGCGCGCAGCGACATGCAACGAGCCCTGCAGAGCGCCGGCAGTCCGGCGGACCGGGCATTCGCCCGCTACTACCTCAGCGAGATGGCCTTCAACAACGGCGACGCACACCAGGCACTCACCGACTCCGAACAGGGCCTGCGCGCCGTCCCCGACGACGCCCCCCTGCTCCAGATCAAAGCCAGGGCCGAGGCCGCCCTCGGAAAGAACACCGAAGCCCTCACCGACCTCACCCGGGCCGGACAGCGCCTGCCTCTACCCGAATACGTGCTCCAACTCGGCGAGCTCTACGAGTCACTCGGCCGCACGAAGCAAGCAGACCAGCAGTACGACATCTTCCGCGCCGAACAGAAACTCTTCGCGGCCAACGGCGTCACACTCGACTCCGACGCCGCCCTCTTCGAAGCCGACCACGGAGACCACGAACAAGCGCTCGCCCTCGCCCGAAAAAGCCTGAAGAGCCGGCCCTTCCTCGACTCCCAGGACGCCCTCGCCTGGGCCCTCCACACCAACGGCCAGGACGAAGAAGCCCTCACCGCCTCGGACAAGGCACTCGCACTGGGCACCCGCAACGCCCTCTTCCACTACCACCGCGGCATGATCCAGCAGTCCCTCGGCAACACCGACGCTGCCCGCGACGACCTCACCAAGGCCCTGACGATCAACCCGCACTTCAACCCGCTGCACGCGCCCAAGGCGCGAGCCGCTCTGAGAGTGCGGTACGTGACGTAATGCCCGTTTCGGGTTTGGGGGTTGGGTGAGGAGTCCTGGTCGACGGGGTAAGCCGGGGGTCAGGTGCGGGGCTGAGTGAACAGGCCGGGTTCGGGTTCGGTGAGGATGCCTCGTGTGACCAGGCGTTTCAGCTTGGGCCGGATGCCTTCGGTGTTCTTCGGGAGGATCGGCAGGTCGAGGGCCTGGCACAGGTCGCGGGCCCGCATCGGCCGTCCGGCGTCGGTGAGGGCGGTGAGTATCTGCTGGTAGGCCGGGTGGTCCGGCACCTCAGGGCGGGGCGTCTCCTCGGCGGGCGCCGGAGCGGGGATGGCGTGGAGAGTCTTGCGGGTGATGCGCAGGTTCTCGCTTTCCGCGTCAAGTTCGCCGAGCCGCGCGGTGAGTTCCCCGATGCGGGAGCGGAGCTGTACGGCTTGCTCACCGAGTTCGCGCTCGCGCGCCTCGATGTACTCCAGGACGGCACTGATCTGTGGGTTTTCGGTCACGGTGTCCTCCAGGCGGGGGTGGTGGCGCCGGTGAGGCGGCGGGCCATCACGGAGGTCATCGCCCAGAAGACGCGGGAGCGGGAGCTGGCGGGTCGGTGTTCGTAATCGCGGACCAGCCGCCGGTAGAACATCACGATCCCGTTCGTCTGCTCCACCACCCAGCGCTTGGCCTGCGGGACAAAGCCCACGCGCGACCTCAGGCTCGCCCTCGGAGTTCGCCAAGGCGAGGCGTTCGGCCTCGCGGAAGAGGACTTCGCCTTCAGGGCGGAGGTGGTCCACATACGGCGCCAGCTCCGCTGGGACGGGAAGGGGTGGCCGTACTTCTGCCTCCCCAGGGCCGAAAGACCCGTGATGTTCCCCTTCCGCCGAACCTCGCCCGCCGCGTTCGGCTCCACTACCAGCGCTTTCCGCCGGTCGAGTGCACCCTGCCGTGGCGTAATCCCGAGACGCCGGCGACCGAGTTGGAAGAGCGTCAGCGCAAGCCGATCACCCTGCGACTCGTGCTGAGCACCTCCCACGGGCTTCGGATCAATCCCGGGACTTGGAACGAGCGCAGTTGGAAGCCCGCTCTCGTAGCCGCAGGGGTTCTGCGCCAGGTCGGCGAGAAGGCGGAGAGTTACGGTTCCCGCGTCCGCCTCCACCCCGTCTACGAGCGCTCACGGCCGGACATGTTCCACGTTCTGCGCCATACCTTCGCGAGTGTGCAGTTGCAGGCCGGCGAGTCCATCGTGAGCGTGGCGACCTGGCTGGGGAACTCCTCCCCGAAGGTCACGCTCGACTACTACGCTCACTTCATGCCGGGCGCAGGCAAGCGCGGACTGGCCGCGATGGATACGTGGCTCGTGTGATGCGGGATCGAAAGTCCCCGAGAAGTCCCTGGCGCTGACAAAGCCGCCACACAACCGGCGAAACCGCAGGTCACAGGGCTACGCGCAACGCGGCCCAGTTGTACGCGGAGTACAAGGGGCCGCTGTACGCCGCTCCCCCGCTGCTCCAGCGGATGGTCGACGCGGGCCGGCTCGGCCGCAGGACGGGCTCGGGGTTCTACGCCTACTGACCGTCCTACCGGCGGGCCCGCCGGGGCACGTTCCCCGAGGTCAGGACCGCGCGCTGCCCCGAGGGAGCCTCGTCTTCCACTGCCTACCGGCGCCGTGCCGGAGCGCTACGGAGCGACGGTGAGGATGCGCGTGCCCGAAGACGGGCGGGTGTACCGGGTCGCGATCGAGGACGTCAGCGCCTGGGCGGTGGGCGACTTCAGCTACTCCGAGCACTGACCCCATCGCCCGCGCCGAGAGACCTCGATACGCGGTGAGGGTCCGACCCAAGTGTGTCGGCCGGACCCTCACCACAGCTCTGTAGGCAGCTCGCGCCTGCCCATCGCTCAAACGGCCACAGGGGCGCCGAGCATCGCGGCCGCCTGCTGCAACGGGTTCAGCACCCGGGCGGGTGCGGGGGCATGGGGGCGTTCGGAGCACGTGAAGCCGAGCTGGGTCATGGCTCGCACGACTTCTCCTGCGCTGAAGTCGCGGCGGTCCTGGCGTGTGATGACCTGGCCGACCTGTTTGACGGGGTAGGTGCGCCGGCCGATGATCACGGACTCGCCGGCAGCGTGCTCGGGCTTGATGCCTTTCATCGATTCCAGGACGCCGCTCCTGGTCAGGTCGAACGGGAAGCGGGCGATGACACAGCGCATGATGCCTCACAGGGAGAGGAACGAAGGGGGAGTGGTACTGCCGCGGATGGGGCGGCTCAGCCGGCGAGGGCGAGGACGCCCAGGGCACTGCCGTGTTCGTCGACCACAGGCAGGGCATCGACGTGGCTGTGGCGCATCATGTGCCCGGCTTCGGCCATGGTGGTCAGCGGTGAGGTGAACGGTCCTCGGTCGCCGAGGATGTCCCGTTCTCAGGCAGCGGCGTCGAAGGAGGACTGATGCGCGGTCACGCGCCGGGCCGTGGAGGCGGGGCTGCGCCGGCCTCGTGAGGGCGCGCTGCGCCGGCGCCGCTCGACCACCGGCGCGGTGATCGTCACGGGAATACCCGAGGGGGTCTGGGCGCCGGTGATGAGGCCGAGTGCCTCTTCGCCGGAGCGGACCTGGGTGGTCTGGGGCACGATGCCGGCAGCGGTCATGAGGCGGGTCATGTCTCGGCGCTGGTCGGGGGTGACGAGGGTGACGACGCTGCCGGACTCCCCTGCCCGTGCGGTTCGGCCGCCGCGGTGGAGGTAGTCCTTGTGGTCGGTCGGCGGGTCGACGTTGACGACGAGGTCGAGGTTGTCGACGTGGATGCCGCGGGCGGCGACGTTCGTGGCCACGAGCACGGTGACGTGCCCGGTCTTGAACTGGGTCAGGGTCCGGGTGCGCTGCGACTGCGCCTTCCCGCCGTGCAGTGCTGCGGCACGGACCCCGCTGGCCAGCAGGTGGTCGGTGAGCTTGTCCACGGCCCGCTTGGTGTCCAGGAACATGATCACCCGGCCGTCGCGGGCTGCGATCTCGGTGGTCGTACGGTTCTTGTCCGCTCCGTGGACGTGGAGCACGTGGTGCTCCATCGTGGTGACCGCACCGGCGGAGGGGTCGACGGAGTGGACGACCGGGTCGGTGAGGTAGCGGCGGACCAAGCGGTCGACGTTACGGTCCAGGGTGGCGGAGAACAGCATCCGCTGGCCTTCGGGGCGGACCTGGTCCAGCAGTGCGGTGACCTGGGGCATGAAGCCCATGTCAGCCATCTGGTCGGCCTCGTCCAGCACGGTGATCGCGACCTGGTCGAGTCGGCAGTCACCCCGGTCGATGAGGTCCTTGAGCCGGCCCGGTGTCGCCACGACGACCTCGGCGCCACCGCGCAGCGCGTTGGCCTGCCGGCCGATCGACATGCCGCCGACGACGGTGGCCATGCGCAGCCGCACCGAGCGGGCGTACGGGGCCAGGGCGTCGGTCACCTGCTGGGCCAGCTCACGCGTCGGCACGAGGACCAGGGCCAGCGGCTGTCGGGGCTCGGCACGCTGACCGGCGGTGCGGGCCAGCAGAGCCAGGCCGAAGGCGAGGGTCTTGCCGGAGCCGGTGCGCCCACGTCCCAGGGCGTCGCGACCGGCGAGGGTGTTGGGCAGGGTCGCCCCCTGGATCGGGAAAGGAACGCTCACACCCTGGGCGGTCAGCGCCGCCAGCAACTGCCCCGGCATGTCGAGGTCGGCGAACGCCTCGACGGCGGGCAGCGCGGGAGTGACCGTGACCGGCAGGGCGAACTCGCCCTGAACCGCGGCGGGACGCCGCCCCTTGCCGGCTGAGCGGCCCGAACCGCCGGAACGGGCCGGGGCAGCGGAACGGGTAGAGGCGGTCGAGTTGAAACGGCCACCGCCCCGGCCGGAGTCGGCGGCACGGCTGCGGGAAGAGTAATTGTTCGTACGTGTGGGGTTCATTCAGAACCTTCCTTGATACGGCACGTATCAAGGAATTCTCGCAGCGGACGAACAGCGCGGGGAATCACAAGAACGGGCCGAGCGGAATGCGAAGTCAAATGAGATCTGCGATTGGCCCCGGAGCGGGATACAGACCCTGGAATGAGTAACGCCGCGTGGGCGGGGAATCCAGTTCCACCGACAGGTGGACTCGGGAGGAGTGGGCAGCGAGAAGGTTCTGCGGGCGGAGAAGACTCCACCGCAGGTGGCACCACTGCCGGAGAATGCCCGGAGCTGGGGCTCGCACCCCGAAGGATGTGGGCCCCAGCTACGAAGTGCGCGGCAACGTCAGGCGGGAACGATGTTCTCGGCCGTCGGGCCCTTCTGGCTCGGTGCGATGTCGAAGGTGACCTTCTGACCTTCGAGCAGCTCACGGAAACCCTGGGCGGCGATGTTCGAGAAGTGGGCGAACACGTCAGCGCCGCCACCGTCCTGCTCGATGAAGCCGAAACCCTTGGCCGCGTTGAACCACTTCACAGTGCCTGACGCCATGTCATGTCTCCTTCGAGGGGCAGGTACGTCGGAATCCGTCATGCACGGACGCCGCGTCGCCGCGATGATGCCCCGCCCGGAGAGATACCGGAAATACAATGAAGCTTCCACTGGTCGAAAATACCCACGCAGAAGCTTGAAGTTTTGGGAACCACAACTGCAACCGAGACAGACAGTAGCATGCCGTAATGGTCCGCATGCAGCGAGAAATCTCATTCTCTTCACTGCGGCAAAAACACTCCCGGGGCGGCGCATTGAACCCTCACGCCGCGGCCATAGATATCGCCCCTCCCCGGGCACAGCGTTGCAGAAAGAATACGTACCTTCGCAGCGCCGAGGACGAGAGCATCCTCTCGAGCGTGGCAACCTCAGGGGAACGGCCCTTGAGCGCGCTTAGGCCAGGCGGGTTCGGCACCCGCCGGTTTCCCACCGGACGCGCAGGGCTTCAGACCGAGGCAGGCCGTTCCGGGGGGCCTGGCGTCTCTGCGGTGTTCGGCGTTGATGCGCTGGGCTTCCTCGAGTCGGCCCTCGAGGATGACGATGCGACAGGCGGCCTCGATCGGGGTACCGCCGTCGACGAGTTCGCGGGCGCGGGGCGGCGATGCGGAGCTGGTAGCGGGGATAACGGCGATGGCCGCCCACGGAGCGCAGGGGGTGATGAGGCGGGCTTCGACGATGGCGCGGAGGAACCCTTGCGCGGTGTTGAGCATCTCGGCTGCCCGACCCATGGTGCAGGCGGGGTAGTCGTCGTCGAGCCGGCCGAACGAGTCGCCTGCTGCCATCTGCACCTTCCTGTGGCACACACGTCGGAGGGGCCCTGGTGCCAATGGCACCAGGGCCCCGAAGGAACTGCTACACCATCAGCCGGCCTTGATCGGCTGCGCCGACTCTGTGTTTCCGCATACCTGCCTGGAAGAGGTCCGGGGGTTGCGGGGATCGCGGTTGCTTGACCGGAGACCACCTCACTTGCGATGTCCTGCGGTACCCGGGCCCAACACTTCCGCCCGGGCGATCCTGATGGCGTTCAACTCCTCCGTTCTTTCCCTCTGGACAAACACTTCCGTGCTTCTGGTGGCCTCTCACAGCGCCACTTCGACAGCCAGCCCCGTCGCCCGTCCTGCGTCTGCTCCGGCTTGGAACCCCACTGCCGAACTTCCCGGTACGCGCGCCGCAGCCTGACGCCATTTACCGAGGTACCACTGGTACTGCGGACTGCACTTACGTCCTACGGTCCTACTCATGGCAGCCCCTGAAAGATGCGGCCGCCCGGTCCGGTCGCCAGCCCCGTCGCCATCCTGCAAGAACCCCGGCTTCGGAACTCCACCACCGCACCGACCTGCGCACTGCAACTGCTGACTACTACTGCCTGGCAGTTCATATCTGCCAGGCTTCGCTGACCTTCTTGGCTACGAGAGAAACCATAACCACCCAGCACCTCGATGTCTACCTCGGCCAGCATAGATTTTCAGTGGCCGGCCAGGAAGACTGTCTGTCTGGACCATGGGCGGAGCGCACGCACCGCAGCCGGGGCACAGGCCCCCGGTCGGACAGGACTCCTCCCGTACGGACGACGGAGATCAGGGTGGCCCGATGGACACGATGAGCCTCGACGTCTCACCTGTCCCTTCGGCGGCAACTCTGCCGGCACTCGGAAGGCCGCACGGAACCTCGTAGGTCTTGCCGATCGCAGCAGGCCCCCGCGACCCCCGACGTCGGTTGGCCGTCGGGAGCCGAGCAGACCGCCTGGCACGTCCTGCACGCCGACCGCAGGTCGGACGGCCCTAGCGGGCGGAAAGCCTTCCTCGAAGCTTGGTCGAACGTCCGAAAGGGCTGTACGCAGCGCCGACCAGTGGTGGTACGCGCAATAAAAGGAGCCGCTGCACGCCGCTGCTCCCCCGCCGCTCCAGCGGATGGTCGCCGCCGGGCGGCTCGACCGCAGGACGGGCTCGGGCTTCTACCCGTACGGCTGAACCGCCTCCCCTGCGGTGGAGCCGGACATCACCCGGTCCGCTCCACCGCACGGGCACGCGGTCAGCTCAGCAGCAGGTGATGGAGCATCAGCAGACCGGCCGTCATGTTGGCCGCCGGGATCTCACCGCGCGCGATCATGTCCGGCACCAGTTTGAGCGGGACCCACTCGCGGCGCGAGGACTCGAAGTCGTCCACCGGGTCGCCGGTCCAGGTCGCCTCACGTGTCCAGAAGAGGTGGTGCCGTGCGTCGATGAGGCCGTTGGCCGGCTCGACGGTCATCAGCGGGACCAGTGCGCCGGGGCGCCAACCGGTCTCCTCCTCCATCTCCCGGGCTGCCGCGGCCGCGGCGTCCTCGCCGTCCTCGACCACGCCCGCGGCGAGTTCCCATCCCCAGCTGTCGGTGATGAACCGGTGCCGCCACAGGAGCAGGACCTCGTTGGCCTCGTTGACGACGGTCGCGGCGGCCACGGCCCTGAGGCGGATCAGGAAGTGGTCCAGACGGCGCCCGTCAGGGAGTTCGACATCCGCCAGATTGACCCGGAACCAACGGTTCTCATACACGGTCTGTTCGCTTAAGTTCGCCCACTGCACAGTTCTGCCACCTTCCGACTGGTCGATGGCAACATCCGAGCAGGCTCGGCCGCGCAGCGGAACGCGCGCAGGCCCCCCGCACGAGGCTCACAGAGGCACGCGCAGCGCTCCGCCGATGACGTCGGCGGCGGCTTCGGCGTCCGCGCAGCCACTCGCGGCCAGGTGCTCCCGCACGGACCGCAGTCGGTCCCGGAGGCGTCGGGACTCCATGCCCCGGGCGCGTTCCGCCATCTCACAGGCCGTGCCGGCCGCCTTCTCCGCCTCCCCCTGGAGCAGTTCGAGGTGGGTGAGCATGGCGAGCCGGTGCACCGTCCCGCGATCGTGCGCCGGGGAGCGTACGGCCAGCGCCGCGTGCTCCCGGGCTCCGGCGAGATCTCCGAGGCTCAGCAGCGCCTCGGCCACCTGGACGTTGACGAGGCCGGGCTGGACGTAGCCCGTCTCGTCCGGCTCGCCGCACGTACGGATACGGCCGGCCTCCGCCTCCGCGTGCCGGATGCACTCCAGGGCGGCGCGGCTGTCGCCCAGCCGGGCATAGGCCTTGGCCTGCATCGCGTGCAGGTCGGCGGCGAGTGCCGGGGTGATGTGCGGGCCCGCCGCCCGCAGCGCCGCCTCGGCGAAGGCCACGGACCGGCGGAAGTCCGCCAGGTGGAGCGACTGGTTCACCAGTAGTGCGATGACATAGCCGCCGAGCCCCCGGTCCCCGCTGGCCTTGGCCAGCCGCAGCGCCTGGTGGAAGTACCGCTGCGCCAGCCCGTGGGCGTCGGAGTCGTAGGCGCAGATACCCGCGACCGCCACCAGCCCGGCGGTCGCCCGGTGCAGCTGACGGCCCGTGGCGTCGCCGTACCCGCCGCGCAGCAGCGGCGCGGCCTCGGCGTTGAGGAATCCGACGACCCGGGACCTGGTCGCGATGCCGCCCGTCTTCCTGTACATCTGTTCGTAGTGGGCGCGGGCGGCGCGGAGCATCGCTATGTCGGCCCTGCCCACCCGCGAGGGGCCGGGGCGTGCCACATCGGCGTCCTCGGGAGGGTTCTCCCACTCCCACACCGGCATCACCGCCGTCGTACCGGTGACGACCGGCACGGCGGCGAGGTGCGGGCGCTGCTGGTCGTCGGAGCGCCACAGGGCGGTCGCGTGCTCGACGAACCCGGAGAGGCCGCCGTCGCGTGCGGGAGTGGACACCCCCGTGACGCCCATGCCGATGTCGTCGAGCGTCACCGGCCGTCGCAGCCGGCGCCCGAGGACATCGCAGATCAGGTCGGGGACCTGCCCGCGCGGGCGCTGACCCTTCAGCCAGCGGGAGACCGCCGTGTGTTCGTACCGCAGGGACAGCCCGCGTGCGCGGCCGGCCTGGTTGACGTGGCCGGCGAGTCCCGCCCGGGACACGCCGGCCTCGTCGATCAGGGATTCGAGCAGGACGTTGGGCTCCATTGCCCCCCCCATGTGCGTGTCGCAACGACCCTAGTGGAGCACGATTCACACGGGGTGTGAACGCAATGCCCGAACCGTCCCGCTGTGCACTCTGCCGCTCCGGGACACCGCTCGGTTGAATGAGTCCCTCGCAAGAGGCGGCCGGGTCGTCGGCTCCCCCTCGTAAAGTTCGACGACCCGCACCCGCGCCGTCCGTTCTGCCGGCCTGCCCGACACTCCGTGGCAGAGCGGACGGCGCCGGATCGCACAGCCCACTGCCCCGATGACAGACGGGCCGTGTGCGGTCACCGGGCCGTCCGGCGAGACAGAGAGGGGCGTATCCGGTGGCCGGATACGCCCCTCCTCACCTTCCGGGTGGCTACGCGCCGCGCAGCACGGCTCCCGTGCGCTCGGCTGCCAGGGCGACCGCCGTGTCACGTGCGGCGGAGGCCTCCTCGACGGTGAGCGTCCGGTCCGGGGCGCGGAACCTCAGCGCGTACGCCAGGGACTTGCGGCCCTCACCGATCTGCTCGCCGGTGAAGACGTCGAACAGCCGGAGCGATTCCAGCAGCTGACCGGCGCCTTCGCGCAGCGCCTGCTCCACCGCGTCGGCGGGCACGTCGGCACCGACGACGAGGGCGACGTCCTGGGTCGCCACCGGGAAGGCGGAGATCCTCGGCGCCTGGAGCGCGCCGTCGACGGCCTGTTCCAGGACGTCGAGTTCGACCTCCATGGCACAGGTCCGCTCGGGCAGGTGGAGCTCCTTGACGACACGCGGGTGCAGTTCGCCCGCGTGACCGAAGAGGGTCTCCTCGCCGTCGACCGTGACGTACAGCGCGGCGCAGCGGCCGGGGTGCCAGGGGGCGTGGCGGTCGGCTCGGACCGTCACCTCGACACCCGCCTCGCGGGCGATGGTGCGCGCCGCCTCGACGGAGTCCGCCCAGTCGGCGGGGCGGCCCCTGCCCCACCAGCCGGCCTGCTCCCGTGCGCCCGCGAGGACGACGGCGGCGCGGCGCGGCTGGCGCGGGAGCGCCGCGTCCAGTCCGGCGATCTCCTCGTCGGTGGGACGGCGGTCGACGGGCAGCCGCACGGCCCTGGTCTCCTCACCGGAGGGCCTGAAGACCAGCCCGGTCTCGAAGAGCGCCAGGTCGTGGCTGCCGCGGCCGTCGTTGCGCCGCAGCGCGCCCAGCAGGCCGGGCAGCAGCGTGGTGCGCAGCGCCGGCTCCTCGTCGGACAGCGGGTTGACGAGGGTGACCGTACGACGGCGGGCGTCGTCCTGCTCCAGGCCGAGCTGGTCGAGGACGGCACCGCCGATGAACGGGTAGTTCAGCGCCTCGACGTAACCCGCGCCCGCCAGGGCCCGGCCGATGCGGCGGTGCAGCCGCTGACGGTCGGTGAGCCCCCGACCGGACGGCGGCGTGGGCAGGGTGGACGGGAGGTTCTCGTAACCCTCCAGCCGGATGACCTCTTCGGCGAGGTCGTTCGGCGCGGCGAGGTCGGGGCGCCAGGACGGCACCGTGACGATCAGCTCGTCCTGGCCGTAGACGTCGCAGCCGACCTCCTGCAGACGGCGTACGACGGTCTCGCGGCCGTAGGCGACACCAGCCACCCTGTCGGGGTGGTTCGCGGGCATCGCGATGGTGTGCGGTGCGGACGGGGCGGTGATCTCGGTGACCCCGGCCTCGGCCGTGCCGCCCGCCAGCAGGACCAGCAGGTCGACGGTGCGCTGCGCGGCGGCGGCTGCGGCCTTCGGGTCGACGCCCCGCTCGAAGCGCTTGGAGGCCTCCGAGGTCAGCTTGTGACGGCGCGCGGTGCGGGCGATGGCGATGGCCTCGAAGTGCGCGGCCTCGATGACGACCTCGGTGGTACCGGTCTCCTCGGCCCGCAGGTCGGCGATCTCGGTGTCGGCGCCGCCCATGACGCCCGCGAGACCGATCGGCCCGCGGTTGTCCGTGATGACGAGGTCCTCGGCGTCCAGCACGCGGACGGCACCGTCCAGCGTGGTGAGCTTCTCGCCCTGCTGGGCCCGCCGTACCCCGATCGGCCCGTCGACCCGGGCGCGGTCGTAGGCGTGGAGCGGCTGGCCGAGTTCGAGCATCACGTAGTTCGTGATGTCGACGGCGAGCGAGACGGTGCGCATCCCGGCCTTCTGCAGCCTGCGCTGCATCCAGATCGGGGAGCGCGCCTCGGGGCGCAGACCGGTGACCGTGCGCGCGGTGAAGTTGCCGCATCCGATCGGGTCGGACACCTTCACCGGATAGCCGTGCGCGTTCGGCGGGGGGACGTCCAGGAGCGCCGGGTCGCGCAGCGGCAGGCCGTACGCGATGGCGGTCTCGCGGGCGACACCGCGCATGGACAGGCAGTAGCCGCGGTCCGGTGTGACGGCGATGTCGAGGACCTCGTCGACGAGTTCGAGGAGCTCGATAGCGTCGGTGCCGGGCTCGTACTCCGGCGGCAGCACGATGATGCCGTGGGTACCGTCGTCGCCCATGCCGAGCTCGTCGGTGGAGCAGATCATGCCGTGCGAGGTCTTGCCGTACGTCTTGCGCGCGGCGATCGCGAAGTCACCGGGAAGCACGGCGCCGGGGAGGACGACGACGACCTTGTCGCCGACGGAGAAGTTGCGGGCGCCGCAGACGATCTCCTGCGGTTCGCCGGTGCCGTTGGCGGCACCGACGTCGACGGTGCAGAAGCGGATGGGCTTCTTGAAGCCCTCCAGCTCCTCGATGGTCAGGACCTGTCCGACGACCAGGGGGCCCTTGAGGCCGGCGCCGGTCTGCTCCACGGTCTCGACCTCGAGCCCGACGGAGACGAGCTCGGCCTGTACGTCACGGCCTGTCTCGGTCGCCGGCAGGTCGACGTACTCCCGCAGCCAGGAAAGCGGGACGCGCATCAGATCTCCATCCCGAACGGCCGGGTGAACCGGACGTCACCCTCGACCATGTCTCGCATGTCTTCGACGTTGTGGCGGAACATCAGCATCCGCTCGATGCCGAACCCGAAGGCGAATCCGCTGTACTTCTCGGGGTCCACACCGCAGGCGACGAGCACCTTCGGGTTGACCATGCCGCAGCCGCCGAGCTCGATCCAGCCCTCGCTGCCGCAGGTGCGGCAGGGGCGGTCCGGGTTGCCGACGGACTCGCCGCGGCAGACGTAGCAGACCATGTCCATCTCGGCGGACGGCTCGGTGAACGGGAAGAAGTTCGGCCGCAGCCGGGTCTTCATGTCCGGACCGAACAGTGCCTGGACCATGTGGTCGAGAGTGCCCTTGAGGTCGGCCATGGTGAGGCCCTCGTCGACCGCGAGCAGCTCGATCTGGTGGAAGACCGGGGTGTGCGTGGCGTCGAGCTCGTCGGTGCGGTAGACCCGGCCGGGGCAGACCACGTAGACGGGGGGCTTGCGGCTGAGCAGGGAGCGCGCCTGGACCGGTGAGGTGTGGGTACGCAGCACGACGCCGGACTCGTCGGTCCTGGCACCGTCGGCGCCCTGGACGAAGAAGGTGTCCTGCATCTGCCGGGCCGGATGGTCGGGCACGAAGTTCAGGGCGTCGAAGTTGAACCACTCCGCCTCGACCTCGGGGCCCTCCGCGACCTCGTAGCCCATGGCTACGAAGACGTCGGCGACGCGCTCCATGATGGTCGTCAGAGGGTGGCGCGCGCCCGCGGGTGTGCGGTCGTAGGGCAGCGTGACGTCCACGGCCTCCTCGACGAGCACCCGGGCGTCACGCTCGGCCTCCAGCTCGGTCTGCCGGGCGGCCAGCGCCTTGGAGACGGCGCCGCGGGCCTGGCCCACGCGCTTGCCCGCCTCGGCCTTGGCCTGCGGCGGCAGGGCGCCGATCTCGCGGTTGGCGAGCGACAGGGGCGAGGTACCACCGGTGTGCGCGGTCTTCGCCTGGGCGAGCGCGTCGAGGTCGCCCGCGGCGGCGAAGGCGGCGAACGCCTCGTCCCGCATGCGCTCGATCTCTTCCGGTTTCAGTGCCTCGACCTCGACTGGGTCGTACGACTTGTTCGGTGCCGACATCTCTTCCCGTGCTTCCGATTGGCTGATACTGCGCTGAACCGGGAAAACCCCGGACCCCGCGGTCCCCCGCTCGACGACTGAGGGCGCAAAGGTGCCAAAAGTCGAGTCTACGGGCCGCCGGGGGACGAAGAGGCCCGCGGGCCGTCCGGGCCCCCGCGCAGCCCGCCACCACCCCGAGTGGTTTCGCTCCGCGAAACCCTTATGTCAGATAGGCCGGGGCGCTGACGGGCAGGACGAACCGGAACTCGGCGCCGCCGCCCGGCCCCCGGTCCACCGTGATCGTGCCGCCGTGCGCCTCGACGATCCCCTTGACGATGTAGAGGCCCAGGCCGGTCCCGCCGCGCTTGCTCCCCCGCCAGAAGCGGGTGAAGACGCGCGCCATCGACTCCTCGGGGATACCGGGGCCTTCGTCACTCACGGTGACCGCCGTTCCGATCTCGTCGCTCTTGCCCGGCGCGGGCGCGGGGGCCACCTCGATGGTGACGGTTCCCTCGCCGTGGCGCACCGCGTTTTCCAGCAGGTTGCCGAGCACCTGGTCGACCTTGTCCGGGTCCGCCCAGAGCATCGGCAGCGGCTGCCGGGTGTGCACGAGGAAGCGGTCGGGCGCCTGGCCGGTCGCGGTGAGGGCCTGGACGTGGCGTTCGACGGCCGCGGAGACGTCGACGGGCTGGCGGCGCAGTTCGAGCCGGCCGGAGTCGATACGGGAGATGTCGAGCAGCTCGGCGATGAGCCGGGTGACGCGGTTGGCGTCGGCGTCGACGGTTTCCAGCATCAGCCGCTTCTGGTCGTCGGTGAACCGCCCCCACTTGGCCAGCAGCGTCGCGGTGAAACCCTTGACCGAGGTGAGCGGCGAGCGCAGCTCGTGGGCGACGGTGGCGATCAGCTCGGCGTGGCTGAGCTCGGTGCGGCGCCGCGCCTCGGTACCGCGCAGCGACACGACCAGCCTGCGGACCGGACCGGTCGGGCTTTCGCGCACGTACCGGGCGGTGACGAGGACCTCGCGGCCGCCGGGCAGCAGCAGATTGCGTTCGGGCTGGCCGACCCGGGTGGCGAGACCGCCGTACGGGTCGGTCAGGGTCCACCAGCGCCGTCCCTTGAGGTCCTCGAGTGGCAGCGCCTGGTCCAGGTCGCGGCCGAGCGCGGCGGCCTGGGGTGTGGCGGTGATCCGGGCCGCGGCGGCGTTGAAACAGATGACGCGGCCGGTCTCGTCGGCGACGACGAGGCCGTCGGGGAGGTCGTCCGGGCCGATGCCGGTGACCGGGTCGCCGATGGCGGCGCTCTCGCCGGCCGCGTCGGAGAGGTCGCGCACGGCGGCCGTGTGTGCCGCTCGCGGCCCGCTCGTGCCGACAGCCATATCCCGTACCCCACCTCTCGAACCGGTGCAGTGGGCCCCCGAGTTCGTCACCCTACTAGGCGTCGGCGGACGAGCGACACCCTGTGGGCGCGCACCACCGGGTGTGGCCTGTATCGAGCGGTCGGGGGCCGGCGGGGAGGTGGCTCAGCGGGTGCGGCGGGGGCGTTGGGCGCGGGCCGAGGCGTAGAGGCACACGGCTGCGGCGGTGGCCAGATTGAGGCTCTCGGCCTTGCCGTGGATCGGCACCCGGACCACCGCGTCGGCCAGGTCGCGGGTCTCCTCCGGCAGGCCCCAGGCCTCGTTGCCGAAGACCCAGGCGGTGGGCCCGCCCATGGTGTCGGCGTCGAGCTCGTCGTCCAGGTCCCTGTCACCCGCGCCGTCGGCGGCCAGGATGCGCACACCGGCGTCCCGCAGCCCCCGCACCGCTTGCTCGACGGGTACGCCGACGGCCACCGGCAGGTGGAAGAGGGAGCCGACGGAGGCGCGGACCGACTTGGGGTTGTAGAGGTCGACGGAGGCGTCTGTGAGCACGACCGCGTCCGCGCCGGCGGCATCCGCGCAGCGCAGCACCGTACCGGCGTTGCCGGGGTCGCGTACGTGGGCGAGGACGGCGACCAGGGTGGGCTTCGCCGCGAGGACGTCCTCGAAGGGCGAGTCCAGGAAGCGGCACACGCCGATCAGGCCCTGCGGGGTGACGGTCTGCGAGACGTCGGCGAGGACGTCCGCGTCCGCGAGGTGTACGCGGGCGCCGGCGTCGTGAGCGGCGGCGACGATGTCGGCGTACCGGTCGGCGGCCTCGACGGTGGCGAAGAGCTCGGTCAGCGTGGGCCCGCCGTCGCCGCCCCGGTGCGCGGCGGCCTCGCGTACGGCCTGCGGCCCCTCGGCGATGAACCTGCGCTCCTTGCCGCGGAAGTTGCGCCTGGCCAGTCGGCGTGCGGCGGCGATTCGCGGCGATCGCGCGGAGATCAGTTCGGGGGTGCCCATGGTCGGCGGCGAGCCTCTCTGCGTAAGTCGGCTTCTCTGCGTACGTTTCTCCGCGTACGGCTGACTACGTACGCGGCACGTGGTGCAACGCACCGGACCCGCAGACGGCACACGCCTGCGGGTCCGGCTCCACACACTGGAACGACTGAAGTGCTGCCCGGGTCAGGCGGCCTTCGGGGCGTTGACGTCGCTCGGGAGGGCCTTCTGGGCGACCTCGACGAGGGCGGCGAACGCGTTGGCGTCGTTGACCGCGAGCTCGGCCAGGATCTTGCGGTCCACCTCGATGTTGGCGGCCTTCAGACCCTGGATGAGGCGGTTGTACGTCATGCCGTTCTGGCGAGCGGCCGCGTTGATGCGCTGGATCCAGAGCTGACGGAAGTCGCCCTTGCGCTTCTTGCGGTCGTTGTAGTTGTAGACCAGGGAGTGGGTGACCTGCTCCTTGGCCTTGCGGTACAGGCGCGAACGCTGACCGCGGTAACCCTTGGCGGCCTCGAGGATCGCCCGGCGCTTCTTGTGGGCGTTTACCGCCCGCTTGACGCGTGCCACTTTTGACTCCTTGCAGCGGGGCCGTGGTTGAACTCACACGGCCCGGAAACGAATTGGTCCCGGTCGGTTGGAGGTCGTGCCTCCGGACTCACCGGAGGCGTCGGCCCCTACTTGCCGAGAAGCTTCTTGATCTTCTTGGCGTCGGCCGGAGCCACTACGACCGTGCCGCTCAGCGAGCGGGTCTTCTTGGAAGACTTGTGCTCGAGCAGGTGGCGCTTGCCCGCCTTCTCACGCAGCACCTTGCCGGAGCCGGTGATCTTGAAGCGCTTGCTGGCACCGCTGTGCGTCTTGTTCTTCGGCATGGCGCCGTTATCTCCTCGTCAGTGGCGACCCTCACGGTGCGGGCACCGGACTGCAGGGGCGTCAGATCTCTGGGTGGTTTCCGGGGGACCCGGGGGCGCCTGGATGGCAGCCCCCGGAGGTCACGCCTCGGAAGGTGTCTCGGCCGGAGCCTCGGCCGCTGCGGCGGGGGCCTCAGCGGTCTCGCCCTCGGACTCGGCGTCGGGGGTGGTCCCCTGACGCTCCGCCTTGCGGGCGGCCTGGGCCTCGCGGGCTTCGGCCATGGCTTCGGTCTTCTTCTTGTGCGGGCCCAGAACCATGATCATGTTCCGGCCGTCCTGCTTCGGGTTGGACTCGATGAAGCCGAGGTCCTCGACATCCGAAGCGAGACGCTGGAGCAGTCGGAATCCCAGCTCGGGACGGGACTGCTCGCGGCCACGGAACATGATCGTGATCTTGACCTTGTCCCCTTGCTTGAGGAACCGGACGACGTGACCCTTCTTGGTGTCGTAGTCGTGCGGGTCGATCTTCGGCCGGAGCTTCATTTCCTTGATGACCGTGTGCGCCTGGTTCTTGCGCGCCTCACGGGCCTTCATGGCCGATTCGTACTTGAACTTCCCGTAGTCCATGAGCTTGCACACGGGGGGACGGGCTGTCGCCGCCACCTCGACCAGGTCCAGGTCGTACTCCTGTGCGAGCTCCAGGGCCTTGGCAAGCGGAACGATCCCGACCTGCTCGCCGCTGGGGCCGACAAGTCGCACCTCGGGAACGCGAATCCGGTCGTTGATGCGGGGCTCGGCGCTGATGGATCCTCCTCGGTAGCACCACGCGACCGCCTGGCGGACAGCCGCGTAACGTCATTCTTGGGACCAACCGAGCGGGGAAAACAGAAATGCCCCGGACGGGACACAGGCGGGGCTCCTGAAAATACCGGAACACCGCCGCGTGCAACCGCGGGGCGCTGTCGAGCGGACCCATCGTCCGTACGGAACGATGGCTACCGCCTGACCGGTGACCCGCCGTCCCGGGGGACGGTCAGGTGGGAGATCGGAGCCTCCACTTGTGGGCCGAGCACATAGGTGTCCGGCCGGTCGTTACACAAGGTTAGCAGCCCGCCCCCGCGGGCGCTAATCCCCCGTCCCCGCCCCGCTCCCGGCGCGGGGACGCGCTCGGCCTGGCCTTATCGTGTGGGGCATGAGCGACGCGACCACCCCCAGCACCGAGAACCCCGGCTTCGACGACATGGCCCGCGACATCGCGGAGGTTCCCGCGGTCGAGGTGATCGTGACCGTGGCCGTCAACCTGATGAGCGCGGCAGCCGTGAAGCTCGGCCTGACCGAGGAGGGCGAGCAGCACAAGGACCTGGACGAGGCCCGCAAGCTGGTCCAGGCACTGGCCGGGCTGCTCGACGCGAGCGCCACCGAGATCAGCACCTTCCACGCCTCGCCGCTGCGCGACGGCCTGAAGTCGCTCCAGCTCGCCTTCCGCGAGGCGTCGCTCGTGCCGGACGAGCCGGGCCAGGGCCCCGGCGAGAAGTACACGGGCCCCGTCTACGGCTGAGGTCGGGACCCGGCCGGGCCCGACGAGGGCCGGGCCGTCCGCGCGTCACTTCGAGCCCGCCGCCCGTTCACGGGTGGCGGGCTCTGGCGCGTCAACGGGTGAAAAGCGGTTCGCCGGGGGCCTCGGCACCGGCCGGCAGCAGCGCGAGGTCGAGACCACGCACGAGCCGGGCGCGCAGCACCTCGCTGGCCGAGAGGGCGTCGGCGACCCGGCGCGCGGCATCGGCGGGCACCGCGTCCTGGGCGAGGACCAGGGCGAGGGTGCCGTCGGCCCGGCCGGGGCCCAGACAGGCGCTCAGGACCGCGGGTTCGGCGGCCACGGCCTCCCGCACCGCGCCGATCACGGCGGGGTCGTCGAGCGGGTCCGCGCTGCTCCGGTTCTCGGCCAGCGCCAGCAGTGCCGGACCGGTCAGCTCGAAGGCGACGGGTCCCGCGAGGTCGAGCACCACGGTGTCGGCCTTCTCGTGCGCGGCGGCCTGGAGCGCCTGGTGCAGGGGTACGGCGACAGGGCGCGCCCGCGGGTCCCACCGGGCGAGCGAGGCGGTCGAGGTGAAGGCCGGCAGAGCGCGGCGGTCACCGGCCTGCAGGGTGGGCACGGCCATGTCGCTGGTCTTCTCTCGGCGCAGCCCGCTCCCCCGTCGCCCGCCACCGCCCTTGCCGGGAGCTTCGCGCTGCTCCTCACCGTCCTCCTCGACCTCGCCCAGGACCGCGACGACCGGGACGAGCAGCCGGGCGTCGCGGAGCGCCGCGAGGACGGGGGCGACGGCCGACCGGTCGCCCGCCCAGGCGGCGAGGGCCGCCGTCAGCTCGGGCGAGGCGGTGCCGTCGTCGTCGGAGAAGCCGGAGTCCGGAATGTTCTTGAGCGCCACACGACGAGCGTAGTGGGTCGGTTCTCCCACCCGGGCGACAGGTCGGGCACAGGGAGCACGGACCCCCGCCGGCTGCGGCTCCTGGCGTCCGGGCCACACCCCGCCGCAGAACGCGCGGGTCGGTGCTGTCCGCGTCCGTGACGACCGCGGTCGTCACGCCGGCCGGTTCCGCCGCGGGGGGTGCGTAGCCGGTGGGTCGTCCGCCGGATGGCGCACCCGCCGCCGTGGCCGCCGTATCGTCCGCGTCGAGTCCGCCGGCCGCGGCGGACCGGAGCGAGGAGCCCGAGGTGGATCTCGACGCCGAGCTGGCCGCCGCGCTGGCGGCGCCGGCCGTCGACGCCGACGTGTCGGTCGCGGTGCTGGACACCACGAACGGGGCGAACGCGTCCTACGGGGACGGGGCGTACGACACCGCGAGCATCGTCAAGGTCGACATCCTGGCGGCGCTGCTGCTGCGCGCCCAGGACGAGGGACGGATGCTGAACGGCGCCGAGCAGGCGCGGGCGGAGGCCATGATCACGCGCAGCGACAACGCCTCGGCCACCGAGCTGCTCCGGGCCGTCGGCGGGGAGGACGCGCTCGACACGGCGAACGAACGGCTCGGCCTGACCGGGACGAAGGCCGCTCATGCCTGGGGACTGACCCGCACCACGGCCGCGGACCAGGTGCGACTGCTGCGGGCGGTCTTCGGCACGGCCTCGGAGCTGTCCGCGACCTCGCGGGCCTTTCTGACCGAGCTGATGGGACAGGTCGAGGCGGACCAGCGATGGGGGGTGTCCGCCGCCGGCACCGGCTGCGCGCTCAAGAACGGCTGGATGCCCCGGACGACGACGGGGCTCTGGGACGTCAACAGCATCGGGCGGGTGGAGAGCGGCGGCCACACCCTGCTGATGGCGGTGCTGTCGCGCGGACACACGACGAAGGAGGCCGGCATCGCGCTCGTGGAGTCCGTGGCGAGGGCCGCGGCAGGCGTGACGGGCGCGGCGGGCTGAGTGTCGGGCGCCCGGCCGAAGCCCGGCGGACCCGGTGCCGGTCAGGCCGGAGCGCGGCGAGGGGTGGCCGGCCCGTCGCACGGAGCCGGCCGACCCGGCCTGGTCAGCCGGCCCGTCGCACGCAGCCGGCCCGGGTGGGCGGGGCGAGCCGTCGTGCCGGACCCGGCCTCGTCAGCGGGGCGCGCCGGTGCCGGGAGCGTACGGGGTGTTCCGGCGGCCGCTGCCGGGGTTCCTCCCCCGCCACAGCACCACCGCCACGGCGAGGAGTACGGCTCCGAGACCGCCGGCCGAGGGTGCGAGCCGGCTCGCCGAGTCCTCGGCCTTCGGCTTCGGGGTGGGGCCGCCGCCGAAGTACCGCTTGCGGTAGCCGGCCTCGGCGGACCGGGCGCTCAGCTCGTCGGGGCGCAGCTTCGTCCCTGCCTCGATCGCGGCGGCCGGGTCGACCAGCCCGTAGCCCCGGGCGTCGTCACGGCCGTCGGCGGGTGCGTTGCGCGCGGTGTCCGCGAGCAGGGTCTTGATCTGGGCGGGCGAGAGACCCGGGTGGGCCGCGCGGACCAGCGCCACGGCGCCCGAGACGAAGGCCGACGCGGCGGAGGTGCCCCACTCGATGTAGTAGTGCTGGTCGGGGTTGGCGACGACGACGTCGACACCGGGGGCGCTGACGGTGGCGTACCAGCGGCGCGTGGAGAACGCGGCGTGCGTGCCGTACCTGTCGACGGCGGCGGCCGCGATGACGCCCGGGTAGGCGGCGGGGTACGAGACCCGGTCGCCCTTCTCGCCGCTGTTGCCGGCGGAGGCGACGACGGACACGCCCTTGCCGAGGGCGTACTGCACGGCCGCGTCCTCGCCGGGTTCGGGGTGCGCGGACTTGCTGTCGTCGCCGAGCGAGAGGTTGATGACGTCCGCACCCTGGTCGGTGGCCCAGCGGATGCCGTCGGCGAGCGCCGCGCCGCGTGACTTCCGGGCCTCGGCGCGCGAGGGGTCGTTGGACTCGAGGATCACCCGGACCGGCAGGATCTGCGCCTCCGGGGCCACGCCGAGCACGCCGTCGCCCCGTCCGGGGCCGCTGCCGTGGCCCGCGATGATGCCTGCCATGGCGGTGCCGTGCAGGGCCCAGGAGCGTTCGCCGCGTTCGGCCCCGAGGCCTATGAGGTCCTTGCCGGGAAGCACCTGGCCGGCCAGGTCGGGATGCTCGTCGTCGACGCCGGTGTCCAGGACCGCGACGGTGATCCCCCGGCCCTTCGTGGTCTGCCAGGCGCGTTCGGTGTGGAGGGCCTCCAGGCCCCACTGCTGGTCCCGGATCGCGTCCGCGTGGGCGGGCACGGCGGGCAGCACCGCGAAGGCGGCGGCCGCGGCCACCGCGGTGAGGGCCCTGTGGCGGGAGCGGGTCATCCCGGCTGCTCCGCGAGGTCGGCGACGGTCCTGCGCAGGGCGCGCTCCACCCGGTCGGCGACGCCCTTCGCCTCATGGCCGAGCCCGGCCTGGGCGGGGGCCGATGTCGCGTCGGCCGCCATGGCCTCGGCGGCCGGCTGGGGCTCGTCGACGGTACGGCCGTCGGCGAAGCCTGAGACCGCGTACACGACGACGGGTGCCTCGGTCAGGACGTGGACCGTCCAGCTGGCGCGCTGCCGGTCGCCGAATCCGGCGGCCGCGGTGCCCTCGACCGGATAGGTGCGGGGCATCAGGTCGGAGCGCGCGGCGAGTTCCTGTGTGGTGAACCGGGTGCCCAGCGCGCCCATCCCTTCCGCGTCCGCCTCGGTGAAGACCAGGCCGACGGTGGTGACGCTGCTGCGTGTGGCGTCGGTGTAGGTGGCGCGCACCAGCCTCTCGCAGCCGACCGGGCCGAGGGCTTCGAGCAGCAGCGGGTCGAGGCCGGCCGCGCATCCGCCGTCGGCCGCGACGCCGATCCGGGTCCAGACGCGGTCGGTCGCTCCCGGACCCGCGCCGTCGCCCTTGAGGGTGCGCGGGAAGAGGGTGTCCACGGGCACGCTGTGCCAGGCGGAGCGGCTCGCCGCGTACGGGTCGTCGTCGCCGGGCTCCGCCGCGGAGTCGCCGGTGAGCAGACTGCCGGTGACGGCGCCGCCGACGAGCCCGAGGCCGAGCACCGCGCACACGACGGCGGCCGCGGCCCGGCCGGGGCCGCGCGCCTTGACGGGGCGCAGCCGGGTGGTGGTCTCGGCGGGGGTCTCAGGGTACGCGTGCCGGGCGCCGGGCGGGGCCGGTGTGGCGCCGGGACGCGGGGTGAGGCCCACCGCGCCGACGGGCCTTCGCCGGGGCGCGGGCGGGGGCCCGGAGGGCGGGGGTGGCACGGGGCGCAGCCGGGTGGTGGTCTCCACGGGCGGTACGGGCGCCCCGGTTCGCGCGCCCTGGAAGGGCGGTGCGGGCTCCGTGCGCGGTGGGGGCGGGCCGGGTACGGAGGGCGGGGTGGCCGGGCGGGGCGGCACTGGAGCGCGTCGCGCCTCGGTACTCATCCGTCCCCCTGGTCCACGTCCCGTACCGCACACGGACCACCGGTACGCGGGGGTCCGTCCGTCCATCGCGTGACGGTCACTCTACGGGGTGGACGGCGCCCGGTGGGCAACGGGACGCGGGCCCCGGCGGGATCCGGGCCGGACATGCCCTACCCACTGGTACTACCGGTCTGGCAAGCTGCGGCCATGACTGTGCGCACCGCTGACCGGGGCCGGTACGACCGGGCCACCGCCCATCTCGACGCCCCGTTGGCCGTGGTCGACCTGGAGGCCTTCGACGCCAATGCCGACGATCTGGTGCGCCGTGCCGGCGGGAAGCCGGTACGGGTGGCGAGCAAGTCGGTGCGCTGCCGGGCGCTGCTGGAACGGGTCCTGGCGCGTCCGGGGTTCGCCGGGATCATGTCCTTCACCCTGGCCGAGTCGCTGTGGCTGGCCAGGGCGGGATTCGACGACGTACTGCTCGCGTATCCGTCGGCGGACCGGGCGGCCTACGCGGAACTGGCCGCCGATCCCAAGCTGGCCGCCTCCGTGACGGTGATGGTGGACGACCGGGCGCAGTTGGAGCTGATCGACGCGGCGCGGGCAGGCGGCACCGAGGAGATCCGGGTCTGTCTGGAGCTGGACACGTCGCTGCGGCTGCTGGGCGGCCGGGTCAGGATCGGCGCACTGCGTTCACCGCTGCGCTCCCCCGCCCAACTGGCGGACCTGGCACGTTCGGTGGCGCGCAGGCCGGGTTTCCGGCTGGTGGGTCTGATGGCGTACGAGGGGCATGTCGCGGGTGTCGGTGACTCGGTGGCCGGCCGGCCGCTGCGGTCGCGTGCGGTCCGCCTGATGCAGGCGACGGCCCGGCGGGAACTGGCGGCCCGGCGCGCGGAGGTCGTGCGGGCGGTAAGGGCCGTGGCCCCGGACCTGGAGTTCGTGAACGGGGGCGGCACCGGGAGCGTGCAGCACACGGCTGCCGAGTCCGCGGTGACCGAGATAGCGGCCGGGTCCGGGCTCTACGTGCCCCGACTGTTCGACAACTACACGTCGTTCACGGGCCGTCCGGCCGCGCTGTTCGCCCTTCCGGTGGTGCGTCGGCCGGGCGTCGGCGTGGTGACGGTGCTCGGCGGCGGGTACCCGGCTTCGGGCGCCACCGGCCCGGACCGGCTGCCGGTGCCGTATCTGCCCGACGGGCTGCGCTACGACCCCCAGGAGGGTCCCGGAGAGGTGCAGACGCCACTGCTCGGCGCTCCCGCCGACGATCTGCTGATCGGCGACAAGGTGTGGTTCAGGCACGCCAAGGCCGGTGAACTGTGCGAGCGTTTCGAGGAGTTGCGGCTGATCGAGGGAGACCGGATCACCGCGACCGTGCCGACGTACCGCGGTGAGGGCCGCACCTTCCTCTGAGGCGCGGCCCCGCGGGCCTCTGAGCCGCATCCCCTCGGGGGACGCGGACAGGGGCTTCTAGAGCGGGGTCACGTACGCCCCCGAGATGCCTCCGTCGACGAGGAAGTCACTGGCGTTGACGAAGGAGGAGTCGTCGCTGGCCAGGAAGGCGACGGCCGCCGCGATCTCCGTCGCCTCGGCGAACCGGCCCAGCGGGATGTGCACGAGCCTGCGGGCGGCTCGTTCCGGGTCCGTGGCGAACAGCTCCTGGAGCAGCGGGGTGTTGACCGGGCCGGGGCACAGGGCGTTGACCCGGATCCCCTCGCGGGCGAACTGCACGCCGAGTTCGCGGGACAGGGCGAGGACGCCGCCCTTGGACGCGGTGTACGAGATCTGGGAGGTCGCGGCGCCCATCCGGGCCACGAAGGACGCGGTGTTGATGATCGAGCCGCGGCCCTGGCGCCGCATGTACGGAAGGGCGGCCTTGCAGCAGAGGTAGACGGAGGTGAGGTTGACGTCCTGGACCCGCTTCCACGCCTCCAGCCCGGTCGTGAGGATCGAGTCGTCGTCGGGCGGGGAGATCCCGGCGTTGTTGAAGGCGATGTCGACGGAGCCGTAGGTGTCGTGCGCCGCGGCGAAGAGCGCCTCGACCTGGTCGGGATCGGTGACGTCGACCCGGACGAAGGTGCCTCCGACGTCCTCCGCGACGGCCCTGCCCGCGTTCTCGTCGATGTCGCCGCAGACGACGTGGGCCCCTTCCGAGGCGAGCCGGTGGGCGGTGGCCAGGCCGATGCCGCTGCCGGCCCCGGTGATGACCGCGGTGCGGCCGGTCAGACGGCGGCAGACGTTCCCGGTGTCGTTGCTCATGCGTGCTCAGGCCTCCGTGCCGATGAAGACGTTCTTGGTTTCGGTGAAGGCCGTGAGGGCGTCGGGCCCCAGTTCACGGCCGAGCCCGGACTGTTTGTACCCGCCGAACGGCGTCCAGTAGCGGACGGCCGAGTGCGAGTTGACGGACACGTTGCCGGCGCGGACCGCCTGGGAGACGCGCAGCGCGCGGCCCACGTCACGGGTCCAGACCGATCCGGCCAGGCCGTAGTCGGTGGCGTTGGCGAGCCGGACGGCGTCGGCCTCGTCGTCGAAGGGCAGCAGGACGGCGACCGGTCCGAAGACCTCCTCGGTGGCGACGGGCGCGTCCGGTGCGGTCCCGGTGAGGACGGTCGGCGGGAACCAGAAGCCGGGTCCGGTGGGGGCGCTGCCCCGGATGCCGTCCGCGCCCTCGGGGACGAGTGCGCGGACACGTTCCAGCTGGGTCCGGGAGATCAGCGGCCCCATCTGCGTCCTCTCGTCCGAGGGGTCGCCCACGACGACGGAGGCGACGGCCGGGACGAGCAGCTCGAGGAACCGGTCGTACACGGAGCGCTGCACGAGGATGCGGGTACGGGCGCAGCAGTCCTGGCCGGCGTTGTCCAGGAAGGACATGGGCGCGGCGGTGGCGGCGGCTTCGATGTCGGCGTCGGCGAAGACGATGTTGGGGCTCTTGCCGCCGAGTTCGAGCGTCAGCCGTTTCACCCGGTCCGCGCACCTGGCCATGATCTGTTTGCCGACGCGGGTCGAACCGGTGAAGACGATCTTGGCCACGCCGGGGTGTTCGACCAGGGCGTCGCCGGCCACGTCGCCCGCGCCGGGCAGTACCTGGAAGAGGTGTTCCGGCAGTCCGGCGTCGAGCGCGAGGCGGGCCAGGCGCAGGGCGGTGAGGGGCGTGGTCTCGGCCGGTTTGAGGAGTACGGCGTTGCCGGCGGCGAGGGCGGGTGCGGCGCCCCAGGCGGCGATCGGCATGGGGAAGTTCCACGGGGCGATCACCCCTACGACACCGAGCGGTTCGAGGAGGGTGAGGTCGATCCCTCCCGGTACGGGGATCTGGCGGCCGGTCAGGCGTTCCACTCCCCCGGCCGCGTAGTCCAGCAGGTCCCTGACGTTGGCGGCCTCCCAACGGGCGTTGCCCAGGGTGTGGCCCGCCTCGGTGACCTCCAGCCGGGCCAGCTGTTCGGCGTTCTCGTCCACGAGGACGGCGAAGCGGCGGAGCAGCCGCGCACGGTCGGCGGGAGCCAGGGCGGCCCAGGTCCGCTGGGCCGCGGCGGCGCGGGTGACGGCGGTGCCGACCTCGGCGGCGGTGGTGGCCGGGACGGTGGCGACGAGCTGTTCGGTCGCGGGGTCCAGGACCCGGTGCTCGTGGATCACGGTGTGCCTCACAGCCGTTCGAAGGAGCGGCGGAGCTCCCAGTCGGTGACGGCGGCGTCGAACGCCTCCAGTTCGACGCGTGCCATGTTGCGGTAGTGCGCGACGGTCTCCTCGCCGAAGGCGTCCCGGGCCACCTCGCTGGCTTCCCAGAGGCCGGCGGCCTCGCGGAGGGTGGTCGGTACCTGCTCGTACCCGGCCGTGTAGGCGTTGCCCTCACACGCCTCGGGGAGTTCGAGCTCGTTCTCGATGCCGTGGATCCCGGCCGCGACGAGTCCGGCGACGGCGAGGTAGGGGTTGACGTCACCACCCGGCACCCGGTTCTCGAAGCGCATCGAGCGGCCGTGGCCCACGACCCGCAGGGCGCAGGTGCGGTTGTCGTGGCCCCAGGCGACGGCGGTCGGGGCGAAGGAGCCGGGCTGGAACCGCTTGTAGGAGTTGATGTTCGGTGCGTACAGCAGGGAGAAGTCGCGCAGGGCTGCGAGCTGGCCCGCGAGGAAGCTCCGCATCAGGGGCGACATCGTGCCGTCCTCGCCGGCCATGACGCTTCGTCCGTCGGTGTCCTGGAGCGAGAGGTGGATGTGGCAGGAGTTGCCCTCGCGCTCGTTGAACTTGGCCATGAAGGTGAGCGAGACGCCTTCCTGCGAGGCGATCTCCTTGGAACCGGTCTTGTAGACGGAGTGCTGGTCGCAGGTCACGAGGGCCTCGTCGTAGCGGAAGACGATCTCGTGCTGGCCGGGGTTGCACTCGCCCTTGGCCGACTCGACGGTGAGCCCGGCGGCCGCCATCTCGTTGCGGATACGGCGCAGCAGGGGCTCGACGCGCCCGGTGCCGAGGACGGAGTAGTCGATGTTGTACTGGTTGACCGGGGTCAGCCCGCGGTAGTCGCGGTCCCAGGCCTGCTCGTAGGTGTCCTTGAAGACGATGAACTCGAGCTCCGTGCCGACGTGGGCGGTCAGCCCGTACGCGGCGAGCCGCTCCAACTGCCGCCGGAGGATCTGGCGCGGCGCCGCGACGACCGGCGAGCCGTCCTCCCAGGAGAGGTCCGCCATGACCAGGGCGGTCCCGTCGTGCCAGGGGATGCGGCGCAGGGTGCTGACGTCGGGGCGCATCGCGAAGTCGCCGTAGCCGCCCGACCAGGAGGACATCGCGAATCCGTCGACGGTGTTCATGTCCGTGTCGACGGCGAGCAGGTAGTTGCAGCCTTCCGTGCCGTGCTCCAGCACGTCGTCGAGGAAGAAGGAGGCCGCGAACCGCTTGCCCTGGAGCCGGCCCTGCATGTCGGGGAAGGCGAGGACGACGGTGTCGATCTCACCGCTCTCGACGAGCACGCGCAGCTCCTCGACGTGGAGCGGGGGTGTTCGGTCTGCCACGGGATACTCCTCGTTCGGTCAGCCGGAAGGCATAAGGTATGGGAGAAAACCATTGGGGGGAAGGGAATCGTGACGTGGCGGAGGAGACCGGGGAAGCAGGTTCCCTCGACCGACTGCTGCCCACGCTGCGGCCGGTGCGGGCGGGCAACGGCTTCGAGGAGGCGCTGGAGCAGATCCTCCAGGTGGTCAGGCTCGGGCTGGTGCCCGGCGGCGGGCGGCTGCCCGCCGAGCGCGAGCTGGCCGGCCTCCTCGGCATAAGCCGCGTGACGCTTCGCGAGGTGCTCAAGGTGCTCCAGGACCAGGGCCTGGTGGAGTCCCGGCGGGGCCGCTACGGCGGCACGTTCGTGCTTCCCCGCACCGGCCCGTCCGACCCCTTCGAACTGCGGCGCCGGGTGGCGGACGTCGACATCGAGGACGTCCTGCTGTTCCGCGAGGTGCTGGAGACGGGTGCCGCGGGGCTGTGCGCGTCGCGCGGCCTCGACGGCGAGGGCGCGGACCGGCTGCGCAGGGCTCTGGCGTCGACACACGAAGCACATCTGCCCGACTACCGCAGGCTCGACACCCTCTTCCACCTGGAACTCGCCGAGCTGTCCGGCTCCCCCTCCCTGGCGACCCGGTACGCGGCCGTCCGGGCGACCGTCAACGACCTGCTGGACTGCATACCCCTGCTCGTACGGAACCTCGAACACTCGCAGCACCAGCACACGGCGGTCGTCGAGGCGGTGCTCGACGGCGACGAGGAGGGGGCGCGGGCCGTGACGCGTGAGCACTGCGCGGGGACGGCCGCACTGCTGCGGGGCTTCCTGGCTTGATCTTGCCCTTCCGGATCACTGCTCTTGCGCGACGGCCCGGTACGAACAAAGGTATGACGCGACACCATTGCACCGGGCCGGTCCGCAGACCGGCCGCCGGAGGGACCGCACCATGCACGAACCGCTGATCGGCGTCACGACCTATCTGGAGCCGGCGGCTCGCTGGGGCGTCTGGGAGCTCCCCGCGGCGGTGCTCCCCTCCGCCTATCCCCGGCTGGTCCAGCGGTCCGGCGGACTCGCCGCGCTGCTGCCGCCGGACGACCCGTCGCGCGCGGCGGCGGCCGTCGCCCGGGTGGACGGCCTGGTGATCGCGGGCGGCGCCGACGTCGACCCCGGACTGTACGGCGCGGAGCGCGACTTCAGGACGGGCCCGCCGGCCCACGAGCGCGACACCTGGGAGGTGGCCCTGCTCCGCGCCGCGCGGGCGGCCGGCACCCCGGTACTGGGCATCTGCCGAGGGATGCAACTGCTGAACGTGGCGTTGGGCGGCACGCTCACCCAGCATCTGGACGGCCACACGGGCCCGTTCGGCAAGGCCGGCGTGCTGGGCGAGCACACGGTCACTCCGGTCCCGGGGACGCTCTACGCCTCGCTCGTGCCCGAGGAGGCGTCGGTACCGACCTACCACCACCAGGCCGTGGACGGCCTCGCGCCGGGACTCGTGGTCTCCGCGCACGCGGCGGACGGCACGGTGGAGGCGGTCGAACTGCCGGGTGAGCCGTGGGTGCTCGGCGTGCAGTGGCACCCCGAGATGGGCGACGACCTCCGCATCATGCGGGCCCTGGTGGAAGCGGCCGGGGCCGCGGCGGCCGTGGCCTCCGCCTGAGACACCCGCCTGAGATCCGCACCGGAGGAACGCGCCCTCGGCCGCCGGGCAACCGGCCCACACCAGTCGTGGCCTGCACGGGATCAGGACTCACGCACCGTCAGGCTTACGCGCCGTCAGGGAGAGCAGGTCACGGGCCGGCCCCGTGGGCCGGTGGCCAGCGGGCCAGACCGCGCGCAGCTGGCGGCGCAGGCGTACGCCCTCGACCGGGACCTTGACCAGGCGCCGCGCCGACAGCTCCTCGCCCAGGGCGAGTTCGCTCAGCACGCAGGGACCGGCGCCGCTCTCCGCAGCACCCTTCACCGCGGTGGTCGAGGAGAGTTCGAGCAGCGGGCGCGCCAGTCCGCCGTGCGAGGCCAGCGCGGCGTCCAGGACCTGGCGGGTGCCCGAGCCGTGTTCGCGCAGGATCAGCGGCTCCTGGGCGAGTTCGCGCGGGCTCAGCCGACTGCGGCGCGCCCAGGGGTGGGAGGGGGCGACCACCACCACGAGCCGGTCGTGAGCGATGACCGTGCCGTCCAGTCCCTCCGGTATCGAGAGGCCCTCGACGAAACCGAGGTCCGCCTCACCGGCCAGCAGCCGCAGCGCGACCGCGGCCGAGTTGCCCGCGAGCAGCGACACGGCCGTCCCCGGCCGCTCCGCCCCCAGCGCGATCAGCCAGCCGGGCAGCAGGTACTCCGCGATGGTCATGCTCGCGGCCACCCGGAGCCGGGAGTCACGCCGGTCCCGCAGCGCCTGGGCGCCGGCGTCGAACGCCTCAGCGGCCTCGACGACCCTGCGCGCCCAGTCGGTGACGAGCGCGCCCGCGTCGGTCAGCCGGGAGCCGCGGGGCGAACGGTCCAGGAGCGCGACGCCCAGCTGCCGCTCCATCGACCTGATCCGGCCGGACGCCGCGGGCTGGCTGATGCCGACGTCCCTGGCAGCCCGGCCCAGGCTTCCGTGCCGTGCGACGGCGAGCAGGAGCACCATGGCACCGAGGTCGGGGACCCGGTGGGGCAGCGAGGAGGGCACGGGACTGGGCATAAGGCCAGCCTATGACCTCATAGCCGTGTGCTCCCTGGTGAGCCGCGGCCCGGCCGCGGAGAATCGTGGCATGGCCATCTTTCCGCAGACCAAGACAGGGGTGTCCGCGCCCCGTACCGCCGCTCCCCGGCTCCCCTCCCTGCGGTACCTCGGCCCCAACTGGTACGCGACGGTCATGGGCACCGCCGTCGTCGCGACCGCGGGCGTCGCGCTGCCCGTGGACGTGCCGGGGCTGCGGGCCGTCTGCGTCGTCGTGTGGGCGCTGTCGGCCGCTCTGCTCGTGGTCCTGCTGGCGGCGCGCACCGGGCACTGGCTCCTGCACCGGGACCAGGCCAGGGCACATCTGCTCGATCCCGCCGTCGCCCCCTTCCACGGCTGCACGTCCATGGCGCTGCTCGCGGTCGGCGCGGGCACGCTGGTGGCCGGGCGGGACGTCATCGGGCACAGGGCAGCGGTCGCCGTGGACGCGCTGCTGTTCACCGCGGGCACCTGTGCGGCCCTGGCCGCCGCGGTGGCGATCCCCTACCTGATGGTCGTACGCCACCGCCCTGAGCCGGGGAGCGCGTCGCCGGTGTGGTTGCTCCCGCTGGTGGCCCCGATGGTCTCGGCCGCGGTCGGTCCTCTGCTGGTGCCCGAGCTGCCACCGGGCCAGTGGCGTGAGACGCTGCTGCTGGCCTGCTACGGCATGTTCGGGCTGTCTCTGCTGGCCACCCTGGTGGTCCTTCCCCTGGTCTTCGCGCGGCTGGTGCACCGGGGCCCGCTGCCGCTCGCGCTGACGCCGACGCTCTTCCTGGTGCTCGGGCCGCTGGGCCAGTCCACCACCGCGGTCAACCAGCTGGCCGACGTGGCACAGGGCGCGATCGGGCCGCGGTACGCCTCGGCCTTCGGCGCGTTCGCCGTGCTCTACGGGGTTCCGGTGATGGGCTTCGCGCTGTTCTGGCTGGCACTGTCCGGGGCGATGGTGGTGCGCGCGGCGCGGCGGGGCATGCGGTTCACGATGACGTGGTGGGGCTTCACCTTCCCGGTCGGCACGTGCGTCACGGGCGCGGCGGGGCTGGCCCGGCACACCGGGTTGACCGCCTTCACCTGGCTGGCCGTGGCTCTCTACGCGCTGCTGGTGACGGCCTGGGCGGTCGCCGGCGTACGGACCCTGGGCGGGCTGTTCAGCGGAACGCTGCTCGCAGCGCCACGGCCGCTTCGGCCAGTGACGGCCCGTACCACGTGAGGTGACGCCCGTCGACGAGCACGGCGGGCAGTCCGGGAAAGGCTTCGGGCCCGTCGGCGGCGGTGAAGCGGTAGGGCTCGTCGGGCAGGACGACCAGTTCGGCCTCCGAGGCGTTCAGCTCGGCCAGGGCGACCCGGGGGTAGCGCTCGTGGTGGCCGGCGTAGACGTTCCGTACCCCGAGCCGGGCCAGCAGGTCCCCGGCGAAGGTGTCGCGGCCCAGCACCATCCAGGGCCTGCGCCAGACGGGGACGACCGCGGGGCGTGGGGCGGGAGGGGACGGCAGCGCCGCCCAGGCCGCCCGGGACTCCGCCAGCCAGCGGGGTTCCGGCAGCCCGCACGCCGTGAGGACCCGCTCCAGTTCGGCGAAGGCCTGGTCGAGGGTGCGCACCTCGGTGACCAGGACGTTCAGGCCGGCGGCACGCAGGGCGGCCAGGTCTACCTCCCGGTTCTCCTCCTCGTTGGCGACGACGAGGTCGGGGCGCAGCGACACCACGGCGGCGGTGTCCGGGTTCTTCGTCCCACCGATCCGGGCGGCGGTCAGCCCGGCGGGACGGGTGCACCAGTCGGTGACACCGACGAGCAGGCCGGGGGCGGTGACGGCGACCGCCTCCGTGAGCGAAGGGACGAGGGAGACGACACGCATGGCGCTCCCCGTCAGCGCCGCGCGTCGTACGTCGCGTCGATGTGCTCGGCGACCGAGACGACCAGCAGCCGGGTGCCGGGGACGGTCGCCCGCCACCGGTGGCGGACCCCGCCGGAGAGGAAGAGGCTGTCGCCCCGGCCCAGCCGGTGGGCCTGTCCCTCGGCCTCGACCTCGACGGCACCCTCCACGACGTACATCACCTCGTCGTTGCGGTGCTGGAACTCACGCCCGAGGTCGTGCTCGCCGATGAACTCCAGCGCGCTGAGCTGGTGCCGGCCGCGCACCAGGCGCCGCACACCTTCCCCGTCGTCCGCCCGTGAGACGTCCACGGCGCGCGCCGAGTCCGCCGCGGCCTTCAACCGCTCGGTCGTGGTCTCCAGCGCGTCGGCCACCCGGTCCAGTGACCTGGGGCTGGGTCTGGCCCGTTCGTTCTCGATCTGGCTGAGGAACGGTACGGACAGACCACTGCGCCCGGCCACCACGGCCAGGGTGAGTCCGAGGGCCCTGCGGCGTCGGCGAACCGCGGCACCCACTCGAAGGGCTTCCTTGTCATCCATGTCCGGCTCCCTCCCCGGTTCGCCATCCTCCCGGTTGCCAGCACCCTACGCATGTCGTTTGCGTGATGGAGCCCAAGCAGACGGTCGGGAACCTTCGGGGACTCCCTCGGACCAGCCTGAAGGGGACGGCCCCGGTTCGCTACCGGGACCGTCCCCTTCAGGCCGTGACGGGATCGTGGATCAGCCGCTGACGGGCGCCAGCTTCGCCACCACGTCCGGATTGGCGTCCATCCAGCGACGGGCGGACTCCTTCTCCTTGCCCGCGCCGCCCTTCTGGATCTCCACCTCGAGCGAGGCAAGCTGCGCCTCGCTGAGCTTGAAGTCCTTCAGCCAGCCGGTCAGCTCCGGGAAGTCCTTGGCGAAGTCCTTCTTGGCGACGGTGTGGATCTGCTCGCCCTTGCCCCAGGCACCCTTCGGGTCCTTGAGCTTCTTCAGGTCGTGCTTGCCGTAGGCCCAGTGCGGCGACCACAGGGTCACCACGACAGGCTCCTTCTTCTTGATCGACCGGTTCAGCTCGGCCAGCATCGAGGAGGTGCTGGAGGAGACGACCTTGTACTCCCCTTCGAGGCCGTACTCCTTGAGCACCTTCTTGTTCAGGGTGCCCATCATCCCGGCGCTCGACTCGATGCCGATGATCTTGCCGTCGAACTTCTTGCCCTGGCCCTTGAGGTCCTCGAGCGAGTCGATGCCCTTGACGTACGAGGGAACCGACAGCTCCAGCGACGTCGGCCCGTACCAGGAACCGAGGTCGGTGAGGTTGTCCTTGTACCGGTCCCAGTAGTCCTTGTGCGTCGTCGGCAGCCAGGAGTCGAACTGGACGTCGAGCTGCCCCTGCGCGAGACCGGTGTAGAGCGGCCCCGGGTCGAGCTGCTTGACCGACGTCTTGTAGCCCCGGTCCTCCAGCATGTTCTGCCACAGGTAGGTGCTGGCGATGGCCTCGTCCCACGGGAAGTACCCCATGTCGACGGTCTTGCCCGCGTCCTTGCCCTGCTGCGAGCCGCCGGCGCCGCCCGGCACGGGCGCCAGCTTGTCGACGACGTCGGGGTTCTTCTTCAGCCAGCTGCGGACGCCGTCCTGCTCCTTGCCCTGGCCGGCCCCCTGGATCTCGTTCTCGAGACCGGTGAGCTGCTTCTCGCTGAGCTTGAAGTCCTTCAGCCACTTGGCGACCGCGGGCGCCTTCTTCGCGAAGCCCTTGTGGGCGACGGTGTGGATCTGCTCGCCCTTGCCCCAGGCGCCCTTCGGGTCCTTGAGCTTCTTCAGGTCGTGCTTGCCGTAGGCCCAGTGCGGCGACCACAGGGTCACCACGACAGGCTCCTTCTTCTTGATGGAGGCGTTGAGCTCGGCCAGCATCGAGGAGGTGCTGGAGGAGACGACCTTGTACTCCCCTTCGAGGCCGTACTCCTTGAGCACCTTCTTGTTCAGGGTGCCCATCATCCCGGCGCTCGACTCGATGCCGATGATCTTGCCGTCGAACTTCTTGCCCTGGCCCTTGAGGTCCTCGAGCGAGTCGATGCCCTTGACGTACGAGGGAACCGACAGCTCCAGCGACGTCGGCCCGTACCAGGAGCCGAGGTCGTCCAGCTGGTCGCTGTACTTGTCCCAGTAGTCCTTGTGCGTGGTCGGCAGCCAGGAGTCCGTCTGGAAGTCGATGTCGCCGCGGGCGACACCGGAGTAGAGCGGTCCCGCGTCGAGCTGGGTGATCCCGGCCTCGTAACCGCGCTGCTCCAGGATCTCCTTCCAGAGGAAGGTGGAGGCGATACCCTCGTCCCAGGGGATGTAGCCCAGGTTGATCTTCTGGCCGTCGCCGACGTCGGCGCTGCCGGCCTGCGCGGTCTTCGAGTCGTCGGAGCCGGCGATGTTGAGGCCGCCCGCGACGAGCGCGAGCACGACGACACCGGTCATCGCGACGGCGGTTCCCGGCTTGTAGTGCGCGAACTTCAGGCGCCGCGCACCGGCGGCGACCTTGGCGGCCGCGCGGCGGCCGAGCGGCGAGACGCGCTCGTTGAGCGCGCCGGTCATCCGGTCCAGGTACATGGCGAGGATGACGACGGCGATACCGCTCTCGGCGGCGAGGCCGACCTGGAGCTGGGTGATCGCGGCGTACACCTTCTCGCCGAGGCCGCCGGCGCCGGCCATGCCGCCGATGACGACCATCGACAGCGCCAGCATGATGACCTGGTTGATTCCGGCCATGATCGTCGGCAGGGCGAGCGGGAGCTGCACCCGGGTGAGGGTGTGCTTGGGCGAGGTGCCGAACGCCGCGGCGGCCTCGACGAGCTCGCCGTCGACCTGGCGGATGCCGAGCTCGGTCATACGGACGCCGGGCGGCATCGCGAAGACGATCGTGGCGATGACACCGGGGGTGACGCCGACACCGAAGAACATGACGCCGGGGATCAGGTAGACGAAGGCGGGCATCGTCTGCATGACGTCGAGGACCGGCCGCAGCGCGGCGCTGACCCTGTTGTTGCGCGCGGCCCAGATGCCGGTGGGCACCGCGATCACGATCGTGATGACGGCGGCAACGACGACCAGCGAGAGGGTCGCCATCGCCTCGTCCCAGAGGGCGAGGGAGTCGATGAGCGCGAATCCGGCGAAGGTGAGCACGGCGGGGAACACGCCGCGCAGCCAGAAGGCGATGACGGCGAAGATGCCGGCCATCAGGAGCGGTTCGCCGCCGCCGAGCACGGCGTTGACACCGTCGTACATCCCGCCGAGCACGGTCTTGATCGCGTCGAAGATCCAGGTGAGGTTCGACTGCAGCCAGTCGACCGCGTCCTCGACCCACGCACCGAAGGAGAGCCTAGGCACCGGCGATCACCTTCTTGTCCTCGCTGCGGGCAGCCGGCACCTGGGTGTCGACCTTGGGTTCCTCGCCGAGCGCGGCGAGGAGCCGCTCACGCGGGACGACGCCGATGACGCCGCCCTCCGCGTCGGTGACGGCGACGTCGGCACCGCTGGTGGAGCAGGGGGCGAAGAGCTCCGCGACGGGAGTCTCCGAGGTGACCGTCGCGGGCGCCTCGGCCAGCAGGTCCGCGTGGGAGCGGCCCGCGGCGGGCGCCTGCATGATCGAGCCGGCGGTGAGCACCCGGGAGCGGTCCACGTCCTGGATGAACGACGCCACGTAGTCGTCGGACGGCCGGACGAGGATGTCCTCGGCGGTGCCCTGCTGGACTATCTCGCCGTCCCGCATCACCGCGATGCGGTCACCGAGGCGCATGGCCTCGTTGAGGTCGTGGGTGATGAAGACGATGGTCTTCTTCAGCCGCTTCTGCAGTTCCAGGAGCTGGTCCTGCATGTCCCGGCGGATCAGCGGGTCGAGCGCACTGAAGGACTCGTCCATCAGCAGCAGGTCGGCGTCGGTGGCGAGCGCGCGGGCCAGGCCCACGCGCTGCTGCATACCGCCGGAGAGCTCGTCCGGCCAGGACTTCTCCCAGCCGCCGAGCCCGGTCATCTGCAGGGCCTCGGCGGCCCGCGACTCACGCTCGGCGCGCGGGACGCCCTGCACCTCCAGGCCGTAGGCGGCGTTCTCGAGGACGCTCCTGTGGGGGAAGAGCGCGAAGTGCTGGAAGACCATGCTGATCTTCTTGGAACGGACACCGCGCAGTTCACGGGGGCTCAGGGCGGTCAGGTCCTGTCCGTCGAAGAGCACGCGTCCGGACGTCGGCTCCAACAGCCCGTTCAGCATCCGCAGCAGTGTGGACTTGCCGGATCCGGAGAGTCCCATGACGACGAAGATGTGGCCCGGTTCCACGGTGAACGATGCGTCGATCACCGCTGCGGTCGTTCCGTCGGCGCGCAACTCGTCGCGGTGGGTGCCGCTCTCGAGCTTCTGCACGGCTTGATCGGGTCGTCTGCCGAACACCTTGTACAAGTGTTCGGCTTGCAGCCTTGACACATACACCTCACGCGTTGAACCGAAAACGGTCTGCCACCCCCTTCGACAGACCGTGGAGCGGTGCGGATTCGGTCCGCAGAGCACGTACATCCGTAGAGAAATGGACGTGGTCCGCTCCGATGCCGCGCCTGCCCCCACTTACGCGAACCAAACACATGTGTGACCCAGGCCACTCGAACGTGTCCGGAATGCGGGAACCGCGCGCCTGCCGACCGCGGCCGTGTCAGTGGGGTGCGGCATCATCGGGGTGTGACGCGACGCCTGATGCTCCTCGACACCGCCTCCCTGTACTTCCGCGCCTACTTCGGCGTCCCGGACTCGGTGCGCGCACCGGACGGGACACCGGTGAACGCCGTGCGCGGACTGCTCGACTTCATCGCCCGGCTCGTCCAGGACCACCGGCCGGACGAGCTCGTCGCCTGCATGGACGCCGACTGGCGCCCGCAGTGGCGGGTCGACCTGATCCCGACCTACAAGGCGCACCGGGTGGCCGTCGAGACCACCGGGGGCGTGCCCGACGAGGAGGAGGTCCCCGACACCCTCTCCCCCCAGGTCCCGGTGATCGAGGCCGTGCTGGACGCGCTCGGCATCGCCCGGGTGGGGGTCGCCGGGTACGAGGCCGACGACGTGATCGGCACGCTGGCCGGGCGGGCCACCGGGCCCGTGGACATCGTGACCGGGGACCGCGACCTCTACCAGCTGGTCGACGACGCCCGCGGGGTCCGGGTCCTCTACCCGCTGAAGGGCGTGGGGACGCTCCAGGTGACCGACGAGGACTGGCTGCGCGGCAGGTACGGCGTGGACGGCCCCGGGTACGTCGACCTGGCCCTGCTGCGCGGCGATCCGAGCGACGGCCTGCCCGGCGTCCCCGGGATCGGCGAGAAGACCGCGGCGAAGCTGCTGGACGCCTTCGGCGACCTGGCCGGGATCATGGCGGCGGTGGACGACCCGGCCGCCCGGCTGACCCCGTCCCAGCGCAAGCGTCTCGACGAGGCCCGGGACTACGTCGCGGTGGCCCCGAAGGTGGTCCGGGTCGCCGGAGACGTGCCCCTGCCGGTGTTCGACGCCGCACTCCCCCGCGAACCGCTCGACCCCGCCGCCCTGGAGGATCTCGCGACGCGCTGGGGCCTGGGGGGCTCGTTGCAGCGACTCCTGCTGACGCTCCAGCCGTGAGGGTGCTAGCTTAGGTAAGCCTAAGTACCCAGGACCTCGTATATGTGCGGACGCAGGGAGAACCTCGTGGCAGAGCGGCCGGAACGCCGGACACCCAAGGCGCAGGGGGCGCAGGTGCTGCGCACCGAGCAGATCACCCCGCACATGGTGCGTGTGGTCCTCGGAGGTGAGGGCCTGGCCGATTTCGCCCTCGCGGGCTTCACCGACCACTACATCAAGCTGTGCTTCGCGCCCGAGGGCGCGGACTACGCCCACCCCTTCGACATGGCCGCGATCCGCGACGCGTACCCGCGCGAGCTGTGGCCGACCACCCGGACGTACACGGTGCGCTCCTGGGACCCGGTCGCCCGTGAGATGGCCGTCGACTTCGTGGTGCACGGCGACGAGGGCCTCGCCGGCCCCTGGGCCGCACGGGCGCGCCCCGGTGACCAGGTGACCTTCCTGGGCCCCGGCGGCGGTTACGCCCCGGAGGCCTCGGCGGACTGGCACCTGCTGGTGGGCGACGAGAGCGCGCTGCCCGCGATCGCCGCGGCGCTGGAGCGGATGCCGGCGGGCGCGCTGGTCCACGCCTTCGTGGAGGTGCCCGACCCTTCGGAGGAGCAGAAGCTGGAGGCGCCCGAAGGCGTCTCGCTGACCTGGCTGCACCGTGGCGCGCGCCCGGTCGGCGAGGGCCTGGTCGCCGCCGTGCGAGGGCTGGACTTCCCCGAGGGCGCGGTGCAGGCCTTCGTCCACGGGGAGGCGGGCTTCGTGAAGGAGATCCGGCGCCACCTGCGCCTGGAGCGCGGTGTCCCGCTCGGGCAGCTGTCGATCTCGGGCTACTGGCGCCTCGGCCAGAACGACGACGCGTGGCGCGCGGTCAAGCGCGAATGGAACGAGCAGGTGGAGCGCGAGCAGGAGAGCGCCGCTTAGCGCCGCCGCACCCCGGTCCACGTGAGCCCGGTCGCCGTCTCCCGACGGCGACCGGGCTCCGCGTTTTTCCGCGGGAGCCCGGCGGAGCGTGACGGGACACGGTCGCCATCCTCCGTACGAGCGGAGCGGAGCATCACGCTGACGCGTACGTGTTCGAGGGCAGGGCGTGCGAGGATATCGGGTCGCCCACCAATCCGCATGGCCGTCGGCTCCGAACCACCTGGGAAACCGATGCGTGCTCCGGGAGGAACCTCCGCGTGAAAGAAGCCGTACACATCAGCGGGATCCCCTCAGCGGGGCCCGACCTTCAGGAGCTGCTCGTCCAGGTCGCCCGGGGCGACCAGGACGCCTTCACCCGGGTGTACGACCAGGTCAGTGGGCCGGTTCTCGGCCTGGTACGGAGTGTGCTCCGTGATCCGGCCCAGTCGGAGGAGGTGGCGCAGGAAGTGCTCGTCGAGGTCTGGCGCACCGCGCCCCGCTTCCAGCCGTCCCGCGGAAGCGCGATGAACTGGGTGCTGACGCTCGCGCACCACCGGGCCGTCGACCGGGTCCGTTCCGCCGAGGCCACGTCAGCGCGTGAGCACAAGGCTGCGCTGCTCGACCGCACGCCGGAGTTCGACGAGGTGTCCGAGCAGGTCGAGACCCGGCTGGAGCGGGAACAGGTGCGGCGCTGTCTGCGCACGCTCTCGGAGCTCCAGCGGCAGTCCGTGACGCTGGCGTACTACCAGGGGCTCACCTACCGCGAGGTGGGCGAACTGCTGTCCGTACCACTGGGAACGATCAAGACACGACTGCGCGACGGACTGATCCGGCTGCGCGACTGCCTGGGGGTGAACGCATGAGCACCGCCGAGTTGCACACGCTGACCGGGGCCTATGCCCTGCACGCGCTGCCGGACGACGAGCGGGTCGCGTTCGAACGGCATCTGGGGGCCTGCGAGGCCTGCAGCCAGGAGGTACGGGAGCTGACCGCCACCGCCGCCCGGCTCGGGCTCGCGGTGTCCACCGTCCCGTCGCCCGCACTGCGCAGCCGGGTACTGAGGGAGATCACGACCGTACGGCAGGAGGCGCCGTCCCACGCGCGGGGTTCCCGCTCCGCGTCCGCCACCGGCCGGGCCGGACGCTGGTCGACGTACGCGCTGGCCGCGTGTGTCGCCGCCGCCGCGGCGTTCGGCGGGGTGGCCGTGTGGCAGAACAACGTCGCGCAGGACGCCCGGCAGGAGGCGGACCTGGCCCAACGGCACAACGAGCAGGTGGCGCAGGTGCTGACCGCACCGGACGCCACGACGAGCGCCTCGGACCTGGCGGACGGGGCACGGGGCACGGTGGTGGTCTCGGAGAGCGTGAACCGCGCGGTGTTCCTGGCCTCGGACATGGCGCAGCCGCCCGGCGGCAAGGTGTACCAGCTCTGGTTCAACGACGGGGGCGCGATGCGCTCCGCCGGTCTGATGAACCCGTCGACCACCGACGAGACGGTGCTGCTGGACGGCCCCGTGGACCACGCGTCCGGCATGGGCATCACCGTGGAACCGGCGGGCGGTTCCGAGCAGCCGACCTCGCAGCCGCTGGCCCTGATGGAGTTCCGGGACGCCTGAGCCGTTCCGTACAAGGGTCTGCCCCCGGCCTCGACTCGAGGCCGGGGGCAGACCCTTTTCCCGTTGGTCCGGCGTCCGCCGACTCAGCGCCGGCGGAGCGTGCCGGGTGGCAGGGGGAAGAAGCCGCTGGTGCGTGCGAGGTACTCCGCGTATCCGGGCCGTCCTTCCATGTGCCGCTCCAGCAGCGCCTTGCCGCTGCCCTTGGTCAGCAGAAGGCTCATCACGACGGGCGAGACGAGTGTCGCGGCCGCCACCGCGGGGTCGGCGCACACGACGAGGAAGAGCCCCCACCAGACGCAGAAGTCCCCGAAGTAGTTGGGGTGCCGGGTCCAGGACCACAGCCCCCGGTCCATGATCCGCCCCTTGTTCGCCGGATCGCGCTTGAACCGGGCCAGCTGGGCGTCGCCCACCGCCTCGAAGGCGAGTCCCACCGCCCACAGCGCGGCACCGGCCCAGGCCCACCCGTCGAGCGGCCCCGGCAGGTAGTAACCGGCCTGCACCGGCAGGGAGATGAGCCAGACCAGCCCGCCCTGCAACAGGTACACCTTGCGCAGGGCGTACAGGTCGGGATTGCCCGGAGCCTTGGCCAGCATGGCCTCGTAGCGAGGATCCTCACCGTGGCCCCGGCCCCGCCTGCCGATGTGCACCGCGAGCCGCACGCCCCAGACGGCCGTCAGCACCGTCACCAGGAGCCGCCGGGCGTCGTCCCCGTCGCCGGCCGACATGGCGTACGAGGCGAGGGCCACGGCCGTGAAGCCCAGGCCCCACGCCACGTCGACGATCCGGTGCATCCGCTTGCGCAGGGCGATCAGGAACGTCACGAGCATGACCGCTAGGGCGGCACCCGCCGACGCGGCCAGGTTCGCGGCCCACGCCGACCAGGCGAAGCCGTTCACAGGCCGGAACCGTGGCGCTGCCCGGCGACCACCGGTTCGGCCGGGGTGTGGACGGCAGGCTCGGCCCCCGCGCCGAGTCCCGCGTACCAGCCGTGCCGGGTGGCGGGCATGCCCGCCGATCCGTCCGCGTCCGGCCGCACGGACAGGATCTGGTCGACCCCCATGCGCCGCTCCTCGAACGCCAGAGCACCGCCCACCAGGTAGAGCCGCCAGACGCGGGCGGTCTCCTCACCGACCAGTGCGACGAACTCGGGCCAGCGCTCCTCCAGGGTCCGGTGCCAAGCCTCGACGGTCAGCACGTAGTGCTCACGCATCGATTCCACGTCACGGACCTCCAGCCCGGCCCCTTCGAGGAGGCCGACCGTCTCGCCGAGCGGGCGCATGTGCATGTCCGGCGCGATGTACGACTCGATGAAGGCACCGCCGCCCGGGGCGGTGGTGCCCCGGGACATCTGCTGGACCAGGGCACGCCCCTGCGGCCGGAGCACCGAGTGGAGCAGCGCGGTGAAGGCCGGGTACTCGGCGTCCCCGACGTGCTCCCCCATCTCGACGGTGGACACCGCGTCGTACCCGCCCCGGAAGCCGGGGATGCCCGCGACGTCGCGGTAGTCGCAGTTGTGCACCTCGACGAGGTCCTGCAGCCCGCGCTCCTCGACCTGTGCGCGTACGTACGCCGCCTGCTCCTTGGCCAGGGTGACGGCCGTGACGCGGACCCCGTGCATGCCGGCCGCGTGGAGCGTCAGGGAACCCCAGCCGCAGCCGATGTCGAGGAGGCGCGCACCGGACCGAAGCCCGAGCTTGCGGCAGATCAGCTCCAGCTTGTCGCGCTGGGCGTCGGCCGGTGCGTAGTCCGGGCCGGTGCCGGTCCAGTAGCCGCACGAGTACGCCATGGTCTCGTCCAGCAGCAGGGAGTAGAAGGCGTTGGACAGGTCGTAGTGGTGGCTGATGGCGGCCCGGTCGCGGGCCTTGCTGTGCAGCGCGCCGCTGAGTCCGGCCCGGGCCGCGGGTACCGGCGGGCGGGGGCCGACCGCACCGAGGCGCAGCGCTGTGCGGGCCGCCTTGAGGCGGTCGGCCATGCGGGGCCGGGGCAGCCGCATGCCCTGCTCCCGGGACGCGCGGCGCATCGCGCGCAGTCCCTCCGCGAGGTCGTCGGCGATGTCGATGTCACCGGTGATGTAGGCCTCGGCGAGGCCGAGTTCCCCCGGCTGCCACAGAAGCCGGCGCAGCGCCCGGCGGGAACGGACGTGCACCGTGGGGGCGTCCTCGGGACCGGTCTCGCTACCGTCCCACATCCTGATCCTGACCGGCGGAGGACCGCCGAGGAACTGCTCGATGACCGGCGCGATCCGCTGCGCGGCGCCGGTTCCCGGGGTTTCGGTAAAGGTGTTCACGCGGTGTCCTCATGAGTCAGGAGAATCTGCTGCACATCGAGATAACCGGACCGGAAACCGGCCTCGGAGTAAGCGAGGTAGAAGGTCCACATACGCCGGAAGGTCGCGTCGAAGCCGAGTGCGTCGACCTGCGCGGCCCGCTCCTCGAAGCGTTCACGCCACAGCCGCAGGGTCTCGGCGTAGTGCATGCCGTAGGTGCTGCGCTGCCTCATCCGCAGGCCGGTGTGCGCGGTGGTGACGCGCTCGACGGCCTCGGTGGAGGGGAGGAACCCGCCCGGGAAGATGTACTTCTGGATCCAGGTGTAGGTGCTGCGGCTGGCGAGCATCCGGTCGTCCGGCATGGTGATCGCCTGGAGCGCGATCCGGCCGCCGGGGGCGAGGCAGCGCTCCAGGGTGCGGAAGTAGACGGGCCAGAACTCCACGCCGACGGCCTCGATCATCTCCACGCTGACGACCGCGTCGTACTGCCCGGTGACGTCCCGGTAGTCGCAGAGCCGCACGTCGACCCGGTCGTCGAGGCCGGCCTCCCGGATCCGGGCCCGGGCCAGCTCCTGCTGTTCCCGCGAGAGGGTGAGGCTCGTGACGCGGGCGCCCCGCGCGGCGGCACTGAGGGCGAGTTCGCCCCAGCCGGTGCCGATCTCCAGCAGTTCGGTGCCGTGGCCCACGCAGGCGAGATCGAGCAGCCGGTCGATCTTGCGGTGCTGGGCGGCGGGCAGCAGCTCGTGCTCCGCCGGGAACCCGCGGAAGACGGCGGAGGAGTACGTCAGCGTGTCGTCGAGGAACAGCGCGAAGAGCTCGTTCGACAGGTCGTAGTGGTGGCTGATGTTGTCGCGCGAGCCCTCGGGGGTGTTGGCCTGCGCGGCCGGCTGCCGCAGGGCCCACAGGCTCCGCAGCTTCTGCAGCGGCGCGGGCACGATCTCGGCGGCGTTCCCGGCGAGGACGGTCAGGACGCCGACGAGGTCGGGCGAGTCCCATTCACCGGCCATGTACGACTCGCCGAAGCCGACGAGCCCGCCCGCTCCGATCCGCCGGAAGAACGCGTCGGGACGGCGGATCTCCATGAGCGGTCCGCCCAGCCCGATGCTGTCGCGGCCGGCGAGCCGGGCGCGCAGCGGGAGCCGGGAGAAGGCATGCCGCACGAGCCGTTCGGCGATGGCGGTCCTCACCCCCGACGCCCGTGGCTGGGCGGCGACGTCGGGCCATCGGTCCGGATCCACGCCTGTGTGCGGGGTCGTGACGGCCCGGGTCTGGGCCGGGATCGTGCCGCTGCGGACGGGAACCACGGGCGAGGTGGCGGGGGAGCTGGGCGGGGTGGGAGAGGTGGGCACCTTCACTGCATGCCTTCCTGGGTGCGATGACGGGGACGTGGCTGCACGGGCAGCCTGCGGAGGAACAGCCGGATGCCGTGCAGCCGGATGGCGACGGATACGACCAGCGTGGAGAAGGGGTGGCGCAGGAACAGCCGGAGCAACTGGGCGGGGGTGCCGGGGCGCCTGGTGCCCAGCACGGTCGCCGTGAACGGGCGTGCGTCCTCACGCTCCAGGTGGACCGTGAGGCTCAGCCTCAGGTCCGGCTCGGGCAGCCTCATCCGGTAGTGGCCGTCCACCGGGAAGAACGGCGACACGTAGAAGTCCTTGGCGGTCACCGCCCGGTCGGCGGCGTCCGGGTCCAACAGGTAGCAGTGGCGTTCGCCGTAGGTGTTGTGGACCTCGGCGACCACGCAGAGCGGGGTGCCGTCGGGGCGGTGGCACCAGTACACGGTGAGCGGGTTGAAGACGTGGCCGAACACCCGGGCCTGCGTGAGCATGGTGACGCTGCCGTCGCCGAGGTCCACGCCACGCGCCCGGAGGAATCGTTCGAGCCCGGCCCGGACGGTGGGCGCCGTGCCGCCGAAGTGGTCGCGGGCGTCGAAGCCGGCCAGCGGGCGGAGCAGGGCGGGCAGCCGCGGCGGGCGGTCCGGGTCGATGAGCCACAGATAGGTGCGGTGCCGCAGGCCGTACTTGCGGGGGGCGGTCCGTACATGGGTGATCGTGCAGGGGTAGAGGGCGCTGCTCACCACTCCACTCCCAGCGCGGCGGCGGCCTCGACCCCGGAGCGGCAGCCGTCCTCGTGGAACCCCCAGCCGTGGTAGGCCCCCGCGTAGGCGGTGACCGGGCCCGAGAGCGCGGGCAGCCTGGCCTGGGCGGCGACCGATTCGGGCGTGAAGACGGGGTGTTCGTAGACCATGCGGGCCTGTACGAGGCCCGGGTCGACCCGGTCCGCGCCGTTCAGCGTGACGACGTACCGCTCGGGCGCGTCCAGCCGCTGGAGGCGGTTCATGTCGTAGCTGACGGTGACCCGGTCGGCGTCGGCCGCGCAGGACGGCATCAGGTAGTTCCAGGAGGCTGCCGCACCCCGGCTGCGCGGCAGCAGGCTGGTGTCGGTGTGCAGCAGTGTGGGGTTGTGGGAGTAGCGGAACGCCCCGAGGGTCGCCCGCTCCTCGTCGCTGGGGTCAGCGAGCAGCCGGAGTGCCTGGTCGGGGTGGGTCGCCACGACCACCGCGTCGAAGTCCTCGGTCGTCCCGTCCTCGGTGACGACCTCCACGCCGTCGCTGTGCCGGCGGATCGTCCTGACCCCGGTGGCGGTCCGCACGGAGTGCACCTGCTTGGCGATGCGGTCGACGTACTCGCGTGATCCGCCGGTGACGGTCCGCCAGACCGGCGAGTCGCCGATCGAGAGCATCCCGTGGTGCTCCAGGAACCGGAAGAGGTAGCGGGCCGGGTAGCGCATCGCGGTCACCGGGTCGCAGGACCAGACCGCGGAGACCATGGGTGTCAGGAAGTGCGCGCAGAAGTAGGGGGAGAACCGTCCGCGGGCCGCGAACTCGCCCAGGGTCATGATCCCGGTGCCCTCGGGCATGGCGAGCAGTGCCCTGGCCGCCCGGTGGAACCGCAGGACCTCGGTCAGCATCCTCAGGTAGGGGCCCCGGACCACGGATCCGGGGCGGGCGAACAGGCCCGCGGCGCCCTTGGCGCCCGCGTACTCGAGCCCGCACCCCTCGCAGCGCACGGACATGCTCATCTCCGACTCCTGCGTGGCCACTTCGAGTTCGTCGAAGAGCCGCAGGAGGTTCGGGTACGTCCGGCGGTTGTGCACGATGAACCCCGAGTCGACGCGGTGTGTCCGGCCGTCCGAGGAGGTCAGGTCGTGGGTGTGCGCGTGACCCCCCACACGCTGGTCCGCCTCGAGGAGTGTCACGTCGTGCGCCCTCCCCAGGACGTGCGCGGCGGTCAGTCCCGCCACCCCGCTACCCACTACGGCTGTGCGCCGCCGCTCCCGTGTCATTCGGGTTCCTTCCGGTGTTGCATGCCTGGCCGGGGCACTGCTGGAGTGCCCCTCAGAGGTCATTCGTGGCAGCGGCCGCCGCGGATTGGCCGATGATCGGACTTCCTTCGATCGAGTGAACGACCAATCCGCCGGGCGATCGGCGCCGAACCCCTGGTGTGAGAACAGACCGAGACGATTCGCAGAAGCAAGGGGCCCCGTGGTCCCGGGGATCCCGCTGGGCACGCGCCGCGTTCGCCGCGCTCAGCGGTCTGATCGCCGGGTTCACCGCCCTGTGCGTCGCCGAACTGGTCGCGGCCGCCGTCCGTCCCGAGGCCGGTCCGGTCACGGCAGTGGGCGGTGCCGTCATCGACCGCACTCCCCCGGCCGTAAAGGACTTCGCCGTACGGAACTTCGGCACCGACGACAAGCTGGTGCTGCAGCTCGGGATCCTCGTACTCCTGGCGCTCTTCGCCATGGCGGTCGGGGTCCTCGCGCTGAGGCACCGGTGGATCGGCGCTGCGGCCGTACTGGTCTTCGGCGTGGTCGGGGCAGTGTCCGCCGCCGGACGGCCGGAAGGCCGGCCGGGGGACGTACTGCCTTCGGTCGTGGGCGCGCTGGTGGCCGCAGGAGTGCTGTACTTCCTGGCCGGACGGCTGGCCCCGGTCACCGTCCCGTCTCCCGCGGCTGGGGAGACGGACGGCGGGGACCAGGGCACCTTCGACCGCCGTGGATTCGTCATCGCGGCGACCGCCGCCGCGGCGGCCTCGGCCGGTGCGGGCCTCCTGGGCCGACGGCTCCAGGCGTCCCAACTGGCCGGGGTCTCCGCCTCGCGCGGTGACATCGTCCTCCCGTCGCCGGCCTCGGCCGCTCCCGCGATACCCGGCGGAGCGGATCTGGACATCCGGGGTCTGAGCTCCTTCACCACCCCGAACAAGGACTTCTACCGGGTGGACACCGCTCTGGTGGTCCCGCGCGTCGACGCCGACAAGTGGCGGCTGCGGATCCACGGCAAGGGAGTGGCGCGGCCCGTCACGCTCGACTTCCAGGACCTCCTGGGACGCGAGCTCGTCGAGCGCGACATCACGCTGACCTGCGTGTCCAACCAGGTGGGCGGTCCTTACGTGGGCACTGCCAGGTGGATCGGCGTACGACTGGCCGATCTGCTGCGCGAGGCCGGGGTGAAGCCCCCGTCCAAGGGCGGGCGCGCGGACCAGATCGTCGCGCGTTCCGTGGACGGGATGACGATCGGCACTCCGGTCGAGGAGGTCATGGACGGCCGCGACGCACTGCTCGCGGTCGGTATGAACGGCGAACCGCTGCCGTTCGACCACGGCTTCCCGGTCCGGATGGTCGTCCCCGGCCTGTACGGCTACGTATCGGCGTGCAAGTGGATCCAGGACATCGAACTCACGACGTTCGACGCGTACGACGCCTACTGGGTCAAGCGCGACTGGTCCCGCGAGGCTCCGATCAAGACCCAGTCACGGATCGACACGCCCCGCCCCTTCGCCGCTCCGCGAGCGGGGACGGTGCCGGTGGCCGGTGTCGCCTGGGCCCAGCACCGGGGAATCGCCCGGGTCGAGGTCCGGGTCGACGGCGGCGAGTGGCACACCGCGCGACTCGGCGCGGAGGCCGGCCGTGACACCTGGCGCCAGTGGGTGTGGGAGTGGCCGGCGAAGGCCGGTCACCACACCCTCGAGGTACGGGCGACGGACCGTACCGGCGCCACACAGACCGACAAGCGGGTCGGCACCGTACCCGACGGTGCGACCGGGTGGCACTCGGTGGTGGTCGACGTGACCTGAATCCCCGAACCGGCCGCCCGCCCCATTCCTTCCCTTCCCTCTGTTGAACAACGATCCATCCAGGAGAACACCATGAACAACCGTCACCTTCGTCGCATCGCCCTCACCGTCTCCGCCGCGGCCATGCTGCCGCTCGCGCTGACCGCCTGCTCCAGCGACTCCGACAAGTCGACCGACTCCGGTGCGGACAAGGCCGCGTCGAGCGCGCCGGCCAAGGAGACCGAGAGCGCCGCGACCATGGACGAGCCGTTCGGCCCGGGCTGTGCCTCGGTCCCGGCCGAGGGTGCGGGCTCGTTCGCGGGCATGGCCCAGGACCCGGTCGCCACGGCCGCGTCGAACAACAAGGACCTGTCCACGCTGGTCGCCGCAGTCAAGCAGGCCGGTCTCGTCGACACCCTGAACAGCGCCGAGAACATCACGGTGTTCGCGCCCACCAACGACGCCTTCGCCAAGATCCCGAAGGCCGACCTGGACAAGCTGCTCGCCGACAAGGCCGCCCTCACCAAGGTGCTCACCGCGCACGTCGTCGGCGAGAAGCTGACGCCGAAGCAGCTGGAGAAGGGCTCGTTCGACACCCTGGCCAAGACCAAGCTGACGACCGCCGGTTCGGGCGAGGACTACACCGTGAACGACTCCTCCAAGGTCGTCTGCGGCAACGTCCCGACCTCCAACGCCACGGTCTACATCGTCGACACCGTCCTGATGCCGGCCAGCTGAACCCGCGACCCGTCAGCACGCTGACGGGATGACGCCGACGAGCCCCGAGGGCCACGCTCCGCGACCACTCCCTGGTCACGGAAGCGCGGACCTCGGGGCTCGTGCCGTGGGGCCGGGGGCCGGCGCGGCGGTGGGCGGCGCCGGAGTGGCCGGCGGGGCGGCTCGACGTAATCGCAGGAAGCAGCCACCCGGAAAACTACACATAAGGGACAGGTAAGAGCACACTTGTCAGGAGAGCGAAGGACCGCGTGCCTGACCGCGGTCGCTCCAGCAAGTGCGAAGGAGACCATCCTCATGAGTAACCTCTCACACACCGGAAGGGGTACCGGGCGCGATACCGGGCGGGCGGACACCACCGGCCGGGACATCTCGGGGCACCCCGACGCCGACGAGATGCGAGCGCGCCACGACCGCGTGATGAGCGGCGGACGCTCCACCGCCATGGCGGACGCACCCGTGTTCCTGCTCGGTCTGTACTGCGCCGTCTCGCCGTGGGTGCTTCACTTCACCGCGAGCCAGCCCTCCCTGGTGACCCACAACCTCGTCATCGGCATCGCGATAGCCGTACTGGCACTCTGCTTCACCGCCATGCCCGAGCGGATGACCGGCATGAGCCTGGCCATCTGCGCGCTGGGCGCCTGGCTCATCGTGTCGACGTGGATCGTGGGCTCGAGCCCGGACATGGGCGTGATCCTCAACAACGTCATCGTCGGCGGACTGGCGGTCGTGCTGGGGGCGGTCTGCGCGGGAGTCGCCGTGAAGAACAAGAAAACCTGAGAGGGGAGCACACACGAGTGGCCACAGGCGACTGTCATCCGCCTGCGGCCACCCCGCCGTGCCGGTCCTCCGTCAGCCCACGGAGCTGTACGCCACCACTCCCCGCAGTACCGCGTCGACGGCCTTGTGCGCGTTCTTGGCCACCGAACCGCCGTCCCGGGGCGCCGCGGCCGCGACCTGACCGAGTACGTCGATGACCTGCTTGCACCACCGCACGAAGTCGCCCGCCGGCATCCCCGCTTCCCGGAGCACCTCGTCCAGGGTGCGGCCGGAGGCCCACATGTAGACCGACCAGGCGAAGCCGAGGTCGGGCTCGCGCTGGCCGACCCCTTCCGTCTGGCTGATCTTGAAGTCCTCCTCCAGGGCGTCGAGCCGCCCCCAGATACGGACCATCTCGCCCATCGCGACCTTCGCGGGACCGGAGGGCAGCTTCGGTGCGACCGCGTCGTCCGCCTGGCGCGCCTCGTAGACCAACGCCGATACGCAGGCGGCGAGTTCGGCGGGGTTCAGACCCTCCCAGACACCCTCCCGCAGACATTCGCTGGCGAGCAGGTCGAGTTCGCCGTAGAGCCGGGCCAGCCGGCGGCCATTGTCGGTGACCTCGTTGCCGCGCAGGTAGTCCAGTTCGGTGAGGAGCGCGACGATGCGGTCGAAGGTCCGGGCGATGGTGTTCGTCCGGCCCTCGATACGGTTCTCCAGCTGCCGCGTGTCGCGCTGCAGCCGGTGGTACCGCTCCGCCCAGCGGGCGTGGTCCTCACGCTCGTCGCACCCGTGGCAGGGGTGGGCCCTCAGCTCGGTGCGCAGCCGGGCGATCTCGCGGTCGTCGGCCGCGGCGGCCCGCTGCTTGCGGTGCCGTCCCGGGTCGAGGTGCCCGGCCTTGCTCCGCAGCGCGGAGGCCAGGTCACGGCGGGACTGCGGGGAGCGCGGGTTGAAGGACTTGGGCACCCGCATCCGCTCCAGCGCCTCGACCGGCACCGGGAAGTCGATGTGGGCCAGCCGCTTGACCTGCCGCTCGGCGGTCAGCACCAGGGGACGCGGCCCGTCGTGGTACTCCAGCCCGCGATGCCCGTTGGTCCGCCCCGCGGGCAGCCCCGGATCCAGCACCAGAGCGAGGCCGGCGAACTTGCCGGTGGGCACGTGGATGACGTCACCGGGCTTCAGCTTCTCCAGCGACGAGGCAGCCGCCACCCTGCGCTGGGCCGCCCCCTGCTTCGCGAGGTCCGTCTCCCGGTCCTTGAGGTCGCGGCGCAGCCGCGCGTACTCCTCGAAGTCCCCGAGGTGGCAGGTCATCCCCTCCTTGTAGCCGGTCAGACCCTCCTCGTTGCGCTGGACCTGCCGGGAGATCCCGACCACGGAACGGTCCGCCTGGAACTGCGCGAAGGAGGTCTCCAGCAACTCGCGCGAGCGGTGCCGCCCGAACTGCTGCACAAGGTTGACGGCCATGTTGTACGAGGGCCGGAAGCTGGAGCGCAGCGGATACGTACGCGTGCCCGCGAGTCCGGCGAGGGCTCCGGGGTCCATGCCCCGCTGCCACAGCACTACCGCGTGGCCCTCGACGTCGATGCCGCGACGCCCGGCACGCCCGGTCAGCTGCGTGTACTCGCCCGGGGTGATGTCGGCGTGCTGCTCGCCGTTCCACTTCACCAGCTTCTCGAGCACCACCGAGCGCGCGGGCATGTTGATGCCGAGCGCCAGGGTCTCGGTGGCGAAGACCGCCTTGACCAGGCCCCGGACGAAGAGCTCCTCCACGACCTCCTTGAAGGTCGGGAGCATCCCGGCGTGGTGCGCCGCGATGCCGCGCTCCAGGCCCTCCAACCACTCGTAGTAACCGAGGACATGGAGGTCCTCGGGAGGGATGGACGCGGTCCGCTCCTCCACGATCTCCCGCACGAGATGCCGCTTGCCGTCGTCGTTCAGCCGGAGTCCGGCTTGCAGGCACTGCTGGACCGCGGCCTCGCAGCCGGCCCGGCTGAAGATGAAGGTGATGGCGGGCAGCAGCCCCTCGGCGTCGAGCCGGTCGATGACCTCGGGCCTGGCCGGCGTCCAGATGCGGCTGCGCTGACGGCGCTCGCGCTCTCGGTCGGCCTCGCGCACCATCTTGCCGCGCCGTCGCTCACGCGGGTTGTACCCGCGCTGGTTCTCCATGCGGGCGAGCCTGACGAGATCCGGACTGACCTCGCGCCGGCCGGTGCCCCGGCCGCCGTGGTCGGACTCCTCCTCGAAGAGGTCGTACATCCGGCGCCCGGCCATGACGTGCTGCCACAGCGGCACGGGGCGGTGCTCGGAGACGATCACCTGCGTGTCACCGCGGACGGTGTCCAGCCAGTCGCCGAACTCCTCGGCGTTGGACACGGTCGCCGACAGGGAGACCAGGGTGACGGACTCCGGCAGATGGATGATCACCTCCTCCCACACGGCGCCGCGGAAGCGGTCGGAGAGGTAGTGCACCTCGTCCATGACCACGTAGCCGAGGCCGGTGAGGGACTGGGAGCCCGCGTACAGCATGTTGCGCAGGACCTCGGTGGTCATGACCACCACGGGTGCGTCCGAGTTCACGCTGTTGTCGCCGGTCAGCAGACCGACCTTGTCCGCGCCGTAGCGCCGCACGAGGTCGGTGAACTTCTGGTTGGACAGGGCCTTGATGGGGGTGGTGTAGAAGCACTTGCGGCCCTGCAGCAGGGCGAGGTGGACGGCGAACTCGCCGACGATCGTCTTGCCCGACCCGGTGGGGGCCGCGACCAGCACCCCGCTGCCCGCCTCCAGGGCCTGACAGGCCTCGATCTGGAACGGGTCCAGGCCGAATTCGTACATCTCGCGGAAGGGCCCGAGGGCCGTCGCCTGCTCGGCGGCACGCACCCGGGAGGCCTGGTATCGCTCAGCTGGTGAGAGGTCCTCTGTCATCTTGATACGAGCCTACCCGCCTCGTACGACAGTCAGCCCGATCTTTGTTTCACGGTGCGAGGACCCGGACCGCGCGGGGTACGCAGGTGGCGGTGAGCGGCAGCGGGCCCATCGGCTCGCCGTCCGCGTAGGCAGTGACACCGGCGGCGGCCAGCTCTATCGAGGCCACCCGGTGCACGGTCACGACGGGGTGGTCCAGGTGCGTGCCCCGGTACACCTTCGGGAACACCTTGAGCAGGGTGGTCCGGCTGCAGTCCCCCACGACGGTCACGTCGAAGAGCCCGTCGTCCATGACCGCGTCGGCGCATATCCGCATGCCGCCGCCGTACGTGGTCCCGTTGCCCACCGCGATCAGCGTGGCCTCGATCTCGGTCACCGGACCGCCGTCCAGCCTGAGGCGGTACGGGACCGGTCTGAACGCCGCCAGCTCGGCGAGGATGGCCAGGTCGTACTTGAACCGCCCGCCGATCCAGCGCATCCGGTTGCCCCGGTCGTTCACCCGGGAGTCGAAGCCGGAGGCCAGCACGGAGCCGAACCACCGCTCCCCGACCCGGCCGAGGTCGATCTCGCGCACCGACCCCGACCTGAGGGCCTCGGCGGCCAGACGGCCGGCCGCCGCCGGGTGCCGTACCGGAAGCCCGAGGGCACGGGCGAAGTCGTTGCCGGTGCCGACCGCCACCGCACCGAGGGGGGTCGTGGTACCGGCGACGGCCTGCAGGGCGAGGGACATCATGCCGTCCCCGCCGACTGCGATCAGGGCGCCGGTCCCGCCCGCCACGGCTTCCCGGGCCCGGCGCAGGGCGTCGTCGGCGTCCTCACCGAGCACGGTGCGGACGGAGAAGCCGGCGTCCCGCAACGCGGAGGCGGCCGGCTGCGCGGCGCGCGCGCCCCGGCCGCCTCCTGCGGTGGGATTGACGAAGAGGGTGATCTCGCTGGTCACGTGCGGGACCCTACAAGGTCAGGTGATGTCGTCGTAACCGTTGAGCCGGTGGGAACGGCCGCCGTCCGGCTCGCCGCCCGCCTGCTCCGGCAGGGCAGCCCGCGGGGTGGGTACCCCCTCTACGGCACCGACGGGTTCGGGCGTGAGGTCGAGCCGCGAGGCCTCGTCGTCGTCGAGCTCGGCGTCGGGGTCCGCACGCCGCTTGCGCTTGTCGTTGAGCAGGGAGATACCGACAGCGATGAAGTACAGCACCGCGAGCGGGCCGGCGAGCAGCAGCATCGAGATGGGCTCGCCGCCCGGCGTGGCGATGGCGGCGAAGGCGGTCAGTCCGACGATCATGCCGCGCCACCAGCGCAGCATGCGGGCGCCGGACAGGACACCGGTCATGTTGAGGAGGATCAGGAGCAGCGGCAGTTCGAAGGCCAGCCCGAAGACGATCACCATGCGGGTGATCAGGTCGAGGAAGTCGTCGAGGGGCAGCAGGTTCTTCACGTTGTCGGGCGTGAACCCCAGCATGATCTGGGCGGTCTGCGGCAGGATCGCGTACGCCAGGTACGCGCCGGCCAGGAAGAGCGGCACCCCGGCGACGACGAAGGCGATCGAGTAGCGCTTCTCCTGCTTGTGCAGGCCGGGGGCGACGAAGCCCCAGAGCTGGTAGAGCCAGACGGGGGTGGCCACCAGCACACCCGCCATCAGGGACACCTTCAGCGCGATGGTGAAGGGGGACAGCAGACCGTTGGTGGTCATCTCCGCGCACGGGCGACCGTTGATCATGGTCAACGCGCCGTTCCTGCAGCCGACCGAGTCAAGGATCGGCTTCATCAGGAACTCGAAGATCTCCTTCTGGAAGAACGCCGCGGCGATCACGGCGATCACGATCGCCAGGACCGACTTCAGCAGCCGGTTGCGCAGCTCACGCAGGTGATCGAGGAGGGGCATCCGCCCCTCGTCGTCCTTCTCCTGCTTGCGGGCAGACTTGAGCAACCCACTTCCCTCGTCTCGTACGGCAGCTGCCGGTCGTGCGGATCAGCTGTCAGCTCTGGGTGGTGGGCTTGGCCTCGCCGACGGGACGGGAACTGGAGACGTCTCCCGGAGCGGCCTGGATCGTACGCGCGGTGGCCGCGGTCGGAGGGGTGTCGGCGACGGTCTCCGTGGTGGGTGCCGCGGGCTCGTCGTCCTTCTTCATGGCCTTGGCCTCGCTCTTGAGGATGCGGGCCGACTTGCCCAGCGAGCGCGCCATGTCGGGAAGCTTCTTGGCACCGAAGAGCAGCAGGACGACAGCGATGATCAGAACGATCTCGAGGGGCTTCAGATTGCCGATCATGTGCGACTTCCTTCTCAACTGAGGCGTCTGGGGGGTGGGCTCGCTACCTGTTCGCCCGGACATACGTCCGACTTGCGCGCTGGAGCGATCGTAACCCGCAGGGGTAAACGTGAGGCAATGCCCGTGCGTACTCCCGCTTGCGGCCCACACCTCCCTGCCTGGGCCGCTCCAGCAGCGTACCCCCCGAACCGGTGAATCCGGAGGCCGCGCTCCTGTCAACGCAGGGCTTCACCTGTGTCGGCGAGGGTGGTTGCCGCTCGTTCGAGATCCTCCGCCGCTCGGTTGATCCGCCGGGTGGTCGCGGACACCTGCTTCGCGAGGCGCTGTGCCTCGACGAAGACCTTGACGGCCAGCACCCCCAGCACGGCCAGGCCGAGGAATCCCAGAGCGATGGCGAGCATGGGCCAGAACATGGACGGAGCCTCGATGTGTGTCGTGTGCCGCGGGGCGGCCGGTGGGTTACCGCAGGGCGGTGTGCAGGCGCAGGGTCCGCACTCCGCCGCCGCTGAGGAGTTCGATGATGCGCTCCCCCGCCGGCCTGCGGACGGCGGAGCCGCAGGCGGGGCAGGTGAAGGAGTAGAACGTCGTACGGCGACTGGCCCCTATCGCCAGCCGCAGCGCGCCTGCCGAGAGCTCGAACCGCTCACGGCAGTCCGGGCAGGCGGCCCGGAACAGTACGGCGTCGGGCACCGCGACCGGCACCGGGCCGGTCTGCGTACTCGATGTCGCGGTCATGGGACCTCCGTCTCCTCGGTGCACCGGGCGCCCTCCGCTCAGGGCGCGTCGTCGTAGCCGGCCAGTGCCTCGCGCGCCGCCAGCCGGGCGCTCTCGGCCAGCTCCTGCGGAGCGGTGATGCGCCCTTCGCCGCCCAGCCGCAGCGCGAGCCTGCGCAGCGAGGCCGGGTCGGGGGTGCGCAGGGTGATCCGCAGCCCGCCGTCGGGAAGCTCCTCCGCACTGTCGTGGGGGTAGTACTCGGCGACCCACCGGCCGCCGGGGCCGACCTCGACCACGACCTCCGGATCCTCGGCCGCCGGCTGGACCAGTCCCTCGGAGAGGTCGCGGAGCTCCAGCTCGGGCGGGGCGGAGGGGGCGTCGAGCAGCCTGATCTCGGCGACCCGGTCGAGGCGGAAGGTCCGCCGCGCCTCGGAGAGCCGGCACCAGCCCTCCATGTAGGTGTGTCCGACGGCGAACAGCCGGATCGGGTCCACCTCGCGCTCGGTGAGCTCGTCGCGGGCCGGGGAGTAGTAGCGCAGCCAGAGCCGGCGCCGCTCGGAGATCGCCCGGTCCACGTCGGCGAAGACGCCCCCCTCCGACTCGAAGGTCACCGAGAGCCGGGAACTCGCGGCCCCCACCTCACCGGCCGCGGTCTCCAGCTTCGCGGTCGCGCGCACCAGTGCCTGCCGGTCGCTCTCGCGCAGGCCCGGGAGGGTGGCGACGGCGCGGGCCGCGACGAGCAGCGCGGTGGCCTCGTCCGCGGCGAGCCGCAGCGGCTCGGCGACGTCGTCCGGGTTGTGCCACCAGATCCGGTCGCCGTCGGTGTCGATGTCGAGCAGGTCCCCGCCCCGGAAGCTGGTCCCGCACATGGGGAGCACGTCCAGGTCGGAGATGAGCTCGTCCTCGGTGATGCCGAAGGCCCGGGCCACGTCCTGGACGTGCGCTCCGGGACGCTCCCGCAGATACGTGACCAGGGAGAGCATCCGCCTGGTCTGGTCGATCGCGTTCGTGGCCATGTACGGGTCCCCCTCAGTCCTTGGCCACGGCGCGCAGCCGGTCCATCACGTCGGCCCGCAGATCGGCGGGTCCGGTGACGATCACGTCGGGCCCGAACTCGACGAGCCAGGCGTCCAGTCCGTGTCCGTACGGGATCTCCAGCTCGTCCCAGCCGTCGCCGGTCTCCCGGACCGATACGGCGCGGGAGCGCAGCGGGTAGCCGGCGCCGGCGCGCAGGCGGATGGCGGCGGTCCTGGTCGCGGTCTCGCCGGCCCAGCTCTCCACGGTCTCGCGGACCGTGACGGCGTCGGGAACGGGGGCTGTGAACACCCCGGCGCGGGAGCGCACCCGGCCCGAGATGCGGGAGAGCCTGAAGACCCGCTCGGCTCCCCGGTCCCGGTCCCAGCCGGCCAGGTACCAGTGGCCGCGCCAGCACTCCAGCGTCCAGGGCTCGACCTGGCGCTGCTCGGGCCGGGCGGCGTTCCCCTTGCGGTAGTCGAAGGTGACCGGGCGGCGGTCACGGCAGGCGAGCATGAGGGGCTCGAACGCGGCCTCGTGGACCGGGATACGGGGTTCGAGGGGACTGTGCACCTCGTAGGCGTCCTCGGTCTCGGGCATCCCGGCGGCGCGCAGTTTCTGCAGGGCCCCGCTGGCGGCCCCGGCGAGGCGGGCCTGCTGCCAGACCTTGGCGGCGAGCCCGAGGGCCGCGGCCTCCTCGGCGTCGAGGGTGATGGGGGGCAGCCGGTTGCTGTCGCGGCGGGCGAGGTAGCCGGTGTCGCCGTCCAGGTTCTCCACGGTCTCGATGACCAGGCCGAGTTCGCGCAGATCGTCCTTGTCGCGCTCGAACATCCGGTTGAAGGACTCGTCGGAGCCCGCCTCCAGGTAGGCCTCGATGGACCCGCGGAGCTCACGCTTGCTGAGCGGGCGCCGGGTACCCAGCAGACACAGCGCCAGGTTCATCAGCCGTTCGGCCTTGGCAATCGCCATCGACGCCCTTTCTCGACGTGCTCTCCGACCGTCGACCGTACCGCCCCCGGGTGTCCGGGCCAAAGCGAGGGCCCGCGCCTTGCGGCGCGGGCCCTGGCTCCTGTACGGGACGGATCAGACCGCGACGAGGTCGCAGACGAAGATAAGCGTCTCACCCGGGGCGATGACTCCGCCGCCCGCGCCGCGGTCGCCGTAGGCGAGGTGCGCGGGGATGGTCAGCTGGCGACGGCCGCCGACCTTCATGCCCTGGACGCCCTGGTCCCAGCCCGCGATGACCTGTCCGCCACCGAGCTGGAACTGCAACGGCGTACCGCGGTTCCAGGAGGCGTCGAACTCCTCGCCGGTGGAGAAGGCCACGCCGACGTAGTGCACGGAGACGGTCCGGCCCTTCTCGGCCACCGGTCCGTCGCCCTCCCAGATGTCCTTGATCTCCAGGTCGGCCGGCGGCTCGCCACCCGGGAAGTCGATCTCGGGCTTCTCGATGCTCACTGACTTTCTCCTCTTACTGATGAACTGGGCAACCGGGACAGTCTTACATCTTTGCCAGGAGGTCCACGGCGAAGACGAGCGTGGACTTCGCGGGGATGGTCTGCTGCGCCTCGTTGCCGAAGCCCTGGTCCGGCGGGATGACCAGCAGGACACGGCTGCCGACCTTCTTGCCGACCAGACCGTTCTTCAGACCCTTGAGGGTGACCTGCGCCAGCGGGAAGGTCTGCGTCTTGCCCGCCTCGTAGGTGCTGTCGAAGGGCTTGCTGCCCTTCCAGAGCAGACCCACGTAGTTCACGACGACGCTGTCGGACTCCTTGATGACCTCGCCCTCGGACTCCAGGACGTAGCTGGAGACGAGCTTCTTCGGCGGGTCGCTCTTGGGGATCGTGACCGTCGGGGCCTTGCCGTCGGTCTTGGTGCCGACCTTCGGCAGGTCGATGTTGTCCTGGGCGACGGCCGTGCCCTTGGCCGAGGCCGGGATCTGAGTCGCCTTCACGATGTCGATGACGAAGACCAGCGTGGCGTTGGGCTTGATGTCGCCCTGCCCCTGCTTGCCGTAACCGAGGTCCGGCGGGATGACCAGCTCGACGCGGCTGCCGACCTTCTGACCGACGAGACCCTTGTCCCAGCCCTGGATGACCATGCCCGCGCCGAGCGTCAGGTCGAAGGGCTGCTTGCGGTCGAAGCTGTTGTCGAACGGCTTGGTGGAGTCCCAGGCCTGTCCGAGGTAGTTGACCTGGATCGCGTCGCCGTTCTTGAGCTTCGCGCCGTCACCCTCACTGATGACGTCGGTCTTCAGTTCCTTGGGGGGCTTACCCTCACCCTTGGCCAGAGTGGGCTTCTCGCCGAACTTGGCTCCCGCGGTGATCGCGGGAACGCCCTTCTCGGTCGAGGCGGAGTCGGAGGCCTTGTCGTCGCCGCATGCCGCTGTGGACAGCAGCAGAAGGGGGACGACGAGAAGGCCGGCAAGTCGGCGCACTGGTTCCTCAGATCTCAGACGGCACATGAATGTTCCCGACACTCTAGGCCGAGCGAAGGGCCCCGTACGAGGAACGTACGGGGCCCGGTCGCATCCGGGGCCGGGACATCCGGTGTCCGGTCACATGCCCGCGATGAGCTTCTCCACCCGCTCGTCGACGGAGCGGAACGGGTCCTTGCACAGCACGGTGCGCTGCGCCTGGTCGTTGAGCTTGAGATGGACCCAGTCGACAGTGAAGTCCCGCCGCTGCTCCTGGGCCCGGCGGATGAAGTCGCCGCGCAGCCGCGCCCTGGTCGTCTGCGGGGGAACCGACTTGCCCTCGAAGATCTTCAGGTCGTTGCAGATGCGGGCGGTCTGTCCCTTGCGCTCCAGGAGGTAGTAGAGCCCGCGCCGGCGGTGGATGTCGTGGTAGGCGAGGTCTATCTGAGCGACCCTCGGATTCGACATGGTCATGTTGTGCTTGGCCCGGTACCGCTCGATGAGCTTGTACTTCATGACCCAGTCGATCTCGGTGCCGATCCGGTCGAGGTCCTCGGCCTCGATGGCGTCCAGCGTGCGGCCCCACAGTTCGAGGACCTGGTCGACGGTGCCGGTGCGGATGCCACGGCGTTCGACGAAGTCGACGGCCTTCTCGTAGTACTCGCGCTGGACCTCGATGGCCGAGGCCTCACGGCCGCTGGCCAGACGCACCTTGCGCTGTCCCGTGATGTCGTGGCTGACCTCGCGGATGGCCCGGATCGGGTTCTCCAGGGTGAGGTCGCGCATGACCGTGCCCGCCTCGATCATGCGGAGCACGAGGTCGGTGGCACCGACCTTGAGGAGCATGGTCGTCTCGGACATGTTGGAGTCGCCGACGATGACGTGGAGGCGGCGGAACCGCTCCGCGTCGGCGTGCGGTTCGTCCCGGGTGTTGATGATCGGACGGGAGCGGGTCGTCGCGGAACTGACGCCCTCCCAGATGTGCTCCGCCCGCTGGCTCACGCAGTAGACGGCCCCGCGCGGCGTCTGCAGCACCTTTCCGGCACCGCAGATCAGCTGCCGGGTGACGAGGAACGGAATGAGGATGTCCGCGAGCCGGGAGAATTCTCCGTGTCGCGCCACGAGGTAGTTCTCGTGGCAGCCGTAGGAGTTTCCGGCCGAGTCGGTGTTGTTCTTGAAGAGATAGACGTCGCCCGCGATTCCCTCCTCGTGCAGGCGGCGTTCGGCGTCGACGAGCAGACCTTCGAGAATGCGTTCGCCTGCTTTGTCGTGCGTGACCAGTTCGGCCACGTTGTCGCATTCGGGAGTTGCGTATTCCGGATGCGATCCCACGTCGAGGTAGAGGCGGGCGCCGTTCCGCAGGAAGACATTGCTGCTGCGGCCCCATGACACAACACGGCGGAAGAGGTAGCGCGCCACTTCGTCAGGTGACAGTCGGCGCTGTCCCCTGAACGTGCACGTGACGCCGTACTCGTTCTCCAGCCCGAAAATGCGGCGGTCCATGACTGAACATTACGCCTTATGGCCTGAGCTGAAACCGGGTTCGGCGGCACCGTTTCGATCATTTTCCGAACCGGCCACGACAGCGGCCGTACGCCCGGGAGCTGCGAGGACCCTTCCGGTGGTCATGAGAACCAGTAGCGCCGCCACTCCACCGGCCCCCGCGACGGCGAAACTCCACGCCGTGCCACCGAGCTCGACGGCCGGGCCGGCCACCGCCGTTCCGGCCGCCGCGCCCACCCCGAAGGTCGTCACGAGCCAGGAGAACGCCTCGGTCACCGTGCCGCGCGGCGCGTGCCGGTCCACCACGATGAAGGAGCAGGCGATCGCCGGCGCCAGGAACACACCCGCGAGCGCGGCCAGCGCGGTCATCGCGGGCACACCGGGCGTCAGTGTCAGCGGCAGGTAGCAGACGGCCAGCAGCGCGACGATGCCCCGCAGCCTCCGTTCGGGTGCACCGGCCCACTCCCGCGCGCCGTACGCCACTCCGCCGATCAGGGCCCCGAGGCCGAGCGCGGCCATCAGCCAGCCGTACACGGACTCCCGGCCGTGGTCGTCGGCGTACGCGACACCGGCCACCGTGATCGAGCCGAGTGCGAGCCCGACGAAGAAGAAGGCGCCGAGCAGGGCCAGCAGCCCCGGCGACCGCAGGGCGCCGAGCCAGTGGGCCTCACGGGGCGCCGAACGCCAGGTCCTGGACGGTTCGGAGAGGACGACGGACAGCGCCCCCAGCACTCCGACGGCGTTGATGACCAGCAGCGCGGCGGCCGGCGACCGGAGCGACACCAGGACCATCACCAGGAGCGGCCCCAGGGTGAACATGATCTCCTGGGCCACCGCGTCCATGGCGTACGCCCGGTGCACCCGGTCCTCGCGGCCGAGCACCGTGGGCCACAGGGCACGCAGGCCGCCCTCGAGCGGTGGCGTGAACACCCCGGCCATGACGACCGCCGCGTACGCCGCCGGGAGCGAGCCGAGACCGGCCAGCGCGAGCCCGGCCATGCCCAGCGCGGAGAGGACGGCGGCGGGCAGCTGGACGCGCGGCTGGCCGTACAGGTCCACGGCCCGGCCGAGCAGGGGCTGGCCCACGGCCGTGGCGAGACCGTACGCCGCGGCGAGCGCACCGGCCAGCGTGTAGCTGCCCCCCTCGGCCCGGGTGAACAGGACGATCGCGATGTGTGCGGTGCCGTTCGGCAGCCGCCCCACCAGTGTTCCCGCCAGGAGCCGGGCGGCGTGCCGCGCCCGGAGGATGTCCAGATACCCCGCGGCCATGTCCGCCCCTCTCCCCCGCCGGGAGTCGCACCCTCGGGGTTTTACGTATAACGTCCGCGTCCATACGTACCATGTGGGCAGTCCGCGAGTCCATCCCGGGACGCCCGGCCGGCACAGCACGGAGGCACGATTGAGCAGCGCCCGGCAACCCGCCCCACCCCGGCCCACCAGCCGTGACGTGGCCCGGGCCGCGGGCGTCTCCCAGGCCACGGTCTCGCTCGTGCTGGGCGACAAGTGGCGCGGGCGGGTGTCGGCGGCGACCGCCGACAGGGTGCGCGACAGCGCACGGGAGCTGGGGTACCGGCCGAACCTCGCGGCCCGCAGTCTCCGGCTGGGCCGCACCCGCACCGCGCTCCTCGTCGTGCCCGCCCTCACCAACGAGTTCTTCGCCCGGGTCTACACCGGCGCCGCGGCCGTCGCGGCCGAGCACGACTTCGGCGTCGTCCTGTACCCGTCGCCCGACGGGGCCGGACCCGCCAGGGACCCGTTCGCCTCGGCGCGCGCGGCTCTCGACGGGGTGATCGCCTCGTCCATGGCCACCGGCACGCTGGGGGCGCTCAGGGCCGCGGAGCTCCCGCTCGTGATGCTGGACAGCGATCCCGAGGACCAGGGCGCGGCGGCACGGGTGAACCTCGACATCGCGGACGGCATGCGCCAGGTGACGGAGCATCTGCTGGGTCTCGGCCACCGCAGGATCGTGCACCTGGCCTCCGCCGTGGACACCTGGACCTTCGCGGTACGCGCCCGGGCGCTGGAGGATGCCGTGCGCGAGGTCCCCGGCGCCGCCCTGCGCACCGTCACCTCCGCGCTGGGCGTCCGGGCGGGCCGCGAGGCCGCAGAGGCCGTCCTGACGTCCTCGGGGCCGCTGCCGACGGCGATCGTCTGCGACGACGACATCCTGGCGGCCGGTGCCTGCAAGGCGGTCCGCAGAAGAGGGCTGCGGGTGCCCGACGACATCTCCGTGACCGGCTTCGACGACCTCGCGCTCGCCACCGCCGTGGAGCCCGAGCTCACCACCGTGCGCCTGCCGGCCGAACAGGTCGGCCGACGCGGTATGTCGGCCCTGCTGGCCGTCCTGGACGGGCGGCACGCCGAGGACCGGGACATCCAGGTGAGCCTGGTGGTACGCGGCTCCACCGCTCCCCCGCCCACCACGTGAGGGTGCCCCCGGGCGCCGCGTGCAACGGCCGGGGGCACCTGGGGTGCTTCTGCGGAGCGTGCTACTTCTTCGTGGAACCGTCCGTGCCCTCGCCGGGGGCGTCGGTCCCCTTCGCGGGAGCCTCGGCGTCCGCGGCCGTGGCGTCGCCGCCTGCGGGCTCCTCCGTGTCGGACGGGGCGTCCGTCGGAGTCGCCCCGGCACCGTCCGCCTCCAGCAGCCGGGCCAGCTGCCGTCCGACGATCCGCTTGAACTTGCGCTGCTGCGGCCTCGTGCGGTCCAGGACCGCGACTTCGAGCCGCTCGGCGGGGATCTCCCGCTCGTTGCCGTTGGCCTCGCGGGACAGGGCCTGCACGGCCAGCTTGAGGGCCTCGGCGAGCGACATCCCGTCGCGGTGGCGCTGGTCCAGGAAGGTGCTGATCTGCTCGGCGTTGCCGCCGACCGCGACCGAGCCGTGCTCGTCCACGATCGACCCGTCGTGCGGGAGCCGGTAGATCTGGTCCCCCTCGGGGCCCGCGCCCACCTCGGCCACCACCAGCTCCACCTCGTACGGCTTCTCGGCCGCGCTGGAGAAGATGGTGCCGAGCGTCTGCGCGTAGACGTTGGCCAGCCCACGGGCCGTCACGTCGTCACGGTCGTAGGTGTATCCCCGCAGATCCGCGTAGCGCACTCCGCCGATCCGGAGGTTCTCGTACTCGTTGTACTTGCCGGCGGCGGCGAAACCGATCCGGTCGTAGATCTCGCTGAACTTGTGCAGCGCGCGGGACGGGTTCTCGCCGACGAACACAATGCCGTCGGCGAACTGCAGCACAACCAGGCTGCGACCACGGGCGATGCCCTTCCGGGCGTATTCCGCCCGGTCGGCCATGGCCTGCTGAGGTGAGACATAGAACGGCGTCGACACCGGCTATCCGTCCCTTTCTGTCAGTGACGAGTGCATCGGAGAAGCATCGGACCGGTCAGAGCAGCGCGGCACGGGGGCCGTCGGGCTGCTCGAGCCGGCGCTCCAGGATCGCGCGCGCGATCTCCGAGGATTCCGTGTCGTCGAGCCTGCGGAAGCCCTCGTCGGTGATGACGGTGACGATCGGATAGATCCGGCGGGCCACGTCCGGCCCGCCGGTCGCCGAGTCGTCGTCGGCCGCGTCGTACAGCGCCTGTACGACCAGGGTGAGCGTCTGCTCCTCCGTCAGGTCCTCGCGGTACAGCTTCTTCATCGACCCGCGCGCGAAGACGGAACCGGAGCCGGTGGACGCGTAGCCGTGCTCCTCGGAACGCCCGCCTGTCACGTCGTAGGAGAAGATCCGGCCCTTCTCCCGGTCGACGTCGTACCCGGCGAACAGCGGGACGACCGCCAGGCCCTGCATGGCCATCGCCAGGTTGCCGCGGATCATCGTGGAGAGGCGGTTGGCCTTGCCCTCCAGGGAGAGCGTGGCGCCCTCGACCTTCTCGAAGTGCTCCAGCTCCAGCTGGAAGAGTTTGACCATCTCCACGGCGAGACCGGCCGTGCCGGCGATTCCCACCGCGGAGTACTCGTCGGCCGGGAACACCTTCTCGATGTCGCGCTGGGCGATCATGTTCCCCATGGTCGCCCGCCGGTCACCGGCGAGCACCACGCCGCCGGGGAAGCTGGCCGCGACGATCGTGGTGCCGTGCGGCGCCTCGACGGCGCCCGCCATGGGCGGCAGCTGCCGGTTGCCCGGAAGCATGCCGGGCGACTGGTCGGACAGGAAGTCCATGAACGAGGACGATCCCGGCGTCAGGAAGGCAGCTGGTAGACGCCCGGTGCTACGAGTGTTGGCTTCCACGCGTTTCCCTCCAGGTATGCGACGGCCCTGCGCAGGGAGTCAGGATCATCCCCCAACTTGCCGATGGCCGAATTGCAGTTGAAGCACAGTACGCCCGGACCTTACCCGTCTTGTGGCAGTGATCCACATGAACGGCGGGAGCAGCTAGGCAGACCGTGCGGACGCCCGACTGCGACGAGATCATGGCGTCGCGCTGGGCCTCGGTCATGCCGTAGTGGCGCTTCAGGTGACCTGCGCGTCCCTGAACGGCCTTGCACGCTTTGCAGCGCGTCGCCAGCCCGTCGGTGGCGGTGGAGTTGCGGTGCCACTCGCTGTGCGGCTTGACTTCGCCACACGTCCGACACTCCTTGTGCCCCTGTGGAACGTCCACGCGCTCCCTTACCGGCTTGCCTTGAGCCTCCCGGCGGCGCCGGTAGTGCGCGGCCCCATACGCAGCCACGCACCCCCGGCACCGAGGTTGAAGCCCATCGCGTCGATTCTTGTCCGCCGTGAACGAGGGAAGTGGCAGATCCCTCTTACAGCCGGAGCACCACTTCTCTTTTCCCGATTCGGACATTTTCGCTTACTGTCCGCCTTTTTGCACGAAACTTCGAACGAAGTCCTCAGCGTTGGACTCGAGCACGTCGTCGATCTCGTCCAGGACGTCGTCGACGTCGTCGCTGAGCTTCTCCTGCCGCTCCTTGAGGTCCTCGGAGCCCTGCGCTTCCTGCGCCTGCTCCTCGGTCTCCTCGGTGGAACGTGTCGCCTTCTGCTGTCCGCCGCCGGTGTCCTTGGTCGCCATGTAGCTCACCCCGCTCGGTTCGAAGCACTTGATCAGACCCTACCTACGGGGTCCGACATTGGCCCGGTACTTTCCTCAACGTCAGGAGGTCATCTGATTGATTCCCAGCCGGAGCGCCTTTCAGGCCCCCGTCAGGGTCCGGACCAGCTCTTCCGCCGTACGGCAGCGGTCCAGGAGCTCCTTGACGTGAGCGCGTGTACCCCGCAGCGGTTCCATGGTGGGCACACGTTGCAGGGAGTCACGGTCCGGCAGGTCGAAGATGACCGAGTCCCAGGAGGCCGCGGCGACGTCGTCCGCGTACTGCTCCAGGCAGCGGCCCCGGAAATAGGCCCTGGTGTCCTCCGGGGGCTTCGTCCGGGCCCGCTCGACGTCACTCTCGTCCAACAGCCTCTTGATCTTGCCGCGGGCCGCCAGACGGTTGTACAGGCCCTTGTCGGCCCGTACGTCGGCGTACTGGAGGTCCACCAGGTGCAGGCGCGGGGCGTCCCAGTCCAGGCCGTCACGGCGCCGGTAGCCCTCCATGAGCTCCCGCTTGGCGATCCAGTCCAGCTCACCCGACAGGCTCATCGGATCGTTCTCCAGGCGGTTCAGGGTGTCCTCCCACCTGGCCAGGACATCCTTGGTCTGCTCGTCGGCGTCCGCCCCGTACCGCTCCTCGACGTACTTGCGGCCCAGCTCGAAGTACTCCATCTGGAGCTGGACAGCGGTGAGTGTCCGTCCGCTGCGGAGCGTGACCAGCTGTTTCAGTGTGGGGTCGTGCGAGACCTGGTGCAGCGTGCGGACCGGCTGGTCGACCGCGAGGTCGACGTTGATGAAGCCGTCCTCGATCATGGCCAGTACCAGTGAGGTGGTGCCGAGCTTCAGATAGGTCGAGATCTCGGAGAGGTTCGCGTCGCCGATGATCACGTGCAGCCTGCGGTACTTCTCCGCGTCGGAGTGCGGTTCGTCGCGGGTGTTGATGATGGGGCGCTTGAGCGTCGTCTCGAGGCCGACCTCGACCTCGAAGTAGTCGGCGCGCTGGCTGATCTGGAACCCGTGCTCGTGGCCGTCCTGGCCGATACCCACGCGCCCGGCGCCGGTGACGACCTGCCGGGAGACGAAGAACGGCGTCAGGTGGCGCACGATGTCCGAGAACGGGGTCTCCCGCTTCATCAGGTAGTTCTCGTGCGTGCCGTAGGAGGCGCCCTTGTTGTCGGTGTTGTTCTTGTAGAGGTGGATCGGCTGGGCGCCGGGGATCGCGGCGGCCCGTTCGGCAGCCGCCGCCATCACCCGCTCGCCGGCCTTGTCCCACAGCACCGCGTCCAGCGGATTGGTGATCTCGGGTGAGCTGTACTCGGGGTGCGCGTGGTCGACGTACAGTCGCGCACCGTTGGTGAGGATCACGTTGGCCAGGCCGATGTCCTCGTCGGTGAGCTGGCTGGAGTCCGCGGTCTCACGGGCGAGGTCGAAGCCTCGCGCGTCGCGCAGCGGGTTCTCCTCCTCGAAGTCCCATCGGGCGCGGCGCGCCCGGTGCATCGCCGCCGCGTAGGCGTTGACGATCTGGGACGAGGTGAGCATGGCATTGGCGTTGGGTTGGCCGGGAACGGAGATCCCGTACTCCGTCTCGATGCCCATCACTCGCCGTACGGTCATGCGGCCCTCCTTGCCCGGCGCCGCTCCCGTCCGGGAACGGCGCTCAAGTACCGCTGCTGGTCCGCGGTGCCCGTCCCCGCACTGCGCGACTCGGCGGTACCGCAGAGCCTAGAGCGCCTCTGCGCCGGTGGGGAGATCAATTGCGTCATTGTTCGGGTGTGGCCGGACCTGCGGGGAAAACAGCCGGCTGCGGATGCCCTGCCGGGCATCCGCAGCCGGTCTGCGTTTTACAGGTACTGCCCGGTGTTCGCCACCGTGTCGATGGAGCGACCGGTGTCCGCGCCCTGCTTTCCGGTGACGAGTGTGCGGATGAAGACGATCCGCTCACCCTTCTTTCCGGAGATCCTGGCCCAGTCGTCCGGGTTGGTCGTGTTGGGCAGGTCCTCGTTCTCCTTGAACTCGTCCACACATGCCTGGAGGAGATGGGAGACGCGCAGGCCCTTCTGGCCCTGCTCGAGGAATGCCTTGATGGCCATCTTCTTCGCCCGGTCCACGATGTTCTGAATCATCGCTCCGGAGTTGAAGTCCTTGAAGTACAGGACTTCCTTGTCGCCGTTCGCGTACGTGACCTCGAGGAAGCGGTTCTCCTCGGACTCCGTGTACATCCGTTCCACGACGGACTGGATCATCGCGTGGGCGGCTGCTTCCTTCGAGCCCGTGTGCTCGGCCAGGTCGTCCGAGTGGAGCGGCAGCGAAGGGGTGAGGTACTTGGCGAAGATGTCCTTCGCGGCCTCCGCGTCCGGACGCTCGATCTTGATCTTCACATCGAGGCGGCCGGGCCGCAGGATCGCGGGGTCGATCATGTCCTCACGGTTCGAGGCACCGATGACGATGACGTTCTCCAGGCCCTCCACGCCGTCGATCTCGGCGAGCAGCTGGGGGACGATGGTGTTCTCCACGTCCGAGCTGACTCCGGAACCCCGGGTGCGGAAGAGCGATTCCATCTCGTCGAAGAAGACGATGACGGGGGTGCCCTCGCTCGCCTTCTCCCGGGCACGCTGGAAGACGAGGCGGATGTGCCGCTCGGTCTCGCCGACGTACTTGTTGAGGAGCTCGGGACCCTTGATATTGAGGAAGTAGCTCTTCCCCGCGGGCTGTCCGGTGACCTCGGCGACCTTCTTGGCCAGTGAGTTGGCGACGGCCTTGGCGATGAGTGTCTTGCCGCAGCCGGGGGGGCCGTAGAGCAGGATGCCCTTCGGCGGACGCAGTTCGTGCTCCTTGAAGAGGTCCGGATGGAGGTACGGGAGCTCGACCGCGTCTCGGATCAGCTCGATCTGGTCGCCCAGGCCGCCGATCTTGTTGTAGTCGATGTCCGGGACCTCTTCGAGGACGAGCTCCTCGACCTCGCTCTTGGGGACCACTTCGTAGACGTAGCCGGACCTGGGTTCGAGCAGGAGGGCGTCGCCGGGGCGGATGGTGATGTCCAGGAGCGGCTCGGCGAGCCTCACCACCCGTTCCTCGTCCGTGTGCCCGACGACCAGGGCGCGCTCGCCGTCCTCAAGGATCTCCTTGAGGGTGACGATGTCCCCGGCCCGCTCGAACTCCATGGCCTCGACCACGTTGAGCGCCTCGTTGAGCATGACCTCCTGGCCTCGCCGGAGGCCTTCGAGCTCCACGCTGGGGCTTACGTTCACCCGGAGCTTGCGGCCCCCGGTGAAGATGTCGCAGGTGTCGTCCTCGTTGGCCTGCAGGAAGACTCCGAAGCCTGCCGGTGGCTGGGCCAACCGGTCGACCTCCTCCTTGAGGGCCACGATCTGGTCGCGGGCCTCGCGGAGCGTGTTGGCGAACCGCTCGTTCTGAGCGGACACGCCGGCCAGGCTGGTCTGCAACTCGACGATCCGCTCTTCGAGAATCCTCGTATGACGCGGAGAGTCGGCGAGCTTACGTCGCAGGACGGCGATTTCCTGCTCGAGATAGGCGACCTGGCCGGCCGGGTCTTCTGACCCGCGCGCGGGCCGGGTGCCGCGGTTGATTTCGTCGTCGTGGGCTGCCACGGTCCTCACCTCCTCCAAGGGGAGCTGGACGCTTCCTGACCCTACCTGGGTGGGTGATGATTGAAACCCCTAGATCACAAAGACCCGGGAGTCGGTCCGATCTTCACCCTTGCGCCCTTACTCACGCCAAGGGAATACCCACCCTTCGGCATCGGAAAGCAGCCGGTTGTATCGTCGAAGTGTTCAACACCCGTCAGGGCTGGCTTCAATTGGTGCAGATACGCAGGGAACGGCAGGACAGATGACCGTGCAGCAGGACGCTCCGGGCAGCGGCGACACCCAGGACCTCGAGGTCTGGATCGATCAGGACCTCTGTACCGGCGACGGCATCTGCGTGCAGTACGCGCCCGAGGTGTTCGAGCTGGACATCGACGGCCTGGCGTACGTGAAGAGCACGCAGGACGAGCTGCTCCAGGACAAGGGGGCCACCACTCCGGTGCCGTTGCCCCTGCTCCAGGACGTGGTGGACTCGGCCAAGGAGTGCCCGGGCGACTGTATTCACGTACGCCGGGTCTCGGACAGCGTCGAGGTCTTCGGGCCGGACGCGGACTGACGGCTCAGGCCGCCCGCGCGCCGTCCCCGGCCGGGCCGGCGGACCTGACGAACGCGTTGCCCTTCCACTTCCAGGAGGCGCTGTCCAGTTCGTCCGGGCAGCAGCGCGGTACGTCGGGCGAGGAGTAGCCGAGCAGGTTGGCCGAGATACGGCCGTCGCGGACGGTGAGACCGGTCACCGCGAGCCGCTGAGCGGGGTCCACCAGGGTCGCCACGACCCGGGGTGCGGCCCCGCTCCGCCGTGTCAGGACGTACACGCCGCTGGGAGGGGTGCCCGACCCGGCTGCGCAGCGGACGACGGCGACCGTCTCGGGCGCGCCGTCCCCGTCGAGGTCCCCGGGGGCGCTGTCGGCCACGGTCTGTCCGGCGCCGCCGCAGTCGAGCGGGAAGGTCACGCCGGCCGGGTCGGGCGCCGTCGCGGCGGGCGCGCCGCCCTTCCGAGCCGTGGCGCCGTGCTCGGAGGCCGAGGCGGTCGCGGTGGCCGCGTCGGGCTGGAGCAGCCCCGCAAGGGCGACCACGGCGGCCATCGCCGTGGCCGTGGCGAGCCAGTGCACCGCCTTGGCGTCGGTGTGCGCGAGGTCCGGGAGCACGGAGGTCTGCACGCGGTATGTCTCCTGATGGTTCCTGGAAGCCCGTGGGGGCGGGTGCCGAGCGGACCTCGGCGGGCGGGGGTGGCCAGCATCGTGCCACACCTCACACCGGGGAGGGAACGGCGGGGTCGCGGCGGAACGGTCCCGGGCAGCGCGAAGGCGCCGCGGCCGGCCCCGGGTCGGTCCGGGGAACTCGGCGGCGGCGCCTGTGCGTTGCCGCGGTTGGTCAGTCGCTGTTCGCGTCGGCGTTCCGGCTGCCGGGACCCTTGTAGTCCTCGCCGTAGGCACCCTTGGACGGGCGACGGCGGCGCAGCGGGGGCTCGACGCCGTCCGCGAGACGGCGGGCGGTGACGAGGAAGCCGGTGTGGCCGATCATCCGGTGGTCCGGCCGGACGGCCAGGCCCTCGACGTGCCAGTTCCGGATCATCGACTCCCAGGGCTGCGGCTCGGCGAAGCAGCCGATCTCGCGGATGGACTCGACGGTCCGCGAGAGCTGGGTGGTGGTCGCGACGTAGGCACAGAGGATGCCGCCGGGCACCAGGGCCTTGGAGACGGCGTCGAGGCACTCCCAGGGCGCGAGCATGTCCAGGACGACACGGTCGACGTCGGTGTCCGAGAGGTTGTCCTGGAGGTCGCCGACGGTGAGCTCCCAGGCGGGGTGCGGGGCGCCGAAGTAGCGCTCCACGTTCTGCTGGGCGATCTCGGCGAAGTCCTCGCGGCGCTCGTAGGAGTGCAGCATGCCCTGCTCGCCGATCGCGCGCAGCAGGAAGGTGCTGAGCGCTCCGGAGCCGACTCCCGCCTCCACGACACGTGCGCCGGGGAAGATGTCGGCGAAGGCCAGGATCTGGCCCGCGTCCTTGGGGTAGACCACGGCGGCGCCGCGGGGCATGGACAGGACGTAGTCGGGGAGCAGGGGGCGCAGCGCGAGGTAGGCGACGTTTCCCGTGGTACGGACAACACTGCCCTCGGGAGCACCGATCAGCTCGTCGTGGGGGAAAGAACCCTTGTGGGTGTGGAAGTTCTTCCCGGCCTCGAGAGTGAAGGTGTAGTGGCGTCCCTTGGGGTCGGTGAGCTGGACCTGGTCCCCGACTTTGAATGGGCCGCGACGGCGGGCGGCACCGGTCGGTTCGGACATGCGGCCAGCCTACCGGTATTTCGGGGGCCGCCTTCCGGGCCCCTCAGGCCGAGGGACGGGCCATGGCCTTGACGAAGGCGCGCTCCACGTCGGCGGTGGACAGGACGCCGTAGATCTCGCCGGTCTCCTCGACCACGAGGTACTCGGTGGCGGGACTGGCCTTGAGCCGGTCCAGGAGTGCCTCGCCCGCGAGCTCGGCGGGGACCCTCATGCCCTCGGTGAGGTCCTGGGCCAGGCCGCTGACGGGCACCCAGGGGCGGCGGTGCTCGGGTACGCCGGCGATGGCCGCCTCCCGCACGACGCCCTTGGGGCTGCCCAGTCCGTCGACGACGACCAGGGCACGGGCGCCCGCCTCGTTGGCGCGGCGGAGCGCCTCGGAGAGCGGGGTGGCGGACTCGACGGGTACGGCACGGCGGGTGAGGGTGCGGGCCCGCAGGTCGGGGAGGTGTTCGCGCAGTCGGGCCATGCGGAGGCTGTTCCCGGCTCCGGTCCAGATGATTCCGGCGAGGATCGCGGCGAGCAGCGCGTCGGTGACGGTCTCCACACCGCCGATGTCGCCGGTGGCGTTGCCGAGGGCGCCGGTGTGCGTGAGGAGGGGCAGGCCGATCAGGACGGTGACGGCCAGGCCCCTGCCGACCCACGCGGCCGCGACGGTGCCGCTCATGGGCTTGCCCGTGATCTTCCAGACGACGGCACGGAGCATCCGTCCGCCGTCCAGGGGCAGACCGGGCAGCAGGTTGAACGCGGCGACGATGAGGTTGGAGATCATCAGGCCGGCGAGGAGCACACCGGGGACGGTGCCCGCTTCGACGAACTGCAGCGGGACGTAGAAGACCCCGGCGAGTACCAGCGAGAGCAGGGGGCCGACGAAGGCGAGGACGAACTCGCGCCCGGGGGTCTCGGACTCCTTCTCGATCTCGGAGACGCCGCCGAAGAACTGGAGCTGGATGCGGCGTACCGGCAGCTTGTAGTGCAGGGCCACGACGGTGTGGGCGAGCTCGTGGACCAGGACGGAGGCGTAGAAGGCGATCGCGAAGAACAGCGCGACCAGGTAGCGGGCTCCGCCGAGTTCGGGCAGGACCCGGTCGAGCTGGCCGCCGAACACCCAGGTGATGAGCGCGGCCACGACGAACCAGCTCGGTGCCACGTACACGGGCACGCCGAACGGACGGCCCATGAGAAGGCCGCCGCCCGGGTCCGCCGGACGTCGCGGTTTTCCCTTGTCAGGTCCGGTGCCGGGGTCGGAACCCCCCGCGCCGTCCTGCGGGCGCCCGCTGTCGCCGCTCTCGTCCACGGGGTCCCTTCGGTCGGTTCCTCTGCCACGGTCATGCTGTGTACGAGCTCTGTGGTCGATGGTATGCCGCTGGGTGTCGGTGGCGGGCCGTAGGGTCTGCTGCATGACGTCAGTACCGCGCCCGCCTCGGCCACCCTCGTCCCTGTCGCCGTCGCGCGCGAGCGATTTCATGCAGTGCCCCCTGCTCTACCGCTTCCGGGTCATCGACAGACTGCCCGAGAAGCCCAGTGAGGCCGCTACCCGCGGCACGCTGGTGCATGCGGTGCTGGAGCGCCTGTTCGACGCGCCGGCCGTGGACCGTACGGCTCCCCGGGCCAAGGCCCTGATCCCCGGTCAGTGGGACCGCCTGGTCGAGTCGAAGCCCGAGCTGACGGACCTGTTCGCGGGGGACCCGGAGGGCGAGCGGCTCGCGGGGTGGCTGGGCGAGGCGGAGCGGCTGGTGGAGCGCTGGTTCTCGCTGGAGGACCCGACCCGCCTGGAGCCGGCCGAGCGCGAGCTGTTCGTCGAGACGGAGCTGGATTCGGGGCTGCGGCTGCGCGGGGTGATCGACCGGGTCGACGTGACCCCGACGGGCGACGTCCGCATCGTGGACTACAAGACGGGCAAGGCGCCGCGCCCGGAGTACGCGGAGGGCGCCCTGTTCCAGATGAAGTTCTACGCCCTGGTGGTCTGGCGGCTGAAGAAGGTCGTGCCGCGCCGGCTGCAGCTGGTCTACCTGGGCAGTGGGGACGTGCTGACGTACGACCCGGTGCCGGCCGATCTCGAGCGCGTGGAGCGCAAGCTGCTGGCCCTGTGGGACGCCATCCGGGTGGCGACGGAGACCGGTGAGTGGCGGCCGAGGCCGACGAAACTGTGCGGCTGGTGCGATCACCGGGCGGTCTGTCCGGAGTTCGGCGGGACTCCCCCGGTATATCCGCTGTCGGTCCGCCCGGCGGACCCGGTGGAGGGTGTGCAGGGCAGAATGGAACCGGTCCTGCCCGAGGCCGGACAACCGGTGGCCCTCGAAGGCCCTTAAGGAGATTCCGTGGCTATCCGCGTCCTGCTCGTCGACGATCAACCGCTGCTGCGCACCGGGTTCCGGATGATCCTGGAGGCGGAGGGCGACCTGGCGGTGGTCGGTGAGGCCGGGGACGGCCTGCAGGCGATCGACCAGGTCCGGGCGCTCCAGCCGGATGTCGTGCTGATGGACATCCGGATGCCGCGGATGGACGGTGTGGAGGCGACCCGTCAGATCACCGGCCCCGGCCGCGACGGCCCGGCGAAGGTGCTGGTCCTGACGACGTTCGATCTCGACGAGTACGTGGTGGAGGCGCTGCGCGCCGGGGCCAGCGGCTTCCTGCTCAAGGACGCGCCGGCCGACGAGCTGGTGCAGGCCATTCGGGTGGTGGCCGCGGGCGAGGCGATGCTGGCACCCAGCATCACGCGCAGGCTGCTCGACAAGTACGCCGACCATCTGCCCTCGGGCGAGGAGCCCGTCCCGGACGCCCTGCACACCCTCACCGAACGCGAGGTGGAGGTGCTGAAGCTGGTCGCGCGCGGGCTGTCCAACGCGGAGGTCGCCGCCGACCTGTTCGTCAGCGAGACCACGGTCAAGACGCATGTGGGCCATGTGCTGACGAAGCTGGGCCTGCGCGACCGCGTGCAGGCCGCCGTATACGCCTACGAGAGCGGTCTGGTGCGTCCCGGGGCCCAGTGACGACGGGTCGCTGACGGACGAGAACCGGTGCGGTCCGGAGCCATGGCTCCGGACCGCACCGGTTCTCGGGGTGGTGCCGCGTCAGATGGCGCCGCGACCCAGCTCCCAGAGCTGGAGGTCGGCCGAGGAGTTGACGGCGTACTCGACGCCGGTCAGTCCGTCGAGCGAGGCGACGTACTGCTTGCCCTGCCAGATCGGCAGCACGGGCACGTCGTTGGCAACGATGTCCTGGAGCTTCTCGAAGGCCGGGCTCGCGGCGCTGCGGTCGGCCTCGCGGCGGGACTGCGGGATGAGCGTGTCCTGGGCGAGCGCCGACCGGTACGGCGTGTTGAGGAAGTTGTTCTTGTCGAGGAACGGCGCGGTGTAGGTGTCCGGGTCCGGGAAGTCGGGGAACCAGCCCATGCCGTAGACCGCGTAGTCGCCCTTCTTCTGCGCGGGACGGTACTTGTCCCACGGCGTGCCCTGGACGTCGACGTCGAACAGCTTCGTGGCGTTGAGCTGCTTCGCCAGCGTCTCGAACTCGGTCTTGGTGGCGGGGCCGTAGTGGTCCGTCGTGTAGTGCAGCGTGAACTTCACCGGCGTGCTGATGCCGGCCCTGTCCAGGGACTGCGCGGCCTTGGCGACGTCGGGCTCGCCGTACTTGTCGAAGAACGAGGTGGTGTGGCTGGTGATGCCGGACGGGATCAGCGAGTAGAGCGGCTCGGCGGTGCTGCCGTAGACCTTGCTCGCGATGGGTCCGCGGTCGATGACCTGGGCGATGGCCTGGCGCACGGCCTTGTCCTTCACCACCGGGTCCTCGGTGTTGAACGCGAGGTAGCTGATGGCGAGGCCGGGCATCTCGGTGAGCTTGATGCCCTCCTTCGGCTTCGCCAGCATGTCCTGGGACTGCTGGGGCGACATGGTGCGGGTCATCATGTCGATCTTCTTGTCGTCCAGCGCCTTGCCCATCGCCACGGCGTCGGGGAAGGACGCGAGCTCGACCTTGTCGTTGTTGATCTTCAGGTCACCCTTGTACTTCGGGTTCTTGGTGAAGACCACCTTGACGATCTTGCCGCCCTTGACCTCGGGCTTCATCGTGTACGGGCCGGATCCGTCGATCTGGAAGCCGTCCCGGGCCGACTTCGCCGGGTACTTGTCCTTCGGGACGATGCCGGCCGGCGGCGTGGCGAGCTTGTACGGGAACGTCGCGTCGGGGGTGCTCAGGTGGAAGACGACCTGGTTCTCGCCCTTGGTCTCGATCGTGTCGATGTTGTCGAGCAGACCGACCGGGCCGCTCTCGTCCTTGATGTCGATGACGCGCTGAATGGAGTACTTCACGTCCTCCGGGGTGACGGGCGTGCCGTCGGAGAAGGTGAGCCCGTCGCGCAGTGTGCAGCGGTAGCTCTCGTTCTCCGTGTCGGTGAAGGCGCAGCTCTGGGCGGCCTCGGGCACCGGCTCACCGCCGCCGCGCGGTATGTGGGTCAGCGTCTGCACGGTCTGCCGCAGTACGTTCCAGATGCCCGCGTCGTAGCCGATGGCCGGATCGAACGGTGCCGGGGTGTCCGCCGAGGCGATGAACTGGTCCGTCGTCCCGACCACGATGGCATCGCCCCCCTCGTCCGACCCGCCACAGGCGGCGAGCACGGGCGCGAGCAGGCCCACTACGGCCGGCAGCACCAGCGTCTTGCGGTTCATCTGGGCGGTCTCCCTCATTCCGGCATGTGAGAAAACCGAGATTAGTAGGCGCCGCAAGGCGGCCCGACCGCCTGGAACAGCCGCGTATTCATTGGGTGATCGCCGATGACGGGTTGTCCATGCCACGCCCGGGAATGTTTCGTACACCACTAGATCAACCGGACTTATGGGTGTACGAAACGGGCGCACGAGTCCATCCACCTGAACTCCGGACGTCACACGTAGTGACGCAAATCACGTTCGCACACCATCACGCGCATTGACATGGACCTGATTTTCGAACACCGGGAAAGTCCGGAACGGACAGGATTCGGAGCGGGAATCCTGTCGCATTTCCACGAAGCACCCTCGGTGTACCGGCTATCGCCTTTCCGTGACCAGCCCGCGCAGGAAAGCGAGATCCACGTGCTCCAGCGACGGTACGACGACCCGGCCGGGAGCGGGTGCGATGGGCGCGACGGACGGCACGGCGACGACACGGCAGCCCGCCGCCTCGGCCGCGGCCACACCCGTCGCGGTGTCCTCCACGACCGCGCAGCGCCACGGGTCCGCCCCGAAGCCGGCCGCCGCCGCGAGGTAGGGATCGGGGTGCGGCTTCGTCCGGGCCACCTCGTCCCCCGCGACCGTGAGGGCGAAGTGGTGACGGCCCACCGATTCCAGGACCCGGTCGATGATGCGCCGGTGCGAGGCGGATACCAGCGCGGTGGGCACCCCGTGCGCGGCGAGCTCGGCCAGCAGCCGGGCGGCCCCGGGCATCAGCGGCGCGCCGCGGCTGATGCGCTTCTCGAAGCGGTCGTTGAGCAGCACGGTGAGTTCCTCCATGGCGATGTCCGCGCCGGTGACCTCGATGAGGTAGCCGGCGCTCCTCGTCATCGGCCCTCCGACGACCACGTCGCGCCAGGCGTCCTCCAGCCGGTGGCCGAGGTCGGCGAAGACCTCGACCTCCACGTCCCACCAGAAGCCTTCGGTGTCGACCAGCGTGCCGTCCATGTCGAGGAGAACCGCTTGCAGGGACGACCCGTCGGTCGTGCGGGTCAGGGACGCGGGGACCGTACTGGTCATCCGGCACACCTCCATGAGGGACGAGAAGGCCGGCCGCCTTCCCGGTGGGAGCGGCGACCGGCCTGCACTGGACCGACCATTCTACGACTCGCCCGCCCACGGCGCGCGCACCGGTGCGTGACCGCGCGTCGAACAGCGTTCTACCGTGCGTTGAAGTACTTCGCCTCGGGGTGGTGGATGACGATCGCGTCCGTGGACTGCTCGGGGTGCAGCTGGAACTCCTCGGAGAGCTTCACCCCGATCCGTTCGGGCTCCAGCAGATCGGCGATCTTCGCGCGGTCCTCCAGCTCGGGGCAGGCGCCGTAGCCCAGGGAGAACCGCGCGCCGCGGTACTTCAGCGCGAACATGTCCTCGACGTCGGACGGGTCCTCACCGGCGAAGCCGAGCTCGCTGCGGACCCGCGCGTGCCAGTACTCGGCGAGGGCCTCGGCCAGTTGCACGGACAGCCCGTGCAACTCCAGGTAGTCGCGGTAGGAGTTCGCCTCGAAGAGCTCGGCGGTGGCCCCGCCGATCTTCGAGCCGACGGTGACGACCTGGAGTCCGATCACATCCGTCTCCCCCGAGTCCTCCGGGCGGAAGAAGTCCGCGAGGCAGAGGCGGCGGCCGCGGCGCTGGCGCGGGAAGGTGAAGCGGGTGCGCTCGGAGCCGTCCTCGTGCAGCAGGATCAGGTCGTCGCCCTTGGACACGCAGGGGAAGTAGCCGTAGACGACGGCGGCTTCCAGCAGGTTCTCGGTGTGGAGCTTGTCGAGCCAGCCACGCAGGTGCGGGCGCCCCTCGGTCTCCACGAGCTCCTCGTACGTCGGCCCGTCGCCGGCCCGGGCCTGCTTGAGGCCCCACTGGCCCTTGAAGAGCGCGCCCTCGTCGAGCCACGAGGCGTACTCCTTGAGCTGGATGCCCTTGACGACGCGGGTGCCCCAGAAGGGCGGCTCCGGCACGGGGTTGGTGACCGAGACGTCGGAGCGCACGCCCTCCTCGGGCTCCGCGACCTCCGCCGCGGGGGTCTCACGCTTGGGTACCCTGCGCTGCTTCAGCTCGGGGAGGGTCGCGCCGGGCACCCCGCGCTTGACCGCGACGAGCGCGTCCATCAGGCGGAGGCCCTCGAAGGCGTCGCGGGCGTAGCGGACCTCGCCCTCGTAGATCTCGTGCAGGTCCTGCTCGACGTAGGCGCGGGTGAGGGCCGCGCCGCCGAGGATCACCGGGTACTCGGCCGCCAGCTTGCGCTGGTTCAGCTCCTGGAGGTTCTCCTTCATGATCACGGTGGACTTCACGAGCAGGCCGGACATGCCGATGACGTCGGCCCGGTGCTCCTCCGCTGCGTCCAGGATCGCGGAGACCGGCTGCTTGATGCCCAGGTTCACGACGTTGAAGCCGTTGTTGGACAGGATGATGTCGACGAGGTTCTTGCCGATGTCGTGGACGTCGCCGCGGACGGTGGCCAGCACGATCGTGCCCTTGCCGTCGGCGTCCGACTTCTCCATGTGCGGTTCGAGGTGCGCCACCGCGGTCTTCATGACCTCGGCGGACTGGAGCACGAAGGGCAGCTGCATCTGGCCGGAGCCGAAGAGCTCGCCCACGACCTTCATGCCCGCCAGGAGGGTGTCGTTGACGATCTCGAGGGCGGGCCGGGTCCGCAGCGCCTCGTCGAGGTCGGCCTCCAGGCCGTTCTTCTCGCCGTCGATGATGCGGCGCTGGAGCCGTTCGTCGAGCGGCAGGGCCCGGAGCTCCTCGGCCCTGCCCTGCTTCATGGACTTCGTGTTGACGCCCTCGAAGAGCTCCATGAGCCGCTGGAGGGGGTCGTAGCCCTCGGCCCGGCGGTCGTGGATCAGGTCGAGGGCGACCTTGACCTGCTCCTCCTCCAGCCGGGCGATCGGCAGGATCTTGGAGGCGTGCACGATCGCGGAGTCCAGACCGGCCTTGACGCACTCGTCCAGGAACACGGAGTTCAGCACGACGCGGGCGGCGGGGTTCAGGCCGAAGGAGATGTTGGACAGGCCGAGCGTGGTCTGCACGTCGGGGTGACGCTGCTTCAGCTCACGGATGGCGCCGATGGTGGCGATCCCGTCCTTGCGGGACTCCTCCTGGCCGGTGCAGATCGTGAAGGTCAGACAGTCGATGAGGATGTCCGACTCGTGGATGCCCCAGTTGGTGGTGAGGTCCTCGATGAGCCGCTCGGCGATGGCGACCTTGTGCTCGACGGTGCGGGCCTGGCCCTCCTCGTCGATGGTCAGCGCGATCAGCGCGGCGCCGTGTTCGGCCGCCAGCTTGCCGACCTGGGCGAAGCGGGACTCCGGGCCGTCCCCGTCCTCGTAGTTGACGGAGTTCAGCACGGCACGGCCGCCGAGCTTCTCCAGACCGGCCCGCAGGACGGGCACCTCGGTGGAGTCGAGGACGATCGGCAGGGTGGAGGCGGTGGCGAAGCGGCCGGCCAGCTCCTCCATGTCGGCGACGCCGTCGCGGCCCACGTAGTCGACGCAGAGGTCGAGCATGTGCGCGCCCTCGCGGATCTGGTCGCGGGCCATCTCCACACAGTCGTCCCAGCGCGCCTCCAGCATGGCCTCGCGGAACTTCTTGGACCCGTTGGCGTTCGTACGCTCGCCGATCGCGAGGTACGAGGTGTCCTGCCGGAACGGGACGGTCTGGTAGAGCGAGGCGGCACCCGGCTCGGGGCGCGGCTCGCGGGCCGAGGGAGCCGTGCCGCGGACGCGCTCGACGAGCTGTCGCAGGTGTTCCGGCGTCGTACCGCAGCAGCCGCCGACTAGGGAGAGCCCGTACTCCCGGACGAAGGTCTCCTGGGCGTCGGCGAGGCCTTCGGCGTCGAGCGGGAAGTGCGCCCCGTCCTTGGTGAGTACGGGCAGTCCGGCGTTCGGCATGCAGAGGAGCGGGATGCGGGAGTGACGGGTGAGGTAGCGCAGGTGCTCGCTCATCTCGGCGGGGCCGGTCGAGCAGTTCAGGCCGATCATGTCCACGCCGAGCGGCTCCAGCGCGGTCAGCGCGGCGCCGATCTCGCTGCCGAGCAGCATGGTGCCGGTCGTCTCGAAGGCCAGGGAGCACAGCACCAGCAGGTCGCTGCCGGTCGCCTCGAGGGCGCGCCGGGCGCCGAGCACGGCGGCCTTGGTCTGGAGGAGGTCCTGCGTGGTCTCGATGATGAGCGCGTCGGCGCCGCCGGCGATCAGCCCCTCGGCGTTCTGCTGGAAACCGTCGCGCAGGACCGTGTACGGGGCGTGGCCGAGCGTCGGCAGCTTGGTGCCGGGGCCGATGGAGCCGAGCACCCAGCGCTGCTGTCCGGTGGACTCGGTGAACCGGTCGGCGACCTCCCGGGCGATGCCGGCGCCGGCTTCGGACAGCTCGTGGATCCGGCCGGGGATGTCGTACTCGCCCAGGGCGGAGGAGTTGGCACCGAACGTGTTGGTCTCCACGCAGTCCACACCGACCGCGAAGTACTCCTCGTGCACCGAACGCACGATGTCGGGGCGGGTGACGTTGAGGATCTCGTTGCAGCCCTCGAGGTTCTCGAAGTCCTCGAGAGTCGGGTCCTGGGCCTGGAGCATGGTGCCCATGGCACCGTCCGCCACCACCACCCGGGTGGCGAGCGCCTCACGGAGCGCCGCGGCTCGGGTCCGGCTGTCAGCTGAGGGGGTCGGCAACGAGGCCATGGATGTTCTCCCTGGGGTGCGACGGCTGTCGGCTTTGCGCCCCTCTGCGGAGGGGGCACGCGGCCAGCGTAGCCGGGTGGCGCCCGGGCCGGTCGTCGCGTCCCACGGGGCGGACTGCATGCTGTGCGGGGAACGGCCCCGACCACGGGGTGGCGGAGAATCGTCGCGCGACCGGACACAGGTCGGCATCGACCGATAGTGTTCAGCATTGTCGAACCGAGGTGGAGGAGTACGGCGCGATGGCGAAGAACATCCAGTCGCTCGAGCGGGCAGCGGCGATGCTGCGTCTGCTGGCAGGCGGCGAGCGTCGGCTCGGCCTGTCCGACATCTCGTCCTCACTGGGCCTGGCCAAAGGCACCGCGCACGGCATCCTGCGCACCCTCCAGCACGAGGGCTTCGTCGAGCAGGACGCCGCGTCCGGCCGCTACCAGCTCGGCGCGGAGCTGCTGCGCCTGGGCAACAGCTACCTCGACGTCCACGAGCTGCGCGCCCGCGCGCTCGTATGGACCGACGACCTGGCCCGGTCGAGCGGCGAGAGCGTGCACCTCGGCGTGCTCCACCAGCACGGCGTCCTGATCGTCCACCACGTCTTCCGCCCCGACGACAGCCGCCAGGTGCTCGAGGTCGGCGCCATGCAGCCGCTGCACTCGACGGCCCTGGGCAAGGTGCTCTCCGCCTACGACCCCGTCGCGCACAGCGAGGCCACGGAGGTCGAGCGCAGGTCCTTCACGCCGCGCACCGTCACGGACGAGCAGGATTTCGAGTCGATGCTCGACCTGATCCGGGCGCAGGGCTGGGCGTCCGACGTGGAGGAGACCTGGGAGGGCGTCTCCGCGGTGGCAGCCCCCGTCCACGACCGGCGCGGCATGCCGGTCGGCGCCGTGGCGGTGACGGGCGCCGTGGAGCGCGTCTGCGCGGGGGGCGAGCTGCGCCCCGAGCTCGTCGCGGCCGTGCGGGACTGCGCACGCGCCGTATCCCGGGATCTGGGCGCCGGGCGCTTCTGAACCCGCCCCGCGGCGTCGGTAACGATCGAGTCGCGCGTCACACACCCCTTGACTCACCACCCGCCGGGGAGAAACATTGCCGCTCACCGGTCGGCATTGTCGAACACCTAACGGCAATACGCGTTAGGGTGTGACAGTGCCGAGGGCCGGTCAAGCCCTACAGGTGACGTACCCACGCTCGACGGGTACCCGCCTGGGGCCGCGATCCACCGGAGAGACCCGGTGTTTCGCATTCCCCCCTGGACGAAGGACAAAGGAGTCGCGGGTGTCCAGCTCCGACATCTTCATCGGCGAGACCATCGGTACCGCCATACTCGTACTGCTCGGCGGCGGTGTCTGTGCCGCCGTCACCCTCAAGCGCTCGAAGGCGCACAACGCCGGCTGGCTGGCCATCACCTTCGGGTGGGGTTTCGCCGTGCTGACCGGCGCCTACATAGCCTCCGGTGTATCCGGTGCACACCTCAACCCGGCGGTCACGATCGGGCTCGCGATCCAGGGGGGCACCCCCTGGGGCGACGTACCCCTGTATCTCGCCTCCCAGCTGCTGGGCGCCATGATCGGCGCGGTGCTCGTGTGGGCCGTCTACTACGGACAGTTCCACGCGCACCTCACCGACCCCGAGATCGTGCGCGGCCGGCCGGCCGAGGAAGGCATGGTCGACCAGAAGTCCGCGCCCGAGGCCGGCCCCGTGCTCGGTGTCTTCACCACGGGTCCGGAGATCCGCAACGGCGTACAGAACGTGGTCACGGAGATCATCGCGACCTTCGTGCTGGTCCTGGCGATCCTGACCCAGGGCCTCAACGACGAGGGCAACGGCCTGGGCGCGCTCGGTGCCCTGATCACCGCGCTGGTGGTCGTCGGCATCGGTCTGTCGCTCGGCGGCCCGACCGGCTACGCGATCAACCCGGTGCGCGACCTCGGGCCGCGGATCGTGCACGCGCTGCTGCCGCTTCCGAACAAGGGCGGTTCGGACTGGGGCTACGTCTGGGTACCGGTGGTAGGACCGCTCATCGGGGCCGCACTCGCGGGCGGTCTCTACAACCTCGCCTTCGCCTGAGCCAGACCCGCACACCACACAGACCTCCGGGAGCACACCGTGACCGACGCACACACCACCGGGCCGTTCATCGCGGCCATCGACCAGGGCACCACGTCCAGCCGCTGCATCGTCTTCGACAAGGACGGCCGGATCGTCTCCGTCGACCAGAAGGAGCACGAGCAGATCTTCCCCAAGCCGGGGTGGGTCGAGCACGACGCCACGGAGATCTGGGAGAACGTCCAGGAAGTCGTCGCGGGAGCGATCGTCAAGGCGGGCATCACCTCCGCCGACGTCAAGGCGATCGGCATCACCAACCAGCGCGAGACCACCCTGCTCTGGGACAAGAACACCGGTGAGCCCGTCCACAACGCCCTCGTCTGGCAGGACACCCGCACCGACGCGCTCTGCCGGGAGCTCGGCCGCAACGTCGGCCAGGACCGCTTCCGCCGCGAGACCGGCCTGCCGCTCGCCTCGTACTTCGCCGGCCCCAAGGTCCGCTGGCTGCTCGACAACGTCGAGGGGCTGCGCGAGCGCGCCGAGCGGGGCGACATCCTCTTCGGCACCATGGACTCCTGGGTCATCTGGAACCTGACCGGCGGCACCGACGGCGGGGTCCACGTCACCGACGTCACCAACGCCTCGCGCACCCTCCTGATGAACCTGCACAAGATGCAGTGGGACGACAAGATCGTCCAGTCGCTGGACATCCCGGCGGCCGTCCTGCCGGAGATCCGGTCCTCCGCCGAGGTGTACGGCAACGCCAAGGGCGGCGTCCTCGACGGCGTCCCGGTCGCCTCCGCACTCGGCGACCAGCAGGCCGCGCTGTTCGGCCAGACGTGTTTCGCCCAGGGCGAGGCCAAGTCCACGTACGGCACCGGCACCTTCATGCTGATGAACACCGGCCACACCCCGGTGAACTCGTACAACGGGCTGCTGACGACCGTCGGATACCAGATCGGCGACCAGAAGCCGGTGTACGCCCTCGAAGGGTCCATCGCCGTCACCGGTTCGCTGGTCCAGTGGATGCGCGACCAGATGGGCCTGATCAAGTCCGCGGCCGAGATCGAGACACTCGCCTCCTCCGTCGAGGACAACGGCGGCGCGTACTTCGTGCCCGCGTTCTCCGGCCTGTTCGCGCCGTACTGGCGCCCCGACGCCCGCGGGGTGATCGCCGGCCTGACCCGCTACGTCACCAAGGCGCACATCGCCCGTGCCGTGCTCGAGGCCACCGCCTGGCAGACCCGCGAGATCAGCGACGCCATGACCAAGGACTCCGGCGTCGAACTGAGCGCGCTCAAGGTCGACGGCGGAATGACCTCCAACAACCTGCTGATGCAGACCCTCTCCGACTTCCTGGACGCGCCCGTGGTGCGCCCCATGGTCGCCGAGACCACCTGCCTCGGCGCCGCCTACGCCGCCGGTCTCGCCGTCGGCTTCTGGCCGGACACCGACGCGCTGCGCGCCAACTGGCGCCGGGCCGCCGAGTGGACACCCCGCATGGACGCGGCCACGCGTGACCGCGAGTACAAGAGCTGGCTCAAGGCCGTCGAACGGACCATGGGCTGGATCGAGGACGAAGAGAGCTGAGGAGCACACGACATGACCACCCTGCAGAGCGTCCCCGCCCTCGGGACGCATCCGGCCTCCGGCTCCCTCCCGAGCCGCGCCGAGACCCGGGAGCGGCTTTCCAAGGCGACGTACGACCTCCTGGTGATCGGCGGCGGCATCCTGGGCATCTCCACCGCCTGGCATGCGGCGCAGTCCGGACTGCGGGTGGCCCTGGTGGACGCCGGCGACTTCGCCGGCGCCACCTCCTCCGCATCCTCCAAGCTGCTCCACGGCGGTCTGCGCTACCTGCAGACCGGCGCGGTGAAGCTGGTCGCGGAGAACCACTTCGAGCGGCGCGCGGTCTCGCGCCAGGTCGCCCCGCACCTGGCCAACCCGCTCACCTTCTACCTGCCGGTCTACAAGGGCGGCCCGCACGGCGCCGCCAAGCTCGGCGCGGGTGTCTTCGCGTACTCGGCGCTGTCCGCCTTCGGTGACGGCGTCGGCCACGTGATCAGCCCGGCCCGGGCACGGCGCGACGTGCCGGAGCTGCGCACGGACAACCTGAAAGCCGTCGCGGTCTACGGCGACGACCAGATGAACGACGCCCGGATGGCGCTGATGACGGTCCGCGCGGCGGTCGACGCGGGTGCCGAGGTCCTCAACCACGCCGCGGTCACGGGGCTGCGGTTCACCAGGGGCCGGGTGACCGGCGCCGAACTGAAGGACCGTCAGGACGGTACGGAGTTCGGCATCGACGCCCGTCTGGTGCTCAACGCCACCGGGCCGTGGGTCGACCACCTGCGGAAGCTGGAGGACCCGGCTTCGGCGCCCTCCATCCGCCTGTCCAAGGGCGCGCACCTGGTCCTGAAGCGCACCCGGCCGTGGAAGGCCGCGCTGGCCACCCCCATCGACAAGTACCGCATCACGTTCGCCCTGCCGTGGGAGGACATGCTGCTGCTCGGCACGACCGACGAGGAGTACGAGGGCGACCCGGCCGACGTCGCGGTCACCGAGAAGGACACGGCGCAGATCCTGGACGAGGCGGCGTTCTCGGTCCGGGACCAGCAGTTGTCCCGCGACCTGATCACCTACTCGTTCGCGGGCCTGCGGGTGCTGCCCGGCGGCCCCGGGAGCACGTCGAAGGCCAAGCGCGAGACGGTGGTGACCGAGGGCCGCGGGGGCATGCTGTCGGTCGCGGGCGGCAAGTGGACGACGTTCCGGCACATCGGCCGTACGGTCATGAACAAGCTCGCCGAGCTTCCCGGACAGCCGCTCGCCGAGGACATGGAGCCGATGGCCAGGCTGCCGAAGAAGGTGCCGCTGCCCGGCATCGCCAACCCGGACGCGGTCGCCCACCGGCTGCTGGCCGGCGGCGGTACGCCTGGACCGCGGATGTCGGCCGACACCGCCCGGCACCTCGCCACCCACTACGGCTCGCTCTCCTTCGACATCGCGCGGATGGCGGACGAGGACCCGTCGCTCGGCGAGCGCATCCACCCCGACGCCCCGGAGATCTGGGCGCAGGTCGCGTACGCGCGCGACCGCGAGTGGGCCGAGACGGCGGACGACGTGCTGCGGCGCCGGACGACGCTGACCATCCGGGGTCTGGCCACCGACGACATCCGGGCGCGGGTCGAGGGAATGCTGGCGGACGGACGCTGACGGCGCGGTACGCCCGCGCAGGGGCGGTCCCCCGGATCGGGGGGCCGCCCTTCGGCGTGCGCGGTGGACGTGCCGCACGGCCGCCACGGCTCCGGTCCGGCGCGAGGCTCCTTCCACGCTCTGGGAGTGACGCGGGGCGCCGGCGGGCCGGGTCCGGGACGGCCGGAGTCCTGGGTGGGCGCCCGGTGAAACGCGCCCCGGGCCGGTGGACGCATAATGAGGCGATACATCGGATGTCTTGTGTGCGAGGAGGCCCTTCATGGCCGTCACCGACGAAGCGATCGAGAAGATCAAGGGAATGATCGTCTCGGGTGCGCTGGCCCCCGGGGACCGGCTTCCCAAGGAGAGCGAACTCGCGGCCGAGCTCGGCCTGTCGCGCAACTCGCTGCGCGAAGCGGTGCGCGCGCTGTCGCTGATCCGGATCCTGGACGTCCGCCAGGGCGACGGCACCTACGTCACCAGCCTGGCCCCGCAACTGCTCCTGGAGGCGATCGGCTTCGTGGTGGACTTCCATCGCGACGACACGGTCCTGGAGTTCCTGGCGGTCCGCCGGATCCTCGAGCCCGCGGCGACGGCGATGGCGGCGCAGCGGATCGAGGAAGCCCAGCTGGAGGCCCTGACCACCCAGCTGGACGCGCTGGGGGACGACCCCTCGGTGGAGGAACTGGTCGCCTGCGACCTGGAGTTCCACCGCGGCATCGCCCGATCCTCCGGCAACTCGGTGCTGTGTTCCCTGCTGGACGGCCTGTCCGGCCCCACCACCCGGGCCAGGGTGTGGCGCGGCCTGACCCAGGAGGACGCGGTCGGCCGTACGCTGCGCGAACACCGGGCGATCCTCGCGGCGCTGCGGGACCGGGACGCGGAGGCGGCTCGGTCCTGGGCGACGGTGCACGTGGCGAGTGTGGAGCAGTGGCTGCGCTCGGCCCTGTGACGTCCGGGCCGGGCGCTGTCCGCACCCGGCGCCCCGCCCTCAGCGCGGTGCCGGCGGGACCGGCCGCGGGCGCAGCCCCTGCATCCCACCGTCCACGGCGAGCGCGGTGCCGGTGACGGACGCCGCGGCCGGGCTCGCCAGGTAGACGACGGCGGCGGCCACCTCGTCGGCGGACACCAGCCGTCCCAGCGGCTGCCGGGCATCGAGCGCGGCACGCTCCGCGGCCGGGTCCTCGGCCTGCCCGAGCAGCCGGCCGATCCACGGGGTGTCCGCGGTGCCGGGGTTGACGCAGTTGACCCTGATGCCCTCGCGGACGTGGTCCGCGGCCATCGCCAGGGTGAGGGAGAGCACCGCGCCCTTGCTCGCGCTGTAGAGCGCTCGCTGCGGCAGCCCGGCGGTGGCCGCGATCGAGCAGGTCTGCGTGATCGACACGGCCCCGGGGCGCCCCGCCGCGGCCCGGCGCAGGTGCGGCATGGCGTGGCGGGCGGTGCGGACCATGCCCAGCACGTTGACGTCCAGGACGCGGGACCACTCGTCGTCGGCGTTGTCCTCGACGGTGCCGACCGAGCCGATCCCGGCGTTGGACACCAGGGTGTGCAGACCGCCCAGTTCCCCCGCGGCCCGGTCGACCGCCCTGCGCACGGCCCCGTCGTCCCTCACGTCGGCCTCGAGCGCGAGCGTCCCGGCGGGGGCGTCCTTCGGGTCGCGGTCGAGCACGGCGACGCGGGCGCCCCGGGAGAGCAGCAGGGCGGCCACGGCGGCCCCGATCCCGGAGGCACCGCCCGTCACCAGGGCGGACAGTCCGTCGAAATCCTGTGTGGTGGTCATCGGCCGGTCTCCTCGGGGGTGTGGCGGGCCTGCCGGACAGGGCCCTGCGGGTAGCGGTGGTCGGCGATCGACGCGGGGAGCATGCGGGCCGAGAAGCCGGGTGCGCGCGGGGCGACGTAGCGGCCGCCCCTGATGACGACCGGGTCGGCGAAGTGTTCGTGGAGGTGGTCGACGTACTCGATGACCCGGTCCTCCCAGCTGCCGGAGACCGCGACGTAGTCGAACATCGCGAGGTGCTGGACGAGTTCGCACAGTCCGACGCCTCCGGCGTGCGGGCACACCGGTACGCCGAACTTGGCGGCCAGCAGCAGGATCGCGAGGTTCTCGTTGACCCCCGCGACGCGCGCGGCGTCGATCTGGACGAAGTCGACCGCGCCGGCCTGGAGGAGCTGTTTGAACACGACCCGGTTGGCGACGTGTTCGCCGGTGGCGACCTTGACGGGCTGCCCGGCGCGGACGGCCGCGTGGCCGAGTACGTCGTCGGGGCTGGTGGGCTCCTCGATCCAGTACGGGTCGTACGGCGCGAGGACCTTCATCCACTCCACGGCGCCGGCCACGTCCCAGCGCTGGTTGGCGTCGACGGCGATCCGGATGCCGGGGCCGACGGCCCGGCGGGCGAGCGAGAGTCTGCGGACGTCGTCGTCGAGATCGGCGCCGACCTTCAGCTTGATCTGCGTGAAGCCGTCGGCGACCGCCTGCTCGGCCAGGCGTACGAGCTTGTCGTCGTCGTATCCCAGCCAGCCGGGGGAGGTCGTGTAGGCGGGATAGCCCTCGGCCAGCAGCCGCTCGGTGCGTTCGGCGCGCCCGGGTTCCGCGGCACGCAGGACGGCGAGCGCCTCCTGCGGGGTGAGCGCGTCCGTGAGGTAACGGAAGTCGACGAGCGAGACGAGTTCCTCCGGCGTCATCCCGGCGAGGAACCGCCAGACGGGCATGCCCGCCAGCTTTGCCGCGAGGTCCCAGGCCGCGTTGACGACGGCACCGGCCGCCATGTGCATCACGCCCTTCTCGGGGCCGAGCCAGCGGAGCTGGGAGTCGTGCGTGAGCGCGCGGTACAGATCGGCGAGGTCGGCGGCCGTGCGCGGCGCGGGGCGCCCGGCCACGTGTGGCCCGATGGCCGCGATGGCGGCGGCCATGACATCGTTGCCGCGGCCGATGGTGAAGCAGAAGCCGTGCCCCTCCGCCTCGCCGTCCGTGCGGAGGACGACGTACGCGGCGGAGTAGTCGGGGTCGGGGTTCATGGCGTCCGAGCCGTCCAGGTACTCCGAGGTGCGGAACCGGACGTCCTCGACCGCGAGATCCGTGACGGTCGGACTCATGTGCGCCCCCAGGGGAATAACATCGGATCTCTTGTCGGTCATCCGATGTATAACCCCATGTGGTGGACACAGTCCAGGGATCCGGCGAATCCGTATCGGCGACGGCCCGACACAGCTCGGATGAATCACAGCCGTGCACGGTTCCCCACCGGACGCAAACGGGCTGCTGCCGAGGGTGCCGGAAGCCGTAAGGTTGGTCCGTACACAAGGGAACTTGGGAAGGAGGCCTGGGTGATCGAGCTCGAGGGGGTACCCGAGCTGGTCGACCCGGTCATGGTGGCCGCGTTCGAGGGCTGGAACGACGCCGGTGACGCAGCCTCCACCGCGGTCGGACATCTGGACCGGGAATGGAAGGGCGAGGTGTTCGCGGCGCTCGACGCCGAGGACTACTACGACTTCCAGGTCAACCGCCCCACGGTGTGGCTGGACAGTGGCACGCGAAAGATCACCTGGCCGACCACACGGCTGTCCGTGGTCAGGATCGGCGGGGAGAAACCGCGCGACCTGGTGCTGGTCCGAGGCATCGAACCCTCCATGCGCTGGCGTTCGTTCTGCAACGAGATCCTGGGCTTCGCCCATGAACTGGGCGTCGAGATGGTCGTCATCCTCGGCGCGCTGCTCGGTGACACCCCGCACACCCGGCCGGTGCCCGTCAGCGGGGTCACCTCGGACCCGGACCTGGCCAGGACGATGGACCTGGAGGAGACCAGGTACGAGGGTCCGACCGGGATCGTGGGCATCCTCCAGGAGGCCTGTACACACGCCGGCGTGCCGGCCGTCAGCCTGTGGGCGGCGGTGCCGCACTACGTGTCGCAGCCTCCCAACCCGAAGGCGACGCTGGCGCTGCTGAACCGCCTGGAGGACCTGCTCGGGCTGCGGATCCCGCTGGGAGAACTGCCCGAGGACGCCCGTGCCTGGCAGCTCGGGGTCGATCAGCTGGCCTCCGAGGACAGCGAGGTCGCGGAGTACGTGCAGACGCTGGAGGAGGCGCGGGACACCGCCGAGCTCCCCGAGGCGTCCGGCGAGGCCATCGCGCGGGAGTTCGAGCGGTATCTCCGGCGCCGGGACGTCGGCGGGCCGGGCCAGGCACCCGGCGGCCACGCCACCGAGAGCGGCGACGCGCCGTACCTGCGGGACACGTCGAGCGGGCGTACGAGACCGCCCAAGCCGCAGCGGCCGGACAGGGGAAAGCCCAAGGACGGCGACGGCGGCACACCCGACGACCCGTCGGCCGGACCGGACGAGGACCCCTCGGACGGCTGACCTCGCCGCACCACCGAACGGCCCCGGGCCCCGCGATTGCTCGCGGGGCC